>JAHJQV010000048.1 GCA_018819105.1 Gammaproteobacteria bacterium
ACCCAGCCAGCATCACCCAGCCAGACCTGCTCTGTCAGCAACGGCGCTGGCACATTGGCTGGTGCCGATGTTACCGATGTGGCCGTGAGCTGTGTCACCGACCAGTTCAGCGTTGGCGGCAACGTCTCCGGCCTGCTCGGCTCAGGCCTGGTATTGCAGAACAATGCCGGTGATGATCTGGCCATCAATGCGGACGGCAGCTTCAGCTTTGCCACTGCGCTGGATGACGGTTCCACGTATGACGTCACCATCTTGATCCAGCCAGCATCACCCAGCCAGACCTGCTCTGTCAGCAACGGCGCTGGCACATTGGCTGGTGCCGATGTCACCGATGTGGCCGTGACCTGTGTCACCGACCAGTTCAGCGTTGGCGGCAGCGTCTCCGGTCTGCTCGGCACAGGCCTGGTATTGCAGAACAACGCCGGTGATGATCTGGCCGTCGGCGCCGATGGCAGCTTTAGCTTTGCCACCGCACTGGATGACGGTTCCGTCTATGACGTCACCATCTTGTCCCAGCCAACATCACCCAGCCAGACCTGCTCTGTCAGCAATGGCGCTGGCACCCTTGCTGGTGCCGATGTCACCGATGTGGCCGTGACCTGTGTTACCAACCAGTTCAGCGTTGGCGGCAGCGTCTCCGGTCTGCTCGGCACGGGCCTGGTATTGCAGAACAACGCCGGTGATGATCTGGCCATCAATGCGGACGGCAGCTTTAGCTTTACCACCGCACTGGATGATCAAAGCAGTTACAGCGTCACTGTGGCTGCTCAGCCACAGACTCCAAGCCAGACCTGTGTGGTGGAAAACGGCGATGGCAGCATTGCAGCGGCGGATGTCAGCAACGTCAACGTCAATTGCAGCACCGATGAGTTCAGCATCGGCGGCAACATCGTTGGTATGCAGCCGGGCAGCTTCGTCGTACTGCAGAACAATGCTGCGGAGACGTTGAAGCTGGTCAATGGCGGACCATTCAGCTTCGCTGACACGCTGCCTGATCTCAGTAGCTATGAGGTGACCGTGCTGGCCCAGCCATTCCTGCAGGACTGCAACATCGTCAATGGCAGTGGCACACTTGCCGGTGCCGATGTCACCGATGTCACCATCCGCTGTGAGCAGATCGGCATCGATATCCTGCCGGAAAAAATCAGTTTTGGTGATTTTGAGATTGGAGACATTTCGCCGAATCAGATGGCAGTGATCGAAAACACCGGCAATGTGAACTTCGAGGTGCAGGACATCAGCCTGACTGGCGTTGACAGCGGTGATTTCGTGCTCAGCATGGATACATGTTCCGGCACACTGTTGAATCCGGACGATTTCTGCGGCTTCGAAGTGGCATTCGCACCGACTGACAATGGTGTGCGCGAAGCCGAAATCGTGATCACCACCGACCTGTTTGTGCAATCGTTCACGATACAGGCGCAAGGTACCAGCGGCGTGGTGTTCTTCGACGGGTTTGAGGATCTCTGATCACACTCAGATTCAGTCTGCAACGGCCGCTCACTGAGCGGCCGTTTTTTTATGCGCGGCCAGACCAAAGGCTATAATGGCCGTATGACAACATTGTGTTGCTTTACCTCTACGGCTTGCAAGGCTCACGTCAGGCTGCCCGCCTGGGCGAGAATACCGTGAACCAGCCCCGTCGCAGGATCGGTCTCGCTCTGGGCAGTGGCTCGGCACGAGGCTGGGCTCACATCGGCATCATCCAGGAACTGGAGACCATGGGAATACGCCCGGACATAGTTTGCGGCACCTCAGTCGGCGCACTGGTGGGGGCGGCCTATGTCAGCGGCAATCTGGACAACCTTGAGCAGTGGGTGCTGTCACTGACAAAACTGCAGACAGCGCGCTTCTTCGAGATCAACCGCACTTTTTCCGGCTTCGTCAACACCGATCGCCTGCACCGCTTTCTGAACAAACACCTGTGTGACGATGATCTGCAAATCTCTGACTGCGACCAGACTTATGCCGCCGTGGCCACAGAGTTGCACAGCGGACGCGAGGTCTGGCTGCGCGAAGGACCGCTGCTGGATGCGGTATGGGCATCGATTTCACTGCCGGGACTGTTTCCGGCAATACGCAACAATCACCACTGGCTGGTCGATGGCGGTCTGGTCAATCCGGTGCCGGTATCGGTGTGCCGGGCACTGGACGCCGACATCGTCATCGCCGTCAACTTAAACGACAGCATCGCCGGTCAGTATCTGGAAGCAGAGCAAAAAGACCCGGCAGCAAGTCGCAGCGACAACAGTTCCGGCTCACAGCAACCAACCTCACTGCTGGATCGGGTGCGCAACTACACCGCGAATCTTTTCCAGAGCGACGACACGGCGACCAATCCGGGACTGTTCGACTCAATTGCCGCGTCCATCAACATTGTCCACGACCGCATTACCCGCAGTCGCATGGCGGGCGACCCGCCGGATCTGGTGCTGTCCCCGCAGATGCGCGATGTGGCGCTGCTTGAGTTCTATCGCGCCAGCGAGAGCATCGAGGAAGGTCGTCGCTGTGTGCGGCAGCAAAGCGAGCGCCTGCAACGGCTTTGCCTGTAAGCCACGACCAGATCAATCCTGCTGCGCCGGTGCATTGGCAAACACATCGTTCAGATATGCCGCCGTGCGCACCCCCGCCTGGGCCAGTCGCTGCCGAATGACCGGCAACCAGCGATAGTCATAGTCCCAGGACAGACGCACATCGGCCGGATAAATCTGGTCGCGCAGCCTGGCGCTCTCGGCAATCCACACCAGTGGATCGGCCGTGTTCCACTGGCGATACTGATCAGCAGTGATTTTCTGCTGCAGCCAGTCAGACATTTCACTGAACGAGAGCTGCTCATTGTCGATGATCTGACTGTCCCAGACCCGATGCAGATTGCTCGGCTGGCCAAAATAGACCACTTCGAAATCGTTGCCGCCGCGATCACTGCCATTGCCCACATGCAGCGGCTGATGCAGATCGGCCACGATGTGCACGATAAAGCGCAGTGCCAGCCGGCGCTCATCAAGTTCAGCATCACGGTCCAACAGGGTGGCCCGGAAACGCTGCAAGGCGGTGTTGGCATCGCCCTCCTCCGGAGCACCGACCTCCGCGTAATGACGGTCGGCCGGAACCGTCACATAATGCCAGGGGCTGGCGGTGCGTTGCCAGAATTCGGCCGCGTCGGCACGCATGAAATCGGCCCAGGTGGAAGCCTCCGCCAGTCCTTCGGCCGGCAGCAGCTCGGCAAGCGCCAGACGGGTCTCCGCGCTCAGGTAGTGTTCGGCAATCTGTCCGGCGACGCGGTGGCCGGTCTTGCCCCAGCCCAATGCCTGCTGGCTGTAACCCAGCACAAGCAGCAACAACAGCATTCCACGCATGACCATATTCCTCGCTTGCGATGCGCGCATTATAGCCACTCGCTGTGATCGCATTGCAGACGGTTTGAAACCAATTCAGGGAAAACTCGAATCATCAGGCTCCTGTAACCATGACTTATGGAGTTTTTTATGAAAAACCTTAAATTGATTGTTGCCACTTTTACCACCGCACTACTCATGCAGGCAGCCATTGCCGCCCACCACGAAAAAAAGGACATCGTTGATGTAGCCGCCAGCAATGACGATTTCTCCACCCTGGTGGCAGCCGTCAAAGCCGCTGGTCTGGTGGATACGCTGAAGGGCGAAGGTCCGTTCACCGTGCTGGCACCCACCAATGCTGCGTTTGCCAAGCTGCCTGAAGGCACCGTGGAAAATCTGCTGAAGCCGGAAAACAAGGATCAGCTGACCGCCATCCTGACCTATCACGTGATCCCCGGCAACAACCCTGCCAGCACCGTGGTGACCCTGGACAGCGCACCAACGGTCAATGGCCAGAGCGTCAGCATCAGTGTCGATAACGGCACCGTGACCATCAACAATGCCACCGTCACGGCCACCGATGTGGAAGCCAGCAACGGCGTCATCCATGTTATCGATACCGTACTCATTCCGGAATAAGCTGTTTCGCACAGCCTAGTGTAGTGTCCTAAACTTAATCAAGAAATGTTATACTATCGGCATACTCAATGACCAACCGAGCCCAGTATGCCAGCACCTATAAAGATCAATTTAAGTAAAGATGAAATTAAACTGCTGAAAAAAATCATATCCAG
>JAHJQV010000049.1 GCA_018819105.1 Gammaproteobacteria bacterium
AAGATCCCTCGGCTCGCTAAGCTCGCTCGGGATGACAGCCCTGGGTTTTGCTCTGCCAGATAATGTCTGACTGTCATCTCGACCGCAGCGGAGAGATCTCGTAATCAGGTCAGGCTGTCATCTCTGTCGCAGCGGAGAGATCTCGTATTTCAAAGATGTCAGCCTGGCAAATTGACGCAAGATCCCTCGGCTCGCTACGCTCGCTCGGGATGACAGCCCTGGGTTTTGTTCTGCCAGATAATGTCTGACTGTCATCTCGACCGCAGTGGAGAGATCTCGTAATCAAGCATAGGCTGTCATCTCGACCGCGGTGGAGAGATCTCGTAATCAAGTCAGGCTGTCATCTCGACCGCAGCGGAGAGATCTTGCTCAATCAAGATGAAATGCGCAGCATCGCCGCACCAGCCTGGCCCAACATGGCACTGATCCCGGCCAGAGATCATGTAAAATAGTGCCTGACCCGCAAGGCCATGCAATCACCGTGATCAAAACCCGTTTCGCCCCCAGTCCCACCGGCTATCTGCACATCGGCGGTGCCCGCACCGCGCTGTTCAGCTGGCTGTTTGCACGTCATCATGGCGGCAGCTTCGTGCTGCGCATCGAAGACACCGACCGCGAGCGCTCCACGCCGGAAGCGGTGGCGGCGATCCTCGATGGCATGAACTGGCTGCAGCTGGACTGGGACGAAGGGCCGCATTTCCAGTCCCAGCGCGATGCCATCTACCAGCAGCAGATCGATAGCATGCTGGCCGACGGCCTGGCCTACCACTGCCACTGCTCGAAGCAGCGGCTGGAATCGCTGCGCGAGACCGCCATGCGTGAAAAGCGCAAGCCGCGTTACGACGGTCATTGTCGCGATCTGGGTCTGCCTGCCGCCACCGGCTCGGTGGTGCGGTTCAAAAATCCGCAGTCCGGCAGCACCGGCTTTCATGATCTCACCCGTGGGCCGATCGAGGTCGACAACGAAGAACTGGATGACTTCATCATCCGCCGCGCCGATGGCGCACCGACCTACAATTTCTGCGTCGTCATCGACGACATTGACATGCAGATCAGCCACGTCATCCGTGGCGACGACCACATCAACAACACGCCACGCCAGATCAACCTGTACCGCGCGCTGGGGCAGGAGCCACCCAAGTTCGGTCATGTGCCGATGATCCTCGGCGAAGACGGTGCGCCGCTGTCCAAGCGCCATGGTGCGGTCAGCGTGATCGAGTTCCGCAATCAGGGCTACCTGCGTGAGGCCGTGCTCAATCAGCTGGTGCGGCTGGGCTGGTCACATGGCGATCGCGAGCTGTTTGCGGTCGAGGACATGATCCGGCTGTTTGATCTGCAAGACGTCAACCGCAAGGCGTCGGTGTTCGACATGCAGCGGCTGAACTGGCTCAACGAGCATTACCTGCGGCAGTTGCCACTGGCAACCATCAGCGAACAGCTGCAATGGCACTGGCAGCAGGCCGGCATCGACCTTGCCAGCGGCCCGCCGGAACACGATGTCATCGAAGTGCAGCGCGAACGCGTCAGCACGCTCAGCGATCTGGTCGCGCAAAGCCATGCCTACTATATGGATTTTGATAACTACCATCCCGAGCACGCCAAAAAACATCTGCGACTGGTCGCGGTGCCGGTGCTGGAAGCGCTGCTGGCGCTGCTGCAGGCGCTGCCGGACTGGCACGAGCAGGCACTGCATGACGTCATCGAACAGGTCATGGCGCAGATGGAACTTGGCATGGGCAAGGTGGCACAGCCACTGCGCGTGGCGCTGGTCGGCAGCTCGGTGTCGCCGTCCATCGACAAGACACTACTGCTGGTGGGGCGCGAACGCAGCCTGCAACGCATCAGCACGGCGATCGACTGGATCAAAACCCACCGCGCCGTGACCTGAGCACGGCCGGATTTGCTAGACTGTGACAATGAGTTCAGCCGCCAGCATCAGCACCGTTCAGCAAATGTGCGAACAGCAAGGACTGCGGCTGACCAAAACCCGTCGCCAGGTGCTGGAACTGATCATCGCCGCCGACGGCCCGGTGAAGGCCTATGAACTGCTCGATCAGTTGAAACGGCATGATGGCAACAACCGCACCACTGCGCCACCAACCATCTACCGCGCGCTGGACTTCCTGCTGCAGAACCACTTCATCCACAAGCTGGAATCAATCAACGCCTACGTGTTCTGCGCCCATCCGGAACACCGCCACAACGGCCAGTTTCTCATCTGCGAGAACTGTGACCGCGTCATCGAACTGCACGGTGCCGGCCTGTCACGCGACGTCGCCGCCCTGGCCAGCAGCAAACACTTCCAGGCCAAACGCCAGGTGGTCGAAGTCTACGGCACCTGCGAGCATTGCCAGCATTGAATTGACACAGGTCACCTGAGGCTTGCTCTGCCAGATGAAGTCAGGCTGTCATCTGGACCGCATTGGAGAGATTTCGTACTTCAAAGGTAGCAGTGTGGCAAATTGACGAAAGAACCCTCTACTCGCTTTGCTCGCTCGGGATGACTGCGCTTAATGTCAATTCGCTTCAAGCATTGCCAACGGGCACGCTGGCGCTCCTGGGCTTTGTTTTGCTGTGCCCCCACCCCGACCCTCCCCCGCTGTGCAGGGGAGGGGTTGGGCTGTGTTTGGCGTCCGTGTTGGTCGGGAGAGATTGGTGTTGCTGGGTTTTTTGAAGTGAGATCCCTCCGCTCGCTGCGCTCGGTCGGGATGACAGCCCAGATTATTGCTCTGCCGGGTGAAGTTAGTCTGTCATCTCGGCCGCAGTGGAGAGATCTCGCGATCAAGTTAGGTTGTCATCTCGACCGCAGTGGAGAGATCTCGTGCTGCTATGGTGGCAGTGTGGCCAGTTGATGAAAGATCCCTCCGCTCACAGCGCTCTGTCGGGATGACAGCCAAGGGTTTTGTTCTGCCAGATGAAGTCTGGCTGTCATCCTATGCTTGTTAAACCTGCCTGGAGTAAGGAAACTGACAGGCAGGCAGGATGTCTTGTCCCAGGCTGAATTCTGCAGCTGCCAAGCCCAGGCTGTAGCGATTACAACTCGGTCTATGGCGAGCGCAGCTAAGGCTATTGCGACAGCACCTGCTGCCGGCGGCGTCGGCGGCGGTCCAGGTCCATTTTGATGCCCACGCCGAGCATCATGATCATGCTCAGCACAACGACGCTGGCCTGGATCAGGTTCTGGGTGTTGCGGCCGACGCCGGTCATGCGCAAAAAATTGAATTTGTGCAGCAGGCTGAAGCTGAGCTGTTCGGGTTTGCGGTTGTGCTGGAAGGTGTCCACCAGCGCACCGGAGGCGGTGTCGATGAACAGCGTTTTGTTGTGTGGTGCGGCATAGTCGATGCGCCACACCGGCAGGCGTTTGTTGCGGAAATCGTAGTTCATGCCGAAGCGGGTGATCAGTTGCATGTCATTGATGGCGGCACGGTCGAGTCCACTGTGGCGTTCGGCATACTGCATGGCCAGTTCGCGATCACCGGGTGCCCACACTTCACCGCTGCGTGCACTCATGTACACTGCCGGTCCGGTCGGGTTGACGCCTTCGAAGCGGGCATTGCGTATGGCCTGTTCGCTGCGCGGTCCATTGCGCTGATCGGCCTTCAGGCCCAACCGATACAGCGGCTCGCCAGCGCTGCTGGTGACCAGTGACACGGCGTTGACGTCCAGTCCCTGGCTGATCTGCTGCCACTGTTCATGCATCGGAAAGTCCATGCTTGCCAGCGCCATCGGCTGCGGCAGCTGCAGGATGCGTTGCGGTTCGTTGCCGCTTTGCACCAGCAGATGAAACAGACCGCTGAAGCTCATGCCGATCAGCGGTAGCACCAGTACCCAGGCGGCCATGCGGTGCCAGCCGCGCAGCCCTTTGGCGCGTTGCTGACGGCGGATTTTCACCAGCATGATGACGCCACTCAAGGCCAATGCCAGCAGCGAGCCGATAAGCACGGTGACGATCAACACGCGCAGCCATTCCGCCTGGCTTGGCATCCAGTCCCAGGTGTGCAGCCAGCCGAAGCCGCTTTGCACCAGGTTTTTGAAATCGTTGCTGACGCTGGCGGCACTGCCGGTTTCGGTGTGCACGTAAATGTTCAGATGATCATCGGTGGCAAAGCTGATTTTCCACACCGGCAGCAGGCGGTTGACCCAGGGGTAGTCGGCGCTGAATTCGGTGACGAATTCAGTGCTGCTGACGGCGGCCTCGGTGGCCAGGTAGTGGCGGGCCAGAAAAATGGCCTGCTGGGCGTCGTGATCGGGCAGTTCTGCACCGCGCTGCAGGTCGAAGTAGCGCCGTGGCTGCTCGCTGTCGACGGTGACCTGCAACAGCGCGCCGCTGGCACCGGCCACCACCTTGATCAGGGCCGCCTCGGCAATGCCATGCTGCTGCAGAATCTGCTGCACCGGGGTGGTGTCCTGCAATTGCAGCGGTTGGCTGGGCGGAAAGAACACCGCCTGTTGCGGACCAAACGTGACCATGGTGATGTGCAGCAGGCCGGAGGTGCCCCAGATCAACAGGGCGGCGGCACCGAACCAGGCCAGAGTCTGGTGAATGCGAATGGCCAATTTGCGCACATCCCATGCGCTTTGGCTGCGGGCTTTGCTGAGGGTGTCGGCGGTGCTGGTGACCATGCTAGTGCTCCCGATTCAGAATCAGCTCAGAATCTCAGGTTGATGCCGCCAAACACGCCGGCACCCTGGCCGGGGGTGAACAGCCGCGACTGTTCTTCGGTCTGGTTGGCGTTGGTGGTGACATTGGAAATGTAGCGCTTGTCGAACAGGTTCTCGATGGACAGATACAGGCTGACGTTGCTGCTCAGCTCCAGCCCGGCATTGACCCCGAACAGGGCATAGCCCGGTACCTGCACGGTGTTGGCGAAGTCGGCGAAGGGGCCGTCCGGCACCCAGCGCACGTTCACCGCCAGATACCAGGCGTTGACGTGATCAAAACGCAGCTCGGAGATGTACAGGTGCTCGGGCACACCGGCGAGGCGGTTGTCGCCGAAGCCGGGATCGTTGTCAAACTGGAAATCGTTGTAGGTGTAGACCTGGCGCAGCACCAGTTCGTGGCCGGCCGAGAGCATGCTGTCGGCAAACAGCGGCACATCCAGCCCCAGTTCGATGCCCTGATGAATGGTGTTGTTGGCGTTCTCGGTGAACGAGACAAAGCCGAACGCGCCGGGAGCACCAAACTTGAGCAACTCGCCGTCGATCCAGCTGCGATACAGCGACACATCCCAGGCGATACCGTTGCGTTCGCCGCGCGAACCCAACTCGGCGGTCCAGGCGGTCTGCACGCCCAGCGGGGTGAAGTCCAGCGCGCCACCCGAGGTCAGATCGGCGATGCTGGGCGGTTCTGCCGAACGGCTGATGTTGGCGTACAGCTGCACCATGGGGTCGAGCTGATAAAGCACGCCCAGGCGCGGGTTCCACTGCTGGTAATCCAGTCGCCCGGTGACATCGTTGACGCGTGCCTGGTTGTCGCGCTTGGCGTAGAAATGCTGCACGCCGGTGAGCAGGGTGGTGCGCTCACCCAGCTTCCAGCCCAGCTGGCCATAGCTGACCACCTGTTCGGCGTCCTGGTCGCTGCGCGCGCTCAGCTCTCCGCGCTGGCCAAAATCGTTGGCCCAGCGACGGGCGTCGTTGCTGCCCTTGTTGGCCTGCACGCCAAACAGCCACTCGAACGGCAGCTCACCCAGGCTGCTGTCACCACTGAGCTGGGTGAACAGGCCGAATTCGTGCTCGTCCTGATCGATGATGCCGGCAAAGCGGGTGATGGCGTGATCCAGATTGCGGTAGCTGTACCAGAAGCCGGCTTCCAGGCGGTAGCCGCTGCCGCTGTAAACGGTGCGGTTGGCAAAGCGCAGCACATCCAGGTTGCGGTCCCAGTCGTCTGCAATCGGGCCGGGATCGAGCACAGTGACCGGGCCGCCGGGGAAAAACGGTCCGATGGTGACCGGTGGCGACACCGCTTTCGGTGTGGCCAGCGCATCTTCCAGCGACAGCGCGCCGGCCAGCTCGAAATTGTCGCTCAGCGTGGTCAGATAGAATCGTGTTTCCAGCTTCGGCGACAACTGCCAGCCGGCATTGCTGAACAGATAGCCGCTTTTGACATCGCTGTGATCGCGGAAACCGTCGCTGCGCAGACCGGTGGCGGTGATGTAGAAATCGCTGTCTTCATCGCTTTCGGCATAACTTGAGTTGACCCGCAGCGAGCCGAACGAGCCGCCCTCGATGCGCCCAAACCAGGTCTGTCCTGCGGTGCGCCCGGTGGGTGTGACCACGTTCACCGCACCGCCCAGCGAGGCGGCACCGTAACGCAGGCCGTTGGCACCCTTGTACACTTCCAGGTAGCGGATCGACAGCGGATCGATCTCCTGAAACTCGGTGGAGCCGCTGGCGCGTGTGATCGGCACGCCGTCGCGCAACAGCGTCAGACCGCGTCGCTCGAACGATTGCCCCAGACCGGACCCGCGAATGGAGATGCGGTTTTCGCGTTGCGCCGAGGTGTCGGCAAACACCCCGGGGGTGAACACCAGGGTGTCGCCCAGACTCTGTGCAAACTCATCAAGAAAATACTCGGCTTCGACAAAACCGATGCCGCCAGCGATCTTGCGCAGGGCTTCGCGGGCTTCTTCCGGCGTCGGCGAGGTCTCGGTGCCTTCCTCGAAATCGCCCTCGACCATGATGTTGTCCAGCTTGATCGCGGTTTTCTGACCCAGCCCCTGGGCCTTGGCAAGGCTGGGGGCAAGGCTGGTGACACACAGACAGCCAAGCAGCAGCCACAGCACAGACAGGGAGAGCCGGAAGTTATATAAGGATTTCATGATGTTAATGATTTATTGTTATTGTTGGTGGCGGGCAGTATAGCCAGCCGCGCCGGCGTGACAATGCGACAGATTGTCGCACCCGCGCCGCAGCAATCTGGCTTATGCTGTGTGTGGCCAGCCGCTTTGCCGGTGGCATGCACAAACCCAGTCTGCAAACAGCAACAACAATCATCGCAGGACAGACCAATGCCGGAGACCATGCCAAGATCGATATTGCGGGACAACCTGTCGCGCCTGGTCAGTCTGCGCTGGTTCATCATCGGTGGTTGCGGCATGCTGCTGGCGCTGACTGCTGCCGGCATTTATCTGCTGCAGTGGTCTGTGGCAGCCGCCGTGCTGTTGCTGCTGTATGCACTGGGCAATGGCTGGGTGCGTTGGTACTCACGCCGCAGCAGCGAGGTCACCGAGGCGTTTTTCCGTGCCAATCTGGTGCTGGATCTGCTGGTGTTTTTTGTTTTCATGAGCCTAACCGGCGGTGCCGCCAATCCGTTCACGCTGCTGTTTCTGGTGCCGGTGATCATCGCCGCCGCCACCCTGCAGAACCGCTCCATCTGGCCCATCACACTGCTTGCGGTGAGTGTCTACAGCCTGCTGCTGTGGCGTGGCGACACCAGCATGCACCAGCATGCGGCCCAGGAAAGCATGTTTGATCTGCACCTCATCGGCATGTGGCTGGGGCTGGTCGGGGTGGCCGGACTGGTGGCGTATTTTGCCGCCTACATGGGCCGCGCGTTGTTGCAGCGCGAGCGCGAACTGGCGCTGGCGCGGGAAAAATCCCTGCGTGATGAGCGCGTGGTGGCGCTGGGCACACTGGCTGCCGGCACCGCCCATCAACTGGGCACACCGCTGGGCACCATGGCCATTGTGCTTGGCGAGCTGCGTGCCGACAGCTCGCAGTTGCCGGCGTCACTGCAGGATTCGCTGCAGTTGCTGCAGCAGCAGGTGCAGCGCTGCAAGCAGGCATTGGCGACCCTGGGCGTGCATGGTGAGGCGGTGACCGGGCAGGGTGGCCATGCCATTCGATTTGATGCGTTGCCGGCACTGCTGCAGCAGCGCTTTGCCGAACAGCACCCACTGGCGCAATTGCACAGCCGCTGGCTTGGTCCGCCGGAGGCGGGACGCATGCTCGCCGACACTGCCATTCTGCAGGCGCTGGAAAACCTGCTTGCCAATGCCGCCGATGCCGCCCCGGATCCGGTACAGCTGACCGCCTGCATGGACGGCGATGCATTGCTGGTGGAAATTGTTGACCAGGGCGAAGGCCCCAACGACAGCATCCGCGAACGTCTCGGCAAACAACCGGTGAGCAGCAAGAATGGCGCTGGTCTGGGCATCGGCCTGATGCTGGCCCACGCGGTGATCGAGCGCCTTGGCGGCAGCATCCGTATGCAGCGTTCCGGCAGCGGTACGCTGGTCAGTGTGTGCATCCCGGCGGCAGCGGTGCGCATTGATGATGTCACGGCACCCCGGGTAAACCATGACTGATGCCATCAAACTGCTGCTGGTCGATGACGATGCCACATTTTTGCGCGTGCTCGATGGCGCCATGCAGCGACGTGGCTGCATCACTTGCTGTGCCACCGACACCGCCACGGCGCTGGCACTGGCCAGCGAGCAGCTGCCGCAGCGCGCCGTGCTGGATCTGAATCTGGAAGGTGAGTCGGGTCTGCAATTGATTGAGCCGCTGCTGGCGATCCGGCCCGATATGCAGATTGTCGTGCTGACCGGCTATGCCAGCATCGCCACGGCGGTGGAGGCGATCAAGCTGGGCGCGGTGCAGTATCTGACCAAACCGGCCGATGCCGAACAGATCAGTCAGGCCTTTGCCCAACTCAACGGCAATGCACAAACCCCGTTACCGGAAAACCCGATGAGCGTGCGGCGCATGGAATGGGAGCATGTGCAGCGGGTGCTGGCCGAGTGCGACGGCAACATCTCGGCGGCAGCGCGCAAGCTGAACATGCACCGGCGCACGCTGCAGCGCAAGCTGCGCAAGTATCCGGTAAAAAGCTGAGCTGGGTATTGTCCAGATCCGGGCTGCCGGCCACAACCGGAATGCCGCAGCCGGTGGCGGCGATGAGCTGGATAAATGACCCAGATCAAGTGCCAGCGATACAACTTTGTTAGCATGCCTGCCTGAACCTTACCCGGCAATCGTTCACTTCAGGAGGGTTTGATGCTCATCCCTGTCCACCGACAAAAACACCGCCATAACCGCACCATGCGGCGTGGTCTGCTGGCCATGCTGCTGCTGGTAGGCTGTGCAACCGTGCTGGCGCAGACCGGGGCGGACAAGGACGACGCCGACCCTGCTGCGGAAGCATCTCTGGCGCTGGACGATCTGGTGGTGGTGGGCAGCAAGACCGAGCGACCACTCTACACCGTCGCCGCTCAGGTCACCGTGATCGACCGCGAGCGCATGGATCGAGAACTGGTCAGCCGTTTCACCGACATCGCCCGCTATGAGCCGGCGCTGGAAGTGGATTTTGACAACGCCCGCTTTGCCGGCACCGGCATCAGCATTCGCGGCATCGGTGGCAACCGCGTTGCCTATGAGTTGGACGGCGTGCCACTGCCACAGCAGTTTGATGTCGGCAACTTTGCCAACGCCGCGCGCACCAGCATCGATCCGGAAATCATTCAGCGGGTGGAAATCCTGCGTGGTCCGGCCTCGGCCCTGTATGGCTCGGATGCCATCGGTGGTGCCGTGGTGGTGACCACGATGGACGCAGACGATCTGCTGGATCCCGGTGAAAGCACGGCGGTGAGTTCACGGCTGGGCTATTTCGGTGTCGATGCAAGCTGGTTGGCCAGCGCTGCACTGGCCTACGCGCACAAGCGTGATGGTCTGTTGCTGTCAGCCAGTGTGCGCGATGGCAATCAAGCGGATAACCAGGCGCGGATTGTGCCCTCGGATCTGATCGATTACACGCAATATCAATGGTTTGGCAAATGGACCCGGCGCATGGATCATGGCGGTGAACTGCGCCTCAGCGTCGATTATTTCCGCCGCGATACCGACGCCGATCTGCAGGCGGTGCTGGGGTTTGCCCGCTTTCGCAACACCACCGAGATTCTCGGCGATGATCGCCAGCGACGCGACCGCATCACCGTGAATTACCAGCTGCCACCGCTGGACTGGCTGCCACGCAGCAGTCTGATGTGGTATCGCCAGGTCAGCGACACGGTGCAGCGCAGCGATGAGCAGCGCTTTGTCAGCGGCACCGGGCTTTTGCTGCAGCGGGACTTTTTCCTGCGCGAGTCAGCCTATGGCGGCGAGCTGAAGGGCCAGCTGGATTTCACCACCGGAGGGCTGCGCCACCTGCTGGTGGCCGGTGCGGAGTGGGATCACCTGAGTCTGGTGCAAAGTCGCGATGGCAGCCAGCTTGATCTGAGCAGCGGCGTCAGCAGCAATGTGGTGCTCGGCGAGACCTTTCCGCTGCGGGATTTTCCGCGCAGTAGCATTGACGAGGTCGGCGTGTATCTGCAGGATGAGTTGAGCATCGGCGAGCTGACGCTGACACCGGCGCTGCGTTTTGATCACTACAATCTGTCCGCCCGCACCGATGCGCTGTTTACCGATCCGCAGCGGCTGACCAGCCTGAGCACCGACGAGCTCACGCTGCGGTTGGGGGCGAGCTGGCGTGTGCATCGCCGGCTCAGCGTCTACGCCCAGTTTGCCGAAGGCTTTCGCGCCCCACCGGCGGAAGACATCAACCTGTTCCTGGACATTCCGCAGTTCAATCTGCAGGCCATTCCCAATCCGGCGCTGCGGCCCGAACGCTCGGACAATTTCGAGACCGGTTTGCGCTGGTTCGGGCCAGACAGCAGCATCGAGGCGGCATTTTATTATGCTGATTTTGATGATTTCATCGAAAGCCGGGTGGCGCTGGGACCGGATCCGGACAGCGGCGTGCTGCTGTTTCAGTCGCGCAACCTGGCCCGAGCCAGCATTTATGGTGCCGAGGCCACGCTGCGGCAATCGCTGGGCGTGCTGGGAGAGGCGCTGCAGCCGTGGTCGCTGCAGGCCGGGCTGCACTGGGCCAGGGGGGAGAACGATGTCACCGGTCAGCCGCTGAACACGGTCAATCCGTGGACACTGGTGCTGGCGCTGAACTGGACACCGCGTGCGGACATCTCTGCCGATCTACGCTTGCGTCACATCGCCCGCCAGGATCGCACCGATTTTACTGACAGCACGTTTTTTGTGCCGCCCTCGGCCACCATCCTGGATCTCACCGCGCAGTGGCAGCCGCGCGAGTGGATGCAATGGCAGCTGGGTCTGTTCAACCTCACCGACCAGCGCTACTGGCGTTTTCCCGACGTGCGCCGCTTCGCCCCGGGAGATCCCAACATCGATGTGCTCAGTCAGCCGGGCATCCATGCCAGCCTGGCGCTGCGTTTGAGTTTTTGACAGCAGGGTGTTACGGTCGGATGCGTGACTTGTAGAAAACTTGACCCAGATCAAGTTGTCGGCTAATCAGTACAATTAGAGTACTGTTTAGACATCAACCCAACACAGGAGTCGAGTCATGAACAGTTGTCGCCATCCATCATTGCATGGTCATATTGATCCCCAGCTGCAATGCCAAGCGCTGTTCAGGCAGCCGGCAGCCTGGCTGTTATACAGTCTTGTTCTGTTGTTCTGCATCACCTCATCTACACCAGGTCTAGCCCAGAACAGCCCCACAAATGACTCCGCCCTGCAGCAACATGCCGCAGAAATGAAGTCCGGTGCCACCGATGTGGCCGCACTGGTGGCACAGGGTGAGCAGGTCTATGGCCGCGTCTGCGCCGCCTGCCATCAGCCCAACGGGCAGGGCCTGTCCGGAGCCTTTCCTCCGGTCGCCGATTCCGACTATCTGCAGGCCGATCCGCTGCGCGCGGTGGATCATGTGCTGCATGGACTGTCCGGCAAGATCGAGGTCAATGGCAAGACCTACAACGCGGTGATGCCGCCGATGGCATACCTCAGTGATGAAGACATTGCTGCAGTCATGACCTATGTGCTGCAAAGCTGGAATGATGGTGGTGACATTCAGCCGACTCAGGTCGCAGCGATTCGCGATGGTGCCGATGCCAAGGTCTCTGAACCGGCCTCGCATCCTGGTGCCGAGCCGGGCAATTTGGCCTATCAGGGGGCACCGTCGGGCATTGATCCAGATGCTGCCAAGGACATGATCACTTCGGAAGGCCCGCCCATGACCAGCGATGAGTTCGCCTTCGCCAAGAAAACCTTCTTCGAACGCTGTGCCGGCTGTCACGGTGTGCTGCGCAAAGGCGCCACCGGCAAACCGCTGACCACCGACATCACGCGTGAAAAAGGCACCGCCTATCTGGAATCGCTGATCAATTACGGCTCGCCTGCCGGTATGCCCAATTGGGGCACCTCCGGCGATCTGACCGCCGAGCAGGTCAACATCATGGCGCGTTACCTGCAGCATGAGCCGCCCGAGCCTCCGGAATGGGGCATGGCGGAGATGCGTGACAGCTGGAAGATCATGGTGCCGCCGGAAGACCGGCCCAGCGCCCCGCAGCACGATCGCAACATTGACAATTTCTTTGCCGTGACCCTGCGCGATGCCGGTCAGGTGGCGATGATTGATGGCGACAGCAAGGAGATCATCACGCTGCTCAACACCGGTTACGCCGTGCACATCTCGCGGCCATCGGCGTCCACCCGTTATGTGTTTACCATCGGTCGCGATGCCAAGATCGATATGATCGACCTGTGGATGGATCCACCGGCGATTGTGGCTGAAATCAAAATCGGGCTGGAAGCACGCTCGGTGGAAACCTCCAAGTACAAGGGCTATGAGGACCAATACGCCATTGCCGGTGCCTACTGGCCGCCGCAGTACGTGATCATGGACGGCAAAACACTGGAGCCCAAACAGATCGTTTCCACCCGCGGCATGACCGTGGACACCCAGGAGTTCCACCCGGAACCGCGCGTGGCCGCCATTGTTGCCTCGCACGAGCATCCCGAGTTCATCGTCAACGTCAAGGAAACCGGCAAGATTCTGCTGGTCAACTACGAGGACATCGACAATCTCACAGTCACCACCATCGGTGCCGCACGCTTTCTGCATGATGGCGGTTGGGACGTGACCGGTCGCTATTTCCTTACCGCTGCCAACCAGTCCGACAAGATTGCCGTGGTCGATTCCCGTGACCGCGAACTGGAAGCCCTGATTGATGCCACCAAGATTCCGCATCCGGGTCGTGGTGCCAACTTTGTGGATCCCGAGTTCGGCCCGGTCTGGGTCACCAGTGCACTGGGCAGCGATGAAATCACCTTCATCGGCACCGATCCCGAAGGTCATCCCGAACAGGCCTGGAAAGTGGTGCGTGTGCTGCATGGCCAGGGTGGCGGTTCGCTGTTTGTGAAGACCCATCACAAGTCCAGCAATCTTTGGGTGGACACCCCGCTGCACCCGGATGAGAGCATCTCCCAGAGTGTGGCGGTGTATGACATCAATAATCTGGACGCAGGCTTTGAGGTGCTGCCGATTGCCGAGTGGGCCAATCTGGGTGAGGGCGCAAAACGTGTCGTGCACCCGGAATACAACCAGGCCGGCGATGAAGTGTGGTTCTCGGTCTGGAATGGCAAGGACCAGCGTTCGGCCATCGTCATCGTCGACGACAAGACGCGCAAGCTGAAACACGTGATCGACGATCCCCGCATCGTCACCCCTACCGGCAAGTTCAACGTCTACAACACCGTCCACGACGTTTACTGAGCTGCCGGGAGCGAGACCATGAAAACAGCAATGACCATGCTGTTCCTCAGTGGGCTGCTGAGCTTCGGCAGCCCGTTGCGGGCACAGTCAGACACCACCGCAACAGCGCAGACAGCGGACACTTTTGCTGAGGCATTCAGTGCTGGTGACGTCGGTTTGGGATTTCGCAGTCGCTATGAGTTTGTTGACGACGACGATTTTGCCCGCAATACCAACGCGCTGACGCTGCGCTCACGGCTAAATTTCAAGACCTTGCCCTGGCAGGGCTGGCAGCTGCTGGTCGAGGCCGACAACGTCACCGATCTTGGGGTGGACAACTTCAACGGCGGCGCCGGCACCACACCGGGCCGGGAACAGTTTCCGGTGGTCGCCGATGCCGGTGACACCCGTCTGAACCAGCTTTGGCTGCAGTATCAGACGGCTTCAGGGCTGCGCCTGCGCGTGGGGCGGCAGCGCATCAAGTTCGACAACGACCGCTTTGTCGGCAACGTCGGCTGGCGGCAGAACGAGCAGACCTACGACGCGGCCGGGCTGGTCTGGGATGGCATTGACGGCTTGCGGCTGGAGTACGATTACGTGCTCGACGTCAATCGCATTTTCGGTGGCGATGTGCCGGCGGCCGATCACGATCATGATACCCATCTGGTCAATGCAGCCTGGCAGCTGACACCGGCGCAGCAGTTGGTGGGCTATCTGTATCACATCGATACCAACGACGCACCGGCGTCTTCCACGCGCACACTGGGGCTGCGCTATCTGGGCAGTTGGGGACTGGATGATCTGGCCATGCCCGGTGATCAGTTGGGCCTCACCGCAGAATATGCCCATCAGATTGATGTCGCCAACAACCCGGTCGATTTTGCCGCCGATTACTGGTATCTGGAGCCGGCCTGGACATTGCATCCGCTGGCCACGTTGCTGGTCGGTACCGAAGTGCTCACCGGCGACACTGGCAGTGGCGGTGCGTTCCGCACTCCGCTGGCGACATTGCACGCCTTCAACGGTTTTGCCGACCTGTTTCTGACCACACCCGACGCCGGTCTGCGTGATCAGTACATCGGCTATGGCGGCAGACACGACCGCTTCGGCTGGCGGGTGACCTGGCATCACTTCGAAGCCCAGACCGGTGGTGCCGATTTTGGTGATGAACTCGATGCCGTGTTCACCGTGCGCTTCAATGAGGACATCAACCTGCTGCTGAAGGCTGCGCTGTTCAACGACGATGCCAAGGTGCCGGCAGCTGGCATGCGTGATGTGACCAAGCTCTGGGCGCAGCTGTCGGCGCAGTTTTAAGCGCTGCATGATGGCAGAAATATCAGTGTTGCAAAAAATTTAATCAATGCGGAATTGCAACAACAAAGTACAACAACCGGAGTAATGCAATGATAGAGAGTCTTAGTCGGAATGCAGCGCGGAATATTTTTTTTGGCGGTTCGCTGTTTTTCTTCGCCATTTTTATCGGCCTCACCGCCCACAGCCATTTTTACATCGTTAACGAGTCCACCGATAAGGAGGGACTGACCGCTTCGGTGGCGCGCGGCAAGCAGGTCTGGGAGGAGCATTCCTGCATCAATTGCCACACCATACTCGGTGAAGGGGCCTATTTCGCGCCGGAACTGGGCAACGTGTGGAAACGCTATGGCGGTGAGCAGAGTCCGGAAGGCGCACGCATGGCGCTGAAGACCTGGATCAGGATGCAGCCCACCGGTATCGAGGGCCGACGGCAGATGCCGGCATTTGACATCAGCGACGAGGATCTGGACGCATTGATCGACTTTCTCGAGTGGACAAGTCGCATTGACACCCAGGGCTGGCCGCCCACGATTGCAGGTTGAATCAGGAGCAGATCATGAAATATGCAAGCCAACGAGTCGCTTATCCGTTTTTTATCGCTGCCATGGCATTGTTCCTGGGTCAGGTGCTGTTTGGTCTGGTTGCGGGGGCGATCTATTTCTGGCCCAATTTCATGGCCGAGATCATGCCCTTCCACATTGTGCGCATGAGCCACACCAATCTTTTGCTGGTGTGGTTGTTGATCGGTTTTTTTGGTGCCACCTATTATTTGCTGCCGGAAGAGGCCGAAACCGAGATTTACAGCCCGAAACTGGCCTATCTCCAATTGGCGATTTTCGTTTTTGCCGGTGCCGCAGCACTGGTCAGCTACCAGTTCGGCATCCACGAGGGGCGCGAGTTTCTGGAACAGCCGACCTGGATCAAGCTGCTGTTGACGATCTCCTTTCTGATGTTTCTGTTCAATGCCAGCATGACGCTGAAAAAAGGCCGGCGCACGGCGATTTCCGTGGTGTTGCTGATGGGGCTGTGGCTGGCAGCGATTTTCTGGCTATTTGCGTTTTACAATCCTTCCAACCTGTCGCTGGACAAAATGTACTGGTGGTATGTGGTGCATTTGTGGGTGGAGGGCGTGTGGGGGCTGATCATGGCATCGCTGCTGGCCTACCTGCTTATCCGCATGACCGGCGTGGACCGCGAGATCATTGAGAAATGGCTGTATGTGATTGTCGGCCTGGTGCTGTTTTCCGGCCTGCTGGGTACCGGACACCACTATTACTGGATCGGCACGCCGGGATACTGGAAGCCGATCGGCAGTTTCTTCTCGGCGCTGGAAGTATTGCCGCTGTTCACCATGGTGATATTTGCCTTTTACATGTTCTGGCGCGGCAGCCGCAATCATCCCAACAAGTCGGCCGTGTTGTGGACATTGGGCTGCACAGTCACGGCATTTTTCGGCGCCGGTGTCTGGGGCTTCATGCACACCCTGTCGGCGGTGAACTATTACAGCCATGGTACGCAGATCACCGCAGCACATGGACACCTGGCATTTTATGGTGCCTACGTCATGCTGAACCTGTCCATCATGGCCTATGCGCTGCCGCAACTGCGCGGCAAACAGCCGTACAACCAGATCCTGAACATGTGGAGTTTCTGGCTGATGACCGGCGGCATGGCGTTCATGACTTTTACCCTGACCTTTGCCGGCATCATCCAGACCCACATGCAGCGGGTCATCGGTGAGCAGTACATGGCCACTCAGGATTATCTGCAGCTGTTTTTCGGCATGCGCCTGGGGGCTGGCGTGGTGGTCTGCATCGGTGCCCTGTTGTACGTGTATGCCATGCTTGGACCGGCGCGGGAACAGTTGCCGGCCGGCCCGGCGCATGTTGCCGTGGGTGCGACGTCATGAACACGGCGCTGCGCCGCTCGCATGCCCGTATGACCGCAGAACAGCTGCCTTACTACCGCGCCACCGGTGGCGAATGCGAGCTGTTTGAGCGCGCCTGGCAGCAGCAGATTCCGCTGCTGCTGAAAGGTCCGACCGGCTGCGGCAAGACGCGCTTTGTCAGCCACATGGCAGCCCGGCTCGGGCTGCCGCTGTTCACCATTGCCTGTCACGATGATCTGACTGCTGCCGATCTGACCGGTCGTCACCTGCTGGTGGACAATGAAACCCGCTGGATGGATGGTCCGCTCACGCGCGCAGTGCGCGAGGGCGGCATCTGCTACCTGGATGAAGTGGTCGAGGCACGCAAGGATGTCACCGTGGTACTGCATCCGCTCACCGATGACCGCCGCATGCTGCCGCTGGAACGCACTGGCGAGTTACTGCAGGCTCCACCGGGCTTCATGCTGGTGGTGTCATACAACCCGGGTTATCAGAACATTCTCAAATCACTGAAGCCGAGCACGCGACAGCGCTTTGCTGCCATTGCTTTCGATTTCCCGGAAACGGCAGTGGAGGTCGAGATTCTGCACACCGAAACCGGACTGGATCAGCATCTGTGTGCCGGCCTGGTCAACCTGGGTCAGCGCATTCGTGCGCTGAAAGGTCAGGATCTGGAAGAGGGGGTGTCCACCAGGCTGCTGGTCTATTGCGCCACGCTGGTGCAGTCCGGCATGCCCATACAGACCGCCGTGCGCCACACCCTGCTGGAGCCGTTGACCGACGATGACGATGTCATGGCGGCCTTGCAGGAACTTGCCATGCATGCGTTCGGTGCTTAGTCGGCCACCCGTTTTTTCGCAGGGTATCGCGGCAATCCACACTGCGTCATGGCGTCGGATGGACGCTGAAACATGACCGCCTGGTATGAATTCGAGGAACTGGTCGGTAAACGCTGGCACCAGTGGGCGGCGTCGGCCAGCAGTTATCGCTGGCATGACGATGCGGTGATCACACTGCAGCAACTGGCACCTGTACTGCAGGTGTATTTTCGTGCGCAGGGCGGTGGCCCGCAAAGTCTCAGCGCGACCACCGCCAGCGACAGTGCACACCGTCTGCGCTGGCGCCAGCGACTGGGCTTCCAGCAGGAATCGATGGCAGAAATCCGTCTGCACGACGAGCAGCTGATTCTGCCGGCCAGCATTGGCTGGTTTCCGCAGAGCAAAGACAATCGCGACCTGTATTTCTGGTTGTGCGCATTCATGTCACGCCTGCAGCCGACACCCCCGCAGCGCGATCGGTTGCGTGCTGATCTGCTCTGGTTGCGGCAGGTGCATGTTGCCAGCAGCGGTTTGCAACAGGACTATCCCGGCCTCGCTGGCATTTACCGAAGACTGTGCCGGCAGTTGCGCGATCTGCGACCGCAGCGACCGCTGCCGCTACAGGAACAGGCCGTGGAACAGGTGATTCTGGCACTGCTGGGTGAAGCCCTGCCGCAGCAGGGGCTGGCAGCAGACCTGCATGGTTTCGTGACTGGTCTGCAAGCGCTACCGGCTGTGCATGCCAGCAATGCCTATCGGCCGCCATTGCCGGTGCCACTGTGGGGACAGTTGCAGGCACCGGCAGCGGGAGACGGGCGTCATGCCGCAGACGGTAATGCTGCGGCACCTGCAGACGCCGATGAGGACGAGCAGCCGGGCTTGCAACGCAAGCGCGCCGAGCGCAGACAACAGGACCAGACCGAGCGAGAGGATCCGCTGTTGCTCAATCCGTTTGAAAAAATGCTGTCGTGGGCGGAGATGATCAACGTCAACCGGGCGGTGGAAGACGATGAGCTGGACAATGCCCGCAAGACCGCCGAGGCGATGCAGCAACTCACCCTGAGTGAGCATCAGCGCGAAGCCGGGACACGACTGCAGGTGGAACTGGAAATTGCCGCGACAGCGGTGGATCAGCAGCGACTCAAGGCACCGTTGATGTATCCGGAGTGGCATTACCGGCAACGGCGCATGCTGCCGGAACAGTGTGCGGTGTATCTGGATCAGTCCGATCACACCAGGGCTGCAGAGCCGTGGCAACCGGATATGCAGACGTGTCGGCGCATTGTTCAGGTCAAACGCCAGTTCGAGGCACTGCGGCCGCGCCGGGAACTGCTGCGGCGGCAATACGACGGCGCTGAGATCGATCTCGATGCGTTGGTGACGATGCGGGCCGAACAGGCTGCGGGTTTGCCCGGCAATGAGAAAATCTATCAGACCTGGCGGGAACAGGGGCGCGATCTGGCGGTTGCAATCCTGGTCGATGCTTCCTTGTCCACCGACGCCTGGGTGGGCGACAGGCGTGTCATCGACATCGAAAAAGAGGCACTGCTGGCGCTGACACACGGCATTCAGGCCTGCGGCGATGAGCACGCCATCTACACATTCACATCACGCCGACGCCAGCGTGTGGTGGTGAACACCATCAAGTCGTTTGCCGAGCCGGTCAGTGCGGCAGTGGAGGCGCGTATCGCGCATCTGCAGCCGGGCCTGTACACGCGCATGGGGGCTGCGATCCGGCATGTCAGTCAGGCGTTGGGGCAGTGCCCGCAACAGCATCGTTTGTTGCTGTTGCTGACCGACGGCAAGCCCAACGACACCGACTATTATGAAGGGCGCTATGCGCTGGAGGACACACGCATGGCGATCCACCAGGCCAGGCGGCAGGGGCTGGTGGTGTTTGGGGTCACCATTGATGCGCAGGCACAGCAGTATTTTCCGCAATTGTTCGGTCGCCACGGTTACAGCATCGTCGCGCGTCCGGCCGGACTGGCCACCGCATTGCCGCGAATCTACCGGCAATTGATCAGACAATGAAGCCAAGCCATCTCAGGACGTGATAATGAAAACCATGCTGCTGGCCAGCCCGTTTCGCCTGTTTTTTCTCGCCACCGCACTGGCCGCATTGCTGCCGGTCACGGCCTGGCTGCTGTTGTATCTGGGCATGCCGGTGCTGGCAGCGACACCGCAGTGGCATGCGCATGAACTGTTGTTCGGCATGGTGCCGGCGGCGGCCACGGGTTTTCTGCTCACTGCGGTGGCGCACTGGACCAACACCCAGGCCTTGCATGGGAGGGCGCTGTTGCTGCTGTTTCTGCTCTGGCTTGCCGGGCGTGTTCTGCTGGCCCCGGCCGCTGCTGCACCATGGCTGAGCGGCTGGCCCGGCACTGTCGCGCTGGCGCTGGACATGCTGTTTCTGCCTGCTCTGCTGGTGCTGGTAGCGGTGCCGGTGATCCGCTCCGGCAACCGGCGGCAGTGGCCGCTGCTGTTGCTGCTGCTGCTGTGGTCACTGCTGCATGGCTATGCGCATGGCTTCGGCAGCGCCTGGTGGCCGCCGCAGCATAGCCATGCCAGCCACATCACGCTGGACATGCTGTTGCTGCTGATTGTGCTGATCGGCAGTCGCATCATCCCGATGTTTACGCGCAATGCGCTGCAGCGTGCCGGTGGTGACGCAGGTGCCGTGCGTGATCCCAAAGCCCTGCTGGCGGCAAGCATGCTGCTGGGAGCGGCGTTGGTGGTCACCGCGATCTGGCCACCAGCGGAGCTGTTGCGGATCAGCGTCGCCGGCGCGCTGGGCGTGGTGCTGTTGGCGCGTCTGGGCTGCTGGCAGGGATGGCGCGCCTGGCGAGATCCGCTGGTGTGGATGCTGCATGTGGCCATGCTCTGGCTGGCACTGGCGCTGCTGCTGCGTTGCCTTGCGCTGTTCCAACTGGTGCCGGCCAGTATGGCCTATCATGCGCTCACCGTCGGCGGTATTGGCGGCATGATCCTGGCCATCATCACCCGCGTCCCGCTGGGGCACACTGGTCGTGCCTTTGTCCTGCCCAAAGGCGGTGTCTGGATCTACCTCATGCTTCTGCTGGCAGTGTTCAGCAGGGTGCTGGCGGCGTCCCCGGCCATGCCGCAACGTGCATGCATGCTGTTGGCTGCAATCGGCTGGGTGGGGGCGTTTGTGCTGTGGCTGGTGCTGTACTGGCCGATCATCACTCGCCCGCGCGTCGATGACAGGCCGGGATGACAAATTGCTGCTCATGATAAAGCAATCGCGAAGTGCAATCTCGTGCTATGCCTGCGTCAGCTCGAGTATTTCTTCTTGATGATGAGTCCGGTTAGGGCAAATGACAAGCATAGAATGGCCGAGCAAATGGTAAATGTGAGCAATCCGATCCAGTGGATAATCAGCGGCGATAGCGCGGTAATGATGCCGCCACCGACAAACGGTTCAAAAAACACCTGCTTGATGCCAAAGGCTTCTCTGCCTGAAGATCTGTCTTCGGGGTCGGTAATGGATTGCAGCATCAAACCTATTGATGTGGTGCCCATGGACTGACCGTAATCAGCGATGCCTCTCTGCAGCCAGAATTCTGGCAGGATTCTGGGTGCCAGAAAAGAGAAGACCATGATGTTCCATATGGTTCCGCTGATGAGAAGAATCAGAAAGATATCCATGTTTTTCCCGATGGACTGTATATCAAGATTTCCGATGGCGATGATGATCACAGCTTCCAGTGCAAAAATTTCAATTTTTCGCATGATTCGCGGGTTTACCAGAGACACTTTTACCTTGTCCAGCATGGCCTGAACGGCGAGCCCGGCAAGCAGAGCCATGGGAAATACAGGTATATGCTGCACCATGGAGGTCTGATAGAGTTTGCCAAGCAGTAAATTTGATTCCATGAAATCCAGAGCCGCAAGAAAAGCCATTCCAAGACCGATGGTCAGGCCGACGATTGAGAACTGTATCAACAGCGATTCTGTGAAGCCGGTGGAACGCTCGCCTGATGCAGATTGACCATTTTGCTCGCGCTTTGCAGACTGTGAATGACCGGAGGTTTTTGCGTCATCCGGACTTTGGCTGAAAACATTCAACATGACAATGCCAGAGACGATGCCAATGAGCATGGCGGTCGGTGCCAGGGCAATGGCCACTGGCGTGGCATCGGCTGAGCCAAGGCTGTCGAAGGTGGGGCCCATGCCGATGGCAACACCAACGCCACCCTGAAAGCTGATTTCAATCAGGCTGGCGAATTGATCGGTGGCCCCGAAATAGGGTTTCAAAATCATCAGGGTCGCCAGGCCACCAACAAAGTACTGTCCCCAGGCCAGAGTCTGACCGAATGCAGCCTGTGGCGCTGCCAAGCTCAGACCTCGTTTCAGACCAGGTAAAGCCCTGCCAAGAAATATACATGCAAAGACAATATTCACCAGTGGGAGAGTCATTTCCGACCAGGCTTTTGCAACCTCAGCATCAATGATTGAAAAATCAAAAAAATTCCCGAAAACCTGATTACCCAGGGTGATTGCAAGCATGCCACCGAGGAATGAGATTGGGATGTGGTACCTGCGAAAAGCAGGGATTAACGATCTGATGATCTGAGCTGACAGGGCCAGCAACCCGGCAATAAAGATGGCTTTGAAAAATACGGGCATTCTGGTCTAATCCATTAAGCATAATGTATTGAGTCAGAAGCCATAGCATATCATCCGACAGGGGATCATCAGTGCCCATGACCAAACAAGGCTCTGCTGCGCCAGTGTCGCCGCTGGCATGGGCATTGGCGTTTTCCTGCAGCTGCAGCAGCCCCTAGCCCGCATTATTCATGAGTCGACGTCGCGAGATGCAGCCAGTGCCTGTAGCTGTGGTGTTTCACGACCGAACGAACCGCAAGCGTACTCGACAGTACGTTGAGGATTCGTGACCGAGCGAAACGCCGCAGATGCGGGTATTGGCGGCATCGCAGTAGTCGGTTTCATGAATAATGCGGGCTAGGCTTGCTTCGCGCGCTCGCGATACCGGTCTGTAGAGATGGCTCGTTGCCAAAATGCCATGGCGCGGACTGGTTATAATGCGCATTGGCTCAACATCCAGGCATCCGCATGCAACTTCACGGCAGTTACACTTCACCCTATGTTCGCCATTGCCGCATCGCCCTGCAGCAGTCGGGCCTGCAGCATGAATTGGTCGATACCGACTACCAGCAGAGCATGACGCAGTCGCCGACGGCCAAGGTGCCGTTTCTGCGTGATGGCGAGTTGCTGCTGACCGATTCCTCCAGCATTCTGCGCCATGTGCGCGAGCGTGCCGGGCAGTCTTTCTGCGCCGACATCAGAGACTTTGATCTCTACCTGCTGGCCAGCACCGCACTGGACAGTGCAGTGAACCTGTTTCTGCTCGAACGTGATGGCATCACCCCGGCCACCAGCGATTATCTCAAGCGCCAGCAGCAGCGCATTGAACAGTGTCTGCAGCATATGAACCAGTCACTGCATCATGTCGCTGAGTTGCAGCAGCCCTACACCGATGGTGTGCTGCGGGTTGGCTGTCTGCTCAGCTGGGCGCTGTTTCGCGAGCGGCTGAGCATTGCCGGACATGCCAATCTGCAGCAGCTGTTGCAGCAACTGGATGCATACCCACTGTTTGCTGCCACCCATCCATCGATCGGGCCGGGTGGCTGAGACCGGTTTGCGGCAATCCAGGTCGAATCAGAAGGCGGCAGTCAAACCGGCACCAGCACAGCCCGGCCTGCGACAGGACGAGCTCATGCAGGCCGACTGGGCCTGGTGGCGACGGCAGCGCCGTCCCGGCCGTGGCAAATCCACTGCCTCTGCTGAGCAGATCCAGCAGCGACTGGCGCGTTCAGCCAGCACCTTGCAGGCCCGCGTGGCCAGCATTCCGAAGGTTGCGGTCGATGCGCAGTTGCCCATTGCCGCGCACGCCGATGACATCGTTGCCGCCATCCGGAAGCATCAGGTCATTGTCGTTGCCGGTGACACCGGCTCCGGCAAATCCACGCAATTGCCAAAACTCTGCCTCGCCGCCGGGCGTGGTTCGCGCGGCCTGATCGGCTGTACCCAGCCGCGGCGCATCGCCGCGCGCAGTGTGGCCGCGCGCGTGGCCGAGGAACTGCACACCGAACTGGGCAGCCTGGTGGGTTATCAGGTGCGTTTCAACGAGCAGGTGTCAGAACACACGCTGATCAAGTTCATGACCGACGGCATTTTGCTGGCAGAGGCGCAGCGTGACCGCTGTTTCGATCACTACGACACCATCATCATCGATGAGGCGCACGAGCGCAGCCTGAACATCGATTTTCTGCTCGGTCTGCTCCGGCGCGTGCTGCCCAGGCGTCCGGATCTGCGCGTTATCATCACCTCGGCGACAATCGATACCGCACGCTTTTCAGAGTTTTATCATGCTGCGCCGATCATCGAAGTCGAGGGGCGCAGTTATCCGGTCGAGATTCGCTACCGGCCCCTGCCCGATGATCGCGGCGAGCGCGGCCTGTATCGTGGCATCGCCGATGCGATTGTTGAGCTGGAGCGCATCGACGCGCGCGGTGATGTGCTGGTGTTTCTGCCCGGCGAGCGGGAAATCCGCGAAGCCGGGCAGTATCTGCGCAAGGTGCAACTGCGCCACACCGAGATCATGCCGCTGTACGCACGTTTGTCCGGCAGTGCGCAAATGCAGGTGTTCCGACCGGGGCCACAGCGGCGCATCGTACTCACCACCAACATCGCCGAGACCTCGCTCACCGTACCGCGCATCCGCTTTGTCATCGACAGCGGACTGGCGCGCATCAGCCGCTACGCCCATCGCAGCCGAATCCAGCGGCTGCCGATTGAACCGGTATCGCAGGCCAGCGCCAACCAGCGCAGTGGCCGCTGCGGACGCCTGGGCCCCGGCACCGCGATCCGTCTTTACAGTGAGGAGGATTTTGTCGCCCGTGATGAGTTCACCGAACCGGAGATACTGCGTACCTCGCTGGCCACGGTGATTCTGCGCATGCTGGACATGCGCCTGGGCCGCGATGTGCAGGACATCAGCGATTTCCCGTTCATCGAGCCGCCGCCGCCAGCCATGATCAGCGACGGCATGCAGGAACTGCTGGAACTCAAGGCCATTGACGAGCGTCGTGGGCTGACCCGCAGCGGTCGGGAACTGGCACGCTTGCCGGTGGACGTGCGCGTGGCGCGCATGTTGCAGGCCGGCCAGGAGTTTGGCTGTCTGCATGAAATGCTTGCCATTGCCGCCGTGCTGAGCATTCAGGATCCACGCGAGCGGCCTCTGGAGCAGGCCGCCAGGGCCGATGAGATGCAGTCTGGCTTTGTTGTGGAAGGTTCTGATTTCATGACGCTTTATCAGCTCTGGCTGGACTACCACGAACGCAAGCAGCAACTCGGCAGTTCTGCTTTGCGACGCTGGTGCGAGCAGCGTTTCATCAGCTTCATGCGCATGCGCGAATGGCTGGATCTGCGCCGGCAGCTGCTGCAGCAGGTGCGCGCGTTGGGCTGGCAGCCGCAGGCGCCCACAGCATCTTCGGCAGCGACAGGTGGTGCCGGTGAAGCCGCTCGGCAGGATGCCCGGCGACACGATGCCATACATCAGGCCTTGCTGGCCGGTATGCTCAGCCGGGTTGGTCTGCGCGATGAGCCGGATGCGTCTGCCGCCAATAAAAAACGTAAACCGATGACCACCTACAGCGGTGCACGTGGCCGCAGTTTCAGCATTTTTCCCGGTTCTGTGCTGGCGGGAAAAGCGCCGCGCTGGATCATCGCCGCCGAAGTGGTGGAAACGCGCCGGGTATACGCGCGCAACTGTGCTGCCATCAAACCGGAGTGGCTGGAACATCAGGGCGCACACCTGTTGCGCTGCAGTTGCTATGACCCATGGTGGGACGCCCACAGCGGGCAGGTGCTGGCCTGGCAGCGTGCCTCGCTGTATGGGCTCCCGGTGTATGAAAAGCGCCGGACACGCTATGACGAACACGATCCAGAGCATGCCCGGCAGATCTTCATCGAACAGGCGCTGGTTGCGGACACGCTGCAGTTTCCGGCCAGAAAAGAACCTGATTTCCTCAAACATAACAGAGCCTTGTTGAAACAACTTCAAGTTGAAGAACACAAGCGCAGACGGCATGATGTGATCGAGCGTGCGCAGCATCGGGTGCAGTTTTATCATCAGGTACTGCCGGATGGCATCTGCTCGGCACAAGCGCTGCTGGTCTGGTGTCGCGCGCATCCCGACGATCGACGCCTGTACTATGACCGCGCCATGCTGCTGCGTGATGATGCCGAACTGGATCAGGGCGAGCTGTGGCCGGAACAGCTGCAGCTGGGTCAGCAGGCATGGCCGCTCAGTTATCACTTTGATCCCGGTGCGAATGACGACGGCGTCAGCATGGCAGTACCTCTGGCCTGGCTTAATCAGCTGCATGCAGCACCTCTGAGCTGGCTGGTACCGGGTTTGTGGCAGGACAAACTGCAGGCCCTGATCAACCAGCTGCCCAAGCCGCAGCGTCGCCGCTTTACTCCGGCCAGTCAGTATGCACGGGCTGCTGTGGAACGCCTGCAGGCCATGTCGCCGCAGGAGCTGGCCAAATGGCAGCAGGGTGATGTGTGCGAATATCTTGCCGCCGCACTGCAGCAGATGACCGGAGAACAGACCGCCACACTGGACTGGCAGCCGGATCAGCTGCCGCCGCATCTGCGCCTGCGCGTGGTGTTGCTTGATGATGCCGGTGCTGTGCTCGACAGCGACCGTGATGTCGAGCAGCTGAAACGGCGTCATGGGGCCAAAGCCCGGCGGCAGTTCATGGATCAGCAGGGCAGCGACTGGCAGATTGATCGTCTGCAGGGCTGGGATTTTGAGGATCTGCCGGACACCGTGACCACTGCTGCCGGCATGACCGCCTGGCCGGCGCTGATGACCGAACAGCGCGGCGAGCAGCAACTCTGCCACTTGCGTCTGTTTGATGATGCCGACGACGCGCACGCAGCACACCAGTTGGGGGTGCAGGCGTTGCTGCGGCGGGCACTGGCCGACAAGCTCAAATACACCCGCAAACAGCATGGCTTTGACAAGACCATGCAGTTGCAGGCAGCGGCGCTGGAGGGCTGGCAGGCGATGTCAGCAGCGATCAACGATGCGTTGCTGGCCAGCTTTGTGGAGCAGGCAGGCCCGGTGCGCACGCGAGAACATTTCGAGCAGCTCTGTGCCGATGCCGCTGCAGACCTGTTGGCGCGACGGCAGCGTTATTTGCAGGTTCTCGATGAGATTCTGCAGCGCTACCATCAACTCAATGTGCGCCTGGATGACCAGCTGACCCAGCGCCATCCCGAGGCGGCGAGCGATCTGCGTACACAGCTGGATGATCTGGTGTATGCCGGCTTTCTGGCCGATCTGCACTGGCACAACCTTGAGCATTACCCGCGTTATCTGCAGGCCATGCTGCTGCGGCTGGACAAGCTGCTGCAGGATCCGGCCGCCGATCAGCGCAAACGTGCGCAACTGGGCAGCTTCTGGCAACGTTATCTTGACTACATCGACGCCGGTGGTGAGTACAATGAAGCGGTGGACAACTATCGCTGGATGCTGGAGGAATACCGCGTGTCGCTGTTTGCGCAGAATCTGGGCACCCACGGCAAAACCTCGGCCAAGCGCCTGCAGCAGGCCTGGCAGGATGTTTCTGCGCCATGAGCACCGACACCGAGCACGGGCACAGCCATAGCGCTCACACCGCCGCCGCACATGCAGAATCTGGCGATGGTCTGCCGGAGCTGCTGCAGCAATGGCTGCAGTCTTACCGGCAATCACTGGACGCGCGTGCGGCCGGTGGTGGCCAGGCCACTGCGGCGAGCAGCAGCAGAACATCATCTGCACGCCAGGAGGGCAGCGAGGCAGGGCAGTCGCTGGCCGGCATGCAGGCGGCCTTGCAACAGTTGCTGCAGGCCAGACTGCACAAGCCGGCGGCATTGCTGGAGCGTTTGCAGCTGTTGGACGGGCTGGCTGCCGATCCCGACACCATTACCTCGGCGCTGGTGTCGCTGTTGCCGGAGCAGCAGCAGGCTGCCGCAGCGCTGCATGCACAACTGAATCAGGCGGTCAGTTTTCAGTTGCAACAGCTGCAGCAGCTTAGACACTACCGGCAGGCGGTTGAGGCCGATACCGCCAGTCAGGCTGAAGGGCTGCGGCGATTGCTGCTGGCGCTGGTGCGCGATGTGCGTGTGGTGCTGATCGCGCTGGTCGATCAACTGATGCAAATGCGACATGTGCGAGCGGCTGACAGCGATGAAGCGCGCCGCCTGGCGGCAGAAACCCGACTGGTGCATGCGCCGCTGGCCAATCGACTCGGTGTATGGCAATTGAAATGGGAGCTGGAAGACCTGGCCTTTCATTATCTTGAGCCGGAGCACTACCGCCGCATCTCACGCCTGCTGGATGAGCGCCGTGTGCAGCGCGAGCGCTTCATTCAGCAGTTCATGCGCCAGTTGCAGCAGCATCTGGACGACAACGGCATTGCCGCCGAGGTCAGCGGTCGGCCCAAACACATCTACAGCATCTGGCGCAAGATGCAGCGCAAGAATCTCAGCTTCGATCAGCTCTACGACGTGCGTGCGGTGCGCGTGCTGGTCAACGAGGTCAAGGACTGCTACAGCGTGCTGGGACTGGCACACATGCACTGGCTGCCGGTGCCGGGAGAGTTCGACGATTACATTCGCCTGCCCAAGGCCAACAACTATCAGTCGCTGCACACCGCCGTCAGTGACGACAAGGGTCGAGTTGTGGAGGTACAGATTCGCACCCGCGCTATGCATGAGCACGCCGAGCTGGGGGTTGCCGCGCACTGGCGTTACAAGGAAGGCTCACCCTCGGATCAGGGTTTTGAGCAGAAGCTGCAGATCATGCGCCAGTTGCTGGAAGCCGGCGATGAGGCACTGGACGATCAGAGCCTGCTCGACAGCTTTCACAACCTGACCTCTGACGATCGCGTCTATGTGCTGACGCCTAAAGGCGAGGTCATGGACATGGCCGGTGGCTCCACGGTGCTGGATTTTGCCTATCAGGTGCACACCAGCATCGGCCACCGCTGTCGTGGTGCCAAGGTCAATGGTCGCATCGTGCCGCTGACGCATCAGCTGAGCATCGGCGAACAGGTCGAGATCATGACGGCCAAACAGCCCAACCCAAGTCGCGACTGGCTCAGTGAGCGCTATCTGCACAATCCGCGCTCACGCAACAAACTCAGACAGTGGTTTCGTGAAGTCGATTTTGAGCAGAATGCCCAGGCGGGCAAGGATGCACTGGAAGCAGAGCTGCAGCGCACCGGGCTGAATGCGGCCGAATTGCCGGGCATCTGCCAGCAGTTCAACTGCAAGACCGTTGAGGCCTTGCATGCCGCCATCGGTGCCGGCGATTGCACTGCGGTGCAGGTCTCCAGCGCGCTGGCACGGCACACTGGCCTGGCGGTGGAAAAACAGCCACGCCTGGTGCGTCGACGACCGCCGCCGAGCAGAAAAAAGCAGGGTGCGGTGACCATTGAAGGCATCGGCAACCTGATGTATCAACTGGCCAAATGCTGCCAGCCGCTGCCGGGCGACAACATCGTCGGCTACATCACCAAGACCCGTGGTGTCAGCATTCATCGGCACGATTGTCCCAGCCTGTTGCGTTTGCAACAGCAGTCATCGGCGCGCATCATGCAGGTCAACTGGGGTGGAGAACAGCAGCAGGAATACCTGGTGGATGTGGAACTTCAGGCCTACGACCGGAAAGGCCTGATCAAGGACATCTCCACCGTCATCGCCGGTGAGGACATCTCGGTGGCAGAGATGCACACCAGTGAACTGGACATCGACATGCGCCGGTTCCGGCTCAAACTGCGCATCCGCGAATTCACCCAGCTCAGCGAGGCGCTGAACAAATTGCAAAGCGTGCCGAACATAGTATTGGCGAGGAGAGTGGGGGAATGACGAGCATGGAAAGTATGGATATAACAATTTCTGAACGTGTGGCTGATTAGTGACTGAGATGCTCAACTGGCTTAATGCATCCACTGTTCTGGCAATGCAGCGTAAGGAACTGGTCGATAAGATCCGAAGATTGATGTTAAAAGGAGGGTGGGAGAATTTTGCTGCTCAGTTGACAATGGTTTTGTAGCAGTACATTACTAATGGTTGTAAGAATGAGCATGTTAACAAGTTCATGTTAAGATTTAATATTATGTCAAGATTTAGTTAAAAGTATTTATCTGGAGATATCATGAAATTATTGAGATTTAAAATACCAATTCATTTTATAATATGCTTTTTAATTATTCCTGTTAATGTAATAGCTCAAAGTAATAATAGGGAATTAATTAATGTTGATCAGTATAGATCACTATCAACTGATATCATCATTGGTAGGGTGATTGATAGTAATAATTATTTTAATTATGGTGAATCAGTTATAGAAGATGAGTTGATAGCTTCTGTTGATCAGGATTTGACTGTTACTGTGCTCAGTGTGATTGACACAAGTACTGATGTAATAGAAGGCGATACTATCCAAATTACGATAAGTGGCGCATACCCAAGCAAACAAGATGAATTAATAGCTGAGAGAAATAATATTACCCTCGTTAGAGTTACGCCTTCGCTGAGTGTGAGCACGGGATTATATCTTATATTTCTTAGTGATCATCAGAGTGAAGTTATGATAAGGAACAACTACTCTCTAAGGAAGATATTTCGATTAGGAGAAGATCACAAGTTTGTTAACAAAGAACTCAATAATTGGGTGGGATATTATCGTGACTTAGTCGTTAATATAAACAGTGAAATTGAGTTACTTCAATATATATTCAATGATAGTTTAATTGAACTAGGCGATAGAGAGTCGTTTTATAAGAATTACACTAATGATATGAGAACAGGCGTAATAGAATAAATATATCCTGTGCTGGTAAAATTATGAAAAACTACATATTGATTAATATTATTAAATATACGTTTTTAATAACCATTACATTCTATAGTGCATTCGTATGCTCGCAATCTCCTTATACATGCGTTGTGCGTGAAACTGATGATGATGGTCAAGAGCATATTGTATATACAAAGGTTCAAAATAATGACCTTTACTGCGCTAATTTATTCATACCCGAATCTGCACATCAGTTTGAGATTCAACAAGTTTCATTTATCGATTCACAAACTGGTGCGGTTTTATTGCAAGATTTAACTAGCTTAGTAATTGATTCACTTAATGCGCAATATAATAATTTATCTTTAAAAGGCGTAACTAGTGTGAATAATCTCGCGAATCTTACGCGTGTTAATAATCCACCATCTACATCAATTAATACACGAGATAATCGTAACATAATGTATTTTAGCTCAACAATTTGTCCACCGTCTAGTGGTCTTGGTTTCAGGTCTTGTACGGCTTGCAAGGCTGGAATTTCAGGTGGGTTAATAACAGCCTATCCTCTTTCTGTATCCGGATCAAGTGAATGTGATATATTCATAGGAGATCGTGATTATACATTACCAGAAATTGACCTTGAATGTACTGACGCTTTTTTTGCTCCTCCACTTCTATCTGCAGTCAGCCACGAATACGGCCATGCAATTGGCCTAGGTCACTACGATAAAAATAGCTCTTCAATTAATCGCAATGTCAATCGATTAATAATGGATCCTGCTTTGCATTGCGGAAGAGAAAACAAGAATGAAAACGACAAGCTTTCTTCTTTAGAGTACACGGCTATTGATGTTTTTTACAGGGAAGCGTTTGGCCAGCAACGCATTGAAATTAAAAGCCCTGCTAATAATTCAATCTTCAACAGAAGTTTGAATTCAATCCTAACTTTCGTTGGTATAGCTAGAGATACTGACAACAATAATATATCGAATGATATAAGATGGTCCTCTAGTATTGATTCTAATCTTGGAAATGGTGGTGAATTAACAGTTGATTTAGATACACTAAGCGTAGGTGATCATGTTATTAGCGCAAGAGTCACTGTTTCAAATGATTCGGATTTAGGTGATTCTGAATTTAACGTTACTAGAGACTTCCAAATGACGGACAGCATATCAATTACCATAATAGACTCACCGCTAATTCCTCCACCCGAAACGCCGAGTGGTTCATTGTCAAGTGATAGTCCTTGCACTGTTCAGCCAGGCAACACCAACTGTACTGTGATTTTGGAAAGTACGCATCAGAACATTCCTGTATCCTGTCTATGGCGTGTGACCCCTGATGCGCCAATATTGAAGTATGGTTGCACATTCAATGGTCTGAATACAAGAACATACTCCTGGCCACACGCCAGTACGACGCGCGTTGAGCAATTTGACCTTAGAGGCCATGCTGACACTCCGCCTGACACCATAGCCGCTTACAATTCAGGTGCTCTACTTGCCCAGACTACAGTTACTGCGGTGTCTGCAGCTCCACCCACTGGAGTCGTTACCAGTGATAGTCCTTGCACTGTTCTGTCTGGCGAGACCAAGTGTACAGTGATTTTGGAAAGTACACATCAGAATATCCCTGTATCCTGTTTATGGCGTGTGACCTGATGCGCCAATATTAAAGTATGGTTGCACATTCAATGGACTGAATACAAGAACATACTCCTGGCCACACGCCAGTACGACACGCGTTGAGCAATTTGACCTTAGAGGCCATGCT
>JAHJQV010000050.1 GCA_018819105.1 Gammaproteobacteria bacterium
ACCGTACCTGATTCATGGCATCGAGGTCCCTCCGCTCGCTGCGCTCGGTCGGGATGACAGCCTGATTTTTGAGATCTTACTGGCTTGCAGAGTTCACGACCCTGGGCTGTCATGTCGACCGGAGCAGCTCGCAGAGCTGCGCAGTCGAGAGATCTGTTTGCTCAGCTGTCAGCCCAAACACCGTACCTGATTCATGACATTGAGATCCCTCCACTCGCTGCGCTCGGTCGGGATGACAGCCTGATTTTTGAGATCTTACTGGCTTGCAGAGTTCACGACCCTGGGCTGTCATGTCGACCGGAGCAGCTCGCAGAGCTGCGCAGTGGAGAGATCTGTTTGCTCAGCTGTCAGCCCAAACACCGTACCTGATTCATGACATTGAGATCCCTCCACTCGCTGCGCTCGGTCGGGATGACAGCCTGATTTTTGAGATCTCACTGGCTTGCTGAGTTGTCGCGACAGGGGCTGTCATGTCGACCGGAGCAGCTCACAGAGCTGCGCAGTGGAGAGATCTGTTTGCTCAGCTGTCAGCCCAAACACCGTACCTGATTCATGACATTGAGATCCCTCCACTCGCTGCGCTCGGTCGGGATGACAGCCAGGACTTTGATCATCCCATGCGTTGCCCGCCCTGTTGCGATTGCTATTGATGACTTGCGGAGCAACGGCATCACGGTGCCCCCCACCCCGACCCTCCCCCGCTATGCTGGGGAGGGAGATGGGCAATGTTTGGCTTCTGTTCTGTTGCTGACGGTCTGGTTTTTCTGGGTCGGATTTTAGTTGAGAACCCTCCGCTCGCTGCGCCATACCGGGCGCACCACAAAAAAGGCACCCCGTGGGGGTGCCTTGAGGTTACCGGGTGGCTATGCAGTCAGCTATTCAAAACCTACCCTGGCGATAACGTCCTGCGGGCCGGTGTTCACCGACAGGTCTGTGCCATTGACGAAGCCCAGCGGGGTGTAGCCCAGCGGTATCTCGTCATCGGCCTGGCCCTGGTCATTGAAGCCGGGCAGAATGGTGCCCAGCTCGGGGTTGCCCAGATGGCGGACCAGAACTTCAGCAAACACGTTGCGGTAGTCGGTGGTGGTCTTGACGTCGGCATTCTGGAACAGGTCAGGAGGGCTGAGTCCAAGGAAGTTGCCGTAGAACTGACCGCCGTTGACCGGACCGCCGGCCACCAGAATGTCGGCACCGGAGCCATGATCGGTGCCATTGTCCGCGTTGTCGAACACGCGGCGACCGAACTCACCCTGCAGCATGACCACGGTGCGATCCTTCCAGCTGTCGCCTTCGCCGGTGGGCACATCCAGATCCAGTAGCAGTGCACGCACCGCTTCGGCAACATCCTGCAACCGATCACCGAACTGCCCGTTGAGGTTGCCCTGGTTGCCGTGCGTGTCCCAGCCACCCTTGTCGGCCTGGGCCAGACGCAGGCCAACCCCGGATTTGATCAGACGGGCGATGTTCAGCAGTTCGTCGCCAATGTCGTCGTCGGGATACACCGCACCGTTGTCGGGAATGTAATCGCCGGCGAACACCTGCTCGACAATCTGCAGTGACTCGATCGCCTGAGCACCGGCTACCTCAATGTCGGAATTGCCCTGGCTGTAGATTTCACCCAGTGCCACTTCCAGCTCTTCCTCGAAATTGCCATTACCGCCCTCAAGGTCAAAACTGCCGGGATTGCCCAGCGCCAGCACCGAAGGTTCGCCCAGCAGCGAGAAGCTGACATTGCTCTCGGCCGTCATCAGCGGCACCTGCATGCTGCCGGGCAGGTTGATGGCCGATTGGAAATGCCGCGCCAGCCAGCCGTCGGTGGTGAAGCGCTCTCCGGGGGTGCCCAGCTCGATAAACCGCTCGGCCTCAAAATGACTGCGGTTGACAAACGGCAGGCCGGTGGCACGGATCACTGCCAGATCGCCATTGTCGAACAGGTCCTTGAAGGCCGCGCCACGTTCGTTGATGCCCCAGAGCCCATGTACATCGCTTGTGAGCGAGAGAAGGTTGGCATCAGGTACAAATACGCCATTCTGACGAAGGTCGATGTAATTTTGATGATGATCATTATCAAATTTCGGCGCGATGATGCTGAGCCAGTCCGGCCCGCCACGCAGAAATATGTAGACAAAAATGTTTTTGTTGATGCTGTCGCTGCCCATGGCAAAACTGACCCCGCAAGGCAGGGCCCCGATGCCAATGGCACCACCGGCGATGGCCGTGTTGCGCAGAAAATTGCGGCGCTGCTGGTTGAATTGTGTAGTGTTCATGGTCATTCTCCTTAACGACTCAGCGCTGCTGGCCAACCGGCAGCATCACGATCAAACCCACGGTCGCCCGCAGCACCCGGTTGTACTCTCCACCATTGCTGGTGTTGCTGGTGTCCATACTGTTTTCCAGTTGTTCGTTGACACCGACATCGGCGATCTGGGCCATGAAACCGGCCACCTTGTTGATGGTTTCGGTTTCCGGCAGAAAGCCATAGGCCTGTTGCAGCCAGGCCGACACCACATTGGCTGGCGTGCGCTGGGATACCGTCGGCACCAGCTGGTTGGTTTGCTGCACCAGGTTGATGGCCAGATCATCGCTGTTGTTACGGGTCAGAAAATAGCTGATGGTGCGCCAGGTGAATACCATGGTCCCGGTGCCCTGCCAGAATGCCTTGAAATCGGGATAACCAGTTGGTGGCTCCATGTGAAACGGTCGATGTCCGGCCTGTTGCAAGCGGCTGAGCAATGCACTGCTGATGTTTTCACCTTCGTCCTCGTTCAGCTTCGGGGTGTAGTCGATGCCCACCGCACGCCAGGCCCGCAACAGCGTTTCGGTGGGACGCCGGGCCTTGTCGCCCCAGGTGTTCTTGAACTCCTCGGAAAGCAGCACGTGGCGATAGACTTCGCGCAGCTGATTCGCCTCATCACGGCGGTTCCAGAACTCATCGGCGGTCGATGCGATCAGTGATTCCGGCACGTTGTCGCCAATCAGGCGACGGCACAGTTTCATGGCGATAAAGCGTGCGGTGCCGTAATGACGGGCAAGGTAGGTGAGGATCTGTTCGACATCATTGATGCCGCCGTCGCTGTTGATGGTGATGTCCATGACCCGGATAGGCTCCTGAGCATGTTCATCGTAATGGCGATCGGCGCGGAACAGGAACGTGCCGTTGTCCAGATTGTCGCCCTGGCGGCCATCGGCCACGCCCCAGCCGGTCAGCGCACGGGCAAACTGGAACACGTCGATTTCGGTGTAACCTGCACGCTCGCCCTTGATGTTGTTAGGCACCGTGTCCGGTTCTACCGCACCGAAGAAATTTTCGATGGCACCGACGGTGTGCAGCTCAAGCACTTCGCGCGCGTAATTCTCGTTCGGATTCGGCCAGGTGTTGAAGGCATTGTCCAGGTAGTACAGCATGGCCGCATTGCGCGTGGTGTTGCGCAACATGTCGCGGAAATTGCCAAACATATGCTGACGAATGTCGCGATCCCAGGCGGGGAAATAACCACGGGTCTCGTTGCGCAGCTCAATGTCGATATTGAAATGGTTATGCCAGAAATCGGCCAGCACCTCACGCAGTTGCCAGCGGCTGTAGGCACCGCGCAGCAGCATCTGACGCATGGACTGCTCGCGTGGACGGTTGCGCAGACCAAAATCATCGCTGCGCACATGCTCGGTCCACAGTGCAATGTTGGATTTGTTGATGGTGTCGTAGGACTGGCCGGGGAAAGTCAGGCCACTGAGTCGCGCATCCACATCCGGATCGGAACTACCGGGGTTCAGCTGCTGGTTGACCCAGGCGGCCAGCCTGGCATCGTCGTTGCTGCCCAGGGCGTTGAAGGCCGCAACATCGCCGCGTGCCGGCCCATAGGCGGCTTTGTTGAGCACGCGCACGGCAAACGGCGGCACATCCGGCGAGGCTCCGCGCTCGATCGGCGGTGCCGGAAACAACTTGCTGTCCTTGCTAATGTCTGTCGCCAATTGCGCATTGGCGGTTTGCATGTTGCCTGCTGTCAGTGCGACGGCCCCGACTCCAGCCCCCAGACTGGCAATGACCTCACGGCGGGATAAACTTTCCATGGCTTCACCTGCTTGTCTGTTTGGTATCTGTGGTGTGTTGTTGGTGGTATCGTCCTGATACTGCCAGATGCTATGTTAACGATATGTTCCGATAAAAATGTGAATAATTAATGACATAGAGCACATTAGACATATCATTCAAATCAGCACATGTTCAACCATCAGTTGTACTGACGTGTCACCACGGAATCGGTTGACCCCCAGACGGTAGCCAATGGTCACCATGGCGTCGACTGGAAACTGCTCGATGTCACGATTGAAGGCGATCGCCGCAATGGTTTGTCGACTGTTCGCAGGCTGCAGCTGCAGACGCACATGCGCGCCTTTCAGCAACTGTCGGTCGCGCACCCGAAAGCTGCCCTGAAACAGTGGTTCGGGGAATTTCTGCCCCCACGGCAGCGCCGATTCCAGCAGGCTGGCCAGCGGCAGACTGATGTCTTCCGGCTGCAGCTCGCCATCAGTGAACAGCACCTCATCGCGCAACTCCAGGTCGCTGGCATGCGCCTGCCAGGCCTGCTGAAACGCATCCAGATGCGCCAGCGGCATGCTCAGCCCGGCCGCCATGGCATGCCCGCCAAATCCACTCATCAGCCCCGGATGCCGTGCATCCAGCAGCGCCAGATGATCGCGAATGTGAATGCCGTTGACCGAGCGCGCCGAGCCCTTGAGCAGCGCTTCAGCGCTGGCGTCCTCGGGGTTGGCCGGAGCCAGCGCCAGCACCGGCCGGCCGACGCGATCCTTGATGCGACCGGCGACCAGACCGACGATACCCTGATGCCAGCGCTCATCAAACAGACACAAAGCCAGTGGCAACTGCTCGCGCGGCCCCAGTTGCTGCAACAACTGATCTATCTGGGCATCGGCCTCTGCCTGCATCTGCTGCTGCAGCGCGCGTCGCTGCTGATTGATGTCGTCCAGCAGTGTGGCCATGTCATCGGCCTGCTGCTGGTTATCACAGAGCAGGCATTCTATGCCCACGCTCATGTCCTCCAGCCGGCCGGCGGCATTCAGCCTAGGGGCCACGCGCCAGCCCAGATCCTGTGCCGTGCACAGGCGGTGGTTGACCCCACCGGCATGCAGCAGTGCCTTGATGCCGGCACAGGCGCGGTCAGCACGGATACGCTGCAAGCCCTGCTGCACCAGAATGCGGTTGTTTGCATCCAGCGGCACCATGTCGGCAACCGTGCCCAGCGCCACCAGATCCAGCCAGTCGGCCATTCTCGGCAACGGCCGCGTGGCGCTGAACCAGCCGCTGTCTTGCAGCAGCCGGCGCACGCCACTGAGCAGGTAGAACACCACCCCGACACCGGCCAGTGCCTTGCTGGGAAATTGCTCTCCGGGCAGATTGGGATTGACGATGGCCACAGCCTGCGGCAGGGTTTCTCCGGGCAGATGATGATCGGTGACGATGGTCTGCAGCCCCAGCGCATTGGCATGCGCCACCCCGGCCACACTGCTGATGCCATTGTCCACGGTCACCAGCAGGTCGCCACTGGCCGCCAGCTTTTCCGCCAGCATGGCGTCCACCAGCGGCGCGGTCAGGCCATAGCCAAAGGCGAACCGGTTGGGCACGCAGTAGCCGATATTGCGCGCGCCCATGGCCCGCAGAGCACGCAGGCTGAGTGCGCTGGCGGTGGCACCGTCGGCATCAAAATCCCCCACCACCACAATGCGGCGCTGGCTGCGAATCGCTTCGGCCAGTGCACTGGCGGCCTGCTCGAACTGGGAAAACTGTGGTGGCAGCAGGCGTGCCAGCCGATGATCAAGCTGCTCGGCCAGCGCCACCCCGCGCCCCAGCAGCACCCGGCGCAGCACCGGATGCAAACTGTCCGGAAGCTGGTCCTCGACGTCTATGCTGCGCTGCTGAACAATCATTGTTGCGCGCTGGCGGATGCCGTCAGCCAGTGCAGCGCCTGCTGCCAGCCTACTGTGCGCTGCGCCGTCGGCCACAGTGCACGCAGTCGCCGCAGGACTTGCTGCCAGGTGACTGCCGGCACATGCTGCAGGCAGCGTCCGGCCACACATTGCAGCCGCAGCGGTCGTCGCTGGCGATCGGCCAGCAGTTGTTGCAACAGCCGCAGCAAGGCCTGCCAGTTGTCCGCCTGGCTGCGGCCACGGTCAAGTCGCCATTCCAGCAGCAGGCTGCCTGTGGCCGGCAGTTCCTGCATGACTGAACCGGGGCTGTACAGTTGCCACTGCGGCAGTTGCAGCCAGTCGGCATAGCCGGCCATTTGCGGTGACTGCACCCGCGCCGCCGACCATGACGCGGTGCTGGCAGCAGCTTGAGCAGGCAGACGACCGCCACCCCAGAACCACAGCGAATTGAGCGCCGGCAGTCCCTGTTGCTGGCGTTGCAGATTGACCGGGTGCTGGTGCAAGAGCATTTGCGCTTCCGCCTGCAACCGCAGCCAGACACGCGCCTCGGGCGCGCTCAGCAAGGCCTCATCCAGCGGCCTGCCCAGCGCCTGCCAGGGCGGCATCCAGGCTGCCGGCTGCGGTGATTTTGCCTGCAGATACCAGCGTTCACAGCCGTTGGCGAACTGCCCCCGTTGCAGCAGCATGTCGTGCTCCTGAAACAGTGGCTGCAATGCTTCTATGAGTGCATCCGCCTGCTCGGGTTGCAGGCCAAAATCAGCCACCTGAAGCAGATGCACACGCGTCATGTCCGCCTGCATGTGCACCGGATCGGCGCGCAGAATGAAATCGTGCTGATGAGTGTGGCTGGCAGCCGCAGCGCCGCCATCATGTCGCCAGGCAAATGCCGCCACCGGTGCCTGCGGCTGCAGCAGCGCCGCGGCCATCGGCGCGGCAGAGACCGGCTGCCAGCGTGAGGCGACCAGCTGTCGCGAGCGTTGCAGTGGCTCCTTGTGGGCACTGCCGCTGAGCAGGTCGGCCAGTTCCGGAAGCAGCAGATGAATGTGATCGACGCAGGATTCAGTGGTAGGCAACGGCCACAATCTCGTAGGTTTTCTCCCCACCCGGGGCTCTTACCGTGACTTCATCGCCGACCTGCTTGCCGATCAGTGCCCGCGCCACCGGCGAACTGATGGAAATGTGGTTGTTGCGGATGTCGGACTCCAGATCACCGACGATGGTGTAGCTGACTTCATCACCGGAATCGACATCGGCCAGCGTCACGCTGGCACCGAACACCACCTTGTCACCGGCATTGAGCTTGCCGGTGTCGATGATGCGGGCATTGCTGATGCCGGACTCCAGCTCCTTGATGCGCGCTTCAATGAAACCCTGCTGTTCGCGGGCAGCATGGTATTCGGCGTTTTCCTTCAGATCGCCATGGGCCCGCGCCTCGGCAATGGCGGCGATGACCTGGGGGCGATCCTGTTTCTTGAGTTTTTCCAGCTCGGCACGCAGCCGCTCGGCGCCGGCCTGCGTCAATGGTGGACGCTGATCCATGGTTTACTCCTGACAATCCGTGACAATGCTGAGTTGCTGATGCAACGCCTGCAGACAGCGTACCTGTTCTGTACCGTCGTAGTCCAGTGCCTTGAGTGTGGCACTGGCACCGGCCAGCGTGGTGGAATAGTTGACCCGGTGCTGCAGTGCCTCACGGCGGATGGAATAGGAGTCGGCAATCGCCTGGCGACCCTCGGTGGTGTTGACGATGAACTGAATCTCGTCGTTGATGATCATGTCGACAATGTGCGGGCGGCCTTCTATGACCTTGTTGACCTGGGCGCAGGCCAGTTGATGCTGCTGCAAAAAATCTGCCGTGCCCGATGTGGCCACCACACTGAAGCCACGCGCCAGCAGCTGCTGCGCAATCGGCAGCAGATGCGGCTTGTCGGCATCGCGCACGCTGAGGAAGGCGCGGCCGATTTCCGGCAAGGCGGTGCCAGCACCGGCATGGGCACGATAGCTGGCCTCACCGAAGCTGTCGCCGACCCCCATGACCTCACCGGTGGAGCGCATTTCCGGACCCAGAATGGGGTCCACGCCAGGGAAGCGGATGAACGGGAACACAGGCTCCTTGATGGCAAAGAAATCCGGCACCAGTTCAGCCGTCAGGCCCTGCGCTGACAGCGTTTTGCCGACCATGCACAGCGCCGCGGCTTTGGCCAGCGGCGTGCCGATGACCTTGGACACGAAAGGCACCGTGCGGGCCGCACGCGGATTGACTTCGAGGACGAAAATCTCCTCGCCGCGAATGGCAAACTGCACGTTCATCAGACCGACCACACCGATGCCCAGCCCCAGTTGCCGGGTCTGTTCACGCAAGCGGTCCTGCAGCGCACGACTGAGCGACCAGGGCGGCAGACAACAGGAGGAATCGCCGGAGTGCACGCCGGCCTGTTCGATGTGCTCCATGATGCCGCCGATCAGCACCTGCTCACCGTCACAGACCGCATCGACATCCACCTCGATGGCATGATCAAGAAAGCGATCCAGCAACACCGGTGAGCGGTTGGAGACGTGCACGGCATCCCGGATGTAACGCTTGAGTTCGGTTGCGCTGTTGACGATGTCCATGGCGCGACCGCCCAGCACATAGGACGGGCGCACCACCAGCGGGTAACCGATTTCCTCGGCCAGTCGCAGGGCATCCTCCTCGTTGCGGGCAGTGCGGTTGGGCGGCTGGCGCAGACCGAGTTTTTGCAACAGCTGCTGGAAGCGCTCGCGGTCTTCGGCCAGGTCAATGGCATCCGGCGAGGTGCCGATGATGTTGACCCCGGCTGCCTCCAGATCACGCGCCAGCTTCAGTGGTGTCTGGCCACCAAACTGCACGATCACGCCGACCGGCTGTTCCAGCGCATGGATATCCAGCACCCGCTCCAGTGTCAGCGGCTCGAAATACAACCGATCGGAGGTGTCGTAATCGGTGGACACGGTCTCGGGATTGCAGTTGACCATGATGGTTTCAAAACCGGCTTCGCGCAGTGCGTAGGCGGCGTGCACGCAGCAGTAATCGAATTCGATGCCCTGGCCGATGCGGTTCGGTCCACCACCCAGAATCATGATCTTGCGGCGCTCGCTGGGTCTGGCTTCGCAGTCGCTCTCGTAGCTGGAATACAGGTATGCGGTATCGGTGGGAAACTCGGCTGCGCAGGTGTCCACGCGCAGATACACCGGCGTCACGCCGTGCTGCTGGCGCAGCTCGCGTACCGCATGCTGATCCAGCTGCAGCAGGCTGGCGAGCCGCTCGTCGCTGAACCCGTTGCGCTTGAGATGCTGCCAGTGGGCTGCGCCAAGCTGCTCGGGGCGCATCTGCTGCAGCGCGTGCTCATCCTCGATGAGTTCTTCAATCTGGTACAGAAACCACGGATCAATGCCGGTCAGTGACTGGATTTCGTCCAGCGCCAGGCCCACGCGGAAGGCATCGGCCACATAGCGAAGACGATCGCTGCTGGCTTCCTTGAGTTCCAGCTTCAGCCTGGCCATGGACTCGCTGTCTGCCTGCAGCAGGGACGTGTCCATGATCGGATCCAGTCCGGTGAGGTCGGTTTCCATGCTGCACAACGCTTTCTGCAGCGATTCCTTGAACGTGCGGCCGATCGCCATGGCCTCGCCGACCGACTTCATCTGCGTGGTGAGCACGGCATTGGCGGCGGGAAATTTCTCGAACGCGAATCGCGGAATCTTGGTGACGACATAATCAATGGCCGGCTCGAACGAACTCGGCGTCAGCCCGCCGGTGATTTCATTGCGCAACTCGTCCAGCGTATAACCCACCGCCAGCTTGGCCGCCACCTTGGCAATGGGAAAACCGGTGGCCTTGGAAGCCAGCGCCGACGAGCGCGACACGCGCGGGTTCATCTCGATCACCACCATGCGGCCGTCGTCCGGATTGATGGCAAACTGCACATTGGAACCGCCGGTCTCCACACCGATGCGCCGCAACACCGCCAGGCTGGCATCACGCATGACCTGGTATTCCTTGTCGGTCAGTGTCTGCGCCGGTGCCACGGTGATGGAATCGCCGGTGTGTATGCCCATGGCATCGACGTTCTCAATCGAGCAGATGATGATGCAGTTGTCGGCGCGATCACGCACCACCTCCATCTCGAACTCTTTCCAGCCGAGCAGGGATTCATCCAGCAGCACCTGCGATATCGGCGACATTTCCAGGCCATGGCGGGTAATGCGCTCGAACTCGTCCATGTTGTAGGCGACACCACCGCCACTGCCGCCCAGTGTGTAGGCCGGGCGAATGATCACCGGAAAACCGATGTCGGCCTGCTTGTCGAAGGCATCCTCCATGTTGCTGACAATGTGCGCGCGCGGCACGTCCAGGCCAATGTCAACCATGGCGTCGCGAAACAGCAGCCGGTCCTCTGCGGTCTGGATTGCCTCCGGCTGGGCACCGATCAGCTCGACCTGGTATTTCTCCAGTACCCCGTGCTTGACCAGATCCAGCGCGCAATTCAACGCGGTCTGTCCACCCATGGTTGGCAGCACCGCATCGGGCCGCTCCAGCTCAATGATTCTGGCCACCGTCTGCCAGCGCACCGGTTCCACGTAGACGGCATCGGCCATGCCGGGATCGGTCATGATGGTGGCCGGATTGGAATTGACCAGGATCACCCGGTAGCCTTCCTCCCGCAGCGCCTTGCAGGCCTGGGCACCGGAATAGTCGAACTCGCAGGCCTGGCCGATGACAATGGGGCCGGCACCAATGATGAGAATGCTGTGCAGGTCGTTACGCTTGGGCATGGTGCTGCTCCATCAGATCAACAAAACGCTGGAACAGGGGCTCCAGGTCGTGCGGGCCGGGGCTGGCTTCGGGATGCCCCTGGAAACCGAACACCGGCAGGTCCTGGTGCGCGATGCCCTGCAGACTGCCGTCAAACAGCGAGCGATGGGTGGGCACGACGCCATCCGGCAGGCTGCTTTCATCCACGGCAAAGCCATGGTTCTGGCTGCTGATCAGCACCTGGCCGCTGGCCAGGTCCTGCACCGGATGGTTGGCACCGTGATGGCCGAACTTCATTTTCTGCGTGCGTGCACCCAGCGCCAGTGCCAGCAACTGATGCCCCAGGCAAATGCCGAACAACGGCAGGCGCTGCTGCAGCAATGCACGGATGGTGGCCACCGCATCGCCACAGGCATCGGGATCACCCGGCCCATTGGCCAGAAACACACCATCGGGCTGCAGCGCCATGATGTCGGCGGCGCTGGTGCTGCCCGGCACCACGGTCAGCTCACAGCCGTGCTCGTGCAGCAGCCGGAGAATGTTGTATTTGACGCCGTAATCGATGGCGACCACGCGAAACCTGGCGTCTGCCAGCTGGCCAGCGGCCAGATGCTTCTGCCAGTGCACTGCGCCCTCGCGCCAGGCATAAGCGGCGTGGCAGGTCACCTGCGGCACCAGATCCTGCCCCAGCATGGCCGGACAGGATTGTGCTGCCTGCAGCGCCTGCTGTGCGTGCTCCTCGCTGATCATGGCCTGGTGGTCGTCGGCCAGCGCCAGAATGCAGCCACCCATGGCTCCGTGCTCACGCAGACGCCGAGTCAATGCGCGGGTGTCGACATTGCCGATGGCGACCACGTTTTCATCACGGAGAAACTGCGGCAGGCTGTAGCGGCCGCGCCAGTTGCTCCACTGGCGCGGGCAATCGCGCACGATCAGGCCACCTGCCTGCGCCTTGGCCGATTCCATGTCATCGGCATTCACGCCCACATTGCCGACATGCGCGGTCGTCAAGGTGACCAGCTGACCGGCATAGGACGGATCGGTAAGAATCTCCTGGTAACCGCTCATCGCGGTGTTAAACACCACCTCACCCACTGCCATGCCGGCAGCACCAATGGAACGACCGGGCATGAGAGTGCCGTCGGCCAGAGCCAGAACTGCGTTGTTGTGTTTGATCATGGCGCGCTCGCTGTTTCACCAGACTGTAGCACAGACTGGCAGGTGGTCAATTGATTGTCGAACAGGTGACGATGGTCATTTGCAGGCTGACGAAGCATGTTGCCTGCGGCTGGATAGATATTATACCCTGAGCGGGGCTCCAATAACCAGCGTGCCTCTTGCCAGCGCCTACATGAAAGCGCATACAGGCACACGTTGTCTTTGCGAGAGGGTGAATGTGGTTGTAGAAAAGGCGCTGACATCCAGTGCCAGCGCCAAAGAACAACATCGAGTTAATGGATGTTATCTGCTACCTGCTATTCGGTGCGGCATATCAGCGTGCATGCCTGCTCATCGCAGGACCAGCCACAGCCGCTGCCACCACTTCCGCCCCCGGGGGCACCAAATAACAACCTGTCGGCGACACTCAGCTGATTGGATGCATTTGTGCTGGACTCTCCCCCTCGAAAGAAGAAACTGCCATTAACATTGACTTCAGTTTGTCGTCTTGGGATTTCATTCTGATCATTGTCTCTTAAAGATCCTTCAACAAGATCCAGCTCATTCAATTCATTGAGCTTCCATAGACCGATGGAGCCATCTGGAAAATTGACAATCACTTCAAACTCGAAGTCAACGACAAATGAGTTGCTGAACAATTGAGACAGCTTATCAATCGTTATCAAAGTAAACGATATGATTGGATTGTTATTCTGGATCCATAGCCCAATATCAAGATCATCACGGTTTGTTCTTACATCGAATGCTGTATTAATGTCACGAACCGCCCCCAATGGCAGATTCACTTCCAAACCAGCGCTCATAGAACGCGCTCTTAGCGGGCCGGTAATGCCGAAAACTTCGTCAAGCATCAATTTGTAATCAGCAAATAGCGTCAGCTCAGACGAAAAAGGCTGCACTTCTGCAATAGTATGATCCGGCAGATTGAATCCCGCACCCTGTTGCGGGTCTTTTTCGCTGTCGCGTAATTTTTTAAAGTACAGCTTTTGCTGCTCAGGTGACAGGGGAATACCACCAGGGGTGTAAAAAATCAGGAACTTGCGAAGCTGATCCTGACCACGATCAATCACAAAGTAAGTCAGCTCAGTCCGCAGACCATTGGTTGCATCAACCACCATGGCATTTTCTGCCGCTGTACTGCAGGCAAAGCACTCATCGCCCAAGCTGAATGCAGAAACATTCGAAGCAAGCATTAAACCCAATGCGTTGACAAGAAAGCATTGTAATCTCATAACGGTTCTCCTTTTTTGATGACGTTGGGACAGCGCAGATCCTCTGCGTATATGCACATCCAATACGTACCCTTTCTGCCCCACCAAAATACTAAAAAAAAACCAAAATGCTGTCAAGTTCGTTTTTTCTTCACTCATGATACGCCCATATTCGCACAGCAGAGAATCACTTTTTCATCGACAAGGTATACAGATCATTCCGGTTCACGCCCAGATGGGTGGCCAGCAGGCCGGCTGCCTGACGTGGCGGCAGGTGCTCGCACAGGGCTTTGTGCAGCGCAATCATCGCTGGCGGGATGGCAGCATTGCTGGCGCTGGCAGGCATGCCTGCCAGCAGCAGCACATGCTCGCCGCGTTGCTGATCGGGATCGGCCAGCAGGCCGGCTTCCAGCTCAGCCAGAGTGGTCAGGGCGGTGACTTCGAATGCCTTGGTCAGCTCCCGTGAATGGGCGACTTCACGCTGGTCTCCGAACACCTCGCGCATGGCGCGCACGGTGTCCAGCAGGCGTTTGGGAGATTCATAAAAGATCAGTGTGGCGTGGCTCTGCGTCAGTGCCTGCAGGCGCTGGCTGCGGGCAGCGGCCTTAGGCGGCAGAAAACCGATGAAACAGAACTGATCGCTGGGCAAGCCGGCCACCGACAAGGCGGCCATGGCGGCGCAGGGACCGGGCACCGCCAGCACCTGCACACCATGCTGGTGACAGGCGCGCACCAGGCGGTAGCCGGGATCGGAAATCAGCGGCGTGCCGGCATCACTGATCAGGGCCATGCGCTGGCCTGTCTGCAACCGCTCAATCAGCTTTTGCACACTGGCCAGTTCGTTGTGCTCGTGCAGCGCCTGCAGCGGGGTGACGATCTGATAGGCCTGCAGCAGTTTACGGCTGTGCCGGGTGTCTTCGCACAGGATCAGGTCCACCGTCTGCAAAGTGGTGATGGCGCGCTGTGACAGGTCTTCCAGATTGCCGATCGGTGTTGCCACGACGCTGAGCGTGGACGGTGCGGGCTGCAGGCTGCTCATGCCTGAGATGTGGCGCAGTCTCTTCCTGCCAGGCTCTGCCTGACGGGTGCTGCGATGACGGGAACGATCATGCTCATTGCGCTATCATAGCGCCATGACCGCAGCAGCGACAGACACAGCTCAACTCATGGAGTGGACGACCACAGCGCCAATGCGCGCTGGACTGGGCAAGGCCGCACTGCTTTGGTGCGCCGTGCTGCTGCAGGCCTGCCAACCCACCCCCACGCTGCGCGATGCCGGGACATCCATCTCGCCGCAACAGCAGGCACAGCTGGATCAGGCCAGCACAGCCCTGCGCAGCGGCCAGCCGCTGCTGGCTGCCGAACAGTTTGCGCAATTGGCCCAGGCCGATGCCGAACGGCGGGCAGGCTGGCAGCTGCGGCAGGCTGATGCGCTCTATCAGGGCGGCGACTATCAGCGCAGCAGCAGTGTGCTGGAATTGATTGATGGCAGCACGCTGGCCCCCGATGAACTGGCCCTGCTGCATTTGCTGCAAACCGAAAATGCCATCGCCAGCATGGACTTCACCGGCATGCAGCAGGCGGCGGCGACATTTCGCCGCAGCCAGACGCAACTGGCCGCACAGTATCTGCCCCGGGCTGAGGCTGTTTCAGCGCTGCTTCAGCATGCCATTGACAGTCGCGCGCAGCTGGCTCTCGCCGTGCTACAGCAATCCTGGCCTGATGCGCTGTTGCGGGAAACGGCATTTGCCACGCTGGCGGAATCCGCTTTCACGCAACTGGCACAGGAGTTTGGCCACAGCGATGACGTCGCTCGCGGCTGGCTGGCTGCCGCTGCAGACGCCAGACAGCTCAGTGTGACCGGGCATTTTGAACTGCACTGGCAGGCATCGGCACCACAGCAGCTGCTGCAGGCTCCACGCAGCGATGAGCAGCAGGCGTTTGCTGAGCTGTATGTGCAGGCGCAATCCTTTCCACAGCGCATTGCCGTGATCCTGCCGCAGTCGGGCAATCTGCAGTCGGCGGCAGAGGCCATCCGCATGGGCATCATCAGTGCCTGGTCTCTGTTGCCGGCAGCATCCCGTCCGGCGCTGCGCTTTATTGCTGCCGATCAGGGCATCACCGGGGCCTATTACGAGGCTCTGGAGTGGCGCAGCGATCTGTTGCTGGGGCCGCTGGCGGCCGAACAGGTCAGCGCCATGCGCGACCTGCCCGACCGCAGCATACCCATGCTGGCACTGAACCTGCCGGCAGAGTTGAGCACCAGCCCCCAGGTCAACCCGCCGGTCAATTCACAAAACAGCACAAATACCAGTGACGGTGATGATGACAGCATGACGGCCGCCGACACCGGCATGAGCATGTCGGCACGAGCAGCGCTCCCGGCATTGGCCAGCAGTCATTATTTCGCCCTGCCACCGGAGGACTCAGCCAGCGCTGCCGCCGCCTGGATGCGGCAACTGGGCCATCGCAAGGTGGTCGCGCTGGCCGCCGATGACAACATCGGCCAGCGCCAGCTGCAGGCCTTCAGCCAGGCACTGCAGCAACACGATGGCAGCGTGTTGCGTGAGCTGCTGTTTGATCCCGCCACAATTGAATTCACCAGTCTGCTGAACACCGTGCTGGGTCTGCAGAACAGTCTGCAGCGTCATCAGCAACTGCAGGATCTGCTGGGCCTGGAATTGGGCTTTCAGGCGCGCGCCGACGACAACATCGATGCCCTGTTTGTCGCCGCCGACCGCCGCCAGGCCAGATTGCTGGTGCCACAGCTGAAGTTTGTTGATGCCGATTATCTGCCGGTGTTTGTCACCGAACGCAGCTATGCCGCCGGCCGTGACAGCAGCAACGACCGCGATCTGGAAGCGGTGCACATCACCCTGCCTGGCTGGCAGCTCGGCGCGCCACCGCTGCCGCCTCTGCAGCAGGTGCAGGACTGGTATCCACCGGCCCGCAATGAGATCGTGGCGCGCCTGTTCGGACTGGGTCGCGACAGCCTGCTGCTGAGCGCTCACCGCCAGCGCCTGCAGGGAGACACGGCGGTGCGACTGCAGGCCGCCAGCGGCGAACTCTACATCGACCAGACCGGCATTGTGCGACGCGAGCTGCAGCGCGCACGCTACCGCAATGGCGTCATTACGCTGGTTGAGTAAGCCCGCATCATGCTGCAGCTGCGCAAGCCGACCGCGAAGCAACGCCAGGGACGCGCTGCCGAACAGCTGGCACAGCGCTTTCTGCAGCAGCACGGCCTGCGCCGGGTGACCAGCAATTACCATTGCCGACACGGCGAAATCGACCTGATCATGCGTGACGATGACGGCCTGGTATTTGTGGAAGTGCGCTACCGCAGTCGCGCCGGCCACGGCAGTGGCCTGGACAGCATTGACCATTTCAAACAGCAGCGCCTGTTGCAGGCCGCCCGCCATTACCTGGCCAAACACCCACGCTGGCTGAACCGCCCGTGCCGGTTTGATGTCATCAGCATTGACGGCGCACTGGAGATGTCTGCGGTGCAGTGGATCAGCAACGCCATTTCGGAGAATTGAATGAACCATCACATCATCCAGCAAGCTGTCTGCACGCGCCTGGCCATGGTGCTGCTCGCACTGATTGCACTAACCCAGCTGGCCGGTTGCGTGGTGGCTGCGGTCGGCGGTGCTGCGGTCGCCGGATCGGCCGTGCATGACCGGCGCAGCTTCGGCACCGTGATCAACGACGAAAACATCGAGATTTCGGTTACCGATGCCCTGTACAGCAAGCCAGAGATCAAACGCAGCGATCGCATCAAGGTGGTCAGCGTCAACGGCATCGTGCTGCTGGCCGGCGAGATCGACAGCGAGGAGAAGAAGCAGTTTGCCGGCGAGGTGGCCGGACGCATCGAGGACGTGCGCAAAGTGGTGAATGAACTGGTGGTGACCGACACCATCGCCGGGGTCGGTACCCGCACAAGCGACAGCTGGCTGACCACGCGCGTAAAGACTGCACTGTTCGGCGTCGACATCGATGGATTTGATCCGACCCGGGTTAATGTCACCACCGCCAGCGGCCGGGTTTACCTGCAGGGCATGGTCACCGTCGCAGAGGGTGAGGCCGCCGCTCAGGAGGCGAGCACGGTGGGCGGGGTAAAACAGGTGGTGAAAGTGTTTGAATACATTGAACCCGCATCGGATGCACCGCAGCTGGAAGGCGAGCTCGGTCGCGCTGACGAGGAGACTTAAGTGATCTTTGCCACGCAGGCCAGGCGTTCCTCCAGACTCATGCTTTCCGGCTCACCCAGCGCATCCACCCGCTGCAGGCGCTTTCTCAGACCGCACTGATTGGCGATCTGGATGGCCAGCCCGGGCCGTGCATTCAACTCCAGCACCTGCGGCCCGTGGCGTTCATCCAGCACGATGTCCACGCCCAGATAGCCCAGCGGTATCGCCTGCTGACAGCGCGCCGCCATGGCCAGCAGATCCGGCCAGTCAGGAATTGAGAAATCGTTGATGCTGGCACCGCTGTCGGGATGCAGTTCCACCACATGGTTCTGCATGACGCCGGCATGGGTGACACCGCTGACCAGATCCACACCAACACCGATCGCGCCCTGATGCAAATTGGCCCGACCACCGGACATCCGCGTCGGTACCCGCATCATGGCCATCACCGGAATACCGCGATAGACAATCACGCGAATGTCGGGCACACCGAACGGCGCTATCGACTTGAGCACCTCGGCCGGTTCGATCAGGGTTTCAAACATGGCCGCATCGGGCTGGCCGCCCAGCGAATACATGCCGTTGAGGATGCCGGAGACATGAAACTGGATGTCATCCAGCGAATAGGCTGAGCCACCGGCGGAGATCCAGCGCTGGTTGCGCCGGGCCACAATGACGATGATGCCGTCGCCGCCACTGCCGGACGCCGGCTTGATGGCAAACTTGTCCAGCTGCTGCAGGCGCTTGTCCAGATGTCCGGCCTCGTACTGGCCGCGAATGCTGTCGAGCAGCACCGGCACGGCAATACCGCGTTGCTGCAGCATGCGTTTGCACTGGATCTTGTCATCCACCAATGGATACAGACGACGCTGGTTGCGGGTCATGATGTAGCAGGCATTGCGTGCGTTTAAGCCCAGCACACCGGCACGCCGCAGGTCGCGATAGCGGCTGATCGGGTTCATCATTGACTTATGCTGAGTTCGCGGAAGCGGATCAATTCGGTGAGACGATAACCGGAATAGCGACCACAGGCGATGGTCAATCCCAGCACCACCAGCAGCGATTCCGGAAACACGAACACCAGATGCCTCACCACATCCAGCCCCATGACCAAATAGGCCAGCACGGTGATCACCGCCGAGCCGGCACTTTCGATCATGGCATCACCGGGACCACGCTCTTCCCAGACAATGGTCATGCGCTCGATCACCATGGCCAGGATCACCATTGGGAACAGCCCGATGGACAGCCCGACCTCCCATTCCAGCGCGGCACTGAACAGGCTGATCAGCAGCATCAGCATGACCACAATGGTCACCATCGCTGCCAGCCTCGGCACCAGCAGCAGACGCAAGCGCTCCAGGTACATGCGCAGAATCAGTCCTACCGCGATAACCAGACCAAACAGCACCAGCCCGGCGAGCAGACCGGTTTCACGAAACGCCAGCGCAATCAGCACAGGCATGAAGGTGCCGAATGCGCGCAGACCGATAAAATTGCGCATCAGCACCAGCACCAGCGCCCCCAGCGGTACCAGCAGCAACGTGGCATACACCGACTGCGCCTGCAATGGCAGTTGCTTCAGTGACAATGCAGCCAGACCGGAATCATGTTCATCCGCACGCCGTTCGGCCAGCTCAAGGCTGGTCACCAGATTGCGTCGCACCGACCACTGCAGACTGGTGATTTCCGCACCACGCGCGGTCACCGCCGGGGTATCACCCAGCCACCAGACCAGCAGATTGTCCGGCAGCATTTCATCGCCAGTGACCGGATCAAAAAACAGCCATTGCTGTTCGTTGTGAACCGCCAGCCACGGCGTCAGCTCAGACTGGCGTTCGGATTCCACCAGCAGCAGCCCGTTGATCTGCAGGGAAGGAATGCGCGCCGCCGCCAGCAGGGTTTGTGCGACCTCGGTTTTTTTTCCGGTATACTCCGGCGAATTCAGAAACAGGCTGATCTCTTCGCTGGGTGCACTGGCATTGATTTCCGCAATGATGGCGGTGGCAAACGATGCGATGTCGGCAGATTTCTGCCGTGCCCGATCGGTCACCGAACGCATCGCGGTGGCGAACGGCTCATCCAGGCGAGGCACATCGGGATAGGCCGGAACCGGCGCAAAAGCCTGATTTTCCGGATCACGATAGAACTGTGCACGGTAATAGAGGGTGCTGCTGGAGCCACTGCGGCGTATGCTCCAGGTGGCACTGCGCTGATCGGGTTTGTCCTGCACATCCAGACCGAAACCGCGCGAAATAAAATCCTCACGCAGGCGGGCCAGGCCCGGCGTTTTGTCCGGCAACTTCAGCGTCAGCTTGACCGGTCCTTCTTCCGGATCAATGCGCACCCGCGCCTGTACTGTCCAGGTTTCGTCCTCGGCACCCGGCAGCAATGGATAACCATAGACTTCGACCCGCCAGATGATCAACGCGACACCCGCCACCACCAGCAGCAGGCTGAGCCACATCCAGTGTCGCATCTGCATTACGGTGTCCTGTCGGCAGGCTGGTCGCGGTTGCCCTTGTCCTTGCCATTTTTCTTGCCCTGGCGCTGCTTGCCGGCATCGTCGTCGCAACGCGGCCGGCTCAGATAGGTTTCATCCGGATCAATCACCGCCTGCCCCTGCAGGGCAGAGCGACCCAGCAGCACAGGATAGATAAAGTGGCTGCGATCTATCAGGCTGAACTCGATGTCATGCAGCTTGTCCCCGAGGCAGACCTCAAGCATGACCACCGGGCGGCGCTGATGCTCGCCACTGTGGCGCACGATGCGCACATAGCGTTCCAGTGGTCGCTCCAGCGTGAACGATTCCTGCGCATCATCGTCGGTGATAACAAAGCGCACCCAGCGCTTGCCGTCCTGGCGAAAGACTTCAATTTCGGTGGCATCCAGCGACGAGGTTTTTGCGCCGCTGTCCAGTTTGGCCTTCATCGACAGACCGCTGCCGAAGATCTCCACACGCTCGACCCAACCCAGAATGTCCTTGTCGGCAGCCGACAACGGTGGCACCTGCAACACTGCCAGCAGGCAGAACGTTTTCAACATGGCGCGATAGGGATTCATGCTGCGCATTGTAGCTCACAGCATCAGCGACAGCACAGCCGTCGCAAGATATCTTTTCCAGGTCTATTTTTTGCCGCTTTCCACCTTGCGCACATGTTCCACCGCCGCCTCCAGCGCCTCCTGCCGGGTGGGGAACACCATGCCCGGGTCAAAATACTTGTCGGCCTGCAGTGAGCGCAGCACTTTTTTCAGCTCCTCGTTCATGGCAGCCACATAGACATGGCGTCCGGCCGCATGGGCATCCTGACTGATGTCGGCGATGGCACGGGCCGATGACACATCCAGAAACGGCACGCGGGAAAAGTCCAGGATCAGAATGTAGGCATCATCATGGGCATGGGTGCGAATCATGTGTCCCATGTTGGCGGCGGCACCGAAACTCAGCGGACCACCAAAATCAAACACATTGACCCGGCCTTTGGCCTGCTCGATCAGCTCCAGCTCATTGGGCAACAGTTCCCGCTTGGGGTGCTCGGCAATACGCTTGAGCTGAAGTTGTGCCACTTGACGCACAAACGCCAGCGCCGCCAGCACCACGCCAGCCGCTACCGCTGTGATCAGATCGACAAACACGGTCAACGCCAGCACCAGCACCATCAGCAGCAGGTCCCAGCGCGGGCCACGGTGGGCCATGCGCAGATAACCCCAGTCGATGATGTCGATGCCGACCTTGACCAGAATGCCAGCCAGTGCAGCGTGCGGAATCTGCGCCGCCAGTGGTCCCAGCGCCAGCACGATGGCCAGCAGCAGCACGGCATGGATGATGCCGGAGAGATTGGTCACGCCACCGGCCCGGATGTTCACCACCGTGCGCATGGTGGCGCCGGCACCGGGCAGCGCGCCAAAGAATCCGGCCACGCCATTGCCGATACCCTGGCCGATCAGTTCCTTGTCAGGGTCATGCTTGCTGCGCGTCATGTTGTCGGCCACCAGCGAGGTGAGCAGACTGTCAATGGCTCCCAGCACGGCCAGAATGAAGGCGGCCTCCAGCACCAGGTAGGCGGCATCGTGATCGTAGGATGGCAGCATCAGTTGCGGCAGACCGGAGGGGATGTCGCCCAGTACCGGCGCACCCGGCAACAGCAGACTGACCACGGTGCCGGCGATCAGTGCAGCCAGTGCACCTGGCAGGTATTTTGAATAACGCGATGGCCAGCCATAGCCGACAATCAGGGCGGTGGCACCGACCGCAAGGGCCTGCCAGTTGACGTTGACCACGGCATCGGGAATCACCGACAACGCCCCCAGCACATCGCCCGGGGGCTCGGCCCCGAGCAGGCGGCCAATCTGCAGAATCACAATGATGGCACCAATGCCGCTCATGAAGCCCGACACCACCGGGTACGGCACCAGCTGTATGTACTGGCCGAATTTGAGCACACCGAAGGCAACCTGCATGACGCCGGCGAGAATGACGGCGGTAAACACCAGTTCCGGGCGATCCGACATGCTGGCAAACAAGCCGGCAAACACCACCACCATGGGTCCGGTCGGGCCGGAGATGTTGGTCGGTGTGCCACCGAACAGGGCGGCCAGAAAGCCGACAAAAATGGCGCCATAGATGCCTGCAATGGGCCCGGCTCCGGAGGCCACACCAAATGCCAGCGCCAGTGGCAGTGCCACAATCCCAGTGGTGATGCCACCGTAAATGTCCCCGCGCAGGTGCTTGAAAGAAACCATCAGGCGGTCACTCCGCTGGTCACGTCATCGGCCATGTGATGGCTGCCTTCATAATGTTCCTCGACCGGAATGAAGCTGTCGCTGGGGCTGTTGTAAGCCTTGACCATGCCGCTGCCGACATCATAGATCCAGCCATGCAGCTCAATCTCGTTGGTGGCCAGACGCGCGGCAATATAGGGATGGGTGGCCAGATGCTGCATCTGCAGCACCACATTGCGCTCACACAGCAGATCCAGCCGCTCTTGCGGGTCTGATTCCTTGTATTTGTGGTCAATCACTGACACTGCCGCACGGCTGTGCACCAGCCAGTCCAGCACATGCGGGAAATCCTTCAGGCTGTCGATGTCCATGGCTGCACCCATCGCGCCACAGCCATAATGGCCGCAGATGATGACATCCTTGACTTGCAATGCCTGCACCGCGTACTCGATCGATGCGGTCATGCCACCGGCATGGTACTGATGCGGCGGCACGATGTTGCCGGCATTACGGCAGATGAACAGCTCACCGGGATTGGTCTGGGTGATAAGATTCGGGTCAATGCGTGAATCCGAGCAGGTAATGAACAGCACCTCAGGCGATTGCGATATGGCCAGCCGATCGAACAGTTCAGACAGCTTGGGCAGCACCTCACGGCGAAACTTCAGGGTACCTTCGATGACGTGTTTCATGACCTTGACCTCGATGTATCAGTAAAACTTAACGATGTAATGACGATATTGTATAGTTTAAGTTTCACTATTTCACGATAGTCAACTGCTATCATTCTGTCATGCGAACCAAACAACCGACACTGCGTCAGCTCGGCTACTTCATCGCCGTCAGTGAGAGCGCCAACTATCATCGTGCTGCAGCCCGTCTGCAGGTCAGTCAGCCCACCATCACCACGCAGATCCAGGCGCTGGAAAATCTGCTCGGCTGCAAGCTTTTCGAGCGCGCTCGCAGTGGCATCATGCTGACCCCGACCGCACGCGAGTTGCTGCCAATGGCACGGCAGATCATGGAGTCCGTGGGCAACCTGGAAATGCTCGCCAAAGCCACCGACGATGGCCCGGCCGGCACCTACAAGCTTGGTATTCCGCCGACGCTGGGGCCGTATTATCTGCCGCGCATTCTGCCGCAACTGCATCAACAGTATCCGCGCCTGCAGTTGTATTGCCGCGAACGCCCGCATGCGCAGCTGGAGGCCGGTCTGCTCGATGGTGAACACGACCTGATCATCTCCACCCTGCCACTGCTGGGGGCGCAGACCAGCAGCCGGCTGCTGTTCCACGAGCCCCTGCAACTGGTGGTCAGCATGGAGCACCGTCTCGCCGCAGAAACCGCCATCAGCAAGCAGGAACTGGTGGGCGAAAAACTGCTGATTCTGGAAGAACAGCACCACCTGCATGAGCTGATCCAGAGCTTCGCCCGCGAGCTTAGTGCGGACATCCTGTATGGATTCGCCGGCACCAGTCTGGATACGCTGCGCCAGATGATCGGTCTGAACATGGGGGTGGCGCTGTTGCCGGACTTCTACATCGACTCGGAAATCATCACCCACGCAGATCCACAGGTGTCGGTGATGCGCATCCGTGATTATCCGCTGCAGCGCGGCATCTACATCAGCTGGCGCAACCGTTCACCCAATCGGGCATTTTTTCAGCAATTGGCGGAGTTGCTGACCCGCCTGCAGCATACATCCGGCAAAACGCTCACCGCGCAGAGTTATTCAGAAGCCCCTTAGACAAACTGACCGCAGGCATGGCCACTGGCCCAGGCCCACTGGAAATTGAAACCACCCAGATGTCCGGTCACATCCAGCACCTCGCCGATGAAATACAGATCAGGTTGCCGGTGTGCGGCAAAACTGCGTGACGAGATCTCATCGGTGTCAATGCCGCCGAGGGTGACCTCTGCAGTGCGATAGCCTTCGGTGCCACCAGGCTTGAGACGCCAGCAGCAGAAGTGCCGGGTTAACAGGCCGATGTCTTTATCCGAACAATCCGCCAGCCGCCGCTCCAGCAAATGTGGACACCACCATTGCAGCAGGCGTCGCGCCAGGTTGCGACTCAGCCGCTGCGACAGCCAGTTGCCCACGGTGGTTTTCGCTTGCTGTCGGCGGGCAGCGGCAAGCTCCACCTCCAGATTCAGTTCCGGCAGCAGGTTGATGTCGATGGCGTCGCCGGGCTGCCAGTAGGAGGAGATCTGCAGCATGGCCGGGCCACTCAGACCGCGATGCGTAAACAGGATGTTTTCCGCGAAACTGACCCCGTTGCAGCGCACTGTGGCAGCCGTTGACACGCCGGACAAACCATCCAGCTGGGCGAGCTGCTCCGCACTGAGCGTGAACGGCACCAGCGCCGGGCTGGTTGGCAGCACCCGCAGCCCGAACTGTCTGGCCAGCTCATAACCAAATCCGCTGGCCCCCATTTTCGGAATCGAGAGCCCTCCAGTTGCCACCACCAGTGCGGCACAGCTGACTGGCCCCAACGTGGTCGCCAGATAGAAACCTGTGTCCTGCGCCTGCACCGCAGACACACTCACCGAGGTGTGCAACTGCACGCCGCCAGCTTCGCATTCGCGCAGCAGCATATTGAGGATGTCACGCGATTTGTCATCGCAAAACAGCTGACCCAGCTTCTTCTCATGCCAGGCAATGCCGTGACGATCAACCATGGCCAGAAAATCATTCTGGCTGTAGCGACTCAGCGCCGATTTGCAGAAATGCGGGTTGCCGGAAATGAAATTGTCCGGCGTCGTCCACAGATTGGTGAAGTTGCAACGCCCGCCACCGGACATGAGAATCTTCTTGCCGGGCTTGTTGGCATGATCGAGCAGCAACACACGACGGCCACGCTGCCCGGCGGTGAATGCACACATCAGCCCGGCAGCACCGGCTCCGATGATGACCACATCAAAATGCGCTACAGAGCCCGCCTTCACCACAGCATTACTGGCGTTTGTACTGACTGGGGCAATGCGCGCGCTGCACTGATTTGTGGCGCAGTATAACAGGATGTTGAAAAAGTCCATCCCTGGCCTTTTTCAACTCGCTTAGGCGCGGCGCATGTCCGCGCCTCGCTCCGTTTCGCAAGCACTTGCGTGCTTGAGAAACGATGCGACCCATCCCAGGATCGCATAACAGGCTGTTATTCAACAGCCTGTTAAAGTGCTTGGTACGACGGCCACTGACCCGCTGGCGCCACAACCTGAAGCTGCCCGGTTTGAGCTGCCTGCGCATCAGGGTGATCACATCGGCCTCAGTCAGACCGTGGTTGCAGGCTATGGCCTCAAACGGCGTGCGATCCTCCCAGGCCATCTCAATCACGCGGGACATGGCTTCTTGTGACAGTCTGTGCATAGTCTGGCTCTGTGCAGTTGCTGGCTCCAGAACAACAGTCGCCCGGCGCAGCAAGTTGGATGTCATGCGCCACGCCAATCAGGACAAATCCGGTTTGCCGCGCAGTTTCTTGATCTGCGCCTTGTGCGTTTTTGCCTGCAGACGCCGTCGTTTTGCCGCCAGTGAAGGCCGTGTCGGCTGGCGTTTTTTGCGCACCCGTGTGGCATCAAGTATAAGTTGACGCAGCCGCTGCAAAGCATCATTGCGATTGAGTTCCTGGGTACGATGGGATTGCGCCTTGATCACCACCACGCCATCGCGGGTGATGCGCTGATCAGCGAACTGCAGCAAGCGCTGTTTCCATGACTGCGGCAGCGACGAGGCATGGATGTCAAAACGCAGGTGCACCGCTGTGGCCACCTTGTTGACATTCTGCCCCCCTGCGCCACCGGCACGAATGAACTGCAGGTCAATTTCGCCGAGTGGAAGGCTGATATTGTTGTCAAGATCAAGCATAAACTGACAATAGTGTAGCTGGTTCCATAACAATACAATGAAAAATTAATCTGTTATCTTTAGTGGAGATCAGAACAGGAATCAGTCATGGCCATTCGCTATCTTAAAGTACTGCTGGTGCTGTGCACAGCTCTCATGTGCCTGCTTTATGCTCTACAAAACCTTGCCAATCTGCAGGTCGCGCACCAGGTCGTGGGGTTGGTCCTGAACATGGCAGATCACCAGTATTATCCGAACTCGATATTACCAGCCATCACCAGCCCGATACTCACCGGCCTGGCCGTGACCGTGATCATCGCTTTGGAGTTCGCCGCCGGTTTAATCGCCTTGAAAGGCTGCTTGAATCTGTGGCGGCATCGCCATGCCAGCAGCGAGGCATTTCAGCAGGCCAAGTGCTGGGCCTTGCTGGGTTGCGGTCTGGCGGTACTGATCTGGTTCGGCCTGTTTGGCGTCATCGGTGGTGCCTTGTTCCAGATGTGGCAGACCGAGTTGGGCAGCCAGTCACTCAACGGTGCTTTTCAATATGCGGTGAGTGCCTCGCTGATACTGATTTTTGTCAACATGCCAGATCATTAAGCCAGAGCTCGTTGCTTCTGCATAAAACATGTTTCTTTCGAAACCATCTAGTGTACCCCGCCGGAAATACTGTAACGTTCAGCGAGTCGGAAAGCGCTTAGCCGCAAGGCATGGCTCGCAGGTCATGGCCATTCCATGGCCAAGAGTCATAACACAGCGGATGAGTGCTTTCCGGCTCGCCCTGCGGGAGCGCCCCTGAGGCTGCATTATGGCGTTGCAATCCTTGTCAAGGGCTTGCCATTGACTGCGGATCGTGTCTTGTACTGCAGCCTCAGGTCGCGCTCTGAATGTCACAGTATTTCCGGCGGGGTACACTAGCAGCAGCAGAAACCTGGGGTGAACATATTGCAATCTGCCACAACTTCACTATAGACAAATAAGCACAAAAAAGCCCGGATGATTGCTCATCCGGGCTCTATGGCTGCCTGTTCAGATGCGCACACCGCGTGGCTGTGCGTCAGAACATGGCAAGGTTTACAGTGGGATCACATCACCGTTGACGATCTGTACCACGGTACCGTCAAACTTGGTCAGGGTGAAACCGTCGAACTCCTCATTGTAGACACGACTGTAATCCTGCAGCATGCCCATGGCCTGCTGCTCACCAACCAACAGGCCATCCACACCGTCAGAACGGTAATGCACACCTGCCCAGTCACGACCCAGGGCAATGTTGTTGGCGAGCTTGTTGATTTCACCACCGATGGTCAGGTCCTCACCCGTCCACGGCAGCAGGTTGGCACCGGTGGCATCGGCCTGAACCGGGTCCGGAATCACCATCTGCTCATCGAACATCGCTTTCAGCACGGTACAGCAGGCACCGGCGATGGTGGCGTGACCGGCAGGGTAAGCCGGGTGCGTCGGTGAACCTTCAGGGAAGGCCATCGGCAGGAAATAGGTGCCGTACTGACCGAATACCCGGCCCACAGCTTCGGATTCGGCGATTTCAGCAGGCAGGCCATAGTCTCTGGCACCGGTGAGCTGGAAGTGCAGTCGGCCACCATACATTTCTGGTCGCAGGCGACGATGCACCAGCCATTTCTGATACCAGGCACCGGTGAGTGACAGATTGCCGGCCTTGGCCACCAGATCCAGCACATCAGGACCGCCCAGAGAAGTGAAACCGCCCTGGGTGGCAGAGGTGTTGTAGGGGTTGGAGATGTCCAGACTGTTGGGGATCGACAACAGGATCAACGCGGCACTCTGGTAAGCCTGATAGCTGAAATCCAGATGTACGAACTCACCCAGCGCGCGGGCATCGGAAATGTAGCGCGGACTGCCTTTGGTCAGCGGCGAGGGGTTGACACCACGCTGCACCGCCACCCAGGCTGCCGGGTCGGTCATGAAATCGTCACCCGGCGCTGGTGTGTCGTAACGCTGCACGATGCTGCCATTGCCAAACGGTACGGTTTTCCACAGGAACTGGCTGATGTATGGGCCGACCAGATCACCCGGGGTTTCACCACGGAAGATGGTGGCAGGCGTGACCACACCGCCCTGCTTGGGGCCAACGGTTTCGGCAAAGGCGTTCAGATCACTGACTGCGGCAGCAATGTCGGCACTGCTGTCGAAATCAATGAAAGGAATGTCTCTGGCCAGAGCTTTCCAGTACACCTCGCCCATTTCTGCAGAGGTTTCCGCGCTGGCAAAGGCCGGTGCCGGGCGCATCCAGGTTGCCTGCGAGTCCCGTCCGGTCAATTCAAACTTGTAGGCACCCTGCGGATTGGCCAGCTTCCGCTGCGCCGTGGGGTCCAGCGGGATCGCTTCAAAGTCCAGGCTGTTACCGCTGCGCAGTGCGTCCAGCAGCGCCACATAGGCGGCAGTATCGACTTCACCTAATTCGTTCTGCGGCAGTGTCTTGAAGAAACTGGCACGGAAGTCACTGTACAGACCTTCATCGCCATTGGTTTGCTGCACAGCAATGAAGTTCTGCAGGTAGCTGTTGGCAGCGCTTCTACGCAATTCTGCAGCGGCGGCACTGCGTTGGTTGCGATTGCCGCCAAAAACAGGATGACCATTGGCATTTCCGCCGCTGGTTTCAAAGAACTCGATCAACCCTGAGTCGAAAGCCGCAGCTGTGGTGGCAAACCCGCCAAGCCCGGTAACACCGGCCAGAACGGTTGCACCGGCACTGGCTTTCAGCAGATCCCGGCGACTGTAACCTGAAGCCCGATTGGTCTCAGGTACTGATTGGCTCAACTCTGATTCATAACCCGATCTGATAGATTCAGACATGACACTAACTCTCCATTTATTTTGTATTTTGATGATTGTGGTTTTTTCGTGCTGAGCCGATGAGAAGAGCTGTCAATCATTCAGCTGCTGCTGAACAGATCGGCAGACCGCCAACCGACTCCACACCAGTTCACCTGCGCTGAATCGGATTGATCTGGCGGCAGGTTTTCTGGCGCGGCAAGCATACACGATTGCTCGCACAAACGCCGGGTTCGTCAGGCGGATATGAGTGGATGCACTAAAAAGTAACGATATTCAAAAAAGATTCGAACAAATAGATAAGTATTCTCTGATTTAGTATTTTCTAATTATTCACAGATGAACTGCTGCGAACACAGCCGGTTTTGCACCATGCCCGCAGAAACTCTGTATAGACCAAGCCATCGCTTCTGCATTTGCCTGATGTTGACACGTCAGCAGGCTAGTGTACCCCGCCGTGCCGACACTGAACGCAAGGTCACGCCTCATCAGGCAAACCCGTCGATGACCTGCAGGTCATAAGTCTGTCGCCACGCCGGCGGAGAACGCCGAAATGTGGTGGCATTGGCAGCAGCCTCAGCATGGCCGCCATGCTGGTTGTTGTTGCCTGGGAGCCTGTCGGACTTAACACTGATCTACTGCAGAAAATCCGGATTGGGCCAGATTCTCCGATCTTCATCGTTGCATAGGCTCACTATTCACCTCAAAAGATCGAAAAATCTGACTCCAACCGGCTTTCCTTCGCTACGATCGATCAAATCCGACAGGCTCCTAGCCCGCATTATTCATGAGTCGACGTAGCGAGATGCTGCCAGTGCTTGTAGCTGTGGCGTTTCACGACCGAACGAACCGCAGGCGTACTTGACAGTACGTTGAGGATTCGTGACCGAGCGAAACGCCGCAGATGCGGGTACTGGAGGCATCGCAGTAGTCGGTTTCATGAATAATGCAGGCTAACAAGCCATGGCGGCGTTGGCGACAGCCAGGTGGCAGCACTTGCTCAACAGTCTGTTGCTAGTGCAGTGCCGGTTTCGCTTATCATGGGCACTGGCTACACAACGTACATCAGCATGCCCTACCCGAATCTGCTCCAACCGCTGGATCTTGGTTTCACCAGCATAAAAAACCGTGTGCTGATGGGCTCCATGCACACCGGCCTGGAAGACAAGGCCGCTGACTTCCCCCGGCTGGCAGCGTATTTCGCCGAGCGCGCCAAAGGTGGTGTCGGGCTGATGGTGACCGGCGGCTTCGCCCCCAACGTGGCCGGCTGGCTGGCACCGTTCAGCAGCATGCTGCGGTTTGGCTATCAGGTCAAACGCCATCGTCTGGTGACCCGCGCCGTGCATGATCACGACAGCAAGATCTGCCTGCAGATTCTGCATGCTGGCCGCTATGGCTACCATCCGCTGATCGTCAGTGCCTCGAAAACCCGCAGCCCGATTGCACCGTTCACCGCCCGCGCACTCTCCACACGTGGCGTGCACGCGCAGATCAAAGCCTATGTACGCACCGCAAAACTGGCACAGCAGGCCGGTTATGACGGCGTCGAGGTGATGGGCTCGGAAGGCTATTTCATCAACCAGTTTCTGGTCCAGCGTACCAACCAGCGCACGGATGAGTTCGGTGGCAGCTATGCCAACCGCATGCGCCTGCCGGTGGAAATCGTGCGCCAAATCCGCGCTGCCTGTGGCGACAACTTCATCATCATCTACCGTCTGTCGATGCTGGATCTGGTCCCACAGGGCAGCAGCTGGGATGAGGTGATCGAACTGGGCCAGGCCATCAAACAGGCCGGCGCCACCCTGATCAACACCGGCATCGGCTGGCATGAAGCCCGCATTCCGACCATCCTCACGCCGGTGCCGCGCGCCGCGTTCACCGAAGTCACCGCCCGCTTTCGCGCCCAGGTGGACATTCCTGTGGTGGCGGTCAACCGCATCAATACCCCGGAGGTGGCAGAAGAGGTGCTGGCCAGCGGCCAGGCCGACATGGTGTCCATGGCCAGGCCATTGCTGGCCGATGCCGAATTTGTCAACAAGGCTGCCGCCAATCAGGCCAGGCGCATCAACACCTGCATCGCCTGCAACCAGGCCTGCCTGGATCACACCTTCAGCAACAAGACCGCGTCCTGCCTGGTCAATCCACGCGCCTGTCATGAAACGCTGCTGACCATCACCCCGACCAGATCGCCGCAGCAGATCGCAGTGGTTGGAGCCGGCCCGGCCGGACTGGCGGCTGCCTGCACCGCCGCCGAACGCGGCCACAAAGTGGTTCTGTTCGAAGCCGCAGGCGAGATCGGCGGACAGTTCAACCTGGCCAAGCGCATCCCCGGCAAGGAGGAGTTCCATGAAACCATCCGCTACTTCCAGCAACGACTGCAGGACACCGGCGTCGAGCTGCGACTGAACACCGCAGCAGGCATGCCGGCTCTGCAGCCATTCGACACCGTGATCCTGGCAGCGGGGGTAAAACCCAGACCACTGCGTTTACCGGGCATCGATCACCCCATGGTGGTGGACTACATGCACTGCATCAACGGCAGCGAGCCGATCGGCCGGCGCGTGGCCATCATCGGTGCCGGCGGCATCGGCTTTGATACTGCTGAATTTTTGCTGCATGATCACAGCGCCGGGACATCTCCCAGCCAGGATACTGAGCTGTTTTTCAAGATCTGGGGGGTGGATCTTGACGCCCGCGCCGGCATTGAGAACGTCAAACCCACCCCGGCACCGGCCATGCGTGAAATTCATCTGCTGCAGCGCAAAACCAGCAAACCCGGCAAGGGCCTGGGCAAAACTTCAGGCTGGGTACATCGACTCACCCTGCGCAAAGCCGGGGTCAAATTTGTCACCGGGGTCAGCTACGACCGCATCGACGACGACGGCCTGCACATCAGCATTGACGATCAGCCACAGACCCTGGTCGTGGACAACGTGGTCATCTGCGCCGGACAGCTCAGCGTCGACGACCTGCTGCAACCACTGCAGCAAAGCGGCAAAACCGTGCACGTCATCGGCGGTGCCAAAATTGCCGCCGAGATCGACGCCAAACGGGCCATCAAGGAGGGGACCGAGGTTGCAGTAATCTTATAAGCCGTTCGGCGTCATGATAATGTCATCGACGCCGTGTAATCTAAAATAGTCTTGATTTTTCATTCACAATGTGATAAAGATCTAAGACAACAAAATGTAAGGGCATTATTCAAGGGTGAACATCATGCACAGGAAATGGGTATCTATTGCAGTCACTGCAATATCAATCGCCGTAACCGTTTATTTGGGCTATGTCTACTCTCCTGAGTCAGTGGCTCAGGATATTGACGACGACATTCAGTTCATGGACAGTTTTGAAGACCCTCCCGCACCTCCATTTCCGTTTTTTGAACCTCCCGATCCTGCCGCCATTGCACCGCCCATAGACACCACAGTACCTGGACATTTTGGAGATGACCTGATGTTCCTGTGCACTGCCCCAGAACCTGTTCAAAGAGGAGCGGATTGCGCCAACCTGGAACCCCATCGTGTTGCCGCTTTGCGTGGAAGGGCATTCGATGGCAATGGCAATCCATTAGCCGGCGTACTGGTGCACATACCTGATCACCCCGAGTTTGGCTATACCTTTTCGAGAGCAGATGGGTATTATGATCTGGTGGTCAACGGTGGCGGCGAACTTACATTGCAGTTCAGCAAAGATGATTTTCTAACCGCGCAAAGGGGTTTACGAGTCCGCTGGCAACAATTTGAAAGCGTCGACGATGTTCACCTTGTTCAATTGGACTCAGCCGTAAGCGAAATCCTGCTCGGGCAGGGCTTCATGCAAGTACATCAGGCCACGATGAGTAGCGATGCCGATGGGGATCGTCAGGCAACCATGCTGTTTCCGATAGGCTTACAGGCAGAAATACGCTTAGCAGATGGCAGCACACAAGCCTTGTCCACTATGAATGTACGTGCAACAGAGTACACGGTGGGCCCAAATGGGCCTGCTCGAATGCCAGCAACTCTACCTGAAGTCACCGACTACACCTATGCCGTTGAATTGTCAGCAGATGAAGCCATCGCCTTGGCAGCAACACGGGTAGAATTCGACCAACCCATCTGGTTGTATGTAGAGAATTTTCTGGATTTCCCCGTAGGAATACCAGTGCCCGTAGGCTATTACGATTTTCAGCTACAATCATGGATACCTTCCCAGGATGGTCAAATTATCCAGATTGTTGACGAAAGCAACGGATTTGCGCTTGTCGATGTTGATGGTGATGGCGCCGCCGAGGACCCGATAGATCTGCAGACTAACCTCAGTATGACATCTGATGAACTGATGCAGTTGGCGGTGCTCTATCAGCCTGGCCAAAGTCTTTGGCGATCTCCGATTATGCATTTCACGCCATGGGATAAGAATTGGCCCTATGGTCCTGGACCAGATGACGAGCCGCCACCTGAGCCAACAACAGACGATGATGACGACAACCCTCCACCTGACACAGAAGAAGATGACACCCCTGGTGACGATGATCCACCTGACCCAGAAGATGGCAGCAATCCGCCAGATGATAGCGAGCCAACTTCAGAAGAAGGCGGTGATACCGAACCTGAATCAACAGATCAGGAAAATCCTGATTGTATGACCGGCAGCATCATTGAATGTGAAAACCGGGTATTGGGTGAGACTTTACGGATACCGGGAACGGACTTCAATCTGACTTACCGCAGCAGCCGAAGTCGTGGTGGCAACATGGGTATCAGTCAGGCAATTGTCAGAGTACCGATTGCCAACGGGTCTGTACCGGCCTCACTTCGACGGGCATCGGTTGATATTGCTGTGGATGGAACACCAATCTCGCGTTCGATTCCCGAGCTCAGCCCATTCCAGATAGAGCGCTTCAATGTTCCGGCCGCTGATCGCTTCAGCAGAGAATATTTGATTCGCAGCGCCAAAACTGATGTGACATTGACATACTGGTATGAGCCTTTTTACTACGGCAATAGAGAAGATTTTGAAAATTCCTTCGGTATCACTGAGGGTGTAGAGTTCATAGGCAGACGAGGCGGGCTCGAACTAGGGTTGAGCAGGCGCTGGGAAACCAGCCTGAACTTCCGCTCTGGCGTGCCTGCGGCGCAAACCTATCTGGCCAAAAGTCAGAAACTGGGTGGCTGGACCCTTGACGAGCATCATGTATTTGATGCTAGAGGAGGCAAGCTATGGAAGGGCGATGGCGGTGAACGATCGGTAACCAATCTCAGCGATATTCAGATACATCAGCTTCTGCCTTTTGGCCCTGATCTGTTTGGACAGGTCAACGATATCGATGAAATCAGAGATTTTGATATTGGACCAGATGGAAGCATTGTGGTGCTAACTGGTGGATTCATTCAGCGGCTGCTGGTGATTGATCAGGACAATCAGATCATACAAATCAGTCGTTCCTGCCAGCCACCATTTGTCACGATTCCAGCAGAGGCAAGACGTGGTGATGTGAAGTTCTGCTCTGTTGGATCTGGTAAGGAAGCCAACCGCGGCGATGATCCCCCACCTCCACCACCACCAGAAGATGAATGGTCCCAGGGCTGGTCGGTGGCATGGGGTGACAATGGACAAATCTTTCTGGGCACACAGCGACCTTTCGGAGAAGCTGACATCATACGCTTCGAGTCTGACGGAACACGCCCTCGCAGGTTCGAACTCAGCGGCCTGGAGTCGCCGGCTTGCTTCGGTCGTGTCAATGGTAGTGACTTCCATAACCGCAGACTCTTTTTCACTTGTGACAGTGACTTTGATTCCGGCTCGGCCTGGATGCTCTGGCCCAATGGATCATTGAGCCCTATTGCCGGTGCCATCATCGAACCACCTGGCGATACGCTTCCCGGCGCGCCAGTCTCGGCATTGTGGTTTGGTCTCGCTGAACCTGCAGATATTAGCGTCAGCCCGGATGGCGATATTTATATCGCCGAAACTGGCCAGCATCGTATTCGCAAGATTGACAGTGATGGTCGTATCAGCACTATTGCCGGCACCGGCACTGCTGGCTTCGCCGGTGAGGGCAGCAGCGCAACAGATGCGCTGCTGTCAAGCCCGTCTGCCGTGGCTGCCTTGCCCGATGGCAGCCTCTACATAGCGGACACAGGCAATGGCAGATTGCGCTTGGTGGACAGAGCCGGGCGAATATCCACAACAGCGGGTGGTGGAGCAAATGAATTTGTGCAATCTGGTGTAGCAGGAGCAATTCAACTGGGCTTGTTGCGCAAGATTGGTATGCATGAGAATGGCAGTGTTGTGCTGTCTATTCACAGCCTGACACAGCTGTTACAGGTTTCATTCAACCAATTCACGTTTGACCCTGATGCAGATGTTTACACCATACCATCAGCCAATGGCAGCGAACTGTTCATCTTCTCCCGTCAGGGCCGCCATCTTGAGACACGTTTTACGCTGACCTATGGCCTCAAGTACAGCTTCCAATACAATGCCTCAGGCTATCTGACCGCTATCATCGACGGCGATGGCAACACCACGCAAATACAGCGAGGAACGAACAATCTCGCCGAGTCCATCATTAGCCCCTACGGCGTTGTAACCTCACTGGAATACAATACCAATGAGGATTTGTCTGCCGTGGTTACCGCGGACTCTGCGCGTTGGGAGATGGCGTATCAATCCAATACCGGTCTGTTGGTAGAGTTCAGGGATCCCAGAAACAACGCCAGTGAATACAATTACAGCCTGAGCGGCGATCTCGCCTCAAACATCAACCCTGCTGGTGGTGGCTGGAGCGTCAGCAAATGGCTTAACCGCAGTCGTGATGAGTTTCAGGTCATCATGACCAACAGCAACGGCGACACGGCACGTCATTACGTCAATACCACCGCCACTGGTCGAGAGTATCGGCGGCGTTCATTCCCTGGCAGCAAGACCTCAGAGGTTTTAACACCAGCTTTTGAAAAAACCGTTCTGACGCCAGAGAGGACCAGTATCTACACCATTATGGGTCCCGATCCACGGTTTGGCTTACTTGCACCGATTACCGACAAGGAAATCATCAAAACACCTTTCGGTCTGGAGCGCAAAACCGAGCGTGAGCGGGTTGTGACTGCACAACAATCTGGTGCGCAACTCGGCGAACTGGACATCATCGACAGCATTACTGTCAATGGGCGGATATGGCAGCAAAGCTACAATTCCAACTTGCTAACATGGACCTTTACCAGCCCGCAAGGGCGGGTCAGCAGCTTCTCGCTGGATCAGCAACAGCGCCCCATACGCACAAGCGCACCTGGCCTGGCAGCGATTGATTTCAGCTATGACGCTGGCGGACGCCTGGCCAGAGTTAGCCAGGGTGAGGGCGATCAACAGCGCGAAGTGCTGCTGGATTATGATGAAACCGGTTTTCTTGATCTGATCCAGGATCCTATCGGCAGAGTGACCACTTTCATCAACGACCCAGTTGGACGCCCGGTTTTGCAAACCCGACCAGATGGCGAGATCATCAATCTCGGTTATGATCCAAGCGGAAACCTGAATGCTCTTGCTCCACCCGGCAAGCCCGAGCATGAATTTGACTACAGCGTGCTGGACCAGCAGTCGCTGTACGTGCCCCCAGATATCGGGCTCGATACCGAGCAGACCACCTACAGCTATGACGGTGAGCGCAGATTACTCAATATGTTAAGACCCGACGGCTTGAGTGTTGCACTGAACTACCGCAGCGCTGACCTGATTGAAAATATCCAGCTCAATCATGGTAGTCATGCCATCACTTATCATGATACAAACCTGAGTAGCTCCAGACCAGCAACCATTACATCTCCCGGCGGTGTCACACTGGAATTTGGTTACGACGGACCACTGATGACGCGCACCACCTGGCTAGGCCCGGTGGCAGGAACGCTCATATTCAGCTTCGACAATGATTTGCGCCTGGCATCCATTGAGCTCGCCAGCACAACAGGTGGTGATGTCATCAACTACGGCTATGACCTCGACAGTCTGCTCGTCAACGCCGGTGATCTCGTGCTTGCCCGCGATCCGGAAAATGGCCTGCTCGAGGGCACCAGTCTGGATCAGGTCACCGATACCATGATTTACAATCAGTTCGGCGAGTCCATTGATTACCAGGCCACGATCAGCGGCAGCGGATTGTTTCAGCAAAGCTTCCTGCGCGACAAGCTGGGCCGTATCACGCGCAAGACCGAGACTGTCCTGGGCATCAGTCGGGTGTATGATTACACCTACGACCTGGCTGGTCGACTGGAGACCGTGAGTGTGGACGGAACATCGCAATCAACCTATGTTTACGATGCCAACGGGAATCGCCGCAATCACATCAGTCCAGGCAACAACACCAGCGGCAGCTACGACAATCAGGATCGTCTGCTCAGCTATGGTGTCAACACCTATGAGTACACCGCCAATGGTGAGATGGTTAGCAAAATGACCCCCGATGGAGAGACGCTGTACCAATATGACGAACTGGGCAATCTGCTCAGCGTCGAGTTGCCTGACGGTGACAGCATCGAGTACATCATTGATGGCCTGAACCGGCGCATCGGCAAAAAGGTCAATGGTGTGCTCTTACAGGGGTTGCTGTATCAGGATACCCTGAACCCGGTGGCGGAACTGGATGGCGCAGGCAATGTCATCAGCCGCTTTGTCTATGCCAGCAAACTCAATGTCCCGGATTACATGATCAAGGGCAGTCAACGCTATCGCATCATCAGCGACCAACTGGGCAGCCCGCGATTGGTGGTCAACACACAGACCGGCGCGGTAGTTCAGCAATTGGATTACGATGAGTTTGGCAATGTGATCAGTGACAGCAATCCGGGGTTTCAGCCTTTTGGCTTTGCCGGCGGCATCGCTGATCGGGATACCGGTCTGGTCAGGTTTGGGGTGCGGGATTATGATCCTGAGACTGGGCGCTGGACGGCTAAGGATCCACTTGGATATTCGAATATAGAAAATGAAAATTTATATTTATATGCACTGGGTGATTCAATTAATTATATAGATATTACCGGAACTGTTACGTGGCCAACTGATCATTCAGCGATAACATCTCCATTTAACTCGAATGAAGGCCGGAGCGCGCCCCACAATGGAACTGACATAAGAAACCCACTAGATGGCGATGTATATTCAACTCATGATGGGACAATTATTGACATCAACTCAAATTCCAGAGGAGGCGACCAGATAATCATATTGAACACTGACGGCAGCCGATCAGGATATGCTCACACTAAAGCACATGGTGATTTGAACATTGGGGATACAGTCAGAGAGGGTGAGAGCATCGGTTTTTCTAATGGCAGCGGACAACTTAGAGGGCCACACTTACATTATACATACAGCACATGCCAAACATGCCCAAGGATAGACCCTGAGCAGATACTTCCCGACCCAATATCATGCGGCAATTGATATGCGATTAATACTAATATACATCACATTCATGATAAGCACCTCTCCGTGCTTCAGTATCGAGTGCGATTTTGAAGATTTTCCGACCCAATCTGAACGCATAGCGGACGAACACTGTAACAGAGCTAATGAATGGAGACAGTCTATACTTAAATCGAATATTTCTGATTTTATAAGATTCGAACCACCTGAGGCACAAGAACATATCTCGTATCAAATACGCGATAATATTTTTGGTGTCCGTGATCTTATATTCGGAAATAATAATTCATTTAAATCAAAATTGATTAACACTGATAATATATTAATCAAATACATACGAAACGATGGGATAAATATTTGTTATGTAAATAACATTGAGTCCAAATCTTTTTGCATGTACTGGTTCAAGCTCGGCCCATATATGTGGTACATTGGAACCGACTACTTAGAGGCTGAAAATATTGGATAATCTATATATCCGTTAAGATTGTTATGTACAGAATTTTCGAAATGTCTGGTGTTCATAGTCAAGAATCATTGGCTATTGAAGAGCTATTGTACAAAAATAACATCCAATATTACATTACGGACGAACCAAATCATGGCCTTTCTAATCAAGGCATCTGGGTAACCGATAAAAAATCATTCATTAAGGCCAGATCATTAATTGATAATTATTATGCAAATGATCTACACAAGAATCTTGACTGCAATAAGAAAAAAAATGAAGGCATTACATGGCCAGTCATTATTCTCGCCATAATTTCTTTTTGCTACTTGAGTATTTTTTATATTCGGATGATGGGGTAGAGCAATTTACCATGAACATCTATCATTCACACGCTGATAATGCACGATGTATGCCGCCATATCTGCATCACAGTGGATTGCGTTAATGCGGTCGCGCTGCCTGTATCCGAATCATAAAATCAATCCATGACCACATCACCTTCCTGTTCTTTGAACAGGATACCTATACCAACCCTCCCAGTTACATACTCGCGCTAAAGAATGCACACACAGCCTTGCATATCCTGACAGTCACCCTCAAGTTTTTTCGACCAAAGCTTCCTAAGTCTATCACCCGGCTCTCTGATAACTCCGCGGCCTCAATGCTTCACCCAGTCCACCAGCGGATGCCATTCGCTCCAGTCCTGGCGGCACTGGTAGTAGGGCAGCTCAGCAACGCCCAGACCGGCTTCCATGGCGCGGATGTAGTTCACCGATTCACGCAGGTGGCCAACGAAGGGAGCTTTGAACTGGTCGATGAAACCGATCAGTTCGCGATAGATAATCGTCCAGCTTTTGACCCGGTTGGCGATCAGGCCGATTTCGCATTGCGAGCGGCTGGCCTTGCGCAGGCGGAACAGTTGATCCAGATAACGCCAGCCGCTGCGCATGTCGATCGGTGACGGCAAAAGCGGCACGATGATCTTGTCGCAGTAAGCCAGCAGCCGCTCCAGCTCACGGGCGTTGATGGCAGCCGGCGAGTCGATGATCAGGTAGTCACAATGCGCCGGCACTGCCGGTGGCCAGCGGCGCGCTGCGAGCAGTTCGATGTAGGGATTGTCTGCCAGGCGCAGGCTGTGCCATTCGGCGCTGGATTGCTGCACATCCAGATCGGCCAGCGCAACGTCGGCCTCATAGGCCAGCCAGGCCGCCAGTGAAGTGGCAATGGTGGTCTTGCCGCAGCCGCCCTTGGGATTGACCACGGCGATTTTGCGGGTGCTGGCCGCGCGCTTCATTTACGGCGCACTGCCCAGATCCGGCAGGCCGGAATGCAGTCGCCACACGCCTGGCGGGTCATGCCATTTCCAGTTTTGATAGTATAAAACAGTGCGTTCCCTCGCGGTCCGAAGATTGAACAGCTTCAGTTCCACCACCTGCCGGAAGCCCTGCTCGTCGTCGTCGGCGACCACCGAGCGCACGTCATAGCTGGATACCTTGTACTGGCGCAACCGGTTCATCTCCAGTGAGGTGATCGGGTTTTCCTTGAGATAGTCGGAATCGATGAAATTGAGCAGACCACCGTATTCGCTGAAGCGCAGCATGGTCTGGAAATTGTTCAGGGTCTCGTCCTGTTTCTTGCTCTTGTCGTTCATCGGACAGCCGATCAGCAGCAGGCACAGGCCAGCGGCCATCAGGGCCCGGATGCAGCCGGCAACTCGGTGGTCAGTCATGCGATGCATTCGTTTCATGCTCCTTTCAAAGTGGCATAATGGCCGGTCATGGCTGCTGCCAGACTACCATCTGCCAGCCTGATCTCACAACTCAGCGACAATCTGGCACGATCGCGCCTGGCCATGGCCTGCTGATATTTTTGCCATGCCGGCGCGGACGGCCCGGCGCAGCGGCAGCGCAGTGGCTCATACACCGGCTGCTGATAACTGTGTTCGGCAGCGGCGATGACGATGTCACGTGCCAGGCCGATGCGGCGATTGGCCAGCCACAGCCAGCCCCAGCCGGCCAGTGTCATGAGACTGGCGCTGGCACCGCCAAATGCGCTGCCCTTGTCGTTGATGTTGGGCGCCAGCGGAGCCTGCAGCATCAAGCTGGCATGATCTGGCAGCGTGACCTGCAACTGCATGGCGGCGGCAAGCGGAATGTTGTGCAGCAGAAAGGCCTGCAGCTCGGCCGCGTCGGCAGCGCTGAAACCCGGCATCTCGGTCTGGTCATCGGCGACAAAGGTGGAGAACGGCTTGGACATCAACAGATCCATGTACATCAGACATTGAATTATACCCGGCACGCATGAAAACCGATCAACAGCACAGCGCAAACCCGGCCTCCACACAGGCCTCGATCATGGCACGCGCGCTGATTCCGCGTGAGATGCTCAGTTGGGCGCTGATCTCGGTCACGCTGGGCGCGGTTGAAGGCGGTCTGCTCGGGGTGCTGGTCAAGACCAGCTACAGCGGCACCACATCGCCGTTGCTGATCAACCTGGCCGTGGCCGTGGTCTCCGGTGCGCCGGCATTTGCCAATCTGATCAGCTTCTGGTTCGCCAGCTGGGCGCGTGGTCGCGACAAGGTCAGACTGCTGTCACAGCTGATGTTTGCGAGCGCCTGCTGTGTGCTATTGATTGCTGCCGCACCGCGCTCGCTACCGGGACTGCTGCTGCTGATGCTGGCCAGCGTCGCCGCGCGCATGCTGTGGGCGGCCACCATCACTCTGCGCGCCACGGTCTGGCGTGCCAACTTCCCGCGCCATGTGCGTGCGCGCATCACCGGACAGATGACCACCCTGTCATCGCTGCTGATCGCTGCCAGCTCCGCCGTGCTCGGAGCGCTGCTGGATCAGCATGCCCTGCTTGCCCGGCTGCTGTGGCTGCTCACCGCCCTGTCCGGCTTTGCCGCCGCCATGGTCTACCGGCGCGGCCGCATCCGTCGTCATCAGCACATACTCAAACTGGAACGACAGGTGGTGGACAGCGATGGCAGCAGTCATCTGTGGCAGCGTTTTCTGGCTGTGCTGCGCGATGACTTTGCCTTTCGTCGTTACATGCAGGCAATGTTCGTGTTCGGCACTGGTAATCTGATGGTGACCGCACCGCTGATCATCCTGCTTAACGAGCAATTTGGTCTGGAGCGGCTGCAGCAGGTGCTGATCACCACCTCGATTCCTCTGCTGCTGCTGGCGGTGTCGGTGCCGTTCTGGGCCCGGCTGCTGGACGGGCAGCACATCATTCCCTACCGTGCCCGGCAAAGCTGGGGCTTTGTGCTGGCGATCGGCTTTTTTGCCGCTGCCTGCATGTTCGATGCCGGCTGGCTGCTGTGGGCCGGCGGTGGCATGCTGGGCATCGCCTATGGCGGCGGCGTGCTGGGCTGGAACCTGGGCCACAACGACTTTTCCAGCGACCACAGCTCCGAGCTTTACATGGGCGTGCATGTCACGCTGACCGGTCTGCGCGGCCTGATCATGCCGGCGGTTGGCGTGCTCATTTATGAACTGCTGGAAGCCTGGCAGCCCGGCTGGGGACGTTACAGTCTGCTGGTCCCACTGGTGCTGTCCACCGCCGGTGCCTGCTGGTTTGTGCTCATGGCCAGACAGCAGTCGAAGCCTTCCTGACCAGCGTTACCCAGCGTCTGACCGGCAATACTGCCATCTGTCACGTTCCTGCTTGACATCATTTAGATAGTTAGCTAAACTTCTAATTATGAGCAAGGTCTTCAAGGCACTGTCCGATCCAACCCGCCGCCGGGTGCTGCAACTGCTGCGCCGCGGCCCGCTGAGTGCCGGCGATCTGGCCGCACATTTTGATGTCTCCAAGCCGACCATGTCGGTGCACTTCAATGTGCTCAAGGATGCCGACCTGGTGCATGCCGAGAAGCATGGCAATTCCATCGTCTACTCGCTGAAGATGTCGGTGCTGGAGGAAGCGCTGATGGGCTTTGCCCAGACCTTGGGCATACAGGCGCACAGCATTGAAGCCGCCAGCAACGCTGAGCTGAACCCCGAACGGCCCCAAGCAGACAATAAGGAATCGCAGTCATGAACCCGAATCATTATCCATTCATCTGGCACCGGCTTGCAGTACAGGCGCTGATACTCGCTGGCCTTGTGCTGGGTGTGCTGTTGTGGCGCCTGCGCCCGGAACAGTCGCTGACCTGGCTTACCGGCATGCTCACTCTGCCGGTGTGCTGGGGCATGCTGCGGGTGCTGGGCGCGCTGGGTGAGAATCAGTCCGTATTCAGCCGCCAGCAACTTTACAACGCGCTGGTGGTGGCCGGCTTGATGGTTGTGGGCGCGCTGCTCGCGGTTACCATGACCACACTGGAATGGCTGCCGGAAAACTGGTCGGACCGCTATGGCATGCTGATCAGTGCGCTGGTGCTGGTGGTGATCGGCAATGGCCTGCCGAAAAAGATTGAACCCGGTTGCTCACGCAGCCGTGGTCAGGCCCTGCAGCGTCTGTTCGGCTGGACTTTTGTCGTCGGCGGGCTGCTACTGGCGGCGCTTTGGCTGTCGCCATTGAGCATGCACATTGCCCGCCCGCTCAGCATGCTGCTGTATGGGCTGATGCTGGCCAGTTGTGTGATCGGCTACCTGCGGATCAGGGCAAGCGACCGCAATGCATGAGCGATTATACCTTGCCTGTCGATACTGCTGAGAGCGACGCCTAGCCCGCATTTCGCCACTGCAACCAGCCCATACAGCCGACCAGCGCCGCCACCAGCAGCGCGGCACTGATACCGGCCGAGGTGTTGATCCACCAGCCGGTAGCTATCAGCAGCAGTGTTGCCACCACCCAGAGCAGATCCCCAATGGAGAAGAATCTGACCAGCCCTGCTTGCGGTGCTTGTTGCCGTGCCGTGACAGCCAGTCCGACACCGTTGGCGATCAGGCCCGCGCCCAGCACAACGATAAACCAGACCGGTGCGGTCTTCTCATTTGCCAAAAACATTGCCGTCGGCGCAGGCAGACTGATGAACAGCAGCCCGAAGCCGATACAACTGGCGGCATTGAGCAGCAAAACCGATTGCAATCCAAAGGTCGAACGCATTGTAATCTCCTCGTGTAAACTGTGTTGACACATAGAATACTGATTTGAAAACAGCATGTCAACCAGGTTTACACGACGTGGCACACCCTTGGTCGAAAGCCAGTCCCTGGCACTGGTGCAGACCGCACGCAATCTCAGCGACAGGTTTGTCGAACTGCTGGCCAGCCAGCTGGCGCAACGCGGTTATCGTGAGGCCACGCCGGCAGCACTGAACTTTCTGGGCGCGCTGGAATGCGGTGACAACCACGCCGCCGAAATCGCCCGACGCATCGGTGTTTCCAGGCAGTTTGTGGCTCGTGAGGTCAGGCGTTTCTGCGCCCTGGGCTATCTGCAGCAGCGCCCCGGACATGGCAAGCAGATCATCATCAGCTTTACCGATCGCGGCGAGCAGCTGATGGCCGATGCCCGCAGTCTGCTGGCGCAGATTGACGACCTCATCGCCACCGGCACCAGTACGAGCTGCGTGCAGGATTGTGTGGATTTGATGCAGCAGATTGATACGGCATTGCGGCAGTCAAGCTGGGAGACTGGCAAGTGACGGCGGCCGTCACCTGCCGAACAGGTTTTACTGGATATCAGCGCTTGCGGATGCGCACATCACCACTGAAGGTGTTGGCATCGATTCTGGCGTCACCGCCACTGCGCTCGAAGTCGTTGTAGACATCGCCACTGAAGCTGCTGCTGTCCAGTTCGAATCGGCTGTCTGCCGGCAGCGTCAACACCACATTGCCGCTGTGGGCATTGAGCTTGACCCTGGCATCGGTGGCCAGACTGAACTCGAACTCCATGTCGCCGGACACCGACTGGGAGGTCAGATCAGACACTGCACCTGCTCGCAGCGCGACGTCTCCGGATACCGTCTCGACCCGTATGCGGCCGGCCAAACCCTCAAGGCGGCTGTCGCCACTGACGGTGTTCAATTCCAGCGCACTGTCACTGCCGTTGAACCTCACATCGCCGCTGACTGATTTCAAGCGCAACTCACCGGCTGCTGCGCTGCCGCGGATCTCGCCGCTGACGGTGGTCACCGACAATTCTTTTCCGTCCAGCCCGCTGAGCTCAAAATCACCACTGACCGAGGTCAATCTGGCCATGGCAGCATGCGGCAGCATCAGCTTGAGGTCGGTGCTCTCGCGGCTGCCGCCACCAAACCAGCCGCGATCCTGGTGCGGTTCAATCTTGACCCGCCATTCACCGGCATCACCATCGATACTCAGTTCATCTTCCTCATGGCCCAGGGTACCGGTGAGCTGAAAGCGGTTCTGATCCCAGCCTTCTACGACGACGTCTCCAGACACCAGCGACAGCTTGAATCTGCCATCGGGATTCATGTCACGCTGCTCATCAATATCCTGTTGCGCCAGCAGTGGTGCTGTCACCAGCATGGCTGTCAACAGCGCAGCGCCAGCGGTAAAGTGATTGGTTTTATGGTTGCTCATGTTCTGTCTCCGTGGTTGTGTCTGATTGACTTGCAAGCTTGGATGCCAGCAGGCCGGCAAACGTTTACAACCGCCTGGTAAAAAAACGTTTGCGGCCCGCTGGGACGTCTCTGCCGCTGTCACAGGGTGGTGGTTACTGTATGTGCACGGCGAACATGTTCAGCCGTGAGCGCTGCAGGCTGCCAAGCTGCTGCCACAGGTTCTGATTGTCGGGTTGCCGGCTCAGCGCCTGCTGCAGCTGCTGCTCGGCCAGTTCGTACTCCTGCAGGCCGGCCTGCAGGTCGGCATCGGCCATCGCTGCAGGCAATGTCTCCAGGCTTGCCGTGGTCTCCATCTGCATGCCTTGCAACAGGTTCTGGGCTGCCCGCTGCTGCGCATTGGCTGGCGACTGATTGCCTGGCACAGGGTCGGCAGTTGTGCCAACTTCGACCAGCGGATCGGACAGCATGGACAGTGGTCCCGGCAACTGCTGCCAGACCACGGCCGCCAGCACTGCCAGCACCAGCACTGCTGCCAGCGCCTGGGGCCAGTGCCACCAATGGCTGCTGTGCCCGGACTGAATCGGCTCCGGTGACTGCACCAGGCCGGCGGCAATCTCTGGCCACAGGTCACGCGCCGGGGTGATCTCCTGCGGCAGCGCCTGCAGGCGACTTTGTAGCGCTCTGGGCAGCGCTCTGGGCAGCGCTTTGGGCAGTGCCGTATCGGCGGCTTCGTGATGTTTTGGATCAGACATGTGTGTTGACCTCCTGGCCCTGATTGTTGACGGCCAGATCCTGTTGTAAATGTTGCTGCATAAGATTGCGCGCACGGTTCAACTGGGCGCGTGATGTGCCTGCGGCCATGCCACTCATGCTGGCAATTTCGACATGGCTGTAACCATGCAACTCGTGCAGCACCAGCACCAGCCTGGCCCGTGGTGGCAGGCTGGTGATGGCAGCTTCAAGATCATGATCGGCGTGCGTCTCGCCGGCTGCCACCGCCACGTCCTCATTGGCCATGGGGTCACTGAGCTGACGCAGCCGGGCACTGCCGCGACGACGCTCGGCCAGCACGATGTTGACCGCCAGTCGATGCAGCCAGGTGGTGAGCGCGGACTCGCCACGAAATTCGCCGAGATTGCGCCACGCCTGCACAAAGGTGTCCTGCAGCACATCTTCGGCCCAGTGAACGTCGTTGCCACACAGACGCCAGCACAACGCATAAATGCGCGCATGATAACGACGAAACAGCTGCTCGAACGCGCTCTGGTCGCCAGCACTGCTGGCAGCGATCAGATCCAGATCCGTGGCTTGCTGATTGACGGCAACTGTGCCCATGATTCATTGCCTTTTTCTGCGCATGCACTCTATGATGGCTGCCGTCATGATATCGTTTAAATTGCTGCCATCTGAGCCGTCGCACAAGCTGCTGCTGGTGCCCATGCCCTGGTTCATGACCATGCCCATATCCAGGCCAGTGATCAAGCGCTGCTCCAGATTCGCACTCATGCTGATGCTGGCTGCAGCAGCCGCCAGCGCCAGCGCCATTGCAGAAGAGCCCGAACTGCCTCCGATTGAGGTGCATGAGCGCAGCCTGCAAAGCGACCAGCAACAGGTTTATGCGCTGGGTCGCGACGCCATTGAACAGCGTCAGGCACAGCATCCGCAACAGTTGCTGGCCCCGCTGCCCGGGGTCTGGATCAGTCGCGGCAGCGGTCAGGAACATCTGACTGCGATCCGCTCTCCGGTGTTCACTGGCGCTGGTGCCTGCGGTGCCTTTCTCATGCTGCAACACGATGTGCCGATCAGACCGGCCGGCTTCTGCAATGTCAATCAGCTGTTCGAGATCAATCTGAACGCTGCCGGCGCAGTGCGTGTGCTGCCCGGGCCTGGTGATGCCCAGCATGGCGCCAACGCCCTGTTCGGTGTCATCGATGTGCAGGCCGAGCCGATCGCACTGCGACCTGAGCACGCGCTGCAACTGACCGGCGGCGACAACGATTTTGTGCGCATCAATGCCCAGGCCAGACTGGGGGGCACCAGCATCGCCATCGACCACAGTGACAGCAACTCGTTTCGTGCCGACGAGGGCTATCAGCAATTTTTTGGCGAATTGGCCGATCAGCGCGTGATCGGCAAAGCCAGCGTCAACACCTTCATCAACGCGGCCTATCTGGATCAGCAGACCGCAGGTTTCATTCTCGGTGAGGATGCTTTTCGCGATCCGCAGCTGCGTAAATCCAACCCCAACCCGGAAGCCTTTCGCGAGGCCAGCGCGGTGCGCCTGGTGCAGCAGTGGCAGTGGCAACCGGACGCACAGCAAAGCTTTAACCTGACCGGCTTTGCCCGCCGCAGCCGGATGGAGTTTCTACAACATTTTCTGCCCGGCCAGCCACTGGAAAACAATGGCCAGGAGAGTCTTGGTGTGCAGTCGGACTGGCAGCGGCGCTGGCGCCACAGCACCCTGCAGATCGGCCTGGACGCGGAATGGTCCAGTGGTTTCCTGCGAGAGTTTCAGGCCGAAGCCATCACCGGGGGCTCAGACTTTCTGCGCGAGACCCGACCGGCAGGCCAGCATTATGACTACGAGGTCGATGCCATCAGCCTCAGTCAGTGGCTGCGTTTTCAGTATGCTTTCCGCAACGGCTGGCAGCTCGATGCCGGCCTGCGCAGCCAGTATCTTCGCTACCACTACGACAACAACATGCTGTCGGGCAACACCCGCGAAGACGGCAGCGTCTGCGACTTCGGCGGCTGTCTGTTCACCCGCCCGGCTGATCGCAACGATGACTTTTTCAATCTGGCCCCGTCACTGACGCTTAAAATACCGTTGGCACAAACGCTGGCATGGCAATGGCGTGTGGCGCGCGGCTTCCGTCCACCGCAGGCCACCGAACTGTACCGGCTGCAGAATGGTCAGACCGTGGCCGATCTGGACAGTGAAACGCTGTGGTCGGTCAGCAGCGGCATCGGTGCCCAGGGCAAGACACTGAACTATCGGGTCAACGCTTTCTACCAGCGCAGCCGTGACCAGATCTTCCGCAATGCCGATGGCTTCAATGTCACCGATGGTGCGATTCAATCGGTCGGCCTGGAATGGCAGGCCCGGCTGCTGCTGACACCCGGCCTGCAGGCCAGCTACAGTGGCAGCTTCGCCGATCACGAGTATGCGTCGGACAGCTTTGCCGGCAGCGGCGAGGATTTTGTTCGCGGCAACCAGGTGGACACTGCGCCGAAGTGGCAGAATCATTTCAGTCTACAGTGGCAAGCCAGCGCCGGGCTGGTCCTGAGCAGTGAAATTGAACAGCTGGGCGGGTATTTTCTCGACGCCGCCAACAGCGCCCGTTATCAGGGCCACACCCTGGTACACCTGGCTGCAGCCTGGCAACCGGCGCGGCAATGGCTGCTGCGACTGCGGCTGGAAAACCTGTTCAACAGGCGCTATGCCGAGCGCGCCGATTTCGCCTTTGGCAACTTCCGCTATTTTCCCGGTCAGGGCACCACGCTGCGTATCAGCCTGGGCTGGCAGTCAGACTGATTCCGTTCCCAGCAACAGGCTGGTGATTTCCGCCGCCAACTGCAAATCCGCCACCGGGCCGAAATGCTGTGCCCGCCGACGCCCGCTTCGGTCAATCAGCACGCAGGTGGGGGTACCCTGCATGCCATAGGCCGCCATGGTTTCAGGCAATCCTCCAGTCTGGCCTCCCGTCTGGCCTCCCGTCTGGCCTCCCGTGTGGCCTTCAGCATCCACCGCCACCGGGAAAGTAAGCCGATTTTCGTGTATGAATGCTTGCAGGGCGGTGCTGGTCTGCGCAGCATGATGTTCAAACACACTGTGCAGGCCAATCACCTGAACCCCCAGTTGGTGAAAATAGCGATGCAGGCGCTGCGCCTGCGGCAGACTGTGCTGCACGCAGCCCGGACACAGCATCTGGAATGCTTCCAGCACCACCACCTGCCCGCGCAGATCGGCCAGCGTTAAGCCCTGATTGCAGTTCAGCCACTGCGTGCACTGCCACGCCGGCGCCAGTCGCATGGCGCTATCAGTCTGCGGCATTGCTGCTCAATCCCGCCACTGACTGAAGACATAGTCGTCTTCAGCCTGTGGCTGATGACAGGCAAAACAGGCCGTGGCTGCCTCAGCACCCACCACCCGCTGTCCCGGCTCACCGCCGGCGAAGCCCTCGAAGCCCCAGCCACCGGTAGCGGCAAAGCGCGCGGCATCTTTTTGCATCACGCCCAACACCTTGCGCCCGGCTTCGGTCACGGCATGTTCAGCGCTGTTGACCTCCAGCAGGTCGAACACCAGCACGGCACCATCGGGAAAACTGCCCAGCGCATAACCCTGTACTGCCAGATCATTGGCATAGATGTGATGCAGACCGCCAAATGCCGCATGCAGCGGGTGTCCCGGCTCGATCAACATGGATTTGACGTGCTGCCACTGGCGATATTCATGGGGAAAATCGACCGCCTCATCTGTCGCCGAGAGCAATGCTGGCAATAGCATGATGACAAGCAGTGTGGTAATCATTTTTGTAGCAGAAGGCTTGAACATGATTGGGCTCCATCTATGTAGGCATTATGTTTCGATTCGAAACATAAATAGTTTGCCGCGCAAGAGTGCCGCTTGTCAAGCTATGTTTCGATACGCTACATTGGTATCATGGGTTTGATTTGCATTTCCACCAGGAATTGCATGCATGCGCTTATGCTGAAGTGCTCTCGTCATGGAACAGGCGCAGGTAGTCTCGATAGAGAAATCGGCGATTGCGTTTGTAGCCGGTCATTTCGTGCAAAATGTCGAGCTCGACCATGCGGCTGACCAGATTATTCGCCGCCGGGTAGGTGGTGCCAATCCAGTCTTGCACCTGCTTGACCGTAACGATGGGTTGCTGGTAGAGGTGTTCGAGCGCACGATGCGCGTTGGCAGCGCTGCCGCCCAGCTGATCGGTGATGGACTGCCGGTGTTGCTCACGCAATAACAGCACCTGACGGGCCGTTTCGCTGGCCTGCTGACTGACGACGAAGACCCCGCGCAGGAAAAACGCAAGCCAGGCTTCCCAGTTGCCGTGATCCCGCACCGCCTGTAGGTGGTCGTAGTAGTCCTGTCGATGCGCCTTGAAGTACCATGACAAATACAGCACCGGTCGGCTCAGGATGTTTTTTTCGCACAGCAGAAAGGTAATCAGCAAGCGCCCCACGCGACCATTGCCGTCGAGAAACGGATGGATGGTTTCGAACTGTGCATGGGCGAGCCCAATGGCGATCAGTACCGGCTGTCGGTTGTCCTGGTGCAAAAACGTTTCAAGCTCACCGAGCAGCCCAGGCAGCTCATGTGGTGGCGGTGGCACAAAGGTCGCCTCGTGCAAGGTGCAACCCCGCGGGCCGATCCAGTTCTGCGAAGCTCTGAGTTCGCCGGGGGTGAGACTGTGGCCGCGCCCGCCGCGCAAAAGCGCTGGGTGAATCTCGCGGATCAAACGCACCGATACCGGCAGTGAGGGCAATCGCTCAAGACCGTGGCGCATCGCGTGGATGTAGTTGAAGATTTCGTCGACGTCGTCAGGCGCTTCGGGCGCGAGAATGCGTGCTTCGGCCTGGAGCACATCCTGCAGCGAGCTTTGCGTTCCTTCAATCTGACTGGAAAGGACGGCTTCCTTGCGCACGTACATGGCCACGAACAGATCCGGATTGGGCAATGTCTGGATCGATCCATCCAGCCTTCCCAGAGCCCGATCAGCATTTGACAGCAGCGTTTGGAGTTCCCCATCCAGCACCACTGGCGGTTGTGGTGGTAAAGGTGCCGGCATAAAAGCCCGATAGCCGCTGGGCTGTCGAATATAGCGGCCCGCACGGGCCTGGATCAGTTGACTGGTCATGTTTGGCAGACATTTACCATGGGGACATAATCACCCCATATTAAACGTAACGTTTAACAAGAAGCAACTTTTTGCGCCATAGTAAACGCAATGACGAGTTAGAGGATCGTTACCTAAGCCACCAGCAGAAGCCAGTCAGAGTTGGTCGATCATAGCGCAACAAGCAGATTGCATAAAACAGATTAGTCATAATCCATTTACGCTGCGCATAGGCGTCGCCCATGCCTGACGCTTGTCATGCTATGTTTCGATACGCTACATTAACACCATGGACAAGACCATCTCATTGCTGGAGCGACTGGGCAACCTGCTGCAGCAGCAGCTGCGTGAGGATGCCAATGAGCTGGGTCTGCAGGCGGTGCATCTGCAGATTCTCAGTTACCTGCAACGCGCCAATCGCTACAGCGACATCCCCATTGCTGTGGCCGAGTATCTGGGGCTGACCCGGGGCACGGTGTCGCAGTCGATCAAGCTGCTGCAGCAAAAAGGGCTGTTGATCCAGCACAATCAGCAGACGGCCCGGCGCAAGGTGCATCTGCAACTGACTGAGCAGGGCAAGGCGGTGCTGCAGGCGAGTTGGCTGCACAGCCTGCAAGCAGAGCTGGCGGAAGATACCTCAGCTGCAGCCCGGCTGGAAATAACCCTGGAATCCCTGCTTGGCAAGCTGCAGCGCGCACGCGGAAATGCCGCGTTCGGTGTCTGTCGCGGCTGTGTGTTTCATCAGCGCGAGCAGACCGGCGCACGCTGCGGACTGACCGGGGAGTCATTGTCCGAGCAGGAGACTCTGCAGTTGTGCCGGGAATGGCAATCTCCGTGAATGCTTCAGGACTTTGTTAATACGATCAAAGCGTCTCAAAGCCATCACGAAACAGCAGATCAGACTTGTCCGGGATGAATTCGGTGCTGGCCAGTGCCACCCCGGCCAGACCATTCTGCAGGCGATAATAAAACGCCTGCTGGCCAAGATTGTTGAATGCGTTCTGGGCATTGTGGGTGTAGCGCATGGTATTGGGAAAGAAAGGCAACGCCACCTCTATATCGGCGAGGACGTCACCGGCAAAGGGTTGCCCGGTGCGTGCCACCAGCGCCAGGCCGAACTCGGGATCAAACAGGAACAGCGCTTCACGGCCAAGTCCTTCGGCGATGACAAAGGCGGTAAACATCACCTGATCCTGCTCATTGAGAGCAAAGGTGAACGGATCGCGCACCTCCAGACCGATCGGCTCCGGCAGCATATCAAAAGCGCTGACGATGGGAATGGTGGCCCCACCACGACGCATCAGCAGTTGCTGCACATTGCCGAGGCTGGTGCTAACCACCGCACCGTACACCAGTGTGTCGTTGTCATTGATGCGCACATCCCCGGTGAAATTGAAAATCGTTCCGGTGGGCGCAGTGCCGCCGGTGCGTCCGACTTCAGCCAGCGTCACGCCATCACCCTGAAACAGCCCGAGGTAATCCTGGGTGATGTCGTCAACGTTAAACAAAGTCAGCATCTGCCCCAGGTTGTTCTGCTGTGCTGCCAGTCCAACACCGGCAATCAGCGTACCCAGCCCGTCTGGTGCCGGTTCGCCGGTGTGCAGCATCTTGACCACATCCACACCATCGCTGGCATAGATACCGACATTAAATCCGGAGCCCTGTGTGTTCAGCGCAGCCGCAGCCCTGCCATTGTTGTTCAAGGTGGCGTTTTGGAATGCGATATTGGCGACGGTGCGGCCATCGGGCAGCAGCTGTCCTGAAAGCAGCAATGGGGTCAGCGCGCTGTCACCTGCTCGCAGAATGCCAAACTGCTGCGGCACTCCGTCAACCACAATATCGCTGATAAAACTGATCTCGCCAGGATCGTTGGCCTGCATGGTAAGGGGCAGGAATGCGGCGATGTTGGCAACATTTCCAGCGCCGACGACATCACCTTCCTGCACCAGCAGCTCTATGTTGCTGCCATCGCCTCGATATACCGCCACCTGGCCAACATTGTCTGGTGCCGCCACCACCAACCGACCACTGGCGTCGATGCCGTATGGCCGGTTAAATTGTGGTGTATTGGCTGCCACAGCAGCGATGTCCAGGCGCAGCAGGTTGCCATCGGCAGAAGGCTCACCACCACGCAGCACCTTGTTCATACCATTGCCATCGGCAACAAAAAAACCCCAGTCATCCAGTGGACCTGGATCGGTCGTGGCCAGCAGATTGGCCCACACCAGCACCTGGCCGGCATCGTTTAATACCGGAAACAGGATGGTGTCGGAAAACACACCGTTGCCATCTGGAGCGGGCTGCCCGGTTTGCACCAGCAGTTCCGTGGTAACGATGAAGTCGGGACCAACTGTCTGGCCATGGCCATACCCGGTCACCAGCAGACCACAAACAAGCAGCAGGCGCTGCCGGATACTAACAGGCGACAACAACAGACGAATGGACATGACTGACTCCGAAATGGTTGATGACTGAAGTCATCAGTGTGCGTCCGTGAAGCTGTCGATTCAGCCGCTGTTTGTCTGCTTTAGGGTGGGATTGTCATGATTAACAATGATGTCCGGTGAAATTGCCAACCCGGGACATCCCGCACCGGCATCCGTTAGCAATTCTGCGGCCCGGTCGTATTCATGCAGATGCTGCAGCACGATGGCCAGATAGATCTGGTAGATGGCATCCAGCTTGTCCGGCTGAATCGATAGCGCGGCCAGATCTGTCGCTTGCGGCGCAGTCTGCTGGGTATCTATGAGTGCCAGCATGGTGCGGTAGTACAGACTGGAGACAGCATGCATGGGCTGCCCATCTCCTGAGTGATATAACCGCTCTGCCAGCGCAATGGCGGTGGCATAGGCTGGTCCGGCCTGCGCATGCTGACCGGCGTGGCGCAGGGCATCGGCATAGTTGCCCCAGAGCCGGTGATCTTCGGCGGCACCTGATTCGGCGTGTCGCTGTATGGCGGCCGCGAAACCCTCTACGGCAGCCGCAAACTCTCCGAGGTTGTAATCGATCACCGCGATCTGGCCGGCTCCGACGAAGGAGTCCGGATCCTGCTCGCCGGCACGCAGATAGCTGTCTCTGGCGGCAGCGAAATCACCGGCACAGAAATACAGCGTGCCCAGATTGTTCAGCACCTGCAGGTTGGCGTCGCGTTCGGCAGCCCGCCCGGCAGCCTGAAGTGCTGCGGCAAGATCGCCGCCCATGTATAGCAGTCGTGCCTGCTGATAGGGAGGTTTCCAGAAACCCGGCTCAATCTCTGCCGCCTGCTGCAGGGTCTGCAGCGCCAATACAAGACCGTCCGGGTCCTCGCCACGGGCATAACTGCCGAATTGCAGCTCGGCTGCGGCCAGCAAGGCATCGATATGCTGCGGTGCAAGCTGCAATGCCTGTTGCGCGCTGGCCATGGCCTGGGCGTGGCGACCGCGCTTGCGATTGAGCATGGCTTGTGCCACCAGCGCCTCGGGCAGATCCGGCTGCAGCGCCAAAGCGCGATCACAGGGTTGCGCCGCTTCATCCAGTCTTGCCGTGTCACCGCTGCGAATGTGTTCATGCACCAGCGCTTCACACAAACCGGCGTGCGCGGGGGCATGTTCGGGCGACACACGGATGGCGCTCTCAAATTCGGTCAGGGCACGACGCAGATGGTCGGCGGTGCGCGCCTGATCGAGAAAGTACCGCCCGTTCATGACCTTGCGCATGGCCTCGCGACTGTCGGCGGGCAGTTCCCGGCGTCGCACAATGGCCGCAGACGCCTGACCGAACAAGTCCTGCAAACGCTGCGCAGACGCGCTTGCCGGATACACGCTGTGCCAGACCGAGCGCATGGCACCAGCCTGATGCAGATTGACCAGCACGGCATGCCAGCGGCCGCGCGCTTCACTGCGCAACTCGACAACATAGTCCACGCCGGCTGCGGCGGCGATCTGCTGGGCATCGGTGCTGGCCTCAGGTCCGGCAATGGCAGCGGGCAGCTGACGCCAGTGTGCGCTCAGCGCAGACGCCAGCAAGGTGCCATGTGCCTGCAGATCAAATGCCTGCCCCACCGCCGGCAGCATGACAAAGCTGGCGGTTTGAGGTGGGGGTTCGGGCTGGTTGGCGTTTGCGTCAGACGCAGTCTCAACCGTGGGCAGTGGTGTTGTTTGCGCCAGCCAGAACTGTCCCAGCCACACAGCCACGGCCAACAACAGCAGGCCACCAAGTCCAATCAGCGGCCTGCTTAATAATCTCGATGACCGTTGCGGCGGGCCGGCAGGCATGGCGTCTGCATCAGCTGCAGGGTCGATTGTGCTTTTCGAATCATCGAGCGCCGATTGCGCTGCGGCAAGCCTGGCTGCAGGGTGCGGGTGCGAAGCAGCATTGCTCACAGGCAGGTCATTGCTGTTGGCATACAGCGTCCAGGACTCAACCTGCAAAGCCTGGGCCACGCGCTCGATGCTGGCCGGGTCCACCGCTTCGCCACGAAACATCTTGTTCACCAGGCCACGCGGTGGATTGTCCAGACCTTCCAGGTCGGCCATGCGCTCGGCCAGCGCGGTCTGGGTTTTCAGGCCTGCCGCCAGCAGCGCCTGTTGCAGCCTGGGTAGCGATGCGCGGAGTCCTCGTTGCCGCTTTTCTGTCATGTCCTTCGGTCCCATCAGTAACCCGGCAATGCAGTACCTGCTCGATTCGCTGCACAGCATTGCTGGCCGCGACCATGACGGCCGGCATGTAACCCGTCAGTTGGACTGCATGCCGGGCCATTGCTCATTGCTGCACAAATCGTCAGGCACGATTATAGCGTCTGCAGCAGCATCGGCCTGACGGTAGAAGCGGAGGGTGAAAAAAGAAAGGCGGGCATCCCTGCCCGATTTTGAAGACGGTATCCTTGTCCGCCGGGTTGTGCTTGTGCTGTGGTGCCAGCTTACGGCCATGTATTGATGCCCTCTACGCAGTGGAAGTGACTGCCAGAACACATCTTTCGATACCTGCATGAAGCATAAACGCAATGCATCACTGTTTGCAAGTGTTTTTAGATAGTTTTTGCAAATTACTGTTAAACAATGTGTTTATGACAATTATCAAAAACCGTTTACGCTCATCCCACCATCCACCGGCAGACAGGTACCGGTGATAAAGCCGGCGGCGGGCATGGCCATGAACAGGGCCGCGTCGGCCACTTCAGTGGCGCTGGCAATGCGCCCCAGCGGTGTCCGCTGCAACACCTGCGTGCGGTAATCCGCGTCGGCCAAAACCTGTCGTGCCAGCGGGGTATCGGTGTACCATGGCGCAATGGCGTTCACGCGAATGCCGTCACTGGCCCACTCCACCGCCAGGTTGCGGGTCATCTGCAGCATTGCCGCCTTGCTCATGGCATACACCACCCCGGTACGCAGATGACACAATCCGGCCACCGAAGCAATGTTGACAATGCTGGCACCTGCTGCGCTGCGCAGCAGCGGATGCGCCAGCTGCGACAGATGCAAGGCTGTGGTGAGGTTGAGATCCATCAGTTGCCGGTATTCATCCAGCGTGTACTGCAACGCCGGTTTACGCAGATTGCTGCCGACATTGTTGATCAGCCCATGTAGCACCTGCCACCGCGATTGCACATCATGCAGCAGATCGTGGCGCTGATCCGCATCGCTCAGGTCTGCCGCCCGAAAGAAAACCTGTTGCTGCGGGAAGCGCTGCTGCAGTTCGGTCTGCTGCTGTTGCAGCCGTGCGCTGCCGCGTGCCACCAGCCAGACATCGGCACCAAGCTGCAAGGCGCTGTCGGCGATGGCAGCACCGATGCCCTTGCTGGCACCGGTGATGAGCAGCTTGCGGCCATCCAGCCGCCAGCGACCTAGTGTACCCCGCCGGAAATACTGTAACATTCAGCGAGTCGGAAAGCGCTTAGCCGAAAGGCATGGCTCGCAGGTCATGGCCATTCCATGGCCAAGAGCCATAACACAGCGGATGAGTGCTTTCCGCCTCGCCCTGTGGGAGCGCCCCTGAGGCTGCATTACGGCGTTGCAATCCTTGTCAAGGGCTTGCCATTCAC
>JAHJQV010000051.1 GCA_018819105.1 Gammaproteobacteria bacterium
AGCGCCCCTGAGGCTGCATTACGGCGTTGCAATCCTTGTCAAGGGCTTGCCATTCACTGCCCAGACATAGTTGTTCGCGTCTGTACTGCAGCCACAGATAGCGCTCTGAATGTCACAGTATTTCCGGCGGGGTACACTAGCAACATCACTGCAGACGACCGCCCGCAAGCGACGGATTAGGGCGTATCGCTGACACGACCGTCGTGGTTCAACGTATCCGATAAGCGGCGTGACAGGCACTGCAGGCGGCCGTGACCTGGGCCAATTGCTGCATGGCTGCGGTCTGGTCGCCTGTATTGGCCGCCGCAGCCAGATCTTCGGCAAGCGCATCGGCCGCAGCGTGCATGCGCATGCCGATGCTGCGCATGGCCGCCGGCATGTGCCGACCCGGACCGCCACCGCTGTCACGATGCCGGCCCATGCTGGCCGATCCAAGCTGCTGGCTGGCGATGTCGGCGGCGGCTTCCAGCCGCTGTTCCGCCAGCGCGGCGATGATGGCATGCAGGCTGTGCAGATGGGCGCGCATGTCCTGGCGCAGCATCGCCTGCACCTGAGGCGGCATCTCCACCAGCTGGCGCGTGTCGTTGATCTCTGACATCGCGTCCCCGGCACTGTCCTGCGCCGCTGCCGATGGCATGACCAGAATCAGCCCAAGCAGCACGGCGACAATATTCATGATGATGGTCTGCGCTCGCAACATTTTGCTCTCCACGGTACTTGTTTTACCTTTTACTAATATAACATCTGCAGGCATCACGGTGTGCCTTGCCGCGCTGAACCAAGTCAATGGCCAGCTTTCAGAGCAGTAAGCTTTGCCGCAAATCGCTTGATATCGGTGAGCGGCACAAGCATATTGATTAAACATATACCCACACTCTGTGCATTTGGATTGCAACCGGAAAGCGCGACTGTCTATGGAACCTGTCTATCTTGAACAACGTCTGCTGATCGCCATGCCGAGCATGGCCGATCCCAATTTCAGACATGGCGTGACACTGCTTTGTCAGCACAACGATGAGGGTGCGCTGGGGATCAACATCCACCAGCCATCGAGCATGCATGTCGGCGAGATTCTGGCGCAGCTGGATCTGCGTTGTGACGATGACATCGTCGTCAACATGCCGGTGCTCAGCGGCGGTCCGGTGCAGCCGGAACGCGGCTTTGTGCTGCACAACGGGCGTCTGCATGGGCGCGAACACGATTGGGAAACCAGCCTGCGCCTGCACAATGACCTGATGCTGAGCACCTCGCGCGACATCCTTGTTGACATCGCCGCCGGTCGCGGGCCCGACCGCTTTCTGATCGCGCTGGGCTATTCCGGCTGGGGTGCCGGGCAGCTGGAAGCGGAGCTGCAGGAAAACGCCTGGCTCAATGCCCAGCTGGACAGTGACCTGATCTTCAATTCCAAACCGGGCGAACGCTGGCGCAAGGCGCTGGACAGCATCGGGGTGCACCACCCTGACCAGATCAGCTGGACCGCTGGACACGCCTGAGTGCCCGAGCATGGCTCTGCGCATACCTTATTCGGCAATGCCTTGCTGATGCAGACCATACCTGACTGACCGACCCTGTGGCGACTGAAATCTGGCTGGGCTTCGATTATGGTGCTGCCCGCATCGGTGTTGCCGTGGGACAGTCACTGACGGCAACGGCACGACCGTTGACCACCATCCGGGCTGCGCACGGCAAGCCGGACTGGAACGGCATCGACAAACTGATGCAGGAATGGCGGCCGGCTGCGGTCGTTATCGGCCTGCCCCTGCATGCCGATGGTGCTGAGTCCGACAGCAGCAAGGCAGCGCGCTCATTTGCCGATCAAATCAGCGCCCGCTACAGCACGGCCATCCATCTGCAAGACGAACGCTACAGTTCCAAAGAGGCAGAGCAGCGCTTTGCCGAGGCCCGCCGCAGCGGTCAGGCCCGCGCCGGCAAGGCCGTGCAGATGGATGCCATGGCCGCCGCCATCATTCTCGAATCATGGCTGCGTGACAACGGGTAAAATGTTCCCGGCACACAGCAACGCTTCACCTATACGGGCACACCATGAGCACACCCACAACGCTGACGCACCTGATTGATATCGCCTCACTGCATGCCGGGCTGATCGAGCGGCTGTTTGCCTGCGCCGATTACCTGCGCCAGCAGCCGGGGCTGCCCGCAGGCGTCGCTGAGCAGCTGCGCCATGTGCATGCGGTGAACATGTTCTACGAGAACTCCACACGCACGCAACTCGGATTCGAGGTCGCCGCGCGGCAGCTGGGCCTGCACATCAGCAACCTGCAGTCCGAGCAGAGCTCGTCGGTCAAGGGCGAATCGCTCACCGACACCTTTCACACTCTGGTGGCGATGGGCTATCGGCTGTTCAACATCCGCCATCCGCAGGTGGGTTCGGCGCAGCAACTGGCCGCACTGGCACCGGAAGGTGTGCACATCATCAACGCCGGTGACGGTGTCCATGCCCACCCCACCCAGGCATTGGCCGATGCCTACACCATGCGCGATCACTTCGGCCAGGTGGCCGGGCTGAAGGTGGTCATCGCCGGCGATCTGCGGCATTCGCGCGTGGCACGCTCCAACATCGCCTTGCTGAATCTGCTGGATGCCGCTGAAATCCGTCTGGTGGCACCACCGGAGATGGATCTGCAGCCGGCGCCAGGGCATGCCGCCGTGCGCAGCTACCAGCATCTGGAAGATGCCCTGCCGGGGGCCGATGTGGTCATGCTGCTGCGTATTCAGATGGAGCGTATGGACGAACTGGAAATTCCCGATCGGGAGACCTATCTGAGACAATGGGGTCTGACCCCGGAGCGCATGCGGCTGGCCGGTGCCGATGCCCGCATCATGCATCCCGGCCCGCTCAATCGCGGGCTGGAAATAGACGGCGCACTGGCCGACGGCGCACAGTCCCTGATCCTGCGTCAGGTGCAACTGGGTGTGTTTGTGCGCATGGCAGTGATGCTGACCATGCTGGCACCGCAGCAGAGCTGGCCGCAAAACCATGAATCCTGTTAAGCAAGACGAATCAGCCATGCATCAGATCACCCTACAGTTGAACGGCGAGCCATGCAGCATCGACGCCGATGCCAGCATCAGCGACCTGTTGCGCGCCAACGGGCTGGAGCACAAGCCGGTGGCGGTGGAGGTCAACCATGACATCGTGCCGCGCAGCGAACACCCTACACACCAACTGCAGGCCGGCGACAAGGTGGAAATTGTGCACGCCATCGGTGGCGGCTGAGCGTACCGTGCCACACCACTGACATTCATCCAAACACTTTTTATCAGGTCTGATCTATGCCAGCCAACAGCGACACCACGCCCCTTCACCATGCCCGCAGCGGTCAGGATGACCCATTGCTGATCGCCGGCAAAACCTATCACTCCCGACTGCTTACCGGTACCGGCAAATACCGTGATCTGGAACAGACCCGCGCGGCCACGCTGGCCGCCGGTGCAGAAATTGTCACCGTCGCGATCCGGCGCAGCAACATCGGCCAGAATGCCGACGAACCGAATCTGCTGGATGTGCTGCCGCCGGATGAGTTCACCATTCTGCCCAACACGGCCGGCTGTTTCACCGCCGACGATGCCGTGCGCACCTGCAAACTGGCACGCGAACTGCTGGGCGGACAGCAGCTGGTCAAGCTGGAAGTGCTGGGCGATCAGAAGACCCTGTTCCCGGACATGCCGGCCACGCTGAAAGCAGCGGAAATGCTGATCAGCGATGGCTTCGAAGTGATGGTCTACTGCAACGACGATCCGCTGATGGCCAGACTGCTGGCACAGATGGGCTGCGTCGCGGTGATGCCGCTGGCAGCGCCGATCGGCTCCGGATTGGGCATCCAGAACCGCTACAACATCATGACCATCGTCGAGGAGGCCACGGTACCGATTCTGGTCGACGCCGGTGTCGGCACTGCCTCGGATGCAGCCATTGCCATGGAACTGGGCTGCGATGGCGTGCTCATGAACACCGCCATTGCCGGGGCGAAAGATCCGGTGACCATGGCCCACGCCATGCGGCTGGCGATACAGGCCGGTCGTCTGGCCAGTAAGGCCGGACGCATCCCGCGCCAACGCTTTGCCAGCGCTTCCTCTCCCACGGCAGGTCTGATTGATTGATACAGATTGCCGGCGCAGCACCCTGTTACACCAGCGCCGTGCAGTCACGCTGCGCAGCGATCTGCTCTACAATATTCAGTCATGCATGATCCTGATCCAGCGGCAGCGCCCCGTCGTCATATTCGCAGCTTTGTGCGGCGTGAGGGACGGCTGACACCGGCGCAGCAGCAGGCGCTGGCGACGCTGTTGCCCAGGTATGGTCTGCCCGAGCAACCGTCGACAACGCTGGACTGCAACGCGATCTTCGGCAATAGGCATCCGCTGCTGCTGGAAATCGGCTACGGCAACGGCGCATCACTGCTGGCTCAGGCCGAGTCCAATCCGCAACAGAACCACATCGGCCTGGAAGTGCATCGACCTGGTGCCGGACATCTGCTGCAGGAAATCGAGCGTCGGCAACTGCACAATGTGCGCATCGCCATAGCCGATGCCGCCAGCTGGCTGCCACAGGCGATCGCCAGCGCCAGCATCGACACGGTGCAGGTATTCTTTCCCGATCCCTGGCACAAGAAGCGCCACAACAAACGCCGTCTCATCCAGACCGCATTTGTCGATGAACTGGCACGCATCATGGTGCCCGCGGGCCGGCTCATGCTCGCCACCGACTGGCAGGACTATGCCGAACACATGCTCGCGGTGATGACCGCGCATCCCGGTTTCAGCAACGCTGCCGGCGCTGGCCGGTTCAGTCCACGACCTGACTGTCGCCCGCTGACTCGCTTTGAACAACGCGGTCAGCGGCTCGGGCACGACGTGTTCGATCTGCAGTTTCTGCGTCACACCAGCTGAGTCGCGCAGCGGAACCCGGCACCCATGCAAGGCAACATCGCACTCACCACCGACATGATGCTGGTACTTGGCCTGCTGCTGCTGGCCGGCTACCTGTTTATCTCCGAAGTGGTGCGCGTGGACGTTGCGGCGCTGATCATTCTGGTGCTGCTGGGTGTGCTGGACCTGGTGCCGGCCGAAAACATCTTCAACGGTTTTGCCTCCAACGCCGTGATCGCCATCATCGCAGTGATGATCGTCGGGGCCGGCCTGGATCGCACCGGTGTGGTCAATGTGCTGGCAAACCAGATCGTGAAACTGGGCGGCAGCACCGAAAACCGCATTCTGGCCATGATCTGCAGCAGCGTGGCGGTGATCTCCGGCTTCATGCAGAACATCGGTGCCGCAGCCCTGTTTGTGCCGCTGGTGAGCAAGATTTCCGGACGCACCGGCATTCCTGTGTCCAGACTGCTGATGCCGATGGGCTATCTGGCCATCATCGGCGGCACACTGACGCTGGTTGGCTCGTCACCGCTGATTCTGATGAACGACCTGATCAGCAACGCCAATCGCTCACTGCCGCTGGGTGTGAGCACGATTCCGCAGTTCTCGCTGTTTGATGTCACCCCGATCGGCATCGCCATGATCATCGCCGGCACCGGCTATTTCCTGCTGTTCGGCCGTCTGCTGCTGCCTGCATCGAAGGTGGAGGACGTCAGTCGCAAACGACCGCAGAATTACTTCGCCGATGTCTACGGCCTGCGTGGCGATGTGCACGAACTGCTGGTGACGATGGATTCACCGATGGTAGGCATGAAGGTTGGTGATGCCGAAAAACTGACCGGTGCACCGCTGATTCTTGCCATCCGCAATACCGACGCACCGCGTCTGGCACCGCCTGCCGAAGACATGATCTGGGTTGGCACCATGCTCGGTGTGATGGGCACCAAACAGGAAGTGCAGGCGTTTGCCGAACAGCAGCAGTGTCGACTGCAGCCACGCCTGCGCACCTTCGGCCACCTGTTCAATCCGTCCCTGGCCGGCATCACCGAGGTGGTGATACCGCCCGGCTCCAGCGTGATCGGCAAAACCATCGCGGACTCACGCATGCGCACCCGCTTCGGCATCAACGTGCTGGCGATCAACCGCCGCGGCGACATCATCAATGAAGAACTGCGCAATCAGGAACTGCAGGTGGGCGACTGCCTGGTCAGTCATTCCAGCTGGAAAAATCTGGCCAAGCTGAATCAGGACCGCGATTTTCTCGTCGCCTCGGACCTGCCGAAAGAGGAGGCGCGACCGCAAAAGGTCATGTATGCACTGGGCTTTTTCCTGCTCTCGCTGACGCTGATCATTTTCACCGACATGCGCCTGTCACTGGCACTGCTGATTGGTGCCATGGGCATGGTGCTGTCTGGCGTGCTGAGCATGGACGAGGCCTACAATGCGGTGAGCTGGAAAACCGTGTTCCTGCTCGCCTCGCTGATCCCGCTGGGCAGCGCGATGGAATCCACCGCCACCGCCGCCTGGCTGGCCGAGGGTTTGTTGCTGATCATCGGCGATGTGCCGCTGGTGGTGTTGCAGATCGTGCTGGCGCTGCTGGCGACCGCGTTCACGTTGACCATGTCCAACGTCGGCGCGGCGGTACTGCTGGTGCCGCTGGCGATCAACGTCGGCATCAGCATGAACACCGACCCCGTGCCGCTGATTCTGATCGTCGTGCTGGCCTGCTCGAATGCCTTTCTGCTGCCCACCCACCAGGTCAATGCGCTGGTCATGGGTCCGGGCAACTACCGCGTCGCCGACTTCATGCGCGCCGGGATTGGCCTCAGTGTACTGTTCATCGCGGTGCTCATCGGCATGATCAATTTGCTGTATTAACACCAATAAGGTGAGAGAATTCTTGACATCACTTGTCATCTCAATTTATAGGGAACTGTTATGCCATGGAGGCGACAATGAAGAACAAAACAATCTTGGCCTATTGCTGTCTAGTCATTTTAACAATCATACCCGGAATCACAGCAGCATCTGACAACATCGCCCTATATGAATTAGTAGGCAGCAGTGGCAGTGATGCAACGTATGAACGCATTTGGTCTGGCCACATCAATAACATTGAAAACGAACCACTCTTGCCAGGCGACATCGTTTTAGCACCCCCTTCAACCGGTGGTGGCGGCGGTGGCGGCGGTGGCGGCAATTGCATACCTACACCTCACGATCCATGCGAACATACTCAAGCACCGATTATAGGCGATGGAGGTGGTGAAGGAATACGATCTGGCGTAGCTGGTAATTGGGAAATCATTTGGTTTGTCAATGGCGGCGCAGGTGGAGGTGGTGGAGGATCTGGAGGTGGTGGCGGCGGCAGTCTTTCCTTACCACCAATTACTGTCATAGGATTTGCACCACCGTCATTCCCAAGCCCTTCACAATTTCTAAGAATGTGGATAGGCACAAGACCTGGTGGCTCGCCTGGAGGCGGAGAGCCCGGAGTTATAGGAAGGCCAATATCAAGTGGAGTAGGAGCCGCGCCGGGATTACCTGTACCTGAATTAGATGAGGACGATCCAAGAAGCGCATTGTGTTCAGACACATCATTAGCTCGTATTGATCATGCAAATAGAGCGTTTGGTCTCGAACAGTCTAGAAGAATGAGCACATGTGGCTTGAATTGTGCCATTAGGACTGGCACCGTGGTGAGCATTAGATTTACCGGTGGCGGTTCAGAAAGCCACACTGTTATTAACATGTTTTCAACATCCCCATTATCACCAGTCCCAGGATCACTAGTTTGTGACTGATATTATATTTTATAACTGCCAACTTTATTTTGGCCCTAACTGCTATGATTAGTATATGAATAGAGCAACGTTTATAGTTTCATTATTGTTAATTTTACTTGCATCATTTATTGGGATTAAGTTTTTTAATTCTAATATAAAAAGCAAGAGCATGAATTCATCAACACAACAAATACCCAACTCCACGTCATTAATCACAGGAGAAAGCGCAGTAGATTATAAGCATGCAGACACAGGCAATAAATTAAATAACATTGATCTAAATTACGATCATAATCGCTTGCAAATGATTATATCAGAAGCGAAGACATTAACCGAAGTGATGGAACTTGCTGAACACAGCAACAGTCAGACGAGTGATGATGTAAAGAGAACAGCAGGTTCATTATTATACACATGTAGTATTCTAATTGATGATTTCTCCAAGGAGATGAAAATCGATTCCACACAGCGATGGGCTAAAGAAAGGATCGATCGATTCTGTGGTTCTAACGAACTCATTGATTCATATAGTTCAAGCAAATTATATGAGATAGGTTCAAACTTGTATAATGATACCATCAAGACCTTAGAATCAATATCAGATGATAGAGAGATCTCAGCTCAAACTACAAATGACTTAATGTCAGAGCGCATGGACTATGTATCATTGTCTATAATTGCAGGATGGCTGACTGAGCAGCAATATTTAAATCCAGATATAGAGATATTACCAGGCCTAAATGTGAATCAGACCCCTTTAGACCTGGCTCTAGAGGCAACAGGATCTGCAGTCGAGATTCACTATTGCTCATTTTATGGTGGATGTGATAGGGATAATTTCAGAACCTTACTTTATTGTTATTACAATGGTTGCGAACCTTTCATTAATACACTAGAACAGGCAATCTATAGATCTAGGTCGCCTAGGCATATCGATGTTATGAACACACTTCTTCGCGCATACAGATCATATTATTAACCCGGCATCAAAATAGATATGATCGCATTTATGCCACATATTGAATCGAAGCCGCCTGGAAATATTTTGCTACTCGGGCCGGAAGCTTTTGTATCTTTCGCACGTGGGCGATCTCTTTGGCTTTCAGTTGCTTCTTGTCACGGGCCGGCGTACCACCATGAACGCCGGCTTTAAGATCACAGTTCAGGTACTCATCCGGGTTCAATTCTGGCGAATAGGCGGGAAGGTAGAACACTTCAATCTCGTCCTTGTGCTCAGCAAGCCAGGCCTTAAGGATCTTGGCGTGGCGAACCCGCAGGTTGTCCAGAATCAGATACACCTTGCGGTTGGAGTCTTTGATCAGGCGCTTCATGAAATCAATCAGAAGATCGGCGTTCATGGTGCCGTCGAAGAATCGGAACCGAACCTTGCCTTGGTTGGTGACCGCCGAGATCAGATTGATCGATTCTCGCTTGGCATTGAGCTCAATCACTGGCGTCTTGCCCTTAGGCGCATAACCGCGAGCGTGCTGGCAATCATTTCTCAGGCCCGTCTCATCACCCCAGTAAATCTCGGCATTTTCCTGCTGAGCACGGGCATGAATGGCGGGATATTCGTCGTCCAGCCAGCGCTTTACCTCAGCAGGACGCTGTTCGTAAGCTTTCTTTTTGGGTTTCTGGACCGTGAACCCCCAACGCTTCAGATACTGACCGACCGTGCGAATCGCCAACTTTATTGCGGTCTCCTGAGCGATCAGCTGCTGGACGGCCTCGCGTGTCCAAAGCGCATAGCGCAACTTGAGCTGATCTGGCGTCTTGTCGATCAACAGCTATTGAATCCGCGCTTCCTGCTCGGTGCTCAGCGATCGGCCAGAACCGACTGGGCGACCCTGCGTTTTCGACGACAGGATCGCTTTCATACCACCACTATTGTAGCGGTTGATCCAGCGACCAACAGTGAGATAGTGGACCCCAACCTGCTCACCAATATCCCGGTGGGTATATCGGTTCTTTTTCCACATTCGGATGGCCTGTTTGCGTTTTTCTACCTGGACCACCGCAGGAAGTGCTCGGGCGTCTTCATTCATGCCTGCATTATAGCATATCTACTTTCGTACCGGGTTAATAGTTGTTTATACATATGTTTACAGCAACCTCCTGCTGAACCTGAAATCAGCTTGAAAATGCGATCAATATTTTGCAACTATGACTACATATTGACCAATTTGAAATTTCAGTGTTTAAAGTATATCACTAGATAATCACTATATGCGCTATTCATGATAGAAAAAAAGCATTTATCTTCTATGGTTTCAATTTCGATATTTTGTGGTCTCATGCTGCATTTCGAATCCCTGAAGGCCAATAAAGTATCAACCTCAGAAGATACTGATATTAAACATTTAGTTGCGAATGAGCCTGAAGCACAGATACCTTATAATGTTTCACATTATATCTATCATGACTTAAACCTTAATGGTATCTACGACTATAATGACCGTATATTATCCGGTATAGGTGTAACATTATCGAAGCCCGACGGGACAAGAATAGTAAGAAAGTCCAATATACATGGCTTTGTTAATTTCACCACTATGTATGATAATCCTTTTGCTGATATCAGCATGCCAGGAGAGTATGTTTTTACAATTAATACACCCAATAAGTGGATAGTAACTAGCAATAATCCAATACAGAAAATTTTATTCAATACTGACCCTGAATCAAGATCAGGCATTGTTGCAGTAGCCACACCTGATCCTGCCGGATTAGTACAGGTTTTAGCTGTAAGCGGTACTCCAAAGCTTGCAACAGTCACAGGAGATACAGTCACTTCAACTGAATTGATAGTATATTTTAATAACGATGAGCAATCATTAAGCCCTCTTGTTACTGCCATTGATCAGAAGTTTTTACAGCCTCTTAAGCCAGGCAAGTGGCAAGTTGAGTTTATTCATAAAGATAGATCTGCAAAATTATTACTTGATGTGATTGTTAACAACACACCAATTCATTTCGGCAATTTAAAAATAGGACAAGCAGCAAAGCACAGATCTGATAATTTGTTAGATTTTACTGAAAACTTTGAGAACATTACCCGAGCCATTATAAGCAAGGTTCCGCTTCAATCAAATGGCCTGAAGTGGACAAACATGATTGCCGTTGAGAACACCACATATCGCGGCGACGGTTATGTTAATAACACTATGTCAGGTCATTACATCGGCTACAATACTTCGGGCTATCCGGTGACAGTCGAACGCAAAAAACCATTCGATTTTTTGGGGGCGTATTTCGGAGTAGCTTGGCCCGGAGGTGACGGTGAAAATCTGATCAGCAAAGCCTGGCATGAAGACACATTAATTTCTACTGATATTATTCCTCTCTCCGTACATGGCCCTATATGGTTTCAGGCAAACTACTCAAACATAACCAAACTAGAATTGTCTACTGAGCATTACTGGCAATTTGTTACTGATGACATGACGTTCAGATTGTAAAATCATTGGGAGTTAATTATATATATCGTCAACGCATCATGAAGCAATGGTTGTTCGAACGGCACTCATCCAGGCACACAGACCCGCGTAGGCACCACCAGCACCGGTACCGGTGATTTGCGCATCAGGCTGGCAGAATGGCTGCCCACGAGCATGTCGTAGACAGCTCCATGCCCGTGACTGCCGACAACAATCCATTCCGCGCCCAGCCGTTCGGCTTCGCTGAGCACGGTTTTCGCCATGGGTCCCTCCACCAGCATGGCCTGCGCCTTGATGCCGGCAGCGGTCAGGCTTGCCACGTGTTGTTTTACTTCTGCATGCTCGCGCTGATAATCCTGTGCCTCCTGTCGGCGCAGCACTTCCGGACCGGCCTCGTAGCCGATGAAATCGGCTTCCGGCTCTGCAACATGCAGCACGTACAGCTGGGCACCGGACATTTCCGCCACCCGCCTGGCTGCGGCAATGACTTTACTGCTGGCTGCAGACAGATCAATCGCTACCAGAATGTTCATGGCCTCTCTCCGGGAATGCTGTGATGCTAGTGTACCCCGCCGGAAATACTGTGTCATTCAGAGCGCGTCCTGAGGCTACAGTACCAGGCGCAATCCGTAGTGAATGGCAAGCCCTTGACAAGGGTTGCAACGCCCTAATGCAGCCTCAGGGGCGCTCCCGCAGAGCGTGCCGGAAAGCACTCATCCGCTGTGTTATGGCTCTTGGCCATGGAATGGCCAAGGCCTGCGAGCCATGCCTTGCGGCTGAGCGCTTTCCGAATCGCTGAACGTTACAGTATTTCCGGCGAGGTACACTGGTATTGCCTTGCCGCCAGCCGGCATCCAGCCGACTGCAGCACATCGTGCTATGCTGCAGCTGGATGTGGCAGCGGGAATCAGCATGATTCATTCATCACAAGCAGTGCATTTACTGATGCTGTTGATGGCCTTCAGCATGAGCGCCTGCGGCTGGTCAGATCCGCCCCCTGACCAGACTGCCCCCGCTGTAGCCGCAGACGGCAGCAGCCAGGCCGCCAGCACAGAAGCTGTGGTCAGCGCCACCGATCAGGCCGCCTGTGCAACAGCTCAGTCACCGTATCGGGATTTTGATTTCTGGATCGGCAGCTGGGATGTCTACGATGCCACCAGCAACGATCTGGTCGGCAGCAACACCATCAGCCGACTGGCCGGTGGCTGTCTGCTGCTGGAACAGTGGCGCGGCGTGCTCGACAACACCGGCACCAGCATGAATTTCCATGATCCGCTACAAGGCGCCTGGCGTCAGGTATGGCAGAGCGAGGGCGTGTTTATCGATTATCAGGGCGGGCTTGATGACGACGGCGTCATGCGCCTGCAAGGCACCATCAGTTACCACAAGACCGGCAAAACCGCGCCATTCCGGGGCAGCTGGCAACTGCAGCAGGATGGCAGCGTGCTGCAGATTCTGCAACAGTACCATGCCGAGACCAGCCAATGGAGCGGCTGGTTCAGCGGCATCTATCGCCGCCGTCAGCCCCCGACGGAATGATTGCCCTTGGCTGCCGATAGACGACCACATAACGTGCATTGGGGTGGGCCCGTTGATGTGCCTCCCAACTGACATAACGAACCGTGACCGGACGCGGGTCTGCCACGTGCTGAGTGGTACAGGCTGAGGCCAGCATGGCCAGCACAAGCAGCAACACGGTCATTGCTATTGCTTGCATTTTCATCATCAGGGCTCCCGTTCATGGTCTGTGGCAATCACTTTCCCTGATAACGTTCACATTCGACTGCGGTTGACCCGGAACTGGACTGCTGCAGTGATCTGGTCTATAACTGTGCGTTGGCTGGCCGACCGGACCCTTTTGAAATGAATGCCCCACTGACCCCGCTGCGCACCGGCAGCTATCCGGAACTGACCGTACCCGCCGTGCTGGTCGGTTACCTGCTGGGCGCGCTGATCGCGGTCAGCATCGGCTATGCGGCACTGATTCTCGGCTTCTCCATCGAGGGTTCGGAGCTGGCCGCCATTCTTGGCTTCGCCATACTGCGTGGCCTGCTCCGACGCAGCAGCGTGATTGAGGTCAACATCGTGCAGACGGTGGCCAGCGCGGTCAACGGTGCCTCGTCCGGCCTCATGTTTTCGGTACCGGCCATCTTCATTCTGGCTGGCATGCGCGACGACCCCAGCCTGCTCAATTTTGATCCGGTACTGATGACCTTTGGTGCCATTGCCGGTGCCTTTCTCGGCATCGGTTTCATCATCCCATTGCGCAAGCAGATGATCGATTACGAGCGGCTCACCTATCCCGGTGGCGTGGCCGTGGCCACCATTCTCAAATCGCCCGGCGCCGGGGTGCGCAAGGCCATGATCCTGATTGCCGCTGCGGTGTTTTCCGGTCTGGTGCACGTGGCCAGCAAACTCAGCGGACAGGAATACTGGGATCTGGGCGGGCAGCTCGGGCTGCCCGCATACACCAATGCGGTGTGGTATCTGTCGCTGCTTACCGTCGGGGTCGGTTACATCGCCGGTCGTGGTGGCGTGGCCTTCATCATCGGTGGCTATCTGTGTTACTGGCTGCTGTCGCCGCTGCTGGACGGGCTCAACCAGTTGCCGCTGGATGCCGCCGCCGCCACCATCACCGACCCCGGTCAGCTGCGCAGCCTGCTGTATCGCCCGGTTGGCATCGGCATGCTCATCGGCGGTGCTCTGGCCGGCATCATGCTGGCGTTTCCGCTCATCGTCGGTGCCATCCGCAGCATGCAGAACGCGGCACGCGCGGAATCGGCGCTGTCGCGAGACGAAATGCCGATCAAGCTGCTGTATTTTGCCGTCGGCGGGGCCGCCATACTGCTCAGCTTCATGGCCATCAGCTCGGCCGAGCAGACCGGCATCGTCCGCGGCATCATCATGGCCGCCGCTGGCACCGCCTGGATCTGGATCGCCGGAGTGATCCTGTCCGAAGCCATCGGCCGCACCAACTGGTCACCGCTGTCGGGCATGACGCTGATTGCCGTGACCATTCTGATTTTCATCACTCGTGGCATGGACGAGAACCAGGCCATCATCGCTGCCATCATGGTCGGTGCCGCCACCTGTGTGGCGATGTCACAGGCCACCGACCTGATGCTGGATCTGAAAACCGGCTACCTGGTCGGCGCCACCCCCAGAATGCAGCAATACGGTCAGTTTCTCGGTGCCTGGTTGGGGCCGATCCTGATCATCACGCTGATCTTCATCCTGCATGAAGCCTACACACTGGGCAGCGACAAGCTGCCGGCACCGCAGGGACAGGTGCTGGCCAGCATGATCGAGGGCATTCTTGGCGGCGATGTGCCGCTGGCCAAGTACATCGCCGGTGCCGGTCTGGGAGCCATGCTCAGCCTGTTTCAGCCCGGTCTGGGCATCACCGTCGGACTGGGCTTCTATCTGCCGTTTGCCATCGTGCTGACCTACAGCATCGGCACGCTGCTGCGCCTGCTCAGTGACTGGCGGCTGGGCGACGGGTTTGCCGACGATGTCGGCATTCCGGTGGCTGCCGGGCTGATTGTCGGCGAGGCGCTGGTCGGCGTCGGTTTTGCCATCCAGATCATCTTTTTTGCCGGAGCCTGATCATGCCCATGCCAATGTTGCTGCTCATCACGGGTTTTGTCGCTGCCGCACTGGTGGCGGTGCTGGATGTGTCCACGGTCAACTGGCCGCTGTTTGCGCTGCCCTTGCTGCTGGGCTTTGCCGGTGTGTTCTGGCACCGTCGTCGCCTGCACCAGCTTGCCAGTCACGGCAGTCACGTCCACGGCAGTCTGAACACGCTGGAACAGTCGCTGCGACGCATTGACACGCAGCTGCGTGAGCTGCTGCAACAGCCTGATGCACTGCCCACGCACGAGGCACGCTTCAGCATCGACCGCCTGTTTCGCCAGGATCTGTTTGCCTTTGCCGATGCCCGCGAAGCCATGCAGCATGCCTTTGGTATTCAGGCTTATGCCGACATCATGAGCGCCTTTGCTGCCGGCGAACGCTATCTCAACCGGGTCTGGTCGGCTTCAGCAGATGGCTACGTGGATGAAGTCAACGCCTACCTGCACAAGGCCAGTGCGCAGTTCAGTGAAGCGCTGGAGCTGTTGCTGCAGCAGCGGCAGCTAAACCCGGCTGCTGCGCAGGTGGCGACGGACTGAGGAAACTTAAGCCGTCTTCATCGTTAAAGCCCATTTTGCTGATGAATGCCGGCCAGCGGGGGTCAGCATGCAGATTGTTCATCAGCGGATCGGTGAGCATCTCGATCAGCCCGCCGTCGCGATTTTCATAGGCACGCTGCAACCAGACAAAGGCCTGCTCCAGATCACCCATGTAGGCATGGGTTTCGGCAATCTGATAGGCCCAGCCATCGGCGTGCCTGTCCATCAACTGCTGCAGGCTGGTGGCAGCCGCCTCGGGCTGTCCCAGATCATGCAGAGCCAGCGCCTGGCCCTGCAGTCGCCACCATTCGGCCCGCTCTTCACTGGCCTCGCTGAGCGCCGCCACGGCGTCGTCGCGTGCCAGCAGAATGCGGCATTTGGCAAAATGCACGCCGTAGGCGCCTGGACTCAGGGCCAGCGCCCTGTCCACCGCGACCAGTGCGGCATCGAACTGTTGCAGCTTGTACTGGGTCAGGGCCAGGTTGATGTACAGGTTGTGCCGGATCGGATCCAGCTTGATGGCGCGCTGATACAGGGCCAGTGCCTCCTCCAGGCGACCACGATTGCTGGCCAGCGCGGCGGCATTGTTGATGATGCGGGCATCGCCCGCGTCCAGTTGCAGCGCCTGCTGGATGGCGGCATCGGCACCGGCGATATTCCAGTCATAGTAGAGCCTGATGCGGCCCAGCTGGGCGTGCGCCGGGCCATAGGCCGGATCAATGCTGATGGCCTGCTCCAGCAGACTGCGCGCGCGGGCGAAGGCCTGATCAAAACTGAGCACGCTGGCGTTGGCCTGGTTGACGTAAACGTCGCTGAGCTCCACCAGCGCCGGCACGTATGCGGCGTCGATCTGCAGCGTCTGCTGCAGCAGTCGCTCGGCATTGCGCAGCGCGGCCTCGTTCCGCTCTGCAGCCAGTGTGCGGCCCTGCAGAAACAGCTGATAGGCTTCGGCGTCGGTGGCACGCGCTGATGGCACTTCATCCAGCAGGGTCAGTTTCAGCGCATCCACCACGTTCAGGGCAATTTCATCCTGAATGGCAAATACCTCGCTCATGGTGCGGTCAAAACTCGCCGTCCAGACATCGAAACCGTCTTTCGCGCTGATCAGTTTGGCGTTGATGCGCAGCTGATCACCGGCCTTGCGCACGGTGCCTTCCAGCAGATAGGACACACCCAGCATGGCACCGATTTCGGGCACGGTCATGCCCTTGTCGCGCACGGCAAACGACGAGGTGCGTGCGGTCACCTGCAAGGCATCGATGTGGGCCAGCAGGTTGAGAATCTCTTCGCTGAGGCCATCGGCAAAATAGCCCTGATCGCCCTGCTCGCTGAGGTCGGAAAATGGCAGAATGGCAATGCTGGGCGTGGCCGCCATGACCGAGAACGGACTGCGCCCGGGGTTGAACTTGTCCCACAACAGCAAGCCCAGCAACAGCAGCAACACGATGATGATGATGAAGTCCAACTCGCGCCCGCGGATGACCTGCTGGCTGAGTTCGGAACTTACCGCATCGGTGCGCACCAGCCCCTGCGGCGTCAGATCAAACACCCACGACAGCATCAGCACCAGCGGCAAGCCGGCCAGCAACAGCACAATGATGAGCGTCACTGTCCAGTCCGGTAGCGCCAGGTAGGGAAAGATGGTGTCGGCGATCTCGATCAGCAGCCAGCCGAACACTGCATAGCCAGAGGCCACGCGGAACACATTGCGTCGACGCAACTCCTGGAACAGGCTCATGGCTGCGCTTCAGGCGTTGAACATGCGGGCAGTCTGACTCATTGTTATCGTCTGCTGGTTTTAGGTTGTCTGCTGGTTTGCTGCAATTCGCTGAAAAAACTGAGATTTTCAGCGCACTACAGTGCCCAGCATAGCAAAACCAGACGCGGTCCGTGCACTGGTGAGAGAATCTTTCTCTTCAGTTGTCTGTCATCGGCCTGTGCAATCTCTCACCGTGTTACCGTGAGCATTGGACAGCAGCGCAATCAGTCCAGTCGCCATTGCATGGTTGCGCCGGCGCGCAGAGGCACAATCTGCTCACCGGCAGCCTCCAGCGCGGGTGGCATCTGCCAGCATTCCCTACGCAGATGGATGGTCGAGGTGTTTCGTGGCAGGCGATAGAAATCCGGTCCATGGCAGCTGGCAAAGCCTTCCAGGCGCTGCAGAGCGTTGTTGTCGGCAAAGACTTCCGCATACAGTTCGATGGCAGCACGGGCGCTGTATATGCCAGCGCAACCGCAGTCGGATTCCTTCGCTGTGCGCGTGTGCGGTGCACTGTCGGTGCCGAGGAAAAACTTCGGATTGCCGCCAACGGCTGCCGCCGCCAGCGCCTGGCGGTGCTGTTCGCGCTTGATCAGCGGCAGGCAGTAGTGGTGTGGCCGCAGCCCGCCGGCAAACATGGCATTGCGATTGAGCAGCAGGTGATGCGCGGTGATGGTGGCGGCGACGTGCGCTTCGGCAGCTTCGACAAACTGCACCGCATCGGCAGTGGTGACATGCTCCAGCACCATGCGCAGCGCCGGAAAGTCATGCGTCAGCCGCTGCAGATGACGCTCGATGAACACCGCTTCGCGATCAAACACATCGATCTCCGCTGCGGTCACCTCACCGTGCAGCAACAAGGGCAGATCGTGCTTCTGCATTGCCTCCAGCACTGCCTGCACATGCCCGAGATCGGTAACGCCATTGTCCGAGTTGGTGGTGGCGCCGGCCGGGTAGTATTTCACTGCATGCACAAACTCGCTGTCAGCAGCACGCTCGATCTCATCGGTCGTGGTGTTGTCGGTCAGATACAGCGTCATCAGCGGGGTGAAGTCCAGCGCTGGCGGCAAGGCGGCCAGAATGCGCTCACGATAAGCCGCAGCCTGGGCCACCGTGGTCACCGGCGGCTTAAGATTGGGCATGACAATGGCACGGGCAAACTGCCGCGCGGTGTCTGGCAGTACCGCCTGCAGCATGGCACCATCACGCAGATGCAGATGCCAGTCGTCGGGGCGAATGATGGTGATCTGGTCCATGCCTGTCGTTCAAATCGGATCAGTCTTCATTATAGTTTGCGCAGAATCACTGCGGGGTACCCCATTCACCAATGGTTTTTTATAATCTCGACCTCCAGTATCTGACCTGCAACATCACTGAGAACAACAATGAACCTGAACAGCATTCCTTGCCGTGTCCTTCTTCCCGCCCTGCAGGCCATGGTGTTGTCGGCCTGTACCACCGAACAGATTCGTGATGCCCTGCAAGTCGAGGCAGACAATGTCACCGTCAATGGCAACACGTATCTGCTGTACCGCTCCGACAGCCCGTTTGGCGAAGCGGCCAGCACCATCCAGCAACGCTTTCCAAACATGAAAGAAGCCCGAAAATCAGACAGCCCGAAATTCATTGACAGCCATCCCGCCGGTGTCAATCATGCTGAGTTGAAAGGCTTCGGGGTCACCATGGTGGCCCACAATGGCGGTCTGATACCTGGTGCCGATGACATCGAGTATTCTTCTGCACGGGTCGATGATCCCAATCTGCTTTTTTTTGACAAGGGACGCTCCGGCAAATACAAGGAATGGGAAATCATTGGCATGGGCTATTCCATGCCGTATCGACCACAGGACCGGCCGGTGCTGCTGACCAGAACGCAGCTTGATCCGCTAAATCCCTTTACTTTACTGCCGAGTGATCCACTGCCAGGCGTCGTGCATCGCTTCCTCGTCCACGAGGCCGGTTATCACAATCTATTGAATGGCGAGTTCATACACGCCACCGACAACGACCTGACCAATGCCGCGATCAATGCCGGCAAATCAATTTACCCTCTGGGTGAACACATCATTGATCATGATGACATGAAATCCGGCGGCGCCAACAAAAAACGCCACGGTCGCATGTGGACGCTGCATGTCTGGTTCCAACCCGGAACAGGCAGACCCGTGGTCGCCGAAACCGACCCCTGGTATCGTTCAGTCAACGGCCTCACCGTTCCAGATGTTGCCTTTTATGACGTCAGCAACTGACGGTTAATCAACAAAAACGTCAATCAGCAAAAATGCTGCCATACATGTCACCGGGGGTGCGTAAAACAGCGACCCTGAGGCTGCATTACAGCGTTGTAATCCTTGTCAAGGGCTTGCCTGCGGTGACTATCCGTTCATCATTTCAGCGGTAGCACCAACCCAGACCACCTGTCATGCACATTTGCTCTGTGCATCGACCCTTGCCTGATATGAATGGCCTCGCGCTTGCGCTTTATTGAGCAAGTATCACGATCACCCAGGCATAACCGGAGCAGGCCGATGTCCCCACTGATTAAATGTATCTTTGCTTCCTGGCACCGACGGGTCACCTTGAGCTGGCAGGTGACGCTGCTGTGGCTGATGGCCTCACCACTGCTGGCCCAGATCACAAACCAGGTGCCCAATCCCGAGCTTCGCGGCAATCAGGGCGTGGTGGCATCCGACATGGCCAGCAGTGTGACTGGCAGCGTTCCATCCGGCTGGCGTGGTTTTGCAGTCAACGGCGCCGACATCGTCTTGAGTTCGATCGAACTGCCGGCCGGAACCCTGTTTGCCGGTAGCCCGGCGGTGACTGCAGTGCGACTGGAAACCATCGATTTTGGCCCCGGTGGCAGCGACAGCGGCCTTGATCACACCAGCTCGGAATTCTCGCTGTTTGCCGATCGCAGCTATTCCGGCGCGGTCTATCTGCGTTCTGCCAATGCCGACAACAGCGCTCAGCAGCTCAGTGTGAGCATGCCCATCTTTGACCAGGACGGTGATTTCACCGGCCTGCAGCCAGGCTCTTTCAATGCCAACGTCGGCAGCAACTGGACCCGTTTCAGCGGTCCGGCATTTACCGGCATTGATGATTTCAGTAGCCTGATCGCGTTTCGTCTGAGCAACGACGGTGGTGACAATGCCGTGCTGATAACACTGCCGGAAGTGGCCGGCCCGGTGCTGGCCAATCGCCTGCCCAACCCGGATCTGGCCGGCACTGACGGCTTTGTCCAGGGCAATGTCAGTGGCGATGTGCCCGATGACTGGCGCGCGTTTGCCATTGATGGTGCGAGTCTCGACATCAATGCAGTGCCCCTGGCTGCGAGTGCGGTGTTTCCCGGCAGTCCGGCCAGCAACGCGGTGGATGTCAGCGTGGTCACCGGTGCCGGCTTTACCGGCTTTGACCATGAACCAACCCAGGTCGCCTTGACGCCAACCGGCTACCTGTTCCGGCCACGACTTTACATGCGATCTTCCAACAACAATGGCAGCGCACAGACTGTTGTAGTCAACACACCGGTGTTTGACAGCAATGGCTTCACCGGCCGAACGCCCGGCATCTTCAGTGCCAACGTGGACAATCAGTGGCGGCTGTATGTCGGCCCGACCTTCAGCGAGTTGGCGGGCACCACGCTGAACATGGCCATCGCGGTGGTCGAAGATGGCGGCGAGGACAGTGTCCAGATCGCATTTCCGACCCTGCTCGGCGTGGATGTCATTCTTGCCGATGGTTTTGAATGATCCCTCACCATCATGCTGCATGCTTGCGGCTGTTGGATGTCAGTGTCAGCAATCGTGAGCACGCGGTCAGCGCGCGATTTTGCCGAGGTCAGCGCCTGGCGTGAAGGTTGACGTGAGCCCGGATTATTCATGACCCGACCGTCGCGAGACGGTTCCAGAGCCCGCCCCGGACTAGATCCGGGACCTTGTAGCCGTGGCGTTTCGCGACCGAGCGCACCGGAGGCGTACTCACCTGTGGTGAGGATGCGCGACCGAACGAAACGGCGCGGATGCTGGGATCGGGGCCGTCGCAGTAGCTTGGATCATGAATAATCCGGGGTGAGGATCAATCTTCAAAAATGTTGCCATACATGCCACCGGGGGTGCGAAAAACATTGCCGCCGATATAGCGATAATGCTGATCCAGGGTAGCGATGCGCTGCATGTCAGCATCGTCCAGCACAATGTCGGCACTGGCAAGGTTCTGCCGCAGACGACCGGCATGGGTGGATTTGGGGATGACGATGGTGTCGCGCGCCAGTGCCCAGGCGATCAGTATCTGGGCTGGCGTGGCGGCGTGTTTTTCTGCGATCTCTGCAATCAGCGCGTTGTCCAGCAGGGCCGGCTCGTCGTCGGCTTTCATCGTATCGGGGCGGTCGCTGCTGCCCAGCGGTGAATAGGCTGTAACCAGGATGTCGTGCTCGCGACACCACTGCAGCAGAGCGTCCTGCTGCAGATAGGGATGCAGCTCGACCTGATTCATTTCCGGCAGTTCGGCACCACTGGCAGCGAGTTGCTGCAGCTTGTGAATGCTGAAATTGGACACCCCGACATGTCGCACCAGACCCTGGTCACGGGCAGCCAGCATGGCTTCCCAGGTGGCGCTGATCGGAGCCTGTTCGGGGCTGAGAAAATCGCTTTCCTGCTGTGGAAACCCCTCCAGTCCGGAGCGAAACGCCACCGGCCAGTGCATCAGATACAGATCCAGATAATCCAGCCGCAGATCGGCCAGCGTTCGCTTCAGTGCCGGCTCAACGTCGGCGGGCAGGTGCGCGTTGTTCCACAGCTTGGAGGTGATGTGCACATCCTCCCGCCGGATACTGCCACCGGCAAACACTCTGGCAAGAGCATGACCGATTTCAGCTTCATTGCGATATATGGCCGCACAATCGATGTGACGATAACCGGCTTCCAGCGCAACCTCCACCGCCCGCTCGACTTCACCAGGATCTGATTTCCAGGTGCCCAGACCAATGCCATCGATGCTGTCGCCGTCGCGGTAGTCGTGCTTGTTCATGCTCACTCGCTGTGTTGAATCAGCCGTTCAGTATAACGCGTCTGATCAATCAGCCGCTGTGGCAGGCGCAGCGCTGATTTCCACGATGGCCTCGATCTCCACGGCAATGTTGGACGGCAATGAGGCCATGCCGACCGCGGCCCGCGCGCCCTTGCCGGCATCGCCAAACGCCACCACCATCAGATCGGAAAAACCGTTGATCACTTTGGGGTGATCGGTGAAATCTGCGCTGGCATTGACCATGCCCAGGATGCGCACAAACTGCTTCACCCTGGACAACTCGCCCACTGCCGCCTTGATCGTGGCGAGCATACAAAGCCCGACCTTCTCGGCCGAGGCCGCGCCCTGTTCGATGCTCAGATCGACCCCCAGCTTACCGGTGGTGAAGTCATCACCGCACTCGCCGTGACCGGACAGAAACAGCAGATTGCCGACCTGCCGTGAGGTCACGTAGGTGGCCACCGGGCTGGTTGCTGATGGCAGGGTGTAACCGGCTGCGGTCAGGCGCTGTTCCGGCGTTTCGGCCTGGACTGCTGCAGCGACCGTCAGCAGCGCAGTCAGTAGTACGGGCAGGCTGAGCAGGGAAAGATGATGGCGGAAAATGGTTTGCATGTTCGCTCCTGAGTGGCAAGGTGTGTGCTTTACAGCATGCCAATTGTACATTAATATTAATGTATGAAAACCATTACAATCAATGTATCCGAACCCGTCTATGCCGAGTTCAAGGCTGCCTCGAAATCCTCCGGCCGTCCTGTCTCAGAGCTGATTCGCGAAGCCATGGAGCTGTATCGGGCGGAACGCCTGCAACCCGTCGGCAGTCTTGGCGGCTTCAGCCCAAGATCAGTTGGAAAAGTGTATAGGCCACTGGCGTCTGGCGACGACCTGCTGGATGAAATGCTGGCACACAATTCATGATCGCGCTGGATACCAGCTTCCTCGTTGGCTTGACGATTCGCGAACATCCGGCACATGCCAGCTGCCTGCAACTGTTCGAGACAAGCATACTAGGCAATCCGTCCAGCGCTGCGATCTGCGCACAGATCATGGGAGAATTCGCCCATGTCGTCACCGATCCAAAGCGCTTTTCACAGCCACTGACGATGCCTGATGCGCTGGCCATCTGCAGGCAGTGGTGGCAGGCCGAGGAGTGTCGCATTGTTGAACCCAGCGCACATTCCTTCCCGCTGTTTCTGGACTGGATGCGACGCCATCGGCTGGGCCGCAAGCGTGTTCTCGATACCCTGCTGGCCGCCAACTACCACAGTGCCGGAATCCAGCGCATCGCCACCACCGACTGGCGCGATTTTCACATCTTCGGCGTGTTCGAGATTCATCGTCTGCATGCTTGAATCGCCATACCAGGCGTGGCAATGGGGATGGGTGTCAAGCTCAATGCGAGTTCAATATCCCGAGCTCACACCCGAACTCGATGACGACCGTAAATCAGTCCTTGCGGCGGATGGCTGTGGCGAGGCGGCGGAGGATTATCGGATTACTTCGCCGGAAATTTGTTCAGAATCCGAAAAACAGAAAATCAAGCGCGTCGGTAATGTCGTCACGATGCGTGGTATCGATGTTCCCGACCCGTGGCCCCAGACGCGATCGAGGCAATGCCGAAAGGTCGGTCGTCATCAATATGTAGTCCTTGTCATTGACGGTTATCCTGGGCTTGAGCCGCGGCAGCGTTTCCCTGAGCGATTGTTCCGTGGGAACCAACGGAATCACGACCCGGCTGGCCAAGCCGTCGAGCACCTCGGACTGGACGTCGACAACCAGCGGCGCGGCCGGGGATGAAAACCGGTAAACATCGAAGCGGGCCATTATTCTTCAGCTGCCCAGTCCGGCGTCAACAGCATGCCGCCGCTTTCGACGCGTGCATTGTGCGCTTCGATCGCGGCCCGGTTTTCCCGTTTCCAGGCGGCGGCACGCGCTTGTCTGATGGCTTCGACAATGCCGGCCTCGGCGGCTCGCGAAACGTTCAGGTCAAGCGACTTTGCAGAGTTCATGATGTCTTCACGAATCGTCAGGTTAACGCTGCGGCGTTTGCCTTTCGAGGGTGGACTGGTCCCTGGCATCTGCCTGCTCCATTAGCAATGAATTCGAAAAGTATAGGGGTATTAAATGCGCATAGTCAATCCATGTATGCAACGCTGGATCGCCTGCGCTCGATGACCTTTGCATCGACCAGCACACGTCGCCTTTGAAAACGTTGGGCCGAGGGTGGCGCAGGAGACCCAGACTATGGCCCCGAACTCTGGCCATCAGCTCCAATAGACCACTGCTCACAGATTCACAGCTGTATTGTGTTCGGCAATGGTGATGATCATGGGGCTGTATGGCGCGAGCTCACTGTTTCCATCGCATAAACGGTCAACCGCCACCTCCGGCACCAAACTTGCTGTCTTTGATGTCGGTCAAACTTGTTAGCGACGGCGAAGGGCGATAACATGGTAGCACTGGATTTTCTGGAGGCCCCATGACTGCCGAACCCCTACAGCGCCTACGTTCCGAAGTCCTGGCACTTTCCGAGCCTGAACGGGCGGAATTGGCCCATGACCTGATACAAAGTCTCGATTCGCCCCGCGAAAATGGGGTTGAAGAGGCGTGGGAGCGGGAAATATCCCGGCGAATCGGTGAAATCGATGCCGGACAGGCGGACTTAGTGGAGCGGACCGAGTTGCGGAAAAGAATTCGCGTGAAACTTGAACGCCGGTAGTGCCGAAAGTACGAATTCTCCGTCAGGCCGTCGATGAAGCTGAAGCGGCGGCCGCTTGGTATGAGCTAGTGTACCCCGCCGGAAATACTGTAACGTTCAGCGAGTCGGAAAGCGCTTAGCCGCAAGGCATGGCTCGCAGGACATGGCCATTCCATGGCCAAGAGCCATAACACAGCGGATGAGTGCTTTCCGGCTCGCCCTGCGGGAGCGCCCCTGAGGCTGCATTACGGTGTTGCAATCCTTGTCAAGGGCTTGCCATTCACTGCGGATTGCGTCTGGTACTGCAGCCTCAGGACGCGCTCTGAATGTCACAGTATTTCCGGCGGGGTACACTATAACGGCAGGGCCTCGGCACCGAGTTTGCTGAGGCGATTGAGTCTGCTATTGATGTGATAGAAGACGGTTTTCTTCCTCTTTCGCCCATGCCGGAAAGCTCCGATAGCCGCGGAGCAAAACGCCTCATTCTTCGCCGATTCCCATACGATATTGTTGTCATAGATCGTGACGATAAACGGATCGTTGTGGCGTTTGCTCATCATTCACGGAAGCCTGGTTATTGGCGTGATCGTACAAGCACCTAAACCCGACTGTTGCATAAACTCCTGGTGCCAGACCGTTTCGCTGCCCACGATAACCGCGCTTCCGCAGCGGTTAGGGGAGGTGTAAGACCCCCATGCAATAGCCTTCACCAGAAACAGACTCCTGGCCGCCGATCCACAGCCGTATCATGTTGGGCAATGGGGATGTTGATGGCTGTCCCGAGCTGCTGGTGGTCCCAAGTGATGCTTCCCAGCCTCTTGGATAAAGCGTTAACGATAGAACTCAGCCGTCGGCGCAGCCGGTCGGATGGAGTGATTTGTTAGCGGTCCTGAACACGCGATTGCCAATATTCCGGACGACGCGAATGATGCGCGAGCGCAAAGATAATAATTCCGTCGGCATCTGGCCGATACACAACAGAAAAAGGAAAGTTCTTGACAAAGATTCGCCGAGTGTTTTTGGATGCGGGCGCACCAGCAAGTGGAAACGCCAAGGCGCGTGCCGTAGCGTCCTCAACGGCCGCAGAGAAGCGCGCGCCAAGCCCGGGCTCTTCCTTGTTGTAGTAGACGACCTCGAACAAAAACTCGCGCCGTGCTGCCGCGACGAATTTGGCACGCTTCACCGAGTCAGACGCCGTGCTTCCGCAAATACATCTTCTGCGGCATAGGCTTGTGCCTCGCCGCGGTCAAATTCGGCAATTCGCTGTTCGATCTCTTGAGCCCACGCCGCCTCGATCTCAGAAAGCGGCGTCTGTAGTGACTCGAGCAATGTCTCCACAAGCTTGGCGCGATCCTCCGCGGCCAGAGCCTGTGCCTGTTGTTCGATCTCATTAAAAGAAGGAGCCATACTTCACCTCGCACATCAAATTTTACACCACAAGCAACATTATGTCTTGAACCGCTAACGTTTTTGTAAACCGGTGCTGCCGCATGGCCCGTCCAGCTCTTCCAGCCCGGAGCTTTCCCGCGTCAGGCTCGACCTTTGGGTAGGTCGTAGCCTACGTGTGTTAGATTCTTCAATATGAGGGGGGCGCAGGACACCCACACTCGGAGGGAGGGAGGCGCAGGACACCCATACTCGGAGGTGCAGAACACCCATGCGCTGGCCCTCACCTGCAACAGATCGCTGGTCGCAGATCTACAGCCGTATCATGTTAAGCAATCGGGTTGGGAATTGAGATGCGTGTCCCGAACTGCTTCTCGAAGGCTTGGATTAACCGGCGCTGGCTTTGCCAGCGTCCGTGTTGAATCCTTTGTTAGGATTTTCGAGGTCAAACACGGGCAAGACGTTTAAGGGTCTTCTTATATTTTGCAATAAACTTACTCACATCCGTTTCGCCACCATAAAACATTTCAGTGTCATAGCCATCCTTTTCAGTTAATCCGCACGCCTCACGAACTCCTCTTAGCACCTTCTTGCCGACTTCCATGCCCTCCCTTGGGTATGGGATACGCGCAACACGTCTACTTACACGCTCCTTGCTACCGAAGATACGTTTTCTTTCCCATATATATTTCACTACATCTATGTAATTATTCTTTGGGTTTTCTAAGTGGATATCGTGATTCCTTAGGATCTTCCGAAGTTCTCGGAATGTTACAACCTTTTCTCCTTTTTTCATTCTTCGAGCTTTTCCACGCAACCATTTTGCAATCTCGTCAATTTCTAAATCAGAAGTATCTGAGCTTGTTCTCTTTGGCGCAAATTTATGGGAAGCTATTTTTAGCATCAACGTGTAGAGGTCGCCTTGACGAATATTAGAGCCAAAAGTCCAATTATTCTTGTCAAGGTGGCAAAGTAGAACGACTAAAGCGGTTCTTTTATTGCCATTATGGAATGCGTGATTGCAACAGACACCGTAACAAAGAGAAGCTGCATTAGCCAATTGATCCGGATACTTCAACTCATTTCCATATCCAGTATGCTGCCGTGATACAGCAGACTCTAAAAGCGCCCCTCCCTCTCGTATTCCTGGCGGATCTATCGGGTCTTTACTTCGAGCAAAGTCTTCAACTAATAGATCGTGAATTCCAAGAACCTCCTCATATGAGAGAGTTTGTACTACTTCCATTATTGCCCCTTAAAATCCCAACTTGAATTTAGGAGGCAAAAACGCCTGGTATTGGATATTCGGTCGGAAGGGACCGATAATCCCGCTTCGCCAGTACTAAAACCTCCCAAACCATTGAATTCAAGGCCACTCGTGTTGAGGCACGACGATATTATCCGTCGCTTTTGACGGATAATGCGCCAATTTCCTACAAGTTTACCGACCATTTTTCCGGAGTCTCTCGATTGACTGCCCAGATTTAGAGTATGCATCAATCTCAGCACGGAGGCAAATTGAGATATGGCTGTGCGGCGCAGGGCACCCTGCAATAGGCCACTGGTCGCAGTTTCACAGCCGTATTGTGTTCGACAACGGTGATGGGCATGGGGTTAGATGGCACGAGATCACAGCACTCCATAACCGCACCAGGCTAAGGCCAGCTCAGGCCACCAAGATGTCAACACCCAACCCGCTGGCACGTGCCAGGCGTTCGTCGCGGGTGATCAGCGACGCGTTCAACAGGCGGGTGAGCGTCACGTAGGCCGCATCATAGGCGGTCAGATGGCCTCGCAGTGACCACACATCGGCCACCAGGTTGGCATGCCGATAGCGGCGTATCGGTAGCGATCTCAATTCCACGACCAGATTTTCGATTCTTGAGGCGGGAATGCGGCCATCACGGTCCAGCCGGCGCAGCGCGTGCAGTGCCTCGATATCCAACAACTCGGGGGCGGCCAGAAGCGTGCCGTGTGCCCATAGCGCCTGTTCGATCGGTTCAGGCCGGTAACGCGCCAGCAGATCGACGGCAATCGAGGCATCGACCACCAGGATGCGGCTCACGCGGCATCCCGCTCCCGCCGAATCAGCCCGGCCGTGGACTCTTCCATGCCGAACGGCTCGGCGGTGCGCAGCCGCTCACGCAACTCAGCCTCCGAAGGCAGCGCCAGGCTCGCTTCGATCTGTTCCAGCAGCAGATCGCTCATGCTCTTGCCCTCCAATGCCGCGCGCGCTTTCAGGGCGCGGTGTAGACGGGTCGGCACATTGCGGATTTGGATCATGTGAGTCATGACAACCTCCAGTTTCATGTTTATAACATGTTAGCATCGGCTCTGCATACAACGCAATCACGGCATTGGTGCCAGCCGGCAGCGGTGATGGACATAGGAGCGGAAAACACAATGCTCTGGCCCTCATGCACTGGTCCTCACCTGCAACTTGCTGTTGCTCGTAGATTGACAGCCGTATCATGTTAGGCAATCTGGAAGGTTTTCCAGAGTTGACTCGGAGATGGGGTCCAGAACTGACACGGATACTCTTCACAAAGGGAAATAATGCTGTCATAATGTCCGCAATATGTCCCAAATCAGAGTGGCCTTGCAAATGGAATCATATGAGGAATTTGGCGAGTACCTGCGAAAGGCTAGAATACATTACAGCCAATCAGAAATCGCAATGCATATGCAATGCGACATTCGCCAGGTTCGTCGCTGGGAGACCGGCGAAAGCAAACCGAAGCCCTACGCAATTGAAAGGTTAAAGCAATTGCCGCTTTTCACTCAGAGTGAGCATAAAGGTACAGGCGACTTTACCTTCGTAGATCTGTTTGCAGGAATCGGCGGATTCCGGCTGGCATTTGAATCAGTCGGTGGTAAATGCGTCTTCACGAGTGAGTGGGACAGATTTTGCCAGAAAACCTATCATGAAAATTTTGATGTCGACCATGAAATTTCTGGAGACATTACCAAAATCCCTGCTGACAGCATCCCGGATCACGACATACTGGTAGCAGGGTTTCCATGCCAGCCCTTTTCCATCGCCGGAGTTTCCAAAAAGAATTCGCTTGGCCGGAAGCACGGTTTCATGTGTGAAGCACAGGGGACTCTCTTTTTCGACGTCGCGCGAATTATCGCAGAGAAGCGTCCGAAGGCATTTCTGCTGGAGAATGTGAAGAATCTGCGTTCACACGATCGTGGCCGGACGTTCGAAGTCATTATGGGCACATTGCGCGACGAACTTGGCTACGATGTGTACTCCTGCGTCATCGACGCAAAGCATCTGGTTCCTCAACATCGCGAGCGTATTTTCATTGTCGGATTTCTAGATCCAGTACCTTGGGACTGGGAGCTACTCCAGCTTCCCGAAAAAGGCAGTCGAACAATGTCAAGTGTGCTTCATACCAGAGGGGCGCTCGAACCAGATCACGACCGATCTAAAGGCTATGTAAACGGGCGCGGCGTAAACCAAAAATATGTGTTGTCCGATAAGCTCTGGGCCTATCTTCAACAATATGCGATGAATCACCGGGCAAAGGGAAATGGTTTCGGCTTCGGACTAGTCGGCCCTGAAGATACAGCGAGAACTCTCTCCGCCCGCTATTATAAGGACGGCTCGGAAATTCTGGTCAGACGGACAAGGGGTAACCCGAGAAGGCTAACACCTAGAGAATGCGCCAGACTAATGGGATATCCCGATACATTCAAGATTCCTGTCTCCGACACCCAGGCATACAAACAGTTTGGGAATTCCGTCGTGCCGCTGCTAGTGATGGAGATTGCGCGGATTATGAAACCGATAATTCTTGATGATCTGATTCAGTCAAGTCTTTTGGCAGGGATACAGGAAAGATTTTATATGTACCCAAACAACCCAGGTATCTCCGCGAAAATTGCCTGAACTGAGCATTAAGGCCTATGGAAAATATTAATCAATATTTCGAAGGCGTTGCCTGGAAGTATTTATCTGTCGTTGACGCAGATCCACTTAGATCAAATCAACATGAACTTGGTGGTCTGGTTAAAGCCGGATTCAAAAAATATCTGGGTGATCCTGGTGGAGATACTCTTACGTTTGCAACCAGCTACATATTCCTTGCCGAAGACGAAGATGATTGCGTCGCCGCGACAGGAAACTCAAGCTGGTATGATGCGCGCAGAAACCAGACGAACCGCGGGCCGGAGTTGAGGCTCTATTACGAGGCCAATCCAGTGACCGAACAACTTTCCGCTGGAATGTTTTTCCTGGTCGCAAAGTTACGCAATGATGAACTGCTCCTGGTATTCACTCATCGCGACAGTAGCGCAGAGCAACAGCTTCGCTGGCTCTTCGGCATCAAGTATTCCGGAGATGAATTCAATAGCCTGGAACTTGACAAAGCTCATGAGAGGCTCTCGTGGGCCTCAATATGGATCCTCGAACAACTAGGAATAGAACCCCAGCCAGCGGACGACGACTGGCTGGAACATCTGATTTCAAGATTTGGTGAAAGATTTCCACCAACACGACAATTTTCAGATTTTGCCCGAGAATCCCTGTCCGATCTGGACACTATAGTTAATCCAGATGAGGCACTACTTCAAATGACAGAAACTGAAGAGCGCTTTTTCAGACTATTGGAGCGTCACATAGTGCAGAAACGGATTGACAAAGGCTTCATTGATGTTGACGATTTCGTCTCCTATTCTCTAAGCGTCCACAACACCCGAAAGAGTCGTGCCGGTCACTCGCTCGAAAATCATCTCGAGTTCATTTTTCGAGCCAATGGCCTGAAGTTTCAACGTGGCGCATATACCGAGGCACGAGCAAAGCCCGACTTCCTTTTCCCTGGCTCACAGGAATACAGAAATCAGAATTTCCCGAAAGAGATGCTCACGATGCTTGGCGTAAAGACGAGCTGCAAGGATCGGTGGCGACAGGTCCTTCGCGAAGCGAATCGGATTTCCGATAAGCATCTTGCCACACTTGAGCCTGCAATTTCGGAGAATCAGACTAACGAGATGATCGGATGTCGACTGCAGCTTGTCGTACCACTATCTCTGCACGAAACCTATTCGGAAAGACAGCGTGACTGGCTCTGGTCTATCGGCCAATTCATTGAATTTCGCAAACAAGCCGATCTCATTGAAAAGCATGTATAGTGATTGATATAGTCGACAAGTCAACTCGCTCGAGGATGATGAGTGTATTCAGGGGAAAAATACCAAACCAGAGATATTGATTCGCTCCGCTCTTCACAAAAGTGGTTACAGGTTCCGCGTACACTACAAAAATCTTCCCGGTAAACCTGATATGGCTCTTCCGAAGCACCATGCGTTAATCCTTGTACATGGATGCTTCTGGCATGGTCACGATTGCCATCTATTTACTAATACCTACAAAAGTAAAGCCTCATAAAGCGGCATAGGAACATGTGGGTGTATGAAAGAAGCTCGCTACGATGTCTGGGAGCTTCTGTAGGCTCCTGAGTGCCGCGTTGACCGCGTTGATAAGTTCTTCCTTGGTC
>JAHJQV010000052.1 GCA_018819105.1 Gammaproteobacteria bacterium
CTGGATATGATTTTTTTCAGCAGTTTAATTTCATCTTTACTTAAATTGATCTTTATAGGTGCTGGCATACTGGGCTCGGTTGGTCATTGAGTATGCCGATAGTATAACATTTCTTGATTAAGTTTAGGACACTACACTAGTAGCATCAACCACACGAAGATCAATCGCCATATGGGCTGATCGACTACCTCCGGCGATGGCACCAAGGATGCCGCCACCAAATCCACCGACCCCTCCTCTGCTACCGCTGGAATTGTCCATAAACTCAGTCACTGCAGCAACAATCAACAGTTCTGCACCTTCCACCTCACCGATCACCGCCTCTGTACCTTGTTTGATACGGCCACTCGCACCCAGATCCTGCTCACTAAGTACGGAATCAAGGGTCTGACGCTCAAGAACGATATACCGCCCCGAGTTGACCAATGCCGTGGTAAGCATATCTGCCATGCCATCACCGATAGATGAGTTATACCAGTTGTTCGAATCAGCTGATTTATTCTCAAAGCGCGCTACAGCAATGCGGGCCTTAGGTCCATTGTAAGCTTCTGCCTGTGCAGCTTGAATGTCTTGACCAGAGCCTTGCCGTACATTGGTGGTTGTGCCAGCCCCGCTTGGGCAACCTGTGATGAATACCGATGAGGCCAGCAATAAGCAAATTGTGATATTTCGTTTCATTGAACTTCCCCGCGTGAGCGTTGCAAATATTAAACACCTATAACAAACGACATTAATGGATAAGTCACTGAGTAGTGCTATCTGGATAATGCAGTACCTGAAAGTAGCCATGATTTGCTTATGGCTACATCTTGAATCTCCTTACGATCAACCAGCGTGTAAGCGTCAGTACTGTAATCGACTGAACCAGGAGATAAACCAAACCTTTGTAGTATACTTGACGACCGAATTCGAATCCCATCTGATTTTTGACTAGATCACCAATCCAGCTGTAATGTGGTCGATCTGGAAGATCAAACGATGCAGTCAAAAGCATTTCAAAACCCCACCTAGATGGCAACAGATCCGCGATTCGTTTCATTGCAACTTCCATGCCAGCATAGAAATCCGGACCCAGCGCACCCGAAAGTACCAGCTGTGGTAAGACAACGACAACCGCAAGAACTACCGAAAGCTGGCCTCTAGTTGGATCCAATGCACTTACCAACAAACCAATAACACAAGCAGCCCAACTGACAGCAATGAGTACAACATAGACCATCAACAAGTTCATCTCGGACAATTCAGGACGAAACGCACAGATCAGCAGAAACAGAGTAACCTGCATTGCGGTAAGACCAAAAAGGAATGGCAACTTGGAGAGCAAATAATCATTTACATTCAACCCTGCCATGTATTCTCTGCGAAACAATGCCCGCTCCGAAGATAGCTCCATACAGGCCATTAAGGTTCCTGTAAAAGATGCCATCATGACGTACATCAAGAGCACACTTAACGGTATTGGAAGATTGATAATGTTTGCGTATTTGATGGAATACAGTATTGATACAGCATCAGCATCACTAGCGTTTCTCTCACTGAACACTGATGAAAGCACCTGTTCAATAACATTGTTGTTGCCGCCAACATGCTTGCTGATATCAATCTTGTTCTGTACTGCCTGATCAGCACTTAGGGGTTCAGGCGCAGACATTGACAGTGTAACCAATCCCAAAACCAATGGAACCAGCAGGTATACAAAGAAGTTTTTTGAGTTACTCGTCTTTATTGCCAAATGACGTTTCGCCAATACAAATATCGCGGCTGGTGAAAAAACTGCCCATTTAGGAATTGAACTAGATTTTTTAACAACACTATCCGATTTATTGTCAAGTATGCTAGGTATTACTGCAGTTATAGGCTGTTGGATGTTATTGTCATACAGTTCACTATGTTTGAATTGAGAAGCTGCCTTATCTGCAATCTGGAAAAGATATTGACTAGGCAATTCACTCGTCTGATTTGCTGACCTGCCTTCCAGATAGTCAAATATTTGGGTAGGCCTGGTAAGTTGATAACCTGCAAGCCTGCTGAAATATTCAAGTATTTGATCTGGGCTGCCATAGTAACATAAATTACCACGGGCCATGATTATTATCTTATCCAGGAGTTGCAGGTTGTAAAGAATATGGGTTGTAATAAGAATTGTGGTTTTGTTATGCTTTGCCATATGCTTCAGGTGAAGCATCAACCTTTCCTCTGTACTGGGATCCAAACCGGAAGTCGGTTCGTCCATGTATAGAATCCTTGGCTGTGTAATAAGCTCGGCAGCAACCGATACTCGCTTTCTTTGCCCACCACTTAGACTGGTAATGCGTTCATTCCTGACATGCTCAAGATTTAGATCTGCTATCGTTTGCCTGATTCTCTCCTCGCGCTCATCCTCACTTAAATCGGAAGGAAGCCTTAGCTTGGTTACATAATAAAGACTTTGATAAACTGTTAATTCACTGTATACCACATCATCCTGAGGAACATACCCGATGATATTTCGATACATATCATAAGAGGCGTACAAGTCCGATGAATTTAGCAGGACATGTCCTGAAGAGGGTCGATTATAGCCATTAAGCGTAGTGAGCAGCGTGGTTTTACCAGCGCCACTCGGCCCGAGGATTCCAATAAACTCGCCACCACGAATATCCAGACATACTTGCTTGAGAATGCTTTTCTTTACCCTGGCTCCTACAGTCAGGTCAAGATTGACCGCCATCAAGCTCAGTGTAGATATGGGATTCTGAATAATAACTGATAAGACACCATCATGCCCGTCTTCAAATTTCAGATTTGTGTTGCCGACAGTAATAATATCGCCATGAGATATTGTGCGTTTTCTTATGCGCGATCCATTAATCCATGTACCATTGCTACTGCCAATGTCCTGTAGCATCCACGCCGAATTACTTCTGATCAACTTGGCATGCTTGTTACTTATGCTTTTATCAAACGGAATAGCAACGTTGTTGTCCAGCTGCCTACCAATAAGTAGCGAATTGCGCGCGGGTAAGGTGAAATTACAGGAGTGAGATTCTGGTTTTGATATCAAGAATCTGAATGCGAGCAGGTCTGGGTTTCCAATGCCTATTATATCTCCGTCAGCCAAAACATGTGGCTGTCTGATTTTCAAATATCCCAAATAGATGCCATTTGTAGATCCCAAATCCTCTATCTGCCATTTGCCGTTCTTGTTCGATATCCTGCAGTGTTTGCGTGAGGTCAATTGATGATCCACAACAACTGCACATACCATTTCGTCTCTGCCGAGGATGTCCCCATCTGATATCTGCAAGCAGGTGTTAGAATAATCTCCGTTGATCCCCAGCAGATAGGCGTGAGTGGCTGTTTGCACAGTCTGCATGGAGTGCGCACTCATCTGGAGTCACCGACAACCTGAGCAGCCAGGCCTGCAGAGGCTAACCTGAGCATGCAAGGACAGCCCAGCAGGCTTGCGCCACAGGAATCCTCAACATCAAATACCGCCGCGCAGGCGATATGAGCTAACAGACACTCTGCGGGTGGTAATGTGTGCTTGATCATTAATGCAATCATTCCATCGACAGCAAACATCAAGTCGGGGAGCGCGCGGCTCCCCAACTCACAATGCGCGTAATGTACTTTTGACCGTCAAATCAATCGATATTTACACATCTTTGGACATATGAAGTTGCATCTCTGCGCATCAGTCCTGCAAATTTCACAGCATAATCGTCGCACATCTTTTTGATAACAGGGAAGCTTATCAGAGACATGGCATCGTAGCTAACATCTTCAAAGCGAATCCTGCCGCTCTGATTCGGCCATTCCAGACCAACCTTCATATTGTGCTTTTCACCGTCAACCGGCAGGTCTGATAGAAATGTGACGACATAATCACCTTGCAGTATGGAATGAACATTCTCTACTGCTGGTGTCATCATTTCAAAGCTGGTTCGTACGTCGAAATATTTGCCCATTGAATTGCGGGATATGGCCTGAAGGTTAAGCAAGTGCGCCGGGTCAATCTTGGTGTAGGCGACACTGTAGACTGGCACCGGAACTTCCATTTGACTTATGCGACCCATCAAATCCGACCTGGTCAATGCGCTGCCTTCATCTTTACCATCTGAAAATACCAAAACAGCAGTAGAACTTATGTTCACGGCTTCTTGAGACGAAGTGCCCCCCTGAGCGGCAACCATGCTCATCTGCATCGCTGTAGCTATGCCGTCATACAGTCGGGTAGTGTTACCGATTGCATCAAGATCGGCCAGGCGCCGCGCCAAATACTCTTTGTTCCGTTCAAAGTCAGATACCAATGTGAAACCGGCTACTGAATCATCCAGTGCGATGATTGCCATCTGATCCTGAGGACGTTTGAAGTCTATGTATCTTGCTACGGCTTCCAACGCTGCGTTGAAGGGCGGGCCTTGCATGGTCTTACTGGTGTCCAAGACAACAATGGTCCTGATGGTGTCACTTCTGCCGCGCATGGATTCCACAGTGTAGGGCGTTTTCTCAATATCTTGTACCGGCTTCCCTTTGATCAGCAATCCAATGTTTTGGGTGTTCACATTGAGTAACGGATCCATCTTCTCGTCGTACGTTCTCATGTAGATTTGTACAAATGGATACAAGGTTGAGTCTGTTTTGTAGACTTTGAATCCGAATCCATCCGGCGTCTGCTGCGCGAAAGTAGATTGCGCACACATAAGCAAGAGCATGCACGCTGCTTGCGATGTCCTTAATCGTATTGTTTTCATTGATGTAGGCTCCCGAGTGTCGTGAATTTTATGAATAAGGACGCGTACTGTCGCGCGCATTGAGCGCGTGTGACAGAGAATCACATCCTGCCATGAATCGAGCTTGGGAGCAGATTGCAGTTCAATCCCTATTCCCCCGCTAGAGATTTATAGCAACCATATACGCTTATGTCAAGCTGTTTTTCCCCACTTTCGACCTCGCAATATCGTTGTCATATTTGTGATGACCCACTCCGTCATCACATCCTGCGCCTCATGTGAGGCGCGTGCTCGCATGATCATGTTGCATTCTCGGGCAAACAGAAGTAGCATTGCTAAAGGGAAATGCGTAGGTAGCGACGTCATGCGAAGTACTCTTGGGCGGTATCAAATCCTGGATGAACTGGGCAGAGGGGGCATGGGCATTGTGTATAAGGCACTCGACCCCAAACTCGATCGATTCGTTGCCATCAAATGCATGTCCGACGAACTCTCAAAAAACGAACTCAAAGTTACAGCCTTTCTACGCGAAGCCAGACATGCTGCGTCCTTGTCCCATCCAAATGTTGTCCAGGTCTTCAACACTGATGAATCTTCCGGCATTCCCTATCTTGTCATGCAGTTCGTTGACGGTGATACGCTATCCTCTTATCTGCATCGTCGTGGATCTTTATCACAAAGCGAGGCACTCAGGATTATTCATCAGGCTGGTATTGCATTAGAAGCGGCATTCGATGTTGGCATACTTCATCAGGATGTAAAACCTGGTAACATCATGTTAGACGCAAAAAACCATGTATATCTTACTGATTTCGGAATAGCCAAGGTTGCAAACGAAGGCTCTGATAATAATACGATTGTAGGTACACCATCATACATGGCTCCTGAACTGTTCCGGCGAGCAGGCTCAAGCATCAAGTCTGACATCTATTCTCTGGGAATGGTTTTGTTCGAGATATTAAATGGCAAACCTTATTTTTCTTCTGAATCCACGAAAGATATAGTTGTAAAGCAGACCAGGGCGGATTTTCCTGATTTCAAGAATCTGAATCACGATTTGAACCCATCCCTTCTGTTGCTCCTGAGAAAGATGACTGCTCCCGATCCGGCGCTGCGGTATGCAAATTATCGTGAATTGATTATTGATATCGATTCCTGTAAAGAAACCCTATCCAGCAATCCTGGAAATCATGCTGATATTTCAACTGACAGCGCACCAACATCAACCCAGGCAATCACTCGTGAGGAACTTGATCTCATCGGCAACATCCATGCAACCCAAACTGTAAGCATGCCGCTAATGCAAAGGCGCAAACTTTGGATGGCTGCTTCTCTGGCTGGCTTGATCATCACCAGCACCTTGACCCTGATAAAATTTGGCCCTGATATTGGTACTGAAATTCGTGATCTGGTGAGCAGTCAGTCTGATGATTCGGGCACAGCTACCACAGTTAGCCTGGCCACCACCCCTGCCACCACTGGCGCTGATTCAACCGTGCCAGCCACGTCTCTACCTGCTCACACGGGGACACTGGCCTCGGCACCAGGCATCAACTCCGATTCACAATATGTTCCAGCACCAGGCTATCAGAGCAGTCCTGGTTATACTGACTCCAGCACCAGTGCAGTAGCCTTGCTGGATAAACTAAGAGCAGACAAGCAAAAAAATGTGGGCACCCGCACCGACAGTACTGGCAATGCCTTCGAGCCAGCACACATCGCTGCAAGCCCGAACGCCAAGCCGGAGTCGAAGCCAGCCATTGTACAGAAGGCTACACCAGCACCCTCATCACCTCAAGCTCAGACACCCACCAAAACGAGCATCGTGGCAATGGGTGACGATGCTTTGAACTCGTCGCTGAAATCAAGCATGGAGGCAGAGTTACAATCGCGCGGACTGAACATTCTTGATTCTGCTTTTATTCACGGTCTGAACGATCAGGTTGCTGCCGGCTCACTCAATTTATCACAGCTGAGTAAGTCGGCCACCAGGGATGGAGTACGCTATCTGGTCGTTATAGAATCCTCACCTGCCGGCTCTCAACAGCTGGAATACTACGGCAGGCAATCGACCGCATACACCACTATGGTCAACATGAAATGTTACGACTTGGTCAATCTTAGTACCGTTACCACGGTACCCGCAAAACAGATCATGTACACTTCACTGAATGCTTCGAAACAGGCCAACGAGGTGGTACGTGCCTCTGCATCGAGCATATTTTCACGGCTTTCTGTGGCCAGCGGCTGAGACCATCAGTTGTTGTTGGCATGGTTTTTTGATCAAGAATTCGCCCCTGTACAACAGCGATGACCGGAGATTCGCTTTCCATGAAGTCACATGTCAAAACAAAGCCCGGTGAACCGGGCTTTGTTTTGTAACAAGCAAGCAGGACTTCTACTGCACCGACACGGTGTAGGCGGCGGCGACCCAGCCGGTTCGACCCTGCGCATCACGCACCTCTATCCAGTCACCGGCGCGGGTCAGCACATCAACAATGCTGCCAGAAGTCAGTGAAAACTTGGCGGGATTGTCGGATCCTGGGCCGCTGCGCACGTTCAGCGAACTGGCAGTGATGACCACGCGTTCGCCAGTACCAGATACACTGCTGGCTGCAGGGGCCGCTGCCGGGCTGCTGCCGCCATGGCGCAGGTATTCACCCGGGGTCACTGAGATGACGTAATTGACCGCCTCGTTGATGACCTGGCGCAATGCTTTTTCACGCGGCGTGTTCTTCCACGACTGCAGTCCGCCACCCAGCGCACCGCCACCGAAATAACCGCCCAGCGCACCGCCAATGTTGAAATCCTTGGCTTCGCCTTCGACACTGGTCGCAGCCAGAATGCGGCTGGTGGTGGCATCCACCACGCGCAGATCGATCGCCATGTGCGCCGACTTGGAGCCGCCGGCGATTGCACCAAACACGCCACCACCGAAGCCGCCAACACCACCTCGGGTGCCACCGGAGTTGTCATCGAACTCGGTCACGGCGGCAACGATGAGCAGTTCGGCACCCTCGATTTCACCAATCGCAGCGGCCGTGCCCTGCTTGATGCGGCCACTGGCACCAAGATCCTGCTCGTTCAGTACCGTGTCCAGACTTTCGCGCTCGAGCACGATGTAGCGGCCGGAATTGACCAGCGCTGTGGTCAGCATGTCAGCCATGCCGTCACCGATGGACGGGTTGTACCAGTTGTAGGAATCGGCGGTTTTGTTCTCAAACCGGGCCACGGCGATGCGTGCCTTGGGCCCGTTGTAGGCCTCGGCCTGGGCAGCCTGGATGTTCTGTCCCGAGCCCTGACGGACATTGGTGGTGGTACCGGCACCGCTAGGGCATCCGGACAACAATGGCACTGTTGCCAGCACCAGCAAGATTGCAATGACTCTATTCATGATTGTTCCCGCTGTGGTTGACTGTTGATGATTGTCAGTTTGTTCATTTTTAGTTATCGAATTCTACGGCAAAACTGCGCCAACTCGCAATCAACAAACCATGAAGCTCGCATTGCTCATTCACGCTGCAGCAGGACATTGCCATGTTCATCGGCGCTGGCCTGCCAGCCGATCTCAAGCCACAGGGTGGCCTGATCGTCCATGATGATCGCCGGTCCGCGAACTGTCTGGCGGGCCAGTACCGACCGGTCGTGGACGTCGACCGGCGTGGATGTGCCGGCGGTCAGCCGCACGCTGGACTGACGCTGCGCACCATTGCCGTCTGCATCTGGCTGCCACCGCGGAAGCTGGCCCAGGGCGGCGCCGGCAGTGGCGCTGATGCGCGCGTTGACCAGCATGATGTCCAGATCCAGGCGATGACCATTGAGCTGTTCGTGCTGCCGATGAAACTGCTCAGCCAGCTGCTGGCGCGACTGCGCCGGATCCCAGCTTATGCTGATGCTGTCTTTCTGTCCACGATAGCTGCAGTCCAGTTGCGGCCTGATGTCCAGCTGGCGCACATCCACACCTTCACGCTGCAGCTCATCGCGGGCGCGCTGGCTCAGTGCCTGCAGGGCAGTCTCGATCCGGGCATCACTGACCTGCGCCAGCGGCTGCAGCATGCTGTGGGTCAGTTCGCGGCCGGCCGGTGCCAACAGCATACCCAGCGCCGACAGCACCCCGGCGTGCATCGGCACCATGGCGCGCTGCATGCCCAGACGTGCGGCCAGTGAACACACGTGCAGGCCACCAGCTCCGCCGAAACTGACCAGCTGCATGCGCGCCGGATCATGACCGCGCTGTGCCGACATCAGCTGCAGCGCACGTGCCATGTGCTCATCGACCAACCGCAGCACATCCCGCGCCACGCTGTCGACATCCTGCCCAAGCCGCGCAGCCAGGTCAGCAAATGCCTGCTCGGCATGCTCACGTGACAAGGGCAGATAGCCGCCCAGTTGAGTGTCGGCGGGCAGATGACCCAGCACGACATGGGCATCGGTCACGGTGGGCTGCGTGCCGCCCTGCTGGTAACAGGCCGGTCCGGGATCGGCCCCGGCCGACTGCGGCCCGACCTGCAGCGCGCCGGCAGCATCCAGCCAGGCAATGGATCCGCCGCCGGCACCGATGGTGTGCATCTCGATCATGGGTAACGCCACCGGCCAGCGGTCAACGCGACCGCGCGAAGTCAGCAACGGTCGATCCAGCACCACGGCCACGTCGGTGGAGGTGCCGCCCATGTCAAAGCTGAGCAGGCCAGCATGGTGAGCTTCTGTGGCGACATTGACGCTTGCGTGGCCACGAATGGCCGCCACCGCAGCCAGCCCGCCGGCCGGCCCCGACAGCAGCAACCTGACCGGCTCCAGCGCCGCCTGCGCGGCCGCCATGGTCTGGCCACTGCTTTGCATGATGGCGATGTTGGCCTGCGGCAGCTGCTGCTGCAGACGACCAAGATAGGCGCTGATCACCGGCGTCAGCGCGGCATTCAGCCAGCACGCGATGCCGCGTTCGTACTCACCGATTTCCGGCACCAGCTGCGCCGAACAGCTCACCGGCCAGAGTTCGCCCAGGTGCTGCGCCAGACGCTGTTCGTGATCGTCATTGCGCCAACTGAACAACAGACACACCGCCACAGCCTCAACCTGCAAGGCGCTCAGCTGCTCGCGCAGCCGGGCCAGCGCGGCTGCGTCCAGGTCATCCACCAGCACACGGCCATCGGCGTCGCAGCGCACCGCCACCTCCAGACACAGCTCTGCCGGCACCGGCGGTGCCTGCACCTCCGGTGTCAGCGTGTAGATCTGCGGACGGTTCTGTCGTGCCAGGGTAAGCAGATCGGCGAAGCCGCGATTGGTGATGAACGCGGTGCGCGCAAACTCGCCTTCCAGCACGGCATTGGTGGCCACCGTGGTGCCATGGACCATGCGACAGCGCTGCTGTGCCAGGCCCAGCTCGCGCAGGCCATCCACAATGGCACGGGCCGGATCATCCGGCGTCGACAACCGCTTCAGTGTCTGCAGGCGGCCGGCCTCATCGACCATGATGAAATCGGTAAACGTGCCGCCGGTGTCGACACCAATGAGCACACCGTGGTCGGCGTCTGAATCATTTTGCATAAAGCCAATTTACCATTTTGCGACCGCCCGGACAGCACCACTGCCTGCGCTCAGGCTGCAAGCGGTGGCATCGGATCTCGGCGATAATGCGCCCAGCAGCAACCAACAGCAAACTTGTCGATGCCCGAGTTACCCGAAGTCGAAACCACCCGTCGCGGCCTGGCCCCGTATCTGCACGGCAATCGCATTGCTCGCATTATCGTGCGCCAGCCCAGTCTGCGCTGGCCTATACCCGATGAGATCATCAGCCTGCGCCAGCAGCCGGTGCTGGACTGGCAGCGACGGGCCAAGTATCTGCTGTTGCAGACACCGCCGGGCATCATCATCAGTCACCTGGGCATGTCCGGTTCCATGCGCGTGACCACACCCGAAAGCGACTGGCGCCTGCACGACCACGTCGAATGGCAACTGGTCGATGGCCAGGCAGTGCGGTTTCACGATCCGCGCCGGTTTGGCTGCATGCTGTGGCAGCCCAGCGCGACCGACACCCCGCACCCCCTGCTGGCCCGCCTGGGCCCGGAGCCGCTCAGCGACGACTTTGACGGCGACTGGCTGTGGCAGCACGCACGCGGTCGCCGCAGCGCGGTGAAAAGCCATATCATGGATGCCGGCATCGTCGTCGGGGTGGGCAACATCTACGCCGCCGAAGCCCTGTTTGCCGCCGGCATCCACCCGCAACGCGCCGCCGGTCGCGTCAGCCGTCAGCGTTACCAGCGGCTGGCTGAGGAAATCAAGAACGTGCTCGCCGCCGCCATAGACATGGGCGGTACCACATTGCGTGACTTCAGCGGCAGCGGCGGCGAACCCGGCTATTTCGTGCAGAACCTCAAAGTCTACGGCCGCGACGGCAAGCTGTGCCGGCACTGCGCCAGCATCATCAAAAACCGCCGCATCGGCCAGCGCAGCAGCTATTACTGTCCACGCTGCCAGCGCTGATGCGCATGCCAATTGGCATCAAATGATGTATTATTTGATGACTTATGTTCAGCTGTGGAGCGCCATCTACATGCGCACAACCGTCAATATCGATGATCAGCTGCTGGCCGAAGCCCAGCGCATTACCGGGGTCAAGGAAAAAGCGACCTTGCTGCGCCAGGGTTTGCGCGCATTGATTGAGCGCGAGAGCGCGCGTCGGCTGGCACGTTTGGGTGGCACAGAACCAGGGCTAGAGGCTGTTGCGCGGCGGCAAACTGATGCGGCGTGATCCTCGTTGACACAACGGTCTGGGTGGATCACCTGCGCGCCGATGACGCACAGCTTTCCGCATTGTTGCTCAGCAACCAGGTGCTGATGCACTCGTTTGTAATCGGAGAACTGGCCTGCGGCAACCTGCGCAACCGCGTCGAGTTGCTGACACTGCTGACCGATCTGCCCCAGGCACCGGTGGCCAGCGATGCTGAAGTGCTGTTTTTCATCGAACGGCACCGACTGATGGGGCGCGGCATTGGCTACATCGACGCCCATCTGCTGGCGGCCACGGCACTCGGTGATGCAGGCACCAGCTTATGGACGCGGGATCAACGCCTGGCCGCTTTGGCTGGTGAGTTGCAGCTTGGCATCAGGGTGTGATCCTCACATCAATCTCTGTACTGGCAGCATTGCCCGGCCACCAACCGGGTGATGCGGCATCCGGTGCCAGACTGCCGCTACTGCATGAGAGAATGGCGGCCATCACACGACAATCTGTGTAGAATTGTTCACGCACGATTGATAAATGTCCTAAGGTTGTTAGAGGAGAAGACGAAGCACGCCGAATCAGCGTATTAAGCCGAATCATCTCGCCAATCATTTCTACTGACCTCATCAGGACTCAACCAGCATGGCCATCAAGAAATCCGAACTCTACTCTTCCCTGTGGGCTTCCTGCGACGAACTGCGCGGGGGTATGGACGCGTCCCAATACAAGGATTACGTCCTGTTCATGCTGTTCATTAAATACATATCGGACAAATACGCCAATTCAGACGACTACACCCCACCTGTCATCATTCCTGACCGGGCCGGTTTTGCAGACATGGTCAAGCTCAAGGGCAAGAGTGACATCGGCGACAAGATCAACACGCAGATCATCCAGCCGCTAATCGAGGCAAACCAGCGCCTGGCGCGCAGCGACTTCCCCGACTTCAACGACCCCAACAAGCTCGGCGAAGGCAAGGCGATGGTCGATCGCCTGACCAACCTGATCAGTATTTTCCAGAAACCGGCGCTGAACTTCGCCAAAAATCGTGCCGAGCATGATGACATCCTGGGTGATGCCTACGAGTATCTGATGCGCCATTTCGCCCAGGAAAGCGGCAAGAGCAAGGGCCAGTTCTACACCCCGTCCGAGGTCAGCCGCATCATGGCTCAGGTGATCGGTATTTCGCCCGACAACACCAAGGCCGCCACCACCGCCTATGATCCGACCTGTGGCTCCGGCTCACTATTGCTGAAAGTCGCCGGTGAGGCCGGCAAGCACATCACCCTGGAAGGGCAGGAGAAGGATGTCACCACAGCAGGCCTGGCGCGCATGAACATGATCCTGCACGACTTCCCCACGGCCAACATCGTGCAGGGCAACACCCTGGCCAACCCCAAGTTCAAGGATGGCGAGGCACTGCGCACCTACGACTATGTGGTCGCCAATCCGCCCTTCTCGGACAAGGGCTGGAGCGCCGGCATCACGCCGGAAGACGACCCCTTCCAGCGTTTCGCCTGGGGCGCGCCGCCGGCCAAGCAGGGCGACTATGCCTACTTGCTGCACATCGTCCGCTCGATGAAATCCAGCGGCAAGGGCGCGGTCATCCTGCCCCACGGCGTGCTGTTCCGCGGCAATGCCGAGGCCGCCATCCGCAAGCAACTGGTGCGCTCGGGTTATCTGAAGGGCATCATCGGCCTGCCGGCCAACCTGTTCTACGGCACCGGCATCCCCGCCTGCATCCTGGTGCTGGACAAGGACAACGCCCAGGCTCGCCGTGGCATTTTCATGATCGATGCCTCCAAGGGCTTCATAAAAGACGGCAACAAGAACCGCCTGCGCGAGCAGGACATCCACCGCATCGTCGATACCTTCAACAAGCAGGCCCCGAACGAAAACAAGGATATGCCGCGCTACGCCCGCATGGTGCCCTTCGACGAAATCGCCGACCCGAAGAACGACTACAACCTCAACCTGCCGCGCTATATTGATTCCAGCGAGCCGGAAGACCGCCACGACCTGCACGCCCACATGAACGGAGGCATCCCCGAGCGCGACATCGACGGCGACCCGACCGCCATCCCGCCAACGCCGGGCCTGGCTGCCTTCTGGCAGGTCTTCCCGACCCTACGCCGCTGCCTGTTCCGCGCCAACGGCCAACCCGGTTACTCCGAGCTTGCGGTGGAGCAGGCCGCCATCAAACCCACCATCCTGGAGCACGATGAGTTCGCCGCCTTTCGAGGCCGCGTCACCGCGCTGTTCGAGGACTGGCGAAACCGCAACCGAGCGGTGCTCAAGGGCTTTGGCATTGACGGCCAGCCCAAGGCCCTAATCACAGAGATTGGTGAGCACCTACTGGAAACCTTCCGCCTCGCGCTCCTACTCGACCCCTACGACATCTACCAGCACCTGATGGACTACTGGTACGACACCCTGCAGGACGACGCCTACGCAATCGCCGCCGACGGCTGGGTGGCCAAGCCCCGCCGCGTGCTCGAAGAAGTCAAAGCCGGCAAGAAAAAGGGGCAGATGAAAGACAAGGGCTGGACCTGCGACCTGATCCCCAAGCGCTACATCGTCACCCGCTATTTCAAAGCACAGCAGGCCGAACTGGACGCCCTGCAAAGCAACCTCGACACCGCCGCCGCCCAGCGCACCGAGCTGGAAGAAGAACACGGCGGCGAGGACGGCGCCTTCGCCGAGCTGGACAAGATCAACAAGGGCGAAGTGACCAAACGCCTCAAGGAAATCAAGGGCGACCCCGAGTACGCTGACGAGGCCAAGGTCCTAAAGCAATGGACCCAGCTCGACAAACGCCAGAGCGAGCTGAAAACGCAGATCAAGAACGCCGACGCCGCCCTCGACCAGCTCGCATACGAGAAATACCCCGAACTCAGCGAGGACGAAATCAAGACCCTGGTGGTGGACGACAAATGGCTCACCGCCCTGGAAACCGCCGTGCAGAACGAACTGGAGCGCGTTTCCCAGACCCTGACCGGCCGCGTGCGCCAACTGGCCGAACGCTATGAAACTCCGCTGCCGCAATTGAGCCAGCAGGTTGAGGTGTTGTCCGCTCGCGTGGACGAGCATCTAAAAACCATGGGGGTCGCGTGGGGATGAATAGTGAAGAGATGGGAGTGCGGGATGCCTCTCCGGGGTATGCGCCGCAGGTGGGTATGCCCGTGGTGCCCGAGGGCTACAAGCAGACCGAGGTGGGGATGATTCCTGAGGATTGGGAGGTTAAGCGATTACGTGAAATTTCACCCCGCCAGTCCGTGGGGTTAGTCATTAATCCATCCACATACTTTGATCAGCAAGGCACTGTTCCAATGTTGGTTGGCTCGAACGTACACGAAAATTTTATTGATTGGTCCTCCGCAAAGAAAATTACGGAAGAATCAAATTCGAGGCTGCCAGCTTCACAACTATTCCCTGGCGACTTGGTCACGGTGAGAGTTGGCGATCCAGGAGTAACAGCAGTGGTGCCTCCGGAAATCGGCAGCTTGAACTGCGCCTCGATGATGATAGTCCGTGTGAGCTCTTCATTTGATTCAGATTGGCTTTGCCATTTGATGAATTCGGAGCACGGTCGCGGCCAGGTCAGGAATGTGCAGTACGGGACTGCTCAAAAGCAGTTTAATATCTCTCATGCGATAGATTTCGTTTACCCAGTTCCTCCAATAAAGGAACAACGCGCCATCGCCACCGCTCTGAGCGATGTGGATGCCCTGCTGGAGGCGCTGGACCGCCTGATCGCCAAAAAGCGCAACATCAAACAGGCCACCATGCAACAACTCCTCACCGCCCAAACCCGCCTGCCGGGGTTTGAGGGAGTGTGGCAGATGAAGTTGCTCACGGAGCTGGCAGAGCTAAGGCCTGGCATCAATAAGCCGCTTAGTGAGATGGGGAGTGGAGTTCTGTACGTGACTGTCCAGGACCTCTACGATGGCACGTCAATACCAACAAGCAAACTAAGCCGCATCAAGGTATCACCAATAGAGATAGATTCGAAGTGTCTTGCAGTTGGTGACATAGTCTTCGGTAAATCGTCCGTGAAGCGAGATGGCATTGGTTACCCAAGCCAGTTTCTAGGCTGTGATGAGCCTGTGGTTTTCTCGGGTTTCACTTACCGGGCTCGTGCTTATCCAAAATCCGCCGATGCGAGTTTCTTGTTCTATGCGCTTCGGACGGAACAGACACGTAGGTGGCTCATCGATAATTCGCAGGCATCCGCACTGACGAATATCAATCAGAAAATAGCCGATGCAATACCAGTCAGAGTGCCACCAACTGTCAACGAGCAAAGAGCCATCGCCAACGTCCTCTCCGAGATTGACACAGAACTCGAAGCCCTGCAGCAGCATCGGGCTAAAACGGTCCTTCTCAAGCAGTCCATGATGCAGGAGCTACTGACCGGGAGGACACGGCTGGTATGACCGTTTCTGAGTTGTTCTCTGAGTTCGTTTCGAACTTGGCGATTACAAACACGGACACCATCGGCACCCGATATGGGGAGCTAACGTCGGCTTTAAATAAGCAGTTCCGGGACACAGACTCCAAGACGGCGAACACCCTCCAGGTGGGTTCCTTCGGGAGGAGAACAGGAATTAACGGCATATCTGACCTCGACATGCTGTACATAATGCCGAAGGGAAAGTGGGCTGACTACAAGGATGGAAAGCAGCTGAAACTGCTTCAGGATGCTAAGTCCGCGATTCTGAAACGTTATCCATCAACGAAAGTTCGGGTGGACCGTCTGGTGGTGACGGTGACCTATGCGAACTTCCATATCGAGGTGCAGCCCGTTTTCGAGCAGGATGACCGGAGCTATCTTTACCCGGATACGAAAAACGGTGGAAGCTGGAAGAACACCAAGCCCAGAGAGGAGATGGAAGCATTTGCTGCAATGGATTCCAAAAAAAACGCCAATCTCCGTCGATTGTGCAAAATGGCTAGGGCTTGGAGGAATCAGCACGGTGTGGCAATGGGTGGGCTGCTCGTTGACACGCTGGCATACAAGTTTCTTGACCAGACATCCGAATATGATAGTAGGGGATATGCTTCTTACGATTGGCTTAGTCGGGACTTCTTCAAGTTTCTGTCCGAGCTGCCGGAACAGAATGAATACGCCGCACCGGGGAGTCGTCAGCGTGTAAAAGTGAAAAAGAGGTTTCAGCGCAAAGCGAAAAAGGCTTACAAACTTTGCTTAAGAGCTATTGAGGCTGAGGGGAGCAAAGGAGTAAACGCTAAATGGAAGAAAGTCTACGGAAGACCGTTTCCTGCTGCACCGATCGTTGATCAGGAAGCGCTCGCTGAAGCAGCTCGTATGAATTGGGAGAACACTGAAGAGTTGATCGAGTATAGGTACCCAATCGATATTAAGGAATTTCTCAAGATTGATTGCGAGGTGAAGCAGAGCGGGGATCGAGAGTTCTCGCTCAGGAGAATGCTCGCCGGCCGGACCCCTCTACGAACAAAGAGGTCCCTGCGCTTCCATGTTTCAGAAATATCTGTGGAGCCACCATTTGAAGTTTACTGGAAAGTCCTAAATAGAGGGGATGAAGCGCGCAGAAGGAATTGTATTCGTGGTCAGATCATGCCAGACACTGGCGGAAGGCAAAGGAAGGAAACCACAGATTTTCAAGGGGACCATATCGTCGAGTGCTACTGCGTTAAAGACGGTGTCGTTGTAGCTAAGGATAGAATTCTAGTCCCGATCATTCCAGAGGCTAGTGGCGATGAATAGAGAAGAGCAGATGCTGGAAGGGCAGATCCGAGAATGCTATGGTCGGGTCGTTTACTCGCACAAGACTCATGAAAGGTGCGCGGATATTATGCTGACCAAAAATGGCCGGATAAAGCTGGCTCAAATTGTGTTGTCGGCATTCATTACCGGTGGAGTGATATCAACCTTTTTTGACTCCGGAGTCTGGGGTTCTGGAATAAGCGTCGTCTTGTCCTCAATGCTCCTGGCGATAAACGCCTACACCAAAGACTACGACCTTGGGGAGATCGCGCAGAAGCACAGGCATGCTGGCGCTGAGCTTTGGATCGTTAGGGAGAAATATCTGTCATTGCTGACAGATCTGCGGATTGGGGACTTGTCTCTCACAGTTCTCCGAACTAGGAGGGACGAGATAATGGAGGAGTTGCATTCCGCATACCAAGGGTCACCTAGCACTAATTCCACGGCCTACAGAGAAGCTCAGAAGGCTCTAAAAGAGTTGGAGGATATGACATTCTCTGACGAAGAGATTGACGCATTCCTCCCTCGAGAGTTGAAGCGTAATAATCCATGAGGAGCAACGAGTTACTTGAGACTGTGGCCTGCGGCGAAGACAGCCGCCACCAGTTCAAGCGCAATGCCAACAATGCCGATGGCCTTGCTGCCGAACTGGCTGCCTTTGCCAACAGCGGTGGTGGCCAGCTGTTTCTCGGTGTGAAAGACAACGGCAGCATTACCGGGCTGGATGCGGCCGATGTGCGTCGGCTAAATCAGATATTGAGCAATGCCGCCTCCCAGCATGTGCGTCCGCCGGTGCACCCGCTGACTGAGAATGTGCAGACCGATCAGGGCATTGTCATGGCGGTGGAGGTGCCCGACGGGCTCGCCAAGCCCTATCTGGACCATCAGGGCCGCATCTGGGTCAAGCAGGGGGCGGACAAGCGCCATGTGACCTCGCGCGAGGAAATGCAGCGCATTCTCCAGCGATCCGCGCTGGTCCATTCCGATGTGGTGCCGGTGACGGGCACTTCGACTGAGGATATCGCTGAAAAGGCTTTTGTCTCGTATTTTGACCAGCGTTACGGCGAGTGTGGTGAGTTTTCCAGCTTCACGCGGCTGACAGTAAAGAGAGTGACCTGATGGATCAAGCTGCCCTAATTGCTCAAATCGACCAGTTGCGCAGTCAGTCGCAAGAATCGTCGGTGACTGAGTTCAAAAAAAACTGGGCTTTGTCCAAGGATATAGGCGAATACATCTCAGCCCTTGGCAACGCCGCAGTGCTGGCGGGGCTTGACAGGGCCTGGCTGATCTGGGGTATCGACAATGAAACCCATCAGGTCGTAGGCACTGCCTTCGATCCGTATTCGGCCAAAGGTGAAGGTAATCAGCCATTGATCATGTGGCTGACTCAAAAGGGTACACCACGCCCGGATTTTCAGTTTCACGTCGTAGACCATCCCGATGGTCGCGTGGTCGCGTTGGAAATCTATCCGCCCCGTACTACACCCCTTGCCTTTGCAGGCGAACGCTACATTCGCATCGACAGCCATAAGACAAGGTTGGCACAGCATCCAGACAAGGAGGCGCGGCTGTGGGACCTGCTGGGGCAGAAACATGACTGGACCGGTGAGATTGTTCCTGGTGCCACCCTGGATGAACTCGACCCGGACGCCATTGCCGCTGCCAGAAATCGTTTTCAGGAGTATCTGATAAAAAGCGAGCCGAATTCAGAGCGGCATGAACAGATCAAGGCAGAAGTCGGTGACTGGGATGTTCCGACGTTGCTGAACAAGGCACGCATTACCAAGCAGGGCCGGATGACTCGTTCGGCACTTTTATTGCTCGGCCGCGATGAGGCTGCGCATTTTCTCGCACCTGCCGATGTCAAAATGACCTGGGTTCTGCGTGATGCGCACAACCGAATGGAAAGCTCGCAACATTTCGGCATCCCTTTTCTGCTATCGACCGAGAAGGTCTTCTCCCGTATCCGAAATATCATGATCGAGCACATGCCGGATGGATCGCTGTTTCCAACGGCTGTGACTCGTTATGATGCCTGGGTAATGCGTGAGGCTCTACATAACTGTATCGCTCATCAGGACTATCGGCTTGGCGGCAAGATCAATGTGGTTGAACATCCTGACAGGCTGGTCTTCAGCAACCTTGGACAGTTTATTCCCCCCAGTGTGGAATGGATGCTGGAAAACCAATCGCCGCCAGAGCACTACCGTAATCAGTGGCTGATCGACGGCATGATTCGACTGCGCATGATCGACCAGGTCGGCAGCGGCATCCGCCGCATGTTCGAGACCCAGCGTGGGCGATTTTTCCCGCTCCCAGACTATGTCATTGATACGACTGATGTCGGCCACCCTAGAGTGGAAGTCACTATTTCCGGCACCATTCTCGATGTCAAGTACACCAGAATGTTGATGCGGCGCGATGATCTCGATTTACGCCAGGTTCTGTTGCTGGATCGGGTGCAGAAGAAAGCCGACATCTCTCCAGAAGAGGCCAAGACGCTGAAGGCCGCTAAACTCATTGAGGGTCGAGCGCCGAATTACTTCGTTTCGGCCAAGGTGGCCGACTGGACAGGCGACAAAGCCCGGTACATTCGTAATCGCGGGCTGGACGATGAGTATTACCGAAAGCTGATTATCGACTACCTGGAAAAGTACGGGCAGGCAACGCGGCAGGATATCCGGGAGCTGCTGCTGCCGAAACTGCCCGAGGTACTCGATGAGGCGCAGAAGGGCCATAAGATCCGCAATCTGATGCAGGCCATGCGGCGCGATGGGTTGATGCGGCCTGAAGGGCCTCGGTCGAAGACAATCTGGCGACTTGGTACTTCGGCTAAATCTTAGCTAGCGGCCATGGTTTAGCTAAGAAAAATACGTAACCTATTGATTTATATGTTTTCTATGAAAGTATTCAGCAAAGGGCTTAGTCAACGCAGTCGGGTGGAATTCGTCAGTCCTGGCCAGCTGCCGGACAGCTTGAGCGCTGAGGATATCCGCTGGGGCAAGACCATCCGCAACCCCACGCTGACCGAGCACGCCAGCCATATCCTGCCATACTGCGGCATGGGCAGCGGCATTCCTCGCGCTCTGGCAGCCTGGCCGCAGATCGACCTGGTGGATGATCCGGCGGGCAACAAGTTCAGCGCTGTTGCGTGGCGACCGGAGGCGGAGTGGGCTTCTGATGCAGGTACCCCTCAAGTCACCCCTCAAGTCACCCCTCAAGTCACCCCCCAAGTCACCCCCCAAGTCACCGGGGAAGTCGAGCGATTGATGGGGGTGTTGAAAGGGGAGATGAAACGCGCCGAAATTCAGCAGCTGCTGGGTCTGAAAGATCGCAAGCACTTTCAGGAAAAATACTTGCGCCCGGCGCTTGAGGCGGGTATTGTCGAGATGACCATTCCCGATAAGCCCCTGAGCAGCCGCCAGAAATACCGTCTGACTGAGGTCGGCAAAGCTCTGCTGAAGCCCCGCAAGGCCAGGAGGGAGTAACCGCATGGCAAGCCGAGCCCGCCCAGAACGCCTGACACAGAATCGTGTTGTCGAACTGTTCACTCGCCCGGAGCCGGAAGGCGGGCTGGGCTATCGCAACCTGGGCGACTGGCAAAAACGCGAAAACAACCGACCCATTGAGCCGGAGCTGCTACGCGCCAATCTGCGCGAGCGTGGCTATTCCGAGGCTCACATTTCGGCCGCCCTGCAAAAGCTGGAGGCCGCTGCGGACGTCACCGGCGTGACGCTCTACCAGGCCAATCTACGCGCCTACAACCTGCTGCGCTACCCGGTCAAGGTGCTGCTTGCACCCGGACAGCCGCACGAAGATGTGCATCTGATCGACTGGGAGAACCCTGTGCGCAATGACTTCGCCCTGACCGAGGAAGTCACGCTCAAGGGCGGACACGGGCGCCGGCCCGATCTGGTGCTGTATCTCAACGGGATCGCGGTGGCGGTGATCGAGCTGAAGCGCAGTTCGGTGGAGGTGGCCGACGGTGTACGCCAGCTCATCACCAACCAGGAGCCGATCTTCAATGAGCGCTTCTTCAGCACCGTGCAGCTACTGTTCGCCGGCAGCGATTCCCAGGGGCTGCGCTACGGCACCACCGGCACGCCAGAGCAGTTTTTTGTAAAGTGGAAGGACGAGACCGGTGGCAGCGCGCCGTCTGCCGGTGTTCTGCTGGATAAACCATTGCTGCAGATGTGCGGTAAAGAGCGGCTGCTTGACCTGATACGCAATTTCGTGATTTTCGATGCCGGCCAGAAAAAGGTACCCCGGCCGCATCAGTATTTCGGCGTCAAGGCAGCCCAGGCGCATATTTCCCAGCGCGAAGGCGGGGTGATCTGGCACACCCAGGGCAGCGGCAAGAGCATTCTTATGGTGTTGCTGGCCAAGTGGATCATGGAGCATGACCCGACGGCGCGCATTCTGGTGGTCACAGACCGCGACGAGTTGGACAAGCAGATCGTCGGTGTGATGCGCAATGCCGGTGTAGTGGGTGAGGATGAGCCATCTCCCAGGATCAGTTCACGGTCGCAATTCGTGGAAAAGCTGGCGGCAACCACGCCCAGGCTGCTCTGCGCCCTGGTGCACAAGTTCGACCCGGGCGAGCTTACTGGCGATCCTCCGCTGACACATGGGCGCTTTTATGTGTTCGTCGACGAGTGCCACCGCACCCAGGGCGGCAAAATGAACCGGCAGATGAAACGCTGGCTGGCTGATGCCATCTTCATCGGCTTCACCGGCACGCCTCTGTTGCGCAAGGATAAAAAAACCACGCGCGAGGTTTTCGGCACCTACATCCACACATACAAGTTTCCGGAAGCAGTGGCCGATGGCGTGGTGCTCGATCTCAAGTACGAAGCACGAGATGTGCCGCAACGGCTGACCTCGCGACAAGCCATTGATGCCTGGTTCGAGCGTAAGACCCGCAACCTCAACAACTACCAGAAAGCGTTGCTGCGTAAGCATTGGGCGACGCTGGAACAGTTGATGAGCGCAAAAGAAAGAAAGGAGCGGATTGTTGCCGACATCATCGAGGATTTCAGCCTCAAGCCGCGCCTGAACAACAATCGCGGCACAGCCATTCTGGTGGCGGCATCCATCTATGATGCCTGCCACTACTTTCGGCTGTTCCAGCAGACTGCGTTCGGTCCGTACTGCGGCATCATTACATCTTTTGAGCCTAACCATAACGCCATTTCTCGCGAGCCGGCCAACGGCGGCGAGCGTTACAAATACAACACCTACACCCAGTATGCACTGAAAAACGGCCAGAGCACGACTCAATACGAAACAGAAATGAAACGTCGCTTTATCGAAGAGCCAGCCAACACCAAGCTTCTGATCGTTGTGAGCAAACTGCTGACCGGCTTCGACGCGCCCTCGTGCAGCTACATCTACCTGGACAACGAACTGCGCGACCACAATCTGTTCCAGGCGATCTGTCGCACCAATCGGCTGGATGGCGATGACAAGGACTATGGCCACATCGTCGATTTCAAACAACTGTTTGGGGATGTCCAGCAGGCCATCGCCGTCTACAGCTCCGACGAACTCGATCTGGATGGCGGCGGTGCTGCTGAGAATAACGTCGAGCTGAAGGATTGGCTCAAAGAAGGCCGCAAGCAGTTGGATAGCAGCCGCGAAGCACTCAAATACCTTTGCGAACCGGTGCTGCCACCGCGCGAGATCGAAAACTATCTGTACTACTTCTGTGGTGATGCCTTCACCACAGGCGCGCTGGATGAAACCGAGCTGCTGCGGGTGACTTTCTACAAGACAGTGGCCGATTTCGTGCGTGCCTACTCTGCCATCGCACATGATCTCGATGCAGCGGGCTACTCACAGGATACGATCAGACTCCTGAAAGATGAAGTGTCATTTTTCAGCGAAATTCGTGATGCGATAAAGCGCTACTCGGGTGAAGAGCTTGACATCAAGCCTTATGAGGCGGACATGCGTCACCTGATCAACACCTATATCCAGGCTGATGCAGCCAGTAATCTGGGTATGATTAACAATTATTCTCTGGTGGAATTGATCATCGAGACCGGTATTCACGATGCCATTGCCAAGAAACTTAATCAAAAAGGTCAATTATCAAAGAATGCGGTGGCTGAGAGCATCATTAACAACGTGCGGAAAACCATCATACGCGAGCAGCTTACCGACCCACGATTTTACGAGCAGCTTTCCCGTTTGTTGGATGATCTGATCCGCGACTGGCGTAATCAGACGGCCAATTACAAGCAGTTCCTCACTCGGGCCGATGCGCTGATCAGAAAAATCGCAGAAGGTCACAACATCGCGGATATACCTGAACAACTCCAAGGCAACCGCGCAGCGATGGTGATCTACAACAATTTGCAGGACATATTGAGCGATGATGATCTGTCTCGACTGGTTGCAGAAGACACGGGGGCCTACTTACCGCCGAAAGTGTCTCTTGCCCTGAAACTAGATCGAGCCATGCGCGAGCAGGCACCAGCGGACTGGCGCGGCGACACGGCCAGAGAAAGTCAGGTCCTTAATGCCTTGTTTCCGATCATGGGGCGTGATCGCAAGGCGACACAGGCTGTGTTTGAACTGATCAAGAATCAGGCAAGCTATCCATGACTGAGATGCTGACTTTTGGTGAAATCAATATCACCGTAACACGCAAGGCGGTTAAAAACGTGCATCTGTCAGTCCATCCGCCTGACGGACGAGTTACACTGGTGGCACCGAAAGATACCCGCCCTGAAGTGGCTCGCGCCTACGCCATCACCAAGCTTGGATGGATACGGGCTCAGCAGGCAAAACTGAAAAGTCAGGCTCGAGAATCGTGCCGTCAGTATGTCGGGCGCGAGAGCCACTATCTCTGGGGGCGACGCTATCTATTGACAGTGGTGGAACGGGACACACCGCCCGGCGTAAGGCTGGATCACAAGCACATCGTGATGAACGTACGTCCGGGCAGTGACCAGAACAAACGTGCTGCGGTAATGCATGCCTGGCACAAACGGCTGTTGCACAAAGCTATACCAGCCCTCATTGAAAAATGGGAACAACGGCTGTGCGTCAAGGTATCTGCATATCATCTGCAGCGCATGAAGACCAAATGGGGCAGCTGCAATCAGCTTGCCGGTAACATCAGGCTAAATACCGAACTGGTTAAAAAACCCAAGGACCTGCTTGAATACGTGATAGTACATGAAATGGCGCACTTGATTGAACCAACGCATAACGAGCGCTTCATCAACATTTTACACCAGCATTATCCCACCTGGCGAGAGGCGCGTGATGAGCTCAATACATTGCCACTGGGCGCAGAAACCTGGCCCCGGTGGTGATCTGGTGACGATAAAACTCTAATCCCTGTTCTTGCGCCAGTTGATCTGCACAGCGGAGTCGCGCTGGCCTGATTCCAGGGTGACGTTCCAGTTGTCGCTGAATTCGTAACGGGCGTTGGTGACGCTGCCGTTGTCGAACAGGCCGACGCCGTGGCTGACGAACAGGCGCGGGAACAGATACAGGCCTAGTGCACCTTCGCCGTTGCCGTGATCGATTTGCTGCCGGTGGCGAGGATGGCTTGCAACTTTATCAACACACGTTCCACTCCCGGACGGGCATGACTTCATGCGGCGAAATCATGCCATAAACCCTAACTAGGAGCCTGTCGGACTTAACACTGATCTACTGCAGAAAATCCGGATTGGGCCAGATTCTCCGATCTTCATCGTTGCATAGGCACACTATTCGCCTCAAAAGATCGAAAAATCTGACTCCAACCGGCTTTCCTTCGCTACGATCGGTCAAATCCGATAGGCTCCTGGGCTATTTTATGGCCGCAGATCAAATTGATACGGCATATGCTATAGTAGTGTCTTATATGTAAGACTTAAAACCCAATACGTCATACACATAAGACAAAATTGAAGCAATATGACCAAAGCCATCACGCGCAGCTATTCTCGCTACACCCGGCAGGCGCTGAGTCTGCTGGGCATGCTGGTGCGTAGCGGTCGCATCGAGCGGAAGATGACAGCCCAGGAGTTGGCGAACCGGGCCGGGATTTCCCGCGATATGCTCTACCGCATCGAGAAAGGCGATCCACGCTGCGAGTTGGGAGCCACCCTTGAGGTGGCAGCGATTGTTGGCGTGACCCTGTTCGAACCCGAGTTGTCCGACCTGCAAACGCGTAGCCGGGAAACGGCCGATAAGCTCGTGTTGCTGCCCAAGGCTGTGCGCAAACCGGCCAACGAGGTCCAGGATGATTTCTAGCAAGTCTGCAGATCCGCTTGAAGCGTATGTCTGGATCTGGCTGCCGGAGCAGGCAGAGCCGGTAGTCGCCGGTCGTCTGGCACCGACCCCGCACGGCCTGCAATTCAATTACGGCCAAAGCTATCTGGCGCGTGACGATGCGATTTCCCTGTATTCTCCAGAACTGCCCCTGCAGCGCGGCAGCCTGCCGCTATTGCCGGGCCTGCATATGCCTGGATGTCTGCGTGATGCCTCGCCCGATGCCTGGGGGAGACGTGTGATTATGAATCGTTTGCTGGGTGTATCAGGCCAGGCTGCGGATACCATCGCTCTGACTGAACTATGCTATTTGCTGGCATCGGGTTCCGACCGCATTGGCGCGCTGGATTTTCAATGCTCGCCTACCGAGTATGTGCCGCGACTGTCGACGCTAGTGTACCCCGCCGGAAATACTGTGACATTCAGAGCGCGTCCTGAGGCTGCAGTACAAGACGCAATCCGTAGTGAATGGCAAGCCCTTGACAAGGATTGCAACGCCGTAATGCTGCCTCAGGTGCGCTCCCGCAGGGCGAGCCGGAAAGCACTCATCCGCTGTGTTATGGCTCTTGGCCATGGAATGGCCATGACCTGCGAGCCATGCCGTGCGGCTAAGCACTTTCCGACTCGCTGAACGTTACAGTATTTCCGGCGGGGTACACTAGCGACGCTGAAAGAATTAATGGAATCTGCCGAACGTGTGGAAAAAGGCTTGCCACTGACACAGGCGCTGGCCCAGGCGCTACAGCATGGCACATCCATAGGCGGCGCACGACCCAAGGCACAGATCACTGATGGCGAACGCAAATACATTGCCAAGTTCTCCAGCTCCACCGACCTGTACAGTGTGGTAAAGGTCGAGTTCGTTGCTATGCGCCTGGCCGCGTTGGCGGGTATCGACGTGGCCCCGGTCAAGCTCGTCCATACCGCAGCCAGGGACGTGCTGCTGGTGGAGCGCTTTGATCGGCGCTTCACTCCAGCAGGCTGGCAACGCATGGCGATGGTGTCGTCATTGACCTTATTGGGTCTTGACGAGATGATGGCTCGCTATGCCAGCTATGCGGAGTTGGCAGAAATCATCCGCCACCGCTTTGCGCAACCGAAGCAAATGTTGCGTGAGCTGTTTGCGCGACTGACTTTTAACATCCTCTGCGGCAATACCGATGACCACGCCCGCAACCACTCGGCCTTCTGGGATGGGCAACAATTACGTTTGACACCAGCTTATGACATTTGCCCCCAGCACCGTGTCGGCAATGAGGCCACTCAGGCGATGTTGATTCGTGGCGATAATCGCCGCAGCCAACTAAAGGTGTGTGTGGACGCGGCAGACCAGTTTCTGTTAGCCGATCACGAGGCACGCAACATCATAGATGCCCAGATAGACAGCATCCGGACGCACTGGGATGCGGTGGGTGATGAAGCAGAACTCACGACAGTGGATAAGGCCCTGCTGTGGCAACGACAGTTCCTGAATCCGCATGCGTTTGAAGGTTACTCAATCAGCAATGCTGGCTAATCCCTGTTCTTGCGCCAGTTGATCTGCACGGCTGAGTCGCGCTGGCCTGATTCCAGGGTGACGTTCCAGTTGTCGCTGAATTCATAACGGGCGTTGGTGACGTTGCCGTTGTCGAACAGGCCGACGCCGTAGCTGACGAACAGGCGCGGGAACAGGTACAGGCCGAGGTTCAGTGCGCCTTCGCCGTTGCCGTGATCGAAGTTGCTGCCGGTGGCGATGTAGGCCAGAGCGCTTTCTTCGTTGCTGGCCGGGTTGGTGAACAGGCGGATGTCCGGCTGCTGGGCGCGCCCGGTGACCGCCACGCCGGCTTCGCTGACGGCCGGGTCACCGAAGATGCGGCGTACGGCGTAGATGTCCAGCCGCGGGTTGTCGGCCGGGGCGTCGTTGTAGCTGACGCGGCTGTCGCGCAGAATCAGGGTCTGGCCATAGGCCTGCACCTTACCGTCGATCAGCGCGATGCTGCCGTTGGCCTGCGGCACTGGATGCCCCTCCCAGAGCAGATCCACCGCACCCTGCAGCCGGGTGCTGGCGACATCGGCCCTGACACGCACGTCATCGCCCAGCACCAGCTTGAGCTTGCCGTTGAGATCGATGCTGGGCTGCTGCGCAGGCGGCTGCTCGACACCGACCACCACCACATCGGCCGATTCCCGCTGTTGCGTGGCAACCTGTTTTGGCGGTTGCAGCAAAGCCTGCGGTATCAGCAGTTCGCCATTGATGCGGTAACCATCGGCTGCTGCACTCAGCTTGAGATCGGGGCTGACACGCAGCTGCAGCACCTGGCTGTCGGCCAGCTGCAGGTTTTCGCCCTGAATGGACAGCTCGGCACTGCGTTGCAGTGGGGCCAGCCGGAACTGCATGCTGGCCTGGCCGTCACCGGCGCGCAGCCCGCCTTTGCCCTGAAACGGCTGCCCCGGCTGGCTTTGCCCCTGCAGGTTGATGTCGCGCAGCGCCAGCCCCACCGGCGCATAGACGATGCGGCCGTCGTGCAGATTCACATCCAGCGCAATCAAAGGCTGCGGCAGTGGGCCCTTGAACTGCGCATGCATGTTGAGGCTGCCGCCGAGTTCGTTCAGGGTCGGCACCAGGCTCTGCAGCAGACTCAGATCGGGCAGGCTGGTGTACAGATCACCGCTCAGTTCGGGCTGCTCGCTGGCCAGCGGGCCGAACTGCCAGTCGGCTTTGATCTCACCTCTGTTCGGCTTGTTGTTCTGGCCTTCGTTCTGGCCATTCTTCTGGCCATTGCTCTGGTTAACCTGGTGCAGACGCAGCAGCAGATCGCCGGTGATGGTATCGTCCACCAGCTGCAGTCGGGCCTCGCCCTGCTGCATGTCGACACCGGCTTCGCTATCCCCATCCAGTGACAGGCGTCCGGGCGTCAGCACCACATTGGCGGCAAGCTGCTCCAGTGCATCGGCCAGCGCCAGTTCGATGTGTCCGGACAGATGCTGATCACTGCTCACGGCTGCGCCGGTCATGCGTGTGAGCAGCGCCACCGGCAGCCGTTCAATGTCCACGCTGGCCTGCAGCCGGCCGCTGCGCTCGCCCGCCGTGGCAGCACCTGCAGCGTGCTGATCAGGGCGCGCCAGCGTTTGCGTGGCGGCGAAACACAAGGCGGAACCGGCGACCTCTTCACTGCCGCGAAGACAGGTCTGCTGCAGCGTGAGTGCGCCATCAATCAGGCTGAATGCTTCGGGGCCGGACTGCCGCCATACGCCCAGCTGACGGTCTTCCAGCTGTGTCTCCAGCAGTTCACCGCGCCAGGCAAAGCCGGGCTGCCAGGGGGCAAAGCCTGTGTCACCCTGACTGGCGCCATGCAGTGTCAGCTGCATGCGGGTACCGGCACGACCGGCGGCCAGCTGCAGGCGCTGGCCGGCCGCATCGCTGACCAGGTTTGCGCTGGCCTGACGCAGCAGCTTGTTGCTGCCATTGCTGAGCTGCTGCAGGCTGACATCGACATTGCCCAGCAGACCGGTCTCGGCCAGGCGCAGATCGGCTTGCATGGACAGTGTTTCCAGATAACGCTGCTGCCAGCCCAGATCGCTGCCTTCCAGCTGCAGCTGCAACTGGCCGCGATCCAGCCGCAGGCTGCTGCCGGGCAGCGCCTGCATGCTGATGCTGGCCTGCACATTGCCGGCCGCCGCCGCATACAGCTGCCCGGCCGACGGGATGTCCAGCTCAACCAGCAGTTGCTGATCATCACCACGCAGACTCAGGCTGGCAGCGCCGGATTCCAGCTTCAGACCGTCGCTGACAAATCGCTGATCGGCATAGCGCAAGCTGCCCGATCCGCTGATCGGCTGACCGCGCAGGCTGCCGCTGAGCTGGTCGATCTGCACGCTTGCCGCCGGCGCACTGAAATCGGCAGCGGCGCTCGCCTGCACTGAGCCGCTGGCCGAAATGTCGCCGGGATAGGCACCCCAGAACTGTCCCGGATCAATGCCATCAAGCTGATAGTCCAGTTGTGCCTGCAGGGCCTCACCCCATGTGGCGCTGCCGCTCAGGCGTGCCTGTCCACCCAGGGTTTGCATGAGCAACTGCTGCAGCTGCAGCGATTGCTGCTGCAACACGCTGGCCTGCAGTTGCAGCTGCATTGGCGGAATGGTGCTGCCGGCGAGATCGCTGTCGATGTTCAGTTGCAGGTTCTGCAGGCTGCCGCTGGCCTGCAGCACACCCTCACTGCTGCGCCAGTCGGCACGCTCTGCGCTACCAGGCGGCCAGTCCAGCGCCTGCCAGTTCAGCTTGCCGCTGAGACGCTCATCGAGCAATCCATAGCTGGCCTCGCCACGCAACTGCCAGGGCAGACCGGCCGCCTGCAGCAACAGATCCTGTAGCAGCAGTTGCTGCTCAGCCAGGCGCAGGTTCACGCCACCACTGACCGGTGGCAGCTCATTGGGCAGGTCGGCGTCAGCGAGCATGTCAGCCAGGTGCAGCTGGCTGAGTTGCAGCCGCAGCTCACCCTGCTGCATGGGCGGGGCAAGCTGATAGCTGCCCTGCGCCTGCACGCTACCCTGCAGCAGGTCACCCTGCAGTGTCTGCAGGGCAAGCTGCTGTCCATCACCGCGCAGCTGCAGCTGCCAGTCACCGGCCAGTTGTGACGGCTGCTGCAAGGCACTGCGCAGGCTAAGCTGGTAATCGTCCGCTCTGCCGCTGCTGCTGAGTTCGACATCACGCACGGCCACCATGGGCGCATCGCTTGCGTCACCGGCCGACGGCAACGGCCATTGCAATGCCTCACTGCTGGTCAATTGCAGTTCCCAGCGTGGTTGCTGCATGAGCTGGTACAACTGCACATCGGCGCGCAGCGGGAGGCCATCGCGGCCTTGCAGGCTGAGCGACAGCGCATCCAGGTCGCCCTCGCTGTGCATCTCAAAGGCCGCCTGCTTGAGCGCTGGCAGCAATTGTTTGCCCACATCCTGCAGGCTCATCTGTACATCGTGGGTGTAGGGCGGCTGCAGCGCGGCAGTGCCGCGCAACGTCAGTTCGGCGGCATAGGCCTGTGCCTGCAGGCGCGACACCGTCAGACTGTCAGCATAAGCGAATTCTGCCTGCAGCTGGACCAGTTGCAGTGGCTGCGCCGATGCCGGTTGATCCGGCAAGCGCAGGCTGAGCTGGCGCAGACGCAGATCGCGCACCGTAATGGCCAGCGGACTGCGCAGGTCCGGCAGCGTTTCCGGCGGTGGTTCGTCGCTGGGCAGCACGCTGACCTTTACACCATCAAGGTACAGCCGCTGGATGATCAGACGTGGCGTTGGCAGCAGTCTGAGTTTTGCCTGCAGCTCGATCTGCTCAATACTGGTGCTGCTGGCAGCATTGCTGAACACCACCCCGGACAGCCGCAGGCCCTGGCCGATGTTGCCGCTGTTGCGCTTTATCTGCAGTGCCGGCTGCAGCGTGCGCTGGGCCTGATCGAGCACGAAACCGGCACCGCTGGCGGTGTGCAGCAGCCACCAGCGCCCACCCAGCAGCAATGCCAGCAGCAACAGCAGCAATGCCAGCAGCGACCAGCCCAGCCAGCGCAGCCAGCCTGGCTTGCCGCCTGTGCGCTGAGTCGCCTTGTCAGTGTTTGCGTCTGTGGTATGGCTTGTCATGGTCATTGCACACCGGACAGATAGGGAAGAGATCCAAATGTAACCAGCGGCGTGCCGATGGTCAGATGGATACGCAGGGCATTGTCTCCGGTATCCAGCTGCCGTGCCAGATCCAGCCGGATTGGTCCGACCGCAGTATAAAACCTGGCGCCCAGACCGGCGCTCCACTGCAGCTTGGGGCGGGTGAAATCGTTGAAGGCGTTGCCGGTGTCGGAGAACACCGCCACAGACCAGTCCTGACTGATGCGGTGTTCGTATTCCAGCGAGCCGGTCAACAGATGGTTGGAGCCATTGCGGTTGTTGCTCAGTGATTGATAGCCGTAGCCACGCACACTGCGATCGCCACCGGCCTGGAAGCGAAACCGTTCCGGCAGCTGGGTGAGGGAAAAATCCAGCGTGTCGCCATCCTGCTCCAGCAGCAGATTGTCCACCTTGGCTTCGGTGTAGCCAAATTCGGCAGACATGATCAGCTTGCCATTTTCATGCAGTTTTCGCTGATAATTCAGGCCCATGTAGCTTTGCAGGAAGCTGATGTCCGACAGCACCCCGTCAACTGCACCGATCACCCGCCACAGCGCATTGGTGCCCTCAATGTTGAAGCCCTGTCCGGTGATTTTCTGCAGCTGCCAGGAAAAACCGGCATGCAGCACCTGCTGATCCTGGTTCAGCAGCGGCAGCAATTCGGGGTTGTCCTGCAGCAGCAGCAATTGTCTGCTGTCCGGACGCGGCTCGTCGGTGTTGAACGATTCGTTGAGAAAGCCAACAAACAGTCGCCGCTGCAGGGACCAGCCATCCCATGGCTGCGATTGACGTATGAAGCCACTGTTGACGAGCTGATTGAAACGGTTGCCGTCGATTTCCGGGAATACCTCTTCGCCGGTGGCAGTGTCGATGAACTCGAAATCATCGTCCTTGCGCTGCGCGCTGGCGCTGGCAAACCAGAACTCGCCCGGATCATCGCCGATTGGCCGCAGGTATTCGGCCTGGGCAAAAAACTCCATGTCGGTGGCCTGCACCCCGAAGCCCAGCGATAGCGTATCGCCACGCCGATTGAGGCGGTGGATGTCCCAGCCACTGGTCAGACGCGGACCGGTGTCGGTACCCAATCCGGCACCGACGGTGTAGGTGTTTTTCGGCCTGGCCTGCAATTGCAGGGTCAGATCAATGCGCGGTGGCTCGGCTTCGGGGCTGAGCCGCTCGATGATGTCGATGCGATCGAAATACCCGCTCGCGGCAAGGTTGCTGCGCCAGTCCTCCAGCAGTTCGGCGTGGTAAAAATCACCGGCCTGAAACGGCTGCAGGCGGCGCATGGTGTCGTCACGAATGATGCCGGACTCGTCGCTGACGCTGCCGAACACGGCGCGTGCACCGGTGTCCAGCTGCAGACTGATGTTGGCGCTGTGGATGCCCGGATCCACCTCGATTCTGGCCTGCAGCAGGCGTGCGGCGATGTAGCCGCGCTGGCGTGCACGCTGCAGCAGATCCTGTTTTGCCTGCTCGTATTGCTGTTGCAGCAGAATGCTGCCGGTCGGCAGCGGCCAGTTTTTGCGCCACTCACGAAAAACCCGGTCGTCGGCCCCGGCACCGAGCAGGGTGATGTCGAGCTGGTTTACCTTGATCGGCACCCCCGGTTCCACAGTAATCTGCAGTCGCCATTCTGGCTTGCTGCCGGCAATCCTCACACTTACTCGCGGGTTGTAGTAACCATAGGGCTTCAGCGCCTCGGCGCACTCTTCGATGATCGCCGGGCGGGCCCGGCGCAGTCGCAGCCGGGTGAGCGATTCGGCGCTTTGCAGCGCCAGCAGGATCGGTGCCGCCGCGATGTTGTCTCTGGCGGCACCATCGATGCCGTCGATCTCCAGTGTCAGGGATGCCGCCGTCGACGGCAATTGCCACAACAGCATGAGCACCAGCAGCCAGCCAGCTGCGAGCTTGCCACGCTGGCCTGACCGGTCTGGCTGGTCTTGCTGGTCTGGCGATGACGGTTTGTCTGCTGCCTGCATGAGCATGGTTTGCCTGATCTGAACTGATTGCCGGACTGCTGCACTGCAGGCTCCGACACAGAGCCACCCTGTTGTTGTGTCAGCGAAAGTTCAAGTGGACTGCAACAAGTCCAGCTTGTTCCGGTAATGTCGACTCAGCTTGATCTGCTTGCCGCAGTCCATGGTGAGCATGTACTCGCCGTTCTGATAGGGTATCAGGCTTTGTATCGCCTGAATGTTGACCATGGTGGAGCGATGCACACGCTGTAGTATGGTCGGATCGGCCTTGCTCTCGATGCTTTTCATGGTTGCCCGCACCACATGCGTGGTGTCTTTGGTCTGCAGGCACATGTAATCACCGGCGGCCTCGATCCAGCGGATGTCGGCCTGCTTGATGCGTAGCGTCTTGTGACCATCCTTGAACACCATGCGCTCGGCGGGCAGCAGCCGGTGCAGCGCAGCCAGTTCCTCGATGGTCTGCTCGTCGCTGCGATCTTCCTGCAGATGCTGCTGCTGCAGATGCTGCAGCAGCTTCTGCAGTTGCTGGTGCTGATGCAGCTTGTCGCGCTGTTGCAACTGCCCGCGCACGCGCTGCAGCGATTGCGTCAGGCGCTCGTCATCCACCGGTTTAAGCAGATAATCCAGGGCCTGTTCGGCAAAAGCCCGCACCGCATAATCGTCGTAGGCGGTGATGAACACCACCAGCGGCAGTTCTGTGGCGGCGTTCTGGGCATGCTTCTGCTGCAGTTTCTGCACCAGTTGCAGACCGGTCATGCCGGGCATCTGGATGTCCAGAAACAGCACATCCGGTTGCAGTTGCTCGATGCGCTGCAGGGCATCACGACCGTTGCCGGCTTCGCCCACCACTTCGATGTCGCCAAGCTGCTGCAGGCGCAGGCGCAGGCCCTGCCGGGCCAGCGGCTCGTCGTCGACGATCATCACACGGATGTTGGTCTGGGCCTGATTCATGATCCGGGTATCGCGGTGTTGCACATCAGTTTTCTGCCAGTGTCTGGTAGGGCATCTGCAGGTTCACCTGCACGCCTCCGGCGGCAATGTCGTCGATGCGCACCGATTGCCGGTTGCCATACAGTGCCTGCAGTCTGGCGCGGATGTTTTCCAGTCCCAGACCGGTGCCGGACACCGTGGTCAACTGCTGTGATGTGGCGTCCAGTCCCGGCCCGTCATCGCGGATGGCGATGTTCAGGGCGTCGCCATCCAGACTCACGGCGATGCGGATGTGGCCGCCCTCTTCACTGGGCGCAATGGCGTATTTGATGGCGTTTTCGATGATTGGTTGCAGCAGCAGGCTGGGCACGCGCGCGCTGTAGGCTTTGGCATCGACCGCCCAGTCGATGCTGAGCCGATCACCAAAGCGAATCTGCTCGACTTCCAGGTATTCATGGATGGCCTGCAGCTCCTCGCGCAATGTCACCATCTGCATGGGTTCCATTTCCAGACTGCGACGCAGGAAATGCGACAGCTTGACCACCATGCGATTGGCCTTGTCGTTCTCGCCGGCAAGGATCAGCGTGGACACCGCATTCAGTGTGTTGAACAGAAAGTGCGGATTGAGCTGGTAACGCAGCATCTTCAGTTGTGCCGTCTGTGCGGTGGTGGTGGCTTCCAGCAGCTGCGCGCGCTGCTGCTCCACCTTGCGGTAGTACTTGATACCGAAATACAGCGCCGACCAGGCCAGCAGCACATACAGCGACAAGGTGTACTGGCGAAACACTTCCCACCAGGCGTTGATCTGCCAGTCGCTGGGATACAGATTCAGGTAGGCCAGCGCGCGGCTGGCTTCGAACACCACGGCAAACAGCAGCGAGGTGATCACCGCCACGGTAAACATCTGCAACGGCGGCCGGTTCCAGATGCGCAGGTAGATCTGCCGCATGATCAGGGTGAGGAAAAATCCGGTCAACGCATACACCACACTGGGCACGATGTAGATCGGTGAGCGGTCGTAGGTGAATCCCTGCAGGAAGTTCATCAGCGCATACGCCACCCAGCCATTGATCTGCAGCAGCCAGAACAGCCGCCGCCGATGCTGCATCAGGTCTCTGAGTATCATTCCGCTCATGCTGTCTGTTCCGTGTCTGCAGCAGTGCTGCCGTCTCCGTCTGCGGTCTGCGCCGGCACTTCACTGCGACCATCCGCTGCCGCTGTTGTCGCATCATCGTCGCCGGCGGTTGCGGCCTGTGCGCTAGCGGCTTTGCGCGGCGCGAAATACAGCACCTTGTTGCCCGGCGTGATGGCCAGCGGCTGTTCCGGTGACTGCAGACGCAACTTGCCCTTGTCGGTGATCACGCCCAGCAGCATGATAGTCCCGGCGTCGCGTTCCAGCTGCTCCAGGTTGTAGTTCTCGCTGATGCGCGTGGTCTGGATGGTCCAGCCCTCTGCCAGCAGGGCATTGAGGTGCTCGATGGAAGCATCGGCCTGCCAGGCGATCAGCCCCCGCGAGCGCCGCAACAGGCGGCGATGTTCTTTGCTGGCGGCCTCGCTGTCGGGCAATTGAAACACATTGTGCTGACCGAATTCCGACGCCAGCGCCTTGCACACCAGGGCATTGTAGAAATGGTTTGGCGAGGCGCACAGCAGGGCATTGAGATGGTGCACCGAGACCCAGTCCTTGGCGTGCTCGGACAACAGCTCGCCATAGTAGAAATCGATGCCGGACTGGCGCGCCGGTTTGAGCCTGAACCAGGAGCCGTCCACCAGCTTGACGTTGAGCATGGCGCGCTGCAGCGCCTGGCACAGGGCGATGCTGAACGCCGAGGCGCCGATCACCAGCAGACCGCCTTCCGACGGTGATGCCAGCCCCAGCTTGCGGGCCAGCGGCCCGGCAGTAAGGCCATGTGCGATCACGGTGACCAGAATGACCCCGAAGGTCACCGGCAGCAGCAGTTCGGCATCGGGGTAGCCGGCTGCCACCAGCCCCGGCCCGAACAGACCGGCGGTGGCGGCGGCGACGATGCCGCGAGGTGCAATCCAGCCCAGCAGCATGCGGTTTTCCCGCTGCATGCCGGAACCGATGGTGGCAATCCAGATGGTCAGTGGCCGCACCAGCAGCAAAAACACTGCGATCAGCAGACCGGCGCGCCAGTCCAGTCGCTGCAGATCGCTCCATTGCAGCGAGGCGGTCAGCACGATGAACAGCGCCGACACCAGCACGATGGTGATGGACTCCTTGAAGCGTTGCAGATCGGCGATTTCACCCAGCTTCATGTTGCCGATCACCACGCCCATCAGGGTGACCGTCAACAGCCCGGCCTCGTGCTGGAACAGATTGCTGATCTCGAACACCAGCAGCACCACCGCCAGCAGCAATGGCGACTTCAGATGCTCGGGCACGCCGCCACGCGAGAACCAGCGTCCGGCCAGCCAGCCGCCCACGCCACCGAACAGCAGCGCCGCCAGAACCGCCTTGCCCAGGTCGGCGAACACGTCCAGCAGGGTGTTGTCCAGCGATGCATACTGAAAATACTGGTAGGACAGCACCGCCAGCAGCACCGCGACCGGATCGTTGACGATGCCTTCCCACTTGAGCAGCGATGAGCTGTCCTGATTCAGCTTGGCATGGCGCAGCAGCGGCATGATCACGGTCGGCCCGGTGACCACCAGAATGGCGCCCAGCACAATGCTCACCGGCCAGCTCAGGCCGCCGACATAGTGACTTGCCAGTGCCCCCAGCAACCAGGCCAGCGGCGGCCCCACGATGACCAGCCGGCCGATGTGGTTGCCGACCCGTTTGAGCTCACGCAGTTCCAGCACCAGACCGCCTTCGAACAGCACCACGGCCACACCCAGGCCGATCATGTGGCGAAATCCCTCGCTGTCGGCGTTGATGTTCAGGCCCAGATCCCAGATGCCAGCCACCGGCCCCAGCACCAGGCCGGTGAATATCAGCACGATGATGGCCGGAATACCGATGCGCCAGGCCAGCCACTGGGACAGCAACCCGGTGACAATGACCACCATCACGGCAATGCCGATGTTATCCATGGCTGGTCTTGCGTGCCTGGTGCCGGACTGACTGCGCTGCGGCCGCGGCTGTGGCCACTGACTCAGGGCTGGTCTGCCCGGTAGATGCTGTGTCGCTGTGCGCACTGGCCACGGGTGGCTGGCGATAATTGAAGGCCTCGGCCAGCTGCTGTGCGCGCTGCAGGCGATCACCACCACCACCGACCTGCAGGCCGGGCCAGTCCTGCACATGCCGGGTCAGAATGCTGCTCAGTGCCTGCACGTGCAATGGATCGTCATTCAGCGCCGGGATGTAATCCAGCGTCTCGCCGCCACTGTCGACAAACAGTTCGGCGTTTTCCATGGCGATTTCCTCCAGTGTTTCCAGACAATCGGTGGCAAAACCCGGACACACCACCTGCACCGTCCTGATCCCGTCTGCGGCCAGCGCTTCCAGCGTGTGATCGGTGTATGGCTGCAACCAGGGGTCGCGCCCCAGACGCGACTGAAACGACACCCGCCACTGGCTGTCGTCCAGCTGCAGCAGGCTGGCGATACGCCGGGCACTCGCCTGGCACTGGCAGAAATACGGATCGCCGCTCTGAAAATACTGTTTCGGGATGCCGTGGAAGGAAAACAGCAGTACCTCGGCACTGCCGTTTTGCTGACGATAACCGCGAATGCTCTCGGCCACCGCCTGCTGCCACTCGTCGTGCTGGTAGTACTGATTGACCACGCGCAGCTCGGGCAGCCAGCGGAACGACTGCAGCTGGCGGGTCACGGCATCAAACACCGCAGCGGTGGTGGTGGCTGAGTACTGCGGGTACAGCGGCACCAGCAACAGTCTGTGCTTGCCCTGTTGTCGCAGCTGCTCCAGCGCGGCGTTGATGGCTGGCTGGCCATAGGTCATGGCCAGCGCCACCGTGCAGCCGGGGAAGCGCGCGCTCATTTCGGTCTGCATCTGCTGCGCCAGCCGCTCGGAGTAATGCAGCAACGGCGAGCCCTGCGGCATCCATATACTGCTGTAGGCTCGCGCTGAACGCTTGCTGCGAAACGGCAGCACAATGCCATGCAGAATAAGCCACCACAGCACTCTGGGCGCTTCGACCACGCGGCGGTCCCACAGAAACTCTTGCAGATATGGCCGCACCGCAGCCGGGGTCGCCGCCGCTGGCGTACCGAGATTGACCAGCAATATGGCGAGATCGTCGTGATCACGCGCTGCGTCTGGCCGCTGTTCGGCATGGTCATAGCTTGCTGATCGAAACATGTTGAAAATACAGGATGATCCAATGATTGATTATACAGATGCACAGACTGTTACATATCACTACACTTAGTCCATTGCCTGGACGCGCCTGCCCGGTGACGCATGCAGTGCTGCACAAAAACCGGGCGACGCACGCAGATCAATGATCTCATGCACAGATTGGCATAATGCCTTGATAGTGCTACACTGGGCATCAAAAACAACCCATCGGGAAAACCGATTGCCATGACATGAACGCCTCTACCGGACCAGCACCAGCCATCATGCGGCTCATCGCAGCGAGTCTGCTGGCGTTTGCCTGTGCCTGTGCCCAGGCGCAACCGTTCGGTTTTGTGGTCAATTCAGATGGTGTGGACACCAGCATGTCGCCGGACACGTTGTACCGCATCAACCTGGCCACCGGCGAGGCCACCAGTATCGGTGCTACCGGTTTTCAGGACATCGAAGCCATGGCTTTCGATGAAAACGGACAACTCTATGGCGTCGATGACGCCAGCAACAGCCTGCTGCGCATCGACGCATTCAGCGGTGCCGGCATCCGCGTCGGCGGAATTGAGAACAATCTGGGCCTGAACGCCACCACCTCATTCGACTTCGGCATGACCTTTGTCTGCGGTTCAGCACAACCCCTGCTGACCTCGGACACCACCAGTCAGCTATTTCAGCTTGATCTTGCCAACAACGGCAGAGCGCAGGAAATCGGCAGCTTCGGCGAAGTCTCGCTGACCGGGCTGGCCAGCGCTGTCATCGACGGCGAGTTTCGCATTTACGGCATCGGTGCCGGCAACATCAACCAGGGCCTGTACCGGATTGATCCCGAGTCACTGCAGGCAACGCTGGTGGGGCCGCTGGCTGCTGCCGCCAGCTACAACGACGCCGGTCTGGCGTTTGCTGCCGACGGCGGCTTGTGGGCGATTACCGACCGTACCGCCGTCAACGGACAGAATGCCGGCGGACAGATCCTGAACATTGATCCGGAGACCGGTGCCGCCAGCGTGGCCGGGGAAACCTTTACCGGCATAGAATCGCTCGCCATCACCGCGCTGGATTGCAGCGGCATCAGCGATGGCGACGGTGATCCAGGCGATCCCGATGGCGACCCGATACCCGATGCGCAAGGCGTGCCCGCGCTGACCGCGCCGGCTCTGCTGCTGATGCTGGCGATCATGCTCATGGTCGCCGGTCGCAGACTGAAGCACTGAAACGAATCAACAATAACAAAGTCATATTCATCAATCTGCAGCATAGTCATGACAGCATATCTGCTGCCAACCAACGAGAGTCATTCCCATGGGTAACATCAGCGCCACACAACTCGTCATTCTTCTTATCATCGTCCTGCTGGTTTTCGGCACCCGCCGCCTGCGCAACATCGGCAGTGACCTGGGTGGTGCCATCAAAGGCTTCCGCAAAGGCATGCATGAGAACGACGACGACAGCAGTGAAGACATCAAGGCACAGCTGCGCGACGATGCCAGCAACGCCGACAGTGGCGACCAGGTCAACACCGGCGAGCAGCAGAAAAACCACAGCTGAGCGCTGCCGTCGCGGCTCCGGTTAGATTCATATGTTTGATATCGGCTTCAGTGAAGTCATGCTTATTGGCCTGCTCGGCCTGCTTGTGCTCGGCCCCGAGCGCTTGCCGGCTGTCGCCAAACAGATCGGCCGTTACGTCGGCCGGGCCCGCACCACCTGGAACGCCATGCGCACCGAACTGGAGCGCGAAATCGAGCAGACCGGGGTGAAAGAAATCAAGGATGACATCAGCGGTGCCAGCAAGGAACTGCAGTCCTCGCTGCAGGAAAGCCAACAGGCCCTGAATGAAACCCGTAATGAAGTGCATGAGCAAACTGGTGCGGCAAGCGGCAAGCCGGCGGCCAAAATGCCGGCGGCAGTGGACGACAAGGCTGCTGGAGAGCGCTCCTGATGGCCAAGCCAGCCACCCCGGCAGGCGGTGACGAACAGAGTCTGCTCGGTCATCTGCTGGAACTGCGCACGCGCATCCTGCGCGCGGTGATTGCGGTGGCCGTGTTCACCACCCTGCTGCTGCCATTCACCCAGGATCTCTACACCCTGCTCGCTGAACCACTGCTGCGGCACATGCCCACTGGCAGCAGCATGATCGCGATTGATGTGGCCACCCCGTTTCTGACCCCGTTCAAGATGACCCTGCTGGCCGGCATCATGCTGAGCATCCCGGTGATCATCTACCAGATGTGGGCGTTTGTGGCACCGGGCCTGTTCGAACACGAGCAGCACCTGGCCAAGCCGCTGCTGGTGTCTGCCACGCTGCTGTTCTATGCCGGTTGCCTGTTTGCCTATTTTGTCGTGTTCCCGGTCATCTTCGCGTTTTTCACCAGCGTGGCACCGGCCGGCGTCAGCGTCATGACCGACATCAGCCGCTACCTGGATTTCGTCATCGCGCTGTTTCTCGCCTTTGGCATCGCCTTTGAGGTGCCGGTTGCCATCATCATCCTGGTCGCAGTGCGCGTGGTGACACCACAACAGCTGGCAAGCAAGCGCGCCTACATCATTGTCGGTGCTTTCGCCATCGGCATGCTGCTGACTCCGCCGGACGTGATCTCGCAATCGCTGCTGGCGATACCCATGTGGCTGCTGTTCGAGTTCGGCGTGATCATGGCCAAAGTACTGATCAAATCCGACGCCGAGAAAAAAGAAGACGCCACCGCGAGTTAAGCAGCTGTCAGCTTTGCTGCGGCTCAACACTGACCAGCATGAATGCTCCTGTCCCCATCGTTGCTGGCAGCGTTGCTTCCAGCACTTTGGCACACCTGCTCGCCGACGGCAGATGGATGGCCGTCATCAGTTTCAGATTCTTCACCGGCAGGTTGTGAAACAATGCCCGCACCTCACTGGCGGTATGCCAATGAGCACCGGCATAGCCACCAGACCCACCGTTTCTGCCTTTCTGCCACCAAAGCAGGCTGTGACGATTGAGCAATCCGATCACCAGCCGCCGTTTCACCACACGCAGAATTTCTTCAATCGCCCGTCTTTCCTCAGCAATGAAACAAAGCGCGGTGATCGACATGACCAGATCAAAAGCAGCATCGGCAAACGGCAGATGCCTGGCATCGGCGACAGCATAGGCCATTGCAGCAGATTGCATGGACTTTTGTTGTGCATACTGCATCCATGCCGAATTGATGTCCACAGCAACCGTGGCAGCGTCAGCGTGACCATTGCTGGCACCCACCGCACGGGTGAAATAGCCAGTCCCTGCACCAACATCTAGCAGCGATTCACCTGATTGTCGCTGCAAAGCCCTTATCACAAGCGCTACTTCACGGGCACCGATCCAGCGACCGCGTGGCGTTTCATACCAACTCTCATATGCGGCTGCGTCCATCTGTGTCATCGAACCTCTACAACGGAAACCACAGCGGCACCACGATCATGGTGGCGATCAGCAACAGCAACTGCAGCGGCAGACCAACACGGGCAAAATCGGCAAATCGGTAGTTTCCTGGATGATACACCAGGGTATTCACCGGTGTGGCCATCGGGGTCAGAAATGCCGTTGACGCAGCGATTGCCACGGTCATCAACACTGCATCCGGGTTGATCCCCAGCGCCACAGCGGCCTGCAGTGCAATCGGTGCAGCCAGCACCGTGGTGGCGGTGTTCGAAACCAGTTGACTGAGACCGGACGTCAGCACGAACACCGCCAGCAATAATGCATGTGGACCCAGTCCGCTTGCCAGTTCAAACAGGGCGTTGGCCGCCAGCAGCATGCCGCCGGTGTTCTCCAGCGCCGTGGCCATCGGTAGTATTGCGGCAATCAGAATCACACTTTCCCAGTTGATGCCCATGAGTGCCTCTTCCATGCTCAGGCAGCGCAGCAGCAACATGGCCACGGCCGCCGCCAGCACAGCGATCACATTCGGCAGCAGACTGAAAGTCATCGCCAACAACATCAGCAGCATGACGATGATGGCCAGCGGGGCTTTGCTGCTGCGTCGCTCACGCTGTTGCACGTCACCCAACAGAACCAGATTGTGTCCGTGCTCAGCGACACGCTGCATGGACGCCGTGCGGCCGGTGATGAGCAGAGCATCACCAGCGTCGATGCGTCGATCAGGATCAGGCGGTGCCATCGACTCATGTCCCACCGGGCGATGTGCCAGCACGGTGACGCCAGCCCCAGAATGTAGCCGCAAATCACGCAGATTGTGGCCGACGAACGCAGAACGCGGCGGCACCACTGTCTCGACCAGGCGCACCGCAGGGGGCAATTCCGGCTGCACATCCATCCGCTGCAGCCCCAGACGCTCACACATGCTGCCAATGGCCGCTTCACTGCCGGCAACAATCAGTTCATCACCGGCTCTGATCACACTGCCGGCTTCTGCGCGGCGGGTCTGCCTTCCGCGACTTGTTGGGCTGCAGATCGCCAGCGTGGTGACCGCAAAGCGGCTGCGCATGGCAACATCGGTCAGACTGCAGCCCGTCAGGGTTGACACTGGCAGCACCGCCAGCCGCGTCAAGTGCTGCTTGAGGCCGTATTCGCGCGCCAGCTCTTCATCGTCCGGCACACTGGCCTGATCGCCTGGAGCTCTTGCCGGCAGCAGACGATCACCGGCCAGGGCAAAATAGGCCAGCCCCAGTGCCAGCATGACCGCACCGGGAAGAGTGAAATCAAAAAAGCCGAATGCACCAAGTCCGGCGTCAGCGCGCGCGGCACTGACGACAAGATTGGGTGGCGTACCAATCAGTGTCAGCATGCCGCCGAACAGACTGCCGTATGCCAGCGGGATCATCAGCTTGGATGCACTGAGCTTGCGCGCGGTGGCCAGCGCCATGACCACCGGGATGAGCACCGCCACGGTGCCGGTGGAACTGATGAACGCCGACAGCAGCGCGGCCACCAGCATCACCGCCACGGACATCCCTGCCACACTGTGTCCGGCGTGGCGTTCCAGCCAGCCTCCCATGGTGTCGGCCACGCCGGTGTGAAACAAGCCGCCACCAACGACAAACAGACCAGCGATCATCAGCACCAGCGGGTGGGAAAAACCGGCCAGCATTTCCTCCACGCTGAGCAGATCGAATGCATACATGGCCAGCAAAGCAACCATCGCGACCAGATCCAGCCGCAGCCGGCCGCTCAGAAACATGATGAAGGTCGCCGCAATGATGACCAGCAGCAGGCCCAGTTCAGTGGTCATGCCAGCTCAGTGGTCATGCAACAGTCCTGCCCCGCACACCATGACTTCAGCCAGCGGCGGTTTCGTCGGCACTGAAATACGCACTGTTGATGCGCGCGCAGTAGTGCAGCAGCTTGTCGTAGCGTCGTGCCAGTCTGGACAGGTCGTTGTCCAGCTCGATCAGGGTCACCTGGGCGACAAAGGCAAACACCACGGCATCCAGCGTACAGGGACGCTCGCCCATTATCCACTGCTTGTCGCCCAACAACAGCGACAGACTGCGCAGAGTATCGTCGGCAATCTGCAGAATTTCCTCATCGCTGTGGCGACCCATGCCCTGTTTGATGAAGGCATTGCGGGTAGTGCGCCTGGCCAGCCACGGCACCAGCTGCCGCAATGGCCACGGCATGCCGCCAAAAAACGCCTGACGGATGGTCGGCCAGGTGTCGTCACGGATCCAGCGGGCGTGGATGATGGTCCAGTAGAAATTCTCGTCCAGGGACTTCTCCACCAGACTGGAAACCGCCCGCTGTTCCGGGCTCAGCCAGCGATCCAGCGGGTCGTCGTAGTGGCGCTGCAGATGGCGGATGATGAACCAGGAATCGGCAACGATCTGGCCGTTGTCGTCGATGAATGGCAGCTTGCCCTTGGGTGCACGGCGCAGATGATTGAGGTCGGCCGACCAGCTAAACGGGATCTCGGCAAGCCGCAACCAGGCCGCGACTTTCAACACAAACGGGCTGGGATCGGCGAGACCGAAATTGGGGCCGAAACTGTAGAGTGTGATCATGCTGTGCTGCCTGTTGTGAACCGTGCACTGGATATCACCATGCTACCAGCGTCTTCGTGCCAGGGACATGAATTCTGGTGTAGTATGGCGGCAAAGCAATGCCAACTGGAGCACGCCGCATGTCCGTCAAGTCATCCTTCATCCTCATTGCCTTGACGCTGGGCGGCCTGCTTGCCGCCGGCATGGGCCTGCTGCAGCTGGACTCGCTGACTGATGCGCTGCGCCACAACAACGGTGCTGCTGTGCCCGCAGGCAAGGCTCCCGCCGCTGCGGTGGCCACACCGGGCAAGGTACCCGGCGGCGGTGATTACTGGGCCACGCGTTACGCCTACCCGACCTTTCAGTTCGACAGCCGCTGGCTTACGGCGGCGCGGCCTGAGCATGCGCGCATGCCCGAGCGGGCCCCGGATGGTGCCGCACGTTATGCCAACCGGGGCGGCAACGAGCTGCCGGCCGATCGCTTCACCCTGCTGGGTCCCAGACCACTGGATTTCGGTGCCAGTGCAGTGGCCGGACGTACCAATGCGATTCTCAGCGACCCGCTGGATGATCGCATCGCCTATGCCGGCTCGGACGGAGGCGGTGTATGGAAAACCACCAACTGCTGTGACGCCGACACCACCTGGGAAGTGCTCACCGACGATCCGATGTTCAACACCATCGCCATCGGCACCCTGCACATGGACCCGAACGACAACAACATCATTTACGCCGGCACCGGTGATCTGCGCTATGGCTCGTTCTCGTTCGGCAGCTCCGGTCTGCTGCGCAGCAAGGACGCCGGATCCAGCTGGGAAATTCTAGGTCTGGATGTGTTCACCCCGGCCCTGCCGACCACGCCGGGATCGTTCCCGCAATACCAGGCCATCGGCCAGGTGCAGGTCGATCCGCGCAACTCGCAGACCATTGTGGTCGGCACCAAAACCGGCCTGTTCATTTCCTATGACGATGGCCAGAACTGGGCCGGTCCCTGTCTGACCAACGGCTTCACCAGCCAGCGCCAGGACATCACCGGACTGCTGCTGCGCGACACCGGCGCCGACACCGAGATGCTGGTCGCGGTCGGCACCCGTGGCGGCCCCACTGCGGTGCAGCCGGATCTGGACCAGAACGGTGCCAACGGCATTTATGCCGGCACGCTGCCGGCGGCGGCTTGCCCGGTCGATTTCCAGTTGATCAGCCGCAGCGACAATGGCTGGCCGGCCGGCACCGGCAACGGTGCGGCCAATGGCCCGCTGGGGCGTCTGGAGCTGGCACGCGCACCGAGCAACCCCGACATTCTCTATGCCGAAGCGGTGAGCCCGGTCAACCTCGCCTTTCTCGGCGTCTGGCGCAGTGACGATGGCGGTGCCAACTGGGTGCAGACCGCATTGTCGGCCGATCTGACCGGCTGCACACCAGGCGGCCAGTCCTGGTACTACGCCGGCATTTCGGTGTCGCCGAGCGACCCTGACCAGCTCTTCCTCAGTGCGCTTAACCTGTTTCGCTCCGACGATGGCGGCAACAGCTTTCCCGGTGCCACCTGCAACGACAACGTGCACGTCGATCACCACGCCCGTGCCTACGTCAACAACGACCCGGCACGGCTGCTGATCGGCACCGATGGCGGCGTGTACTACAGCGCCAACGCCAATGCGGCGACTGCGGCACAGATCAATTACATCCAGCTCAACAACACCCTGCCCACGATCGAGTTCTATTCCGGCGACATCAGTGCCGATTTTGCCATCAGCAACGAGCGCGCTGCAGCCGGTGGCGCGCAGGACAACGGCTCGTCGGTGGTCACCTGGAGTGGCCCGGTGGAGGCCAGCAACTGGACGCCGGTGTTCGGTGGCGATGGCATCTTTGCCAGAATCGAGCCTGTGCTAGGCCAGCGCTGGTATGTGGAATCGCAGAATGGCAATCTGGGCATTAGCCAGAGCGGTCCATTCGGCCCCTACCAGAACGTTGCCGAGCCGTGGAATGGCGACACCCGCTCGTTTCTGTTCCCGTTTGAAATCTACAAGCACGATTGCCCGCCCAGCACCGGCTGCGAACACCTGATTGCCGGCAGCAACCGGGTCTGGGAAACCATCAATGGTGGCCTTAGCGGCGCGGACTGGCTGCCTAACAGTCCCGATCTGACCAAAGGCGTGCTCAATGACCGCTCATTCATCAACCAGCTGGCGTTTTCGTTCAGCGACGAGCGCATCGCCATCATCGGCACCAACGACGGCAATGTCTGGTTCGGTTTTGATCTGGGCCAGGGTGTGGCCGATTCGGCCACCTGGGTGGATGTCACCGACGGCAACAGCGTGTTGCCAAACCGGCCCATTCTGGATGTGGTCACTGGTGCCGAAAGCCAACTGGTGGGCTATGCTGCCGTCGGTGGCTTCGATCAGAACACCCCGGCCACGCCCGGCCATGTGTTCCGGGTGGAATGCAATTTCGATTGCAGCAGCTTCAACTGGACCGACAAATCCGGCAACCTGCCGAACATCCCGATCAACGCCATCATGGTCAACCCCAACAATCCGGCACAGGTGTTTGCCGGCTCCGACTGGGGGCTGTACTTCACCGACGACATCCAGCAGGCCGCGCCACAATGGTCCCGCTTCACCGCCGGCCTGCCGGCAGCGATGATCTGGGACATGGCGGTGGATCGCGGCTTCACCGCACTGGCCGTGTTCACCCGCTCACGTGGTGCCTATGCCGTGCGCCTGCCGGAGCGCTCCGAGATTATGCTGATCGACGGCTTCGAGTCACCGTAACCCGGCAAGCCGCCGTCAGCATGGCTGGCGGCTGGCGTCCGCACAGGACGGATCTGCGCCTTGTTGGCATTTTCCTGCTGAATCAGGTTATGATGATGCTTCGATGTTGCACAACATCGAGCTGGCAGTACAGGACTGCATCAAGGGCACTGAACCAGGGGGGTTTCGATTCATACGTACTATTCCCCAGGTTATCCTGATCAGTTCCGTGGCCTGCTTTCCACAACAACAATAACGGGAGCACTTCACCATGAAACCAGTCTTGACCCTTTGCCTTTGCGGCGCAATCACCCTTTTTGCCTCAAACATCAACACCAGTGCTGCCGCCGAACCGGCCTCACTGCGCTACGTCGATGGCAGTGGCTGTTCCATTTCACCGACAGAATTCAGCACCTGGTTTGCCCCAGCCACCTTGGAGTCAGGCACCTCTGTGTCAGGCACCCCGCAGCCGGGAATACCTGAGAAGAATGGCCTTGTCACCTTTGCCGACAGTGTCGGTTTTCCCAGCAACAACAGCAAATGCGATTTCTACAAATGGGCGCAGCAGATGTTCCTGTGGATCGTCTCGCCCGACGCCGGCAGCATCGTGCTCGATTCCCCGACCTTCTATGACGTCAATTTCAACAGCAGCGGCAATGCCGTGTACCTGGCCAACCCGCCGGGCAGCAGCAACAACAGCTTTGCCCTGCGCGGCACCAAGCGGGAAAACTTTCAGCCGGGTGGCCAGGCCGGTGGCAACGACACGCTGTTGTCACTGCAGGGCTCGCTGGTCTATTTCGGCGTGCACGCCAACGACGTTTATGCCTGGTTCAATACCGCGGTGAGCAACGGCGTGCTGGCGGATACCACGCCATTTCCCACCACTCAGGATGAACTCAACCCCATCGTGCAGTACGCCGCCAGCCAGGGTGCCGTGCTGAGCGACGCCAACGCCCTGACGCTGGAGTTGAAGACTGCCTGGGTGGATGCCGCCACGGTCACCGATCCGGGTGACTACGTGACAATTCAGGCAGCTGTGCCCAACTACGTCAAGACCAGCGACACGCTGTGGACCATCAGCAGCAGCGCACCAACCATCAACAAGACGCTGGCGCTGGTCGGCATGCACGTGGTGGGGCCGGTCAAGGGACATCCGGAAATGGTCTGGGCAAGCTTCGAACACCACAACAACGCCCCGGACAACACGTTTTACTTCAACACCATTTTTGGCCAGGTGCCGGTGCCGTTCGACTCCAGCGGCGACTGGAACTTCATGAGCAACGGCGGCACCCAGAGCGGTGCACTGATTGCCCAGATGACGGTGGATGGCAGCAGCGGCGACATCACCGCCACCAGCGGCAACGCCATCCGTGCCAACGATGTCTACCGGGTCAACCCCTGGGGCAATGCCCCCACCAAGGCATCGGCTGCCAACAACAGTGAACTGATCTCGCTGAATCTGGACATCGGCCTGATGCTGGGATTGCTCGATGATGTTCGCGCCAATTATTTTCAGCTGGGTGCCGTGTGGACGAGCAATGGCACGATCCCGAGCAGTCCCGGCGATGCTGCGTTGGTGGGCTCACTGCTGCTGGCAAACTCGACCATGGAAACCTATCACCAGCAGGGCACCGGCGACGAAAATCAGGGCTGTTTCGGCTGCCACAACGCCACCACCAGCACCGGCACCAGTCATCTGTTCTCGATCAGCAACGTGCCGCTGGTTCCGGCCGCGGCGAACACCAGGCGCTAGCCAATCACACCTTATGGGCTGCCCCGGACCCGGTCCGGGGCATGCCAAGGCGGCTGCGAGCCTGGAGCATCCCGGGCCAACTGGCAGCTCAGGTTTCAAGTGCTGCCAGGGAAAGCCGGCTGGAGCCAGATTTTTCTGTTCTTTTAAGGCAAATAGTTCGCCAATTTAACGCAAAAGCGCGGGAAAGCTGGCCCAATCCGGCTTATCCGCAGTAGATCAGCATCATATGCGACAGGTTGCAAGCACCTCGTCGGCTGCAGCCACGGTTGCATTGATGGTGGCGTGATCGTGCGCCTGTGATACAAACCCTGCTTCGAACGCGGACGGGGCAAAGTAATGGCCGCGCTCCAGCATGCCGTGGAAGAAGCGTTTGAAACGCTGCAGATCACAGGCCTGCACCTGGGCGAAGCTGGTGACGGTTTGCTGCTCGGTGAAGAACAGACCGAACATGCCACCCAGGCTCACCGTGGCCATGGCCACCCCAGCGCGCTCGGCGGCCTGCTCTATACCCTGCACCAGGGTTTCGGTTTTGCTGCCGAGTTGCGCATAAAAACCGTCGGCGGTGATCAGATCCAGATTGGCCATGCCGGCGGCCACGGCGATGGGATTGCCCGACAGCGTTCCTGCCTGGTACACCGGGCCAGTGGGTGAGATCTGCTGCATCAGTTCACGCTTGCCACCGAACGCGCCCATCGGCATGCCACCGCCAATGACCTTGCCATAGGTGACCAGATCGGCCTGCACGCCGAAGACCTGCTGGGCACCGCCCAGGGCAACGCGAAAACCGGTCATCACTTCGTCGAAAATCAGCACCGCGCCATGGCGGTCGCAGCGCTCACGCAGGGCCTGCAGAAAACCGGGCAATGGTTTGATCATGTTCATGTTGCCGGTGACCGGCTCAACAATGATGGCAGCCACCTCGTCACCGATCTCATCCATCAGTTGGTGCAGCGCGTCGGTGTCGTTGTAGGGCAGGGTCACGGTGAGGTCGGCCAGCGCAGCCGGCACGCCGGGCGAGCTGGGCACACCGAATGTCAGCGCACCGCTGCCGGCATTGACCAGAAAGCTGTCGCCATGGCCGTGGTAGCAACCGGCGAACTTGATCAGCTTGTCGCGACCGGTGGCACCACGTGCCAATCGCAGTGCGCTCATCGTCGCCTCGGTGCCGGAATTGACCAGACGCACCTGATCCAGCCCCGGAATCAGCTCACACAGCCGGTCGGCCATGGTCACCTCGCCCGGTGTCGGCGCGCCATAGCTGAGTCCACGCGTGGCCGCCTGCTGCACCGCTTCGATCACATGCGGATGCGCGTGACCGGCGATCATCGGCCCCCAGGACCCGACATAATCGATGTAGCGGTTGCCATCCACATCGATCAGACAGGCACCTTCCGAATGCTCAATGAACACCGGCGTGCCACCCACTGCGGCAAACGCCCGCACCGGGGAATTGACACCGCCGGGGATGTGCCGCTGCGCGCGCTGCATCCAGATTTCACTGTCGTGGTAGCTGTAATGTTGGCTCATCATGTTTCCTGTGTTGTTGCTTTGCTGGTCGTGTCACGCAGAAGGTTGTGCAAACAGCCGCTGATAACCCTGCACCCGCCGGCCTGGATCGGCGGCGTCGAAGACATCACTGATCACCGCCAGCATGTCCGCACCCGCGTGCAGTGTCTGGGCAGCATTGTCCAGCCTGATCCCGCCGATGGCAACCAGCGGCAGGCCCAGGCTGCGGGCCTGTTGCAGAATCTCCAATCCACAGCGCTGTGCCGTGGGTTTGGTGGCCGATGCGAACACACTGCCAAAGGCCAGATAATCCGCACCCGCCGAGCGCATGCGCGCGGCCAGCGCCAGATCGTTGTAGCAGGAGCTACCAATGATCGCGTCCGCACCCAACTGTTCGCGCGCCAGGCGTGGATCGTTGTCGTCGCGCCCCAGATGCACGCCGGCAGCCTGCACCTGTCTTGCCAGCGTCACATCGTCGTTGATGATCAGTGGCGTCTGGTAGGCCCGGCACAGGCTGGCCAGCATCTGTGCCGTGGCCAGCCGCTGGCCTGCCGTGGCGCGCTTGTCACGATACTGCAACATGGCAATGCCGCTGCGCAGCATGGGCTTGAGCCGGGCCTGCAGGCGACCACAGGACCAGCCATCTGGCGTGATCAGATACAGTCCCGGCAGGTTCAATGTGGCCAACGCCGGTTTGCTTTTGTTGCGGATACGCTGCATGGATCACGGTCTTTGGATATGCAAGCAGGACTGTCAACCTTGCCTGTCATTTGCTATATTACCGAACTTTCAATTACACCATTGGCAAGCGGAAGACATCGTGACTGAAGCACAAGACTACAAGACCTGGATGTGTGTGATCTGCGGCTGGATCTACGACGAGGCCAAAGGCTCACCGGATGAGGGCATTGCACCCGGAACGCGCTGGGAAGACGTGCCGGATTACTGGACCTGCCCGGATTGTGGCGCCGGCAAGGAAGATTTCGAGCTGATCGAAATCTGAACAATCCGGAGCCGGCCAGCATGTCAACCTCCCAGGCACTCAGTCGCGACACCCGCCATGCGCTGATCGGCGGCGTCTGCGCCGGCATTGCCATGCGCTTTGGCTGGTCACGCAACGGTACTCGCGTGGTGTATGTGATCGTGTCCATCGTCTCGGCTGCCTTCCCCGGCATTCTGGTGTATCTGCTGCTGTGGCTGCTGCTGCCGCGCAACTGAGCCGCCATTGATCCTGTTTGAGCAGCGATTGATCCATTTCTGACGCTTGTTGTCACAGTCCGAACCCCCCATCTATGCTATAAAGTTCAGTATTCGCGCGAGCGGAAACACTTCCAGCAGCAGCACTCACGGATTGACCATGCACAACGACAACCAGCACCAGGCCAGCAACAGCTGGGACACCCCGCCGATCAACTGGACCACGACCGGATTCTTCATCATCACCAATCTGGCGGTGCTGACCATCGTACCCTGGTATGGCCTCAACCACGGTTACAGCGCTGCGGCCTGGATCATGGCAGCGCTGTTCTGGGCCATGAATGGCGTGGGCATCACCGCCGGCTATCATCGCCTGTGGTCGCACCGCACCTACAAGGCACACAAGGCGCTGCGCTGGCTGCTGCTGATCATCGGCTCCATGGCACTGCAGAACAGCGTGCTGATCTGGGCCAGCCGGCACCGCTATCACCACCGCCACACCGACGACAACGAGCGTGATCCCTACTCGGCCAAGCGCGGCGTGTGGTTTTCGCACATGGGCTGGATGGTGCGCGACTGGCCTTCCAGCGAGCTGGATTTCAGCAACATCAAGGATCTGCTGGACGACCCGATGCTGCAATGGCAGCACCGGCATTACTGGAAAATCGTCTGGGCCACCAACCTCGGTCTGCCGCTGCTGGCCGGTATCGTGTTCGGCGACATTCTCGGCATGCTGCTGCTGGCCGGACTGGCGCGGCTGGTGCTGAACCATCACACCACGTTTTTCATCAATTCACTGGCGCACTTCGTCGGCAAACAGCCCTATTCCGATGCCACCACGGCGCGCGATTCCACCCTCATGGCCAGCATTACCTGGGGCGAGGGTTATCACAATTTTCATCACAGTTTTCAGAATGACTACCGCAATGGCGTGCGCTGGTGGCACATCGACGTCGGTAAGTGGTTCATCAACGTCTGCAGCTGGCTGGGCCTGGCCTATGACCTCAAACGTGTGCCCAGCTTCAAGATTCGCCGCGCCCAACTGCAGATGCTGTTCAAGAAAGCCGAAGCCAGCATCGAGACCTCACCGCTGGCGCAGCGCTGGCGCGAACACCTGGAAGCCGAATACGAAGCTTTCAGCAATACCGTGCGCGACTGGCAGCAGCTGCAAAGACAGCGCATGAACGCCGCTGGACATCAGTTGCGCGACCGCTTTGCCGACAGCGTGTTGCACACACGCCTGCAGGAACTCGAATACGCCCTGCGTCAGCAGCGCAAGCGTCTGCACCTGCTGTTGCAGGAGACCGCCATACAGCAGCGCGCCTCGCTGGGCTGAATGCTGGACTGAATGCGCATTGCCTAGTAGTGTACCCCGCGCTGATCACTGCGCCAGCGGCACAAAGCCAAACAGGCGTCTGGCATTGGCGCTGCTGCAGGCACTGACCTGCTGCACCGTCTGCCCGCGATGCCGGGCCAGTTCCTGAACCACCCAGGGCAGCCACTGCGGCTCATTTCGATGGGTGCGTACCTTGGGCCGCAGGTTTCTCGGTTTCAGATACGGCGCATCGGTTTCCACCAGCAGACGCTGATCGGGGATGTCGGCGACCATCTGCTGCAGCGCCAGCCCGCGTCGTTCATCACACAACCAGCCGGTGATGCCAATGTGGCAATCCAGATCCAGATAAGCGTGCAGCGCTGCACGGCTGTCGGTGAAGCAATGCACCACCACAGCGCTGAGGTGATCGCGGCAGGCACGCAGCAGGGGCAGAAAGTCCTCGTGCGCATCGCGCTGATGCAGATACATCGGCAGGCCGCTGTCGATGGCCATCTCGATGTGTGCCTCGAAAGCCTGGATCTGTCGCGGCCGCGGTGACAGATCACGAAAATAGTCCAGCCCGGTCTCGCCCACCGCCACCACCTGTGGCAACTGCAGCAGTTCGGCAAACAAGTCGGCCAGGTCGGCGTTGAACTCATCGGCATGATGCGGATGCAGACCTGCGGTGGCCAGCAGCCGCTGCGGATAACGCGCCGCCAGTTCCGCCGCCGCCACGCTGCCGGGGCCTGAGGTGCCAGCGATCAGCAGTTGTGGTACACCGGCCTGACGTGCCCGCTCAATGACATTGTCGACATCGTCGGCAAAGGTTTCATGGGTCAGATTGGCGGCAATGTCGATCAGTGCCTGGTTCATGTCACTGCAGCCGGCTGCACCTCAGTCCTTTGCCCTGGACGCAGCTTCGGCCTCGGTTTTGGCCGCTGTCACCAGATCTCGCACGTCCTGCAGCAGCTCATCGGCGGCATACACGATGCCGTCCTTGATGGTGTAGCGCAGGCCGCGCACGTAACCGGGCGTGCCATCTTCGCGCAGGCGGTAGTGACCGGTGCCATACAGCAGCTTGAAGTTGCGCAGCGGGTTTTCCGTGACCACCACCAGATCGGCTTTCTTGCCCACTTCGATGCTGCCGATCTCATCGGCCATGCCCAGTGCCTCGGCACCGTTGAGGGTGGCGGCCTGCAGCACTTCCAGCGGGTGAAAGCCGGCCTCCTGCAGCAGCTCCAGTTCGCGGATGTAGCCAAAGCCATACAGCTTGTAGATGTAGCCGGCATCAGATCCGGTGGTCACACGACCACCATGATTCTTGTAATCGTTGAGAAAGTGCATCCAGCGCTGATAGTTCTGTTTCCAGTCGATCTCGTTCTGCGTGGTCCAGTCAAACCAGTACGAGCCGTGCGCTTCCGGGCTGGGCTGGAAGAACTCCAGCAGCCTGGGATGGGCGTAGTCATCGTGCCAGATGGCGCGCTGCTCACGCATCAGATCGCGGCTGGCCTCATAAATGGTCAGGGTCGGATTGATGGTGAAATCCAGCTCGATGAGCTCGTCGCGCACCGCATTCCAGCGCTCGCTGCCGGGCGCTGCCGCCTGCTGCCAGAGCCGGCCGGCCTCGCCGAAACGGTGCTGTTCATTGTTGTAGTTGTAGTCCAGTGGATAATCCTGGATCACCTGATCGTCGAACATGGCCTCGGGCAAACCGTACCAGTGTTCCATCGTGGTCAGCCCGGCGCGGGCGGAATCCAGCACGTTCCAGCGCACCACGTTGAGCTGGGCATGGTGCATGGCACTACCCAGATTCTGCTGGTTCAGTTCGGCAAAAGCCGCCTGCATGATCGCTGGTGGCGCGCCGAAAAACTTGACCCCCCTGGCACCCTGGCGGGCAATGTCCTGCACCCATTCGCGCGCCTGTTTTGGCGTGCTGATCGGTGCCTCGGCCCCCAGACCGAACCCGGCATAGGGAATGATGCGCGGCGCCACGATGCTGTTGGCATTGCTGCGCCGGACATGATCCAGCACCCAGTCCAGGCCGTTGAAGCTGCCCGGCTCGCGCACCGTGGTGATGCCATGCGCCAGCCACAGCTTGAGCACGTATTCGGCTGTAACCCCCTGCTCGTCGCCGCCCAGATGGCCATGCATGTCGACAAATCCCGGCAGCACATAATGACCGCTGAGATCCATCTCCTGATCACCCTCGCCCGCCTGGGGTCGATTGTCGGGATCGATTTCCGCACCGGGATTGCCCACACTGACCAGTCTGACAATGCGGTCGTTTTCGATGACGATGTCCATCGGGCCGGCTGGTGGCGCACCATTGCCGGCAACCACCGTGACACCGCGCAGGATCAGACGCTGGAAGGGGCCATCGCCACGATCGCGTTCGGGTGCCGGCTCGGGCGCGGCCAGTGTGAGGCTGACCAGGCTGCACCACAGCAAGGTTACAAAGCAGGTACGGGAAAGTGTATGCATGGGTCTAAGGCTCTCCGGAGGCATTTTTGCACAGGACGCCGGCTAATCTAGCCTTTGTGTACAGCAATTGCAAAGCAATGCGACAGAATGGGGTCTGGCCGGAACTTTGTGCAGGCATCCTGGGCTGTCGGGAAAACTGTGCAGGATCTGCCCAGTGGGCAGGCCCGCTCAGCGACTGCGTCGCTTGGCAGGCTGTTGTAAAACAGCCTGCCAAGCGCTCCATGGATGGGACGCAGTGTTTCTCAAGCACGCAAGTGCTTGAGAAACGGAGCATGGCGCGGACATGCGCCGCGCCTATGCGAGTTGAAAAAGGCCAGGGATGGACTTTCTCAACATCCTGTTAGTGCGTCAGCAGCGGTGCAATCACCAGACTGACAATGGCCATGACATTGATGAGGATGTTCATGGCCGGGCCTGAGGTATCCTTGAACGGATCACCGACAGTGTCGCCCACCACTGTCGCCTTGTGCACATCCGAGCCCTTGCCGCCGAAGTTGCCTTTTTCCACATACTTCTTGGCGTTGTCCCAGGCACCACCGGCATTGGCCATGGTCAGCGCCAACAGCACACCGGCGATCAGCGCGCCAGCCAGCAGCCCACCCAGCGCATGTGCGCCCATGACGAAGCCAACAATGATTGGCGACAGCACGGCCAGCGCGCCGGGCAGCACCATGCGCTGCAGCGCCGCCTTGGTGGCGATGTCGACACAGCGGGCATTGTCCGGCTTGGCGGTACCTTCCAGCAGTCCGGGGATGTCGCGAAACTGGCGGCGGATTTCCTGGATCATGTCAAACGCGGCATCACCCACCGCGCGCATGGTGATGGCGGCGACCAGAAACGGAAAGATGCCGCCGAGGAACATGCCCATCAGTACTTTGGGGTTGCTGATGTCCAGCATGAAGCCGGGCACGTGAGTGCCAACGGTCTTGATGTAGGCGGCAATGATCGCCAGTGCGGCCAAACCGGCCGCGCCGATGGCAAAGCCCTTGCCGATGGCGGCGGTGGTGTTGCCGACTTCGTCCAGCCCATCGGTGATGTCGCGCACTTCCTTGCCCATCCCTGCCATCTCGGCGATGCCCCCGGCGTTGTCGGCCACCGGGCCATAGGCATCGATGGCCATGGTGATGCCGACCGTGGCCAGCATGCCAACCGCAGCGATGCCGACACCATAGACGCCCTGGCCATCCGGCAGCAGCACACTGGTGACAAAAATGATCGCGGCAATGATCGCCACCGGTACGGTCACCGACTTCATGCCCACAGCGAGGCCGGAAATCATCACTGTGGCGGCGCCGGTCTGGCCGTCACTGGCAATCTGGCGCACCGGCGCACCACCGGTGTAATACTCGGTGATCAGGCCGATACCAATGCCGCCGACCGCGCCGGCGACCACACACCACCACACAGCACTGCTGATGCCCAGCGCACTGATGACAAACCAGGCTGCCGCAATGAAGATCACGGCCGCGCCAAAGGTACCAAAACGCAGCGCCGTGGCCGGCGCACTGGCCGAAGCCAGTTTGACAATAAAGATGCCGGCGATCGAACACAACAGTCCTGCCGAGGCCAGCGCCAGCGGCAGAAACATCAGATTCTGTCGCTCGCCCAGCACCGAGCTGACGGCAAAGGTGCCAGCGATGGCGATGCAGGCGATCATCGAGCCACAGTAGGACTCGAAAATGTCCGAACCCATGCCGGCCACATCGCCGACGTTGTCACCAACGTTGTCGGCAATCACGCCGGGATTGCGCGGATCGTCTTCCGGGATACCGGCCTCGATCTTGCCGACCAGATCGGCACCGACATCGGCACTCTTGGTGAAAATGCCGCCGCCCACGCGTGAGAACAACGCCACCACCGAGGCACCCATGCCGAAGCCGTGGATCGCCTCGGCATGCTGTGGATCAGAACCGAAAAAGAAATACAGGCTGCCCAGGCCCAGCAGACCCATTGCCGCCACCGTCAACCCCATGATCGAGCCGCCGAAAAATGCCACCGACAAGGCGCTGGCGGCACCTTCGGTCGCCGCTGCAGTGGTCGTGCGCACGTTGGCGCGGGTGGCCGTGTACATGCCGATGTAGCCGGCAATCGCCGAGCTGAGGGCACCGGTGACGAAGGCCGCTGCCGTGTGCCAGCTCGGGAAGGCCATGAACAGACCGATCGCCAGCACCGCCGCAAACGCGGACATGATGGAGTATTCGCGTTTCATGAACACCATGGCGCCAGTGTGGATGGCCTCGGCGATTTCGGCCACCTTGCCTTCACCAGCCGGCCGTTTCATGACAATGAGGTAAACGATGAACGCAGCCACCAGGCCGACGACACCCAGCATCGGGGGTATGAGATTCAGATCCATGCTTGTATTCCTGAACTAGGGATTATTGAGAATGTAGGCTGTGAGGCCGATTGTCCGGTCAGCCAGCTATTCTACTGACAAACACCTGATGGCAGCAACAGCCCTGCCGCACTGACGCCATGCTTCAATGCGCCATGTGCCTGCCTGCTGGATTCGAGCTGGTGTTCTCCGCCGGAAACACGGTAACAATCGGCGAGCCTGAAAGCGCTTAACCAAAGGCAAGGCTCGCAGGTCAATGTCTCTCCATGGCCAACAGCCACAACACAGCGGATGAGTGCTTGCCGGCTCGCCTCGCGGGAGCGCACATCAGGCAGCATTACAGCGTTGCAATCCTTGGCAACGGCTTGCCATTCAGACTCAGACATCATCGTTCGCGCCTGATCCTGCAGCCACTGGACGCGCTCTGAATATCACAGTATTTCGGTGGGATATACTAAACTGTGACGCTGTTCGTTGAATCTACTCCACCACAGAATCCATCACCATCATGCATCGAGCCTACAGCCTGCCGCAGTTCCTCATCATCGGTGCGCAGAAATGCGGCACCAGCTGGTTGCATGCCTGTCTGCGTCAGCATCCCCAGGTGTACCTGCCTGCGGACAAGGATCAGGAAATTGACTTTCGCCAGCGCAGCCAGCTGGCCAAGCTGCAGCAGCGGCTGTCCGGCCGATCGCCGGAGCAGTTGCCCGGCGATGCTTGCGCGGCCTGGTTCTGGACGCAGCGTGGCAGCGACCCCTCCACAGGACAACCCCGCAACATCGTGGATGACATCGCCGATGTACTCGGCACCGACATCAGACTGATCCTGCTGGTCAGAAACCCGGTGCAACGAGCAATTTCCGGCTATCTGCACCACGTTCGACATCGTTCACTCGATCCCAACATCGGCATTCTTGACGCCAGTCCATCGCTGGGGATCACCGATTTGAGCCGTTATGGACTGCACTTGCACAACTGGCTGCAACGGTTTCCGGCTGATAGCCTCACGGTTCTGCCAGCCCCGTCGGAAGCTGCTACCGACGGGATTTTCAACGCCGTTCTGACATTTCTGCAATTGCCAGCTTGCGACCAGAAGCTGAACATTGATGAACAGGTGATGCCGGGTCTGTGCAACGTCATGCAAGCCGATGGCCTGTGGGTGCGGCTGGATGAAGCCTGTTTCCAGCATGTACGCTGGGAACCATCGGTACCAATCCGGGAGCTTGCGCATCAGCCGCATGTCAGGCTGATCAGTAGCGAAGAGATCAAGGCGCTGACGGAGTCGTTGTCCAAGGACACCCGGTGGTTTCTTAAGCAAACGTGCGAGCATGGCTGGTGGCACGATGCCTTCGCCCTGTGGACACAGCCGTAAGGCGCTCGGTGCCGGCTCAGACCTTGCCTGCCAGCAGTTCAGCCAGGCCGTCTGGCGAATGCCAGTCGCGCCGAAACACATAGCGTGGCAGACGCCAGCGATTGCTGTCTGGCGTGACCACATCCGCTGCCGTGGTGACCGCCGCCAGCAGCCCCATCCCGGGACCGTATCTGGGCAGATACTCTGCAGCCACGATTTCGGGCACCTGGCCATAGGGATAGGCGAACACCGGCGACGGCGCTGTGCCCAGAATCTCATGCAGATAAATCTGGGTCTGACGAATCTGCCAGTCACATTCCTGCTTGTCGCTGAGCTGTGCGAAGCTGCCATACTCTATACAGCGATCATCCTTGTCAGCCGACTCGTAGCGCAGCCCTGGTGGCAAGGCGGCATGGCGGTGATCCCAGCTGTGGTTGCCGATCTGCAGCAGGCCTTCGCTGTGTGCCTGGTTCCGCCAGTCATCGCCCCACCAGTCACGGCCGATCAAACAGCTTTGATCCAGCGCTTCCCGCGCACTGGCAGAACCGATAACAAAACTTGTGGCCTGCAGCCGCGGCTGCGCATCACTGCCATATTGCTGCTGAAAATCGCGCAGTATGTTGACCATGCTGCGTTGCATGCCATGCACAGGGTGCGGCAGATCATACCAGTCAAACCAGCTGCCATCGTCCAGGGTCAATACCACCGATCGCGTCGGCAAGTCAGCCCAACCCCCCTTGAGCAGCGCTTGTATCAGCGTCTCCAGAGCGATTACCTGCCAGCCCAACTCGTGCAGCAGCGTCAGATCACGTTGCAGTCCGATGTGATCGTTTGCGGCATAGTCATCGCCATCGACGTGAATGCCATGATAGGTGAGTATGGGGATGGAGGGTACGGTACCAAGCACAGCTTATTGTAGACTACACGAAGTGCGCCGACCATCAACAGCAGACCGCCGACACCAGACTCCAGATGGAACACACATTCTGATGCTTGCCCGAATGCAGCGTGAATCGATCGATTTCATGAGCTTTTTCCTGATGGCCGTGGTGGCCCTGCTGCTGCCGTGGTCGCTGGCCTATCGCTTTTATTATCGCCTGGCGGGACGCCCCTGGCTGTTTCGCCAGCGTGTATGTAAGGCTCACGCCAATGCCAGCAAACTGCTTGGCATACATGACGACCATGAATGGTGTCGCCGCCACCGGCTGATTCTGATGCTGGATGTGATCGATTTCTGGATTTCATTTCTGCAACCATGGCGCGTCAGGCATCTGGTGCAGCAGGATGGCGAGTGGCCAGATGATCGCCCGCTGGTCATCGTTGGCACCCATTGGGGACCGGCGTTCATGTTGTTGCGCAGTCTTTACAACCATGCCATCCAGCCAATCTATGTGTTGCGCAAAAACCCCTCGTCAGTGTTCAGGGGTGAGCGCATACGCCAGCTGTATGTCAGCTGTCGACGCCTGCACATGCGTCGCATGTTTCCCGGCAAGCGCTATCAACCGGGTGGATTTCCGCGCCCATTGCTACGTGCCTTGCAGATGAATGAATCCATTCTCGTGCTCGCCGATGTGCCGGCATCAAGCAAGCGTGGGTTTCGCACTATCTCACTGTATGATTCCAACGCGAGGATAGATCCCGGAATGTTCGATCTGTTTGTCAGCAGGCAAGCACACTTCGCAACCTATCGCCTGGAATTCGATTTTTCATCAGGACAACGTCTTTTATCGATCCAAAACATCGACAGGCCTGGCGATAGCGAAGATTATTGGTTGACACTCGATGCCTTTATTGCCGGCACACTACAGTCTGACAGCGCACAGTGGAATTTATGGCAGGTGGCAGATAGTTATTTTGTTGACCTCAGAAGTACACCAGGCTGATGTCAGTTCCCGGACCAGATTTTTTTATCATTGGTGCGCAAAAGTGCGGAACCTCCTGGCTGCATCAGCAATTGCGACGACACGAAAATGTCTACATGCCAGCAGACAAGGACCCACCGCTGCATCTGCTCGATCAGACAGATTGCCAGCGACTTAAAGACAGGCAAAACAGCGGCGATGAAGACCAACTCAGAGGTGATTGCAACGCGGCTTACCTGTGGACAACAAGCTCAATGCAGGTTGACGAAGACTTAACTGAAACCCCGCCGCACCACTTTAATCCCGACATTGTCGAATTGTTTCATGCCTGCATGGGCAGTAACATGAAAATCATTGTACTCTTGCGTGACCCGGTACAACGAGCCGTTTCCGCCTATCTGCATCATATTGCAATGCGCAGTCTGCAGGCATCAACGCCCATTTTTCAGTCACCTGCTGACCTGGGAATTATCAGCATGGGATTTTATTCCGTTCACCTGAATAACTGGTTGCAGAAATATTCGCCTGAGCGCATTTTATTGCTGCCCTCACCTGAGCAGAACAATGCAGATCAATTGCTGACTGAAACAAGCAGATTCCTGCAAATCACTCCTTTCAGTCATATCAGCAAGACTGTTGTGTTTCCAGGCCTGAGGCGACATAAGGATGAGCATGGCGTCTGGGTGAATCTTGAACATGCTGCTTTTCAGCAGCAATACATACCTGCCAGCATCCCGTGCAAGTTGATTTCCGGCGTGAATCACGCCCTGCTGATATCCTGCATGGATTTGCAACGGTTGCATGTCATCTATCGTGAGGAGTTGAATCGTCTGCATGATCTCACCAGCAAGATCTGGCCAGCAGTGAGCTTGCCCTTTCTGGCTATCGGCGCCCGCTGACGCTGGCCTCAAATCAAGACTGGCGTAAAATGTTCTGCAGTTGTTCTGCCTGTCGCCAGTGCAGGCCATGCACATAACGCGGCAGCTTCCAGCGATCACTGTGCGCATCAATGTGCTTTCCTGCGGTGGTAAAGGCCGCTCGCAATCCGGCCGTCGCGCCATGCTCTGGCAGGTAGCAGTCAGCCAGATAATCGTTGACATCACCATATGGATAGGCGAACAGTTCGGGGCGGCGCCCGCTCAGTTCCTCGATCAGCTCACTGGCTGGTTCGATCTGGCGTCGGGCTGCTGGCAGATCATCCACACCACGAAAACTGTTTCTGGGCGTGGCACAGGCTTCTGTGGCGACGGCCATGTTGTGATCCCAGCTGTGGTTTTCGATGCTCATCAGCCCACTGGCTGTGGCATCCGGCCACCAGTCTGAAGCCAGCCAGTTGCGTCCATACAGCAAATGCTGATCAGCCTGCATGCGTGCCAGCGGTGAGGCAATGACAAAACAACTGGCGTGCACGCTGGGTTGCTCGTATTGATGTTGGCGGGCGAACTGCTGCAGTATCGGCAACAGCCCTGGGAGCGTGCCATACTGGGGGTGCTCGACCGGCTGGAAGTCCAGCAGCGTGCCGTCATCGAAACTGATGCCTACCGCGTTGATCATGTCCGCGTCTTCGCGTCTACCCTGCAGCCAGTCGACGATCCAGCGCAGCGGCACAATGCGTCGGCCACAAGCCTGTATCAGCTGCAGATCTTCCGCCAGCGCAATGTGTGCATTGCCGGCATAGTCGTTGCTGCCGATGATGTGGGCGTGATAACACAAAACCGGAATACCCAGCGCCATGTCAGTTGCCCACCAGTTGCATGCAGATCCAGTCGTCCATCTGCCACTGCTGCTGGCGGCGCATCTCTGGCAGATAGCTGGCCGCCACCACGTCTGCCTGCGGCGACAATATGCCCGACAGCACGAGGTCACCGTGCGGCAGCAGACTGCCCAGCAGTGTGCTTTTCAGGGTAATCAGTGGGCGGGCGATGATGTTGGCAATGACGATGTCTGCCGGCGGTGGCCGTAGCTCAATCGTCAATCCTGCTTGCACCGTTTGCTCGACCTGGTTGTTGCGGGCATTGGCCCGGGTGGCCTGCACCGCCTGTGCATCATGATCGACGGCATAGACTAACTCGGCTCCGAGCCGGGCGGCGGCAATCGCCAGTATGCCTGAGCCGCAACCATAATCGATCACCACCTTGCCGCTCAGATCGGCCTGTTCCAGCCACTGCAGGCACAGCTGCGTGGTCGGGTGAGTGCCGGTGCCAAAGGCCAGCCCCGGATCCAGCCGAATGACCACGGCGTCATCTGCGCCGGGCGCATGCAGATGACTCGGACAGATGTGCAAGCGACCGCACTGCAGCGGCCGGTAGTGCTGCATCCAGGCACGGATCCAGTCCTGATCGGGCACTGCACCAGTGACCATGTCGGCGGCTTCCACGCCGAGTTGCTGCAACATGGCGCGGGTACTGTGCAGGTCATGATCGGCGACAAACAGGGCACTGACACGGGTCTGTGACCACAGCGGGTGCTGGCCGGGATCGGGTTCCAGCAGCGCCTGATCGGCGGCGTCTTCCAGGCTGATGCTCAAGGCCCCCTGCGCCTGCAGGCATTGCTCCACCGCAGCCACGTCACGGCAGCGCAGCACGCTGAGCTGCTGCCAGGTTGTGTTGCTCACGACCGTATCCCGATCGGATCAGGGCTGGTCGTCGGCCAGCAACTTTTCCAGATAATGGATGTTCTGGCCACCTGCGGCAAAGCCCGGATCGCTGATCAGCCGCTGTTGCAGCGGTACATTGGTCTTGATGCCCTGGATCACCATCTCGTCCAGTGCCACGCGCATGCGCGCACGCGCGGTTTCGCGATCCTTGCCGTGGGCGATCAGCTTGCCGATCATGGAGTCGTAATTGGGTGGCACTGTGTAGCCATCGTAAATGTGGCTGTCGACACGTATGCCGGGGCCGCCCGGGGTGTGCATGGTCTGGATGCGGCCGGGTGACGGCATGAAAGTGCGCGGGTCTTCGGCATTGATGCGGCATTCGATGGCGTGGCCGTTGATGCGGATGTCGTCCTGGCAGTAGCTGAGTTTCTCGCCAGCGGCGATGCGGATCTGCTCGGCGATCAGGTCGACGCCGGTGATTTTCTCGGTGACCGGGTGCTCGACCTGGATGCGGGTGTTCATCTCGATGAAGTAGAACTCGCCATCCTCGAACAGAAATTCAAAGGTCCCGGCGCCGCGATAGCTGATGCGGCGGCAGGCATCGGTGCAGATGCGGCCGATGCGTTCACGTTGTGCCGCGCTTAATCCGGGGGCCGGTGCCTCCTCGATCACTTTCTGATGCCTTCGTTGCATGGAGCAGTCGCGCTCGCCCAGGTGAATGGCGTTGCCGTGGGTATCAGACAGCACCTGGATTTCGATGTGGCGCGGATTGGTAAGAAACTTCTCCATGTACACGGTGCTGTCGCCGAACGCGCTTTTCGCCTCCTGGCGAGTGAGGCTGATGGATTCAATCAGCCGCGCCGGCTCATGCACCACACGCATGCCCTTGCCACCACCCCCGGCGGCAGCCTTGATCAGCACCGGATAGCCGATGCCATCGGCAATGGCGCGGCAGTGGCTGGAGTCTTCCGGCAGCGGGCCGTCGGAGCCGGGCACGCAGGGTACGCCGGCTTCGCGCATGGCGCGAATCGCCGAGACCTTGTCACCCATGATGCGGATGGTCTCGGCACGTGGGCCGATAAAGATGAAGCCGCTTTGTTCCACGCGTTCGGCAAAGTCGGCGTTCTCGGCCAGAAAGCCATAGCCGGGATGCACCGCCTGGGCTTCGGTCAGTTCCATGGCGGCGATGATCAGCGGTATGTTGAGGTAGCTCTGTGCCGATTGTGCCGGGCCGATGCAGACGGTCTCATCGGCCATGCCGACATGCTTGAGATTGCGGTCAATGGTGGAGTGTGCTGCCACCGTGCGGATGCCCATGGCCGAACAGGCACGCAGAATGCGCAAGGCGATTTCGCCACGATTGGCGATGAGAATCTTGTCGATGGTCATGTCCGCCGCCGTCAGTTGATGACGAACAGCGGTTGATCGTACTCCACCGCCTCGCCGTTTTCGCACAGAATGGCCACAATCTTTCCGGATTTGTCGGCCTCAATCTGGTTGAACATTTTCATTGCCTCCAGAATACACAGCGTATCGCCCTGGTTGACCTTCTGTCCCATGGTCACGAACGGCTCGGATTCGGGCGTCGGTGAGGCATAGTAGGTACCGACCATGGGCGAGCGCACAACGTGACCCGGGGGCAGACCACCGCCGGCGTCTGCTGCAGCGTCGTTACCGCCAGTGTCCGGCTCAGCGGCAGCCGATGGCGGCGCTGCCGGAGGTGCTGCCGCCGGCATCGGGGCCGGCGCGCTGGCGTAGACGGTCTGCAACTGGCGCGACAGTCTGACCGATTCCTCGCCTTCGTGGATCTCGATCTCGCTGAGATTGGAGTCTTCCAGCAGCTCGATCAGTTTTTTGACTTTGCGTATGTCCATGATGCTTCCATTGTTGCTCTGGTGCTGCGGTGCCCTGCCGCGTCACGTTCGGTGGTGGTGGTGATCGCTGATGTCAGGCCTGCAATGCCCGCTGCGTGGCCGCGCTGCCGCCAGCGTCGGGTGCGGCATCCAGATGATTGATCAGCGCCTGCAGACCCAGCAGATAGCTGTCGGCACCGAAACCGCTGATGGTGCCCAGGGCGATGTCGCTGAAATACGACACATGTCGAAACGACTCGCGCGCCAGCGGCTGGCTCAGGTGCACTTCCACAAACGGCAGCCGCAGCGCCAGCAGCGTATCGCGCAGGGCTATGCTGGTGTGGGTGAACGCGGCCGGGTTGAACACGATGCCCCGGGTGCTGCCGTCACGGCATTGCTGCAGCCGCTCGATCAGGCGATGTTCGGCGTTGTGCTGAGCGTGCTCGATGCTGAATCCGCAGGTACTGGCAAAACGCTCGCAGGCGGCCATGATGTCGTCCAGCGTGCTGCTGCCATAGATCGACTGCTCGCGATCACCCAGCAGATTCAGATTTGGACCATTGAGCATCAAAATGCTGGCCATAGCGGTAATTTCCCGATATCGTGTCTGTTCTGTCGCAACGTGAAGTGTGCATGATGAACCTTTGTGTGTCCAGTCATATCGATGAATTTATGCACCAATGGCTGCATTTTCCTGTGTTTTCTTTGCCAGTTCCGCGTTTTTTCTCACTCTCTGAGGCACCTTCATGACGCCAGCGCTGCGGCTTGCAGTATGGTCCGGGCCCCGCAACATCTCCACCGCCATGCTGCGCAGCTGGGGCAACCGCAGCGACACCGTGGTGGTGGACGAACCGTTCTATGCCCATTACCTGGCGCGCACCGGACTGCAGCATCCGGGCCGTACGGAGATTCTGGCCAGCCAGCCGAATGACTGGTGTGATGTCGCCACCACGCTGCTGGCGGATCTGCCTGCGGACAAAAGCATTTTTTACCAGAAAATGATGGCACACCATCTGTTTGGCGACATGTACGGCGACTGGCTGCAGCAGCTCACGCATGTGTTTCTGCTGCGTCGCCCTGACGCCATGCTGGTTTCGCTGCAGAAGGTGATTCCCGCACCGGGTTTGTCCGACACCGGCCTGCCGCAACAATTCAAGCTCTACCAGCACATCCGTCACAGCACCGGCAAAGCGCCGCTGGTGATGGATGCCGCCGACCTGCTGGCACAACCGGAACCGATGTTGCGGCGCTGGTGTGAGCTGCTGGACATCTCCTTCAGTTCTGACATGCTGCAGTGGCCACCGGGCCGACGTCACAGCGATGGCGTCTGGGCCGAGCACTGGTATGCCAGCGTGGAGGCCTCCACCGGCTTCCAGCAGGCTCCGGCTCTGCGCCCGGTGCAGCTTAGCGCTGAACTGCAGAACGTGTATGATCAGTGCCTGGAGTACTACCAGCCGCTGCATCAGCTTCGTCTTCGCCTGCCAGAGCAATGATTCATCATGCAACAATCCTTTGATCCACGTAACAAAGATCTGATCGTCAACATCAATGGCCAGCTGGTGCATCGGGACCAGGCCGGCATCTCCCCGTTCGACAGCGCCGTGCAGGGAGGTGATGCGGTGTGGGAGGGTCTACGCGTCTATCAGGGCCGCATCTTCGCCCTCTTCGAGCATCTGCAACGCTTGCGGGAATCGGCCATGGCGCTGGCTTTCAGTGAGATACCCGACGATGCCCACATCATCGACGCCATCCGTGCCACGCTGCAGGCCAACAACATGCACGACGGTGTGCACATCCGACTCACCCTGACCCGCGGCGTGAAGATCACCTCGGGCATGGATCCGCGCCTGAACCAGTCCGGCCCGACCCTGATCGTGCTCGCCGAGCACAAGGCTCCGGTGTACGACAAGAGCGGCCTGGCACTGATCACCAGCAGTGTGCGCCGGTTTCCGCCGGACTGTCTGGATCCGAAGATCCACCACGCCAACCTGCTGCAATCAATCCTCGCCAAGATCGAGGCCAACCATGCCGGTGCCGACGATGCACTGATGCTCGATTACCAGGGCTTTGTCGCCGAGACCAACGCCACCCACCTGTTTCTGGTGCATCAGGGCCAGCTGTTCACGCCGCACACGCATGCCTGTCCGGAGGGCATCACGCGCATGACCGTGCTAGATATCTGTGCCCGCGAGAACATACCTTTTGCGGTAAAAAACCTCTCGCTGACCGAGTTTTATCGCGCCGATGAGGCGTTCTGCACCGGCACCATGGGTGAGCTGGCGGCCATTCGCAGCATCGACGGTCGCCACATCGGCAGCGGTCGCTTTGTGCTGACCGAGCGCCTCAGCGAGCTCTACCAGCAACGCACCAGCAGCACTGGTGTGCAGGTGCTCTGAAGCGCAGCGGCCAGCCCACAGCGGCAAAGACGACAGCACGGCAACCCTGCAGTCAGCACCTGACTGCTGTCTTTGGGTGCGGCAAATAAAATGTGCCCGATGTATGCCTCTGCAGCCATTGCTGGTGTGCCTTTTCCGACGTTCTTTCACGTCAATTTGATATAAGTCAAGAACCTACGCTTTATGGATTATTGCCAATCTTTCTAATTTGACTGATATTGTCCATGACGCAAATGGATTTGCTGTCAGGTGATCGGAGGAGTCGATTCACTTGGGCTGACCAGCCTGGCTGAAGGAACAGCATGGCTGGTCTACTTGGACGATTTCGACTTGTCTCTGGACGATGCCAGGGTATTTCCGGCGGGTTACATCAGGTTCGCCGACTGGTTCAGGACATCGATCCGATCATCTTCTTTCAGTGTTACCGCAGGATGCGGTCCAGGCAACAGGGATGTTGCAGGAGGAGGGAGATCATGAAAACAGTACCTACTCATGGAAGATGGGACAAACCAGAGCATGAGCCGGGCAACAGCATGTTGCGTCAGGCGCTCATCATCATGCTGCTGCTGCTTTTCATTACCATCAGCGTAAAGTGGACCCCATAGTCAAGACAAAATCCACTTGAGTTTAAGCTCCACATTCCACACCACATGCAGCTGCACGGCGCTGCCCCGAATCTGCCTTGATCTCTGCTCCAGAGACCTTCTCGCTGAATTTGTCCACTATC
>JAHJQV010000053.1 GCA_018819105.1 Gammaproteobacteria bacterium
GTTTCACGACCGAACGAACCGCAGGCGTACTTGACAGTACGTTGAGGATTCGTGACCGAGCGAAACGCCGCAGATGCGGGTACTGGAGGCATCGCAGTAGTCGGTTTCATGAATAATGCGGGCTAGTGTACCCCGCCGGAAATACTGTGACATTCAGAACATACCTAAGGCTGCAGTACAAGTCTCGATCCTTGTCAATGGCAAGCCCTTGACCAGGATTGCAACGCCGTCATGCAGCCTCAGGGGCGCTCCCGCAGGGCGAGCCGGAAAGCACTCATCCGCAGTCTTATGGCTCTTGGCCATGGAATGACCATGACCTGCGAGCCATGCCTTGCGGCCAAGCGCTTTCCGATTCGCTGAACGTGACAGTATTTCCGGCGGGATACACTAGATTCACGCTGTGCCGGTGCCTACCGGCTTGCTGGCCTGCGGCGGCGTGGCCACACCCCGGCCCACGGCATGGTAACGCAGCCCGTGTGCACGCAATTCAGCGGGCTGATAGAGATTGCGTCCATCCACCACCAGTGCCTGCTTCAATGTGGCCTTGAGCCAACTGAAGTCCACCGCTCTGAACTGCTTCCATTCGGTGCAGATGACCAGGGCATCGGCATCGGTCACCGCCTGTTCCCGGCTCGAACACAGCAGCAGATCATCGCGTTTACCATACAGCCTGGCCGCCTGCGCACCGGCCTTGGGATCGTAGGCGCGCACACTGGCACCGGCAGACCACAATGACTCCATCAGCACCCTGCTGGGCGCTTCACGCATGTCGTCGGTATTGGGTTTGAACGCCAGGCCCCATATGGCGATCTGCTTGCCGGCAAGCTGACCGCCCATGGCCTGCTGCAAGGTGTCGAACAGCCAGGCTTTCTGCTGCCGATTGACTTCGGTGACCGCGCTCAGCAGCCTCATCTGGTAACCGGCTGCGGCAGCGCTGCGTGTCAGTGCCGCCACGTCCTTGGGCAGACAAGTGCCGCCATAGCCACAACCAGGATAAATAAAGTCATAGCCAATGCGCGGATCCGAGCCAATGCCCTGGCGCACTTGTTCGACATCAACACCCAGTCGCTGGGCCACGGCGGCAATCTCGTTCATGAAGCTGATTTTTGTTGCCAGCATGGCATTGGCCGCATATTTGGTCAGCTCGGCAGCCCGCACATCCATGCAGATGATCTTGTCATGATTGCGGTTATAGGGCGCATAGCATTCGCGCAGCAATGCAGAGGCGCGCGATGAGTCTGCCCCGATGACGATGCGGGCGGCTTTGGTAAAGTCCTCGATGGCCGCGCCCTCCTTGAGAAATTCAGGATTGGAACAGACCTCGAACTCATGCTGCACACCGCGCGCCGAAATGCCGGCGGCAACGATGGCCGCCACCTGTTCGGCAGTCCCCACCGGCACGGTTGACTTGTTGATGATCAGCTTGCTGCCGTCGATGTGTTCACCGATCAGTCTGGCGACCTCCATCACCTGCCCCAGATAAGCCGAACCGTCACTGGCCGCCGGCGTGCCGACCGCCACAAACAGCAGTTGCCCGAAACACACTGCTGCGGAGCCGTCGGTGGTGAATGACAGCCGACCCTGTTTGGCATTGCGCTTCAGCATGGCTGCCAGGCCGGGCTCATAAATCGGCACCTCACCACGCTTGAGCTGCGCAACCCGGTCTGCATCGACATCCACACACAGCACGGAGTGACCCGCGTCGGCAAAACAGGCCGCCGAAACCAGTCCCACATAGCCACTGCCGAACATGCTGATTTTCATGCTTCACGATCTCCTTTTAACCATTGTGAACGCGCTTCAGCTGTCATCGCTGCCAGCGCTGCCATCCGCTAGCCGATCAATGTCCAATCCAAACAGAGCCACCGCCACAGTCTCCTCAGACTGCGCGCCTGATGAGGCCGACGCGGCATCCGGCGACCATGCGGGCAATGCAAATTCGATGGCCGCCGTCGGCTGCAACAAACGCAGCGACAGCCGATACTGGCTGATGCCCGCTGCCAGCTGCAGGCTGGCTTCACTGCCGCCAGAGCGTACCATCAGCGTGTCGCCGGCGCTGCGACCCCAGGCCGCCAGCTGCAGCGTCAGAGTAAACTGCTGCGGCAACGGCCGATCCAGCTCCAGCCTGGCTTGCCTACCCTGCATGCGCCAGCCGGCACGGTCGGGCACTGCCTGTGGCGATGGCTGCCAGCCCGAGCTTGCCGCCACACCGGGCAATCGGCCTGTAGCGGTAAAGCTCAGTGCCGGGAATTCTGCAGCGGTCGCATAGCGCTGTGCCTGACCACGGCACACGCCACTCTGAAGCTGCTGCCGATATGTGCTGAAATCAAAATAAACCGATTGCGGCAAATCCTGGCCTGAGCAGGGATCAAAAATCTGCAGCTTTTGCTGTGGCTTGCGATTGTCGATGATCGCAGTCACTTTGCCCTGTGGGGACAGAAACAGACTCACCAGCGGGTTGGTCCAGGCAGAGCCCAGCTCATACATGTGCGGTACCGTGCTGAACGCCTGCTGCCAGCTGATATAACCCTGACCCTGTTGCAGCGCTTCGCGGTAGGCCTGCACAAAAGCCTGCCAGCGCTGCAGACCATGCACATGCGACAGACAGCTGACCACACAGATCACCAGCAACAACACTGCGATGGCACGCAGGTACAGCTGCTGTCCGCTGTGTTCACGGTCGCAGCTCAACAGCAGCATGATGCCAAGCGGAAACGACACCAGGGCAGCATGCGCGCGGGCGGCGAACTGCGCAAACACGCTGTACTGGATCACCTGCTGAGCCTGCAGCAGCAGCAACGTGGCGGCTAACAAGCTGTACAGCACCGTCAGCACCACCACCAGCAGCATGGCCTGGCGCCGCGGCAATGAGCATGCCGGATAGCGCCATGGCAGCCACAGCAAAAACATCAGCGGCAGCCCGAACACCGAAAGCATGGCCGGAATGTTGTAGCCGCCATCTAGCCAGACGTACCATTTGAAACTCAGCAGCATGGACAGAAAGCCGCTGCGGTTGGCCACCGAGCGTGGCTCGATGATGTGCTGCAGAGCCAGCAGCGTGGCGCACAAAAAATACACCAGCAACAGGGCATACAACAAACGCCACCCAGGCAGCTGCGTGCGACGCCAGCGCAGGGCGGCAGCGGCCATCAGCAGTGGCCCCAGAAACACCATGGCCTCGTGCAGAAACAGCGCCGGCAATGCAACCAGCGGCAACAACCAGTAACCCCGCCGCCAGTGTTGGGCATACAACAGCATCAGCAGCAGCAGCCAGAAATACGCGGTGGCTGCAGGGGCATCGGTAACGGTGGGAAAAAAGGAAACCAGCGCTCCCGCCACATAGGCAGCCAGCGGAAACATGTACATGTGTTTTGCCTGCGCTGGCAGCACGGCATAACTCAGCGCGGTCAGACCCAGTGGCAGGAAGAGATTCCAGCCACCGGCGACGAACTTCAGCACACCCAGGTTTTCCACCTGCAGCCAGATCAGACCAAGCACAGGCAACTGCTGCAAGAACTGCACGCTGCGACTGGATGGCTCAAGCAGGGCAAAATCCTGACGCAGCAGGTTGAGATAGAGATAGTAGGTCGCGTCGAGAAACAGCACGATGTCCTCGTGCGCAGCATAGACGATCAACAGCAGCGGCAGCCACAGGGCAGCCTGCAGTAGTTTCTGCGACCACTCAGCAGCAGGCATGTCGCTGGCCTTCAGCATGTTTTACCGATGCGCAGCTGACTTTGCGGCGCGGACGCAACAGCGGTCTCACGTCCGGGTTGTGCAACAGCGTGCAGCTTCGCATCCTGATGGTCAAACAGCAGGATGGTCGTATCCGGATACGGCAGGCACGCCGTCAATCCCCATGTGCGCTGCCGCTGCAGCGGCACTGCCTGCAACGCCGTCCGGTAACGCTTTCTGCCGGCGTTGTCAAACAGGATCATTCCGCCCGGCCGCAGCCTGCCGCAGGCCTGTTGCAGGCAGGCCACCCGACAACGGCCATCGATGATGATGAGATCAAAGTCACCCGGCAGCTGATCGATGGCATGCACATAGTCATGAAAATCCTGCTGCTGCCAGGCCGCATGCTGTGAGCCAATCCGCGGCCGTTCACTGGGCACCGGGGCAACATGCTGCAGGTCGATGTTGGCGTACCCGGAACAGTGTCTGCCCAGCCTGCCCACCCACTGGCCATCATGATCCACGCTGGTGACCCGCGCGCCGCGTCTGGCCAGCCACACGGTGCTGGAACCGGCGCCATATTCAAACACCCTGGCCGCAGGACGCTGCCGCAGAAACTGTTCCACCTGCTGCATGGCGGCGAACGTCCACCAGGCCAGATCCAGGCGGATGAGATCATCACTGTCATAGATGGCAAACAGCGAACGCAGCCACAGCGCCAGACGCCGGTGGCGATGGCGTTCCAGCCAGGCCAGCAGGCCAAGCCGCTGCGCCGGCGACCGCAGCCGACGCAATGCGCTGACATAGATGCGTTTCAGCATGCCGAGTCCACCATTGTGCGCCGGAACCCTGAGCGTCTGCAGCGGCCACCGCCAGTCATGCGCATCTCTCCGAATGTACTGAAATGGCGCTGCTGCATGACCGCTTAAGGCCGGTTTTCCGGGCCGGTCTGCCGGCGGATAAACTGCACCGCGCTGAGCAGCGCAACCAGCGCCAGACCAGCCAGCGCTGCAAGCAGCGCACAAGCCTGCATGATCACGCCGGCAAGCAGAGCCGGCTCAAACGCCTGCCCATACCATTCTGCGATGCCCGCCAGGGTCAACTGCGCTGGTCCAAAGCCACCGAGGCCATGAATCGGCAACGCCGACACGATGTTGCCGGCGGTCGCCGCCTGCACACTTTGCGCCAGCGACATGCCGCTTTCGAGCTCCACCAAAGCATGATAAAAAGCCGCCAGATTGAACACCCACAAAACCGCAGTCAGCCCGCTTACCGCCAGGTAACGCGATGTCGGCATTTGCCCCAGCACGTACACCAGTCCGGACATACTCGGCAGCAGCCGCACGCGCCTGGTCATCGACCAGGCATGCCAATGGCGGGCCACAAGCAAAGCCAGCATACACAGCAAGGCCAGCACGACCAACGCTGCCAACGCCATGAACCAGACCTGAGCACTGGCCGGCAGCAACAGCACACTGAGTGCGCACAGCATCAGCAGGATCAGCAGATCAAGCAGACGCAGGCTGAGCAGCAGCCCCAGCGCCTGCATCAGGCTGAGTTCACTGCGCTGCGTCAACAACAGCGGCAGCACCGCCTCGCCCGATTTCACCGGCAGCGACTGCGCCGCCAACTGGTGCAGAAACACCGTGTGCAGCAAGGCTTTGCCTTGCAGACCCGGTACCAGCAGGCGCAAGCGCAATACCCGGCACAGACCGGACAGAAACACCAGCGCCAGCAGTTCCAGCACCAGAGCCGGGGCAAGCTGACGCATGCTGCGGGCATAGCTCTGCCAGTCACCAAGCCATAACGCGGCTGCGAAGCTGATCAGGGTGATGCCGGCAATGATCAGCACCGCCAGCGGCCTGCTGCCCTGACCTGGACGCACCGCAGTGTCTGCCTGTGACACTGTGCTCAATCCAGACCGGCGGTTGCGGCGATCAGGGTGCTGGTCTGTGAGCCACTGGTACGATGAATGATCAGCTCGGCGAGCACGCCCAGGGTGATCAACTGGGCCGACAATATCGCCAGCAAAACCCCCAGCATCAACAGCGGCCGGTCACCGATGGCAGCACCCAACAGCAATTTGTCCACCAGCAGATAACCCAGAATCACTGTTGCCAGCAGCCCGCTCAGCAGTCCGAAGCCACCCAGTAGATGCGCCGGGCGCTGACCGTATCGGGTGATGAACGTCACCGTGAGCAAGTCAATGAAACCGCGCGCGAAACGCTCCAGCCCATATTTCGACTTGCCGCTCAGACGCGGATGGTGCAGCACCGGGATTTCGCAGTAACTGTAGCCCAGGGCGTGCGCCAGCACCGGCACATACCGGTGCAGCTCGCCATACAGCGGAATGTTGCGATAAACCTCCAGACGTGCCGCCTTGAAGCCGCAGTTGAAATCGCGCAAGCGTACCCCGCTGATCACTCGGGTGAAAAAATTGAACACCCGTGAAGGCAGCGTCTTGCCCAGAGGGTCGCGGCGATTGGCTTTCCAGCCTGAAACAATGTCGTAGCCGGCATCGATTTTTTCCAGAAACGCCGGAATCTCGGCAGGATCATCCTGCAGGTCGGCATCCATGGTCACGATTACAGCAGCCGATGCCGCCTCCACCGCAGCGGCGAGGGCCTGTGCCTTGCCGAAATTGCGCCGCAAGCGGATGCCCTTGATCACATCGTGCTGCGCCGACAGCCGTTCGATAAGCTGCCATGAGCCATCGCTACTGCCGTCATCGACAAAAATGATCTCTATGCGCAGGTCGCTGGTGGCCTGCATGATGCGCTGTGCCAGTTCCTGCAGCGAGTCCACCTCATTCAGTACCGGAATGAGAATGCTAAGCTCAGCTGTGCCATCAATACCCATAGTTTGACCGTCCTTGTTGCGATCAGCGCCAGCAGCAGGCACCGATCCAGTCTGAATCACCGGCCGTACAGGTACCGGCGTGCCAGGTGTGGCGCGACAATGTCAATCGTTCTCAATCCCTGTTGTCGCAATTGCTGTGCCGCAGCTGCGATCATGCATCGCAGCTGTCCCCCGGCAATGGCGGTGTCTGATTGTAATGACCGCCGATTATACTATGCGTCGCGCATGCCTGTGGACAGCGTCAGGGCAGCTGATCTTGATCCAGCCACAAGCTGCCGGCAAACACCAGTCGGGCGCAGCCGGTCAGCCACACACGGTCGCCGTGGACTTCACAATGCATGCTGCCACCTCGCGACGACAACTGCCTCGCCAACAGCCCGTTACGCCCCAGGCGCTGTTGCCAGTAAGGTGCCAGCATGGCATGTGCCGAGCCGGTCACCGGGTCTTCCGCCACGGCGACATCCGGCCCACCAAACCAGCGCGAGACGAAATCGGCCTCATCGTCGGCGTCAGCCTCGGCGGTGACCGCGAAGCCGCGGGCGGGAATCTGCTGCAGTGCGGCAAAATCGGGTTGCAACTGCCTGATCTCTGCGGCACTGGCGTAATGCAGCAGGTAATCGGTGCCGGCATAACAGGCTTTTGGCGCTGCGCCCAATGCCGCAGCCAATGCCGCCGGGCAAGGCTTGGCAGTGATCGGCTGCAAGGGCAGATCCAGGCGATAGCTGTCGCCACTGCACAGCACTGACAGACGGCCACTGCGGGTGTTGAACAGGTATTCCGCCCGCTTCGGTGCCGCCCGCCGCTGCAACACCGCCGCCGTGGCCAGCGTGGCGTGACCACACAGATCCACCTCACAGCCGGGGGTGAACCAGCGCAGCGGCAAGCCGCCATCGGCAGCCGGCCGCTGCAGCACGAAAGCGGTTTCCGACCAGCCGTTTTCTGTGGCGATGGTCTGCATCACGGCATCCTGCAGCCATGCATCCAGCACACAGACACCGGCCGGATTGCCTCCGGTCAGGCTGTCCGAGAAGGCATTCACACGGTACAGGTCAAGCGCTCGCATGGCGGCTCAGGCTTGCTGTTGCTGCTGGCTTGACAGGCCAGCAAGCAAATCCCGCCGACACCAGCGCTGCGCTGCAGCGCAGGCCAACACAGCGTCATCATGTCCGTGCTCGGTGCACCAGGCCGCCTGTCGCAGCAGCAGCACGGCACAGCCGATGCGTGCAAAAGCAAATGCCAGCCGGCGTGCCTGCCGCTGCCGGTCTGCCGAATCGTGGTGCTCGCACAGCCAGTCATTGAGCTGATCGATGGCCTGTGCACACTTGCTGCGCTGTGCTGCAAACTGCTCCGGCAGCGCCTGCAGCGACGTCACCAGCCAGTCACGCAGTGATGGCCAGACGGCGGCATCGCGCAGGGCGCGCAACACGTCCAGGCTGAGCACATTGGTGGTACCCTCCCAGATGCTCAGTACCTGCGCATCGCGCAACATCACCGGCAGCCCGGTGTCCTCGACATAGCCGGCACCACCAAAGCATTCCAGCGCCTCGGAAGTGACCGCGATGCCCTGCTTGCCGGTATACAGTTTGGCCACCGGCACCAGCAGGCGCAGCATATGATCCTCGGCTGCGCTGCTCACGGCACATTCCTGCCGCCCCAGCAGCTGCGCCAGGTGCATGACCAGCAACATGGCCGCACGCTGCTCAGCGCGCATCTCGGCCAGCGTCTCGGCATGCAGGGGCAGATCCGCCAGCCGCTGTCCAAAGGCTTCGCGCCTGCCGGCGTAATCCTCCGCCAGCACCAGCGCCCGGCGCATGATCGCGGCCGCGCAACAGGCGTTGTACAGGCGGGTGATGTTGAGCATGGTGGCGATGGTCTTGATCCCCTCGCCGCGCTGGCCGATCAATCTGGCACTGCTGCCATGCATGGTGAGCTCGGCAGTGGGCAGGGCGCGTGTCCCGAGCTTGTCCTTGAGCCGGTGGATGGTGATGCGGTTGAGCCTGTCGTCGGCGTCGCGGATGGGCAACAGAAACAGGCTCAGCCGCTCGTCCACCTGCCCCGCTGAGCTGATCCTCGCCAGCGTCAGGGCGATCTGTGCGGTGGTTGCCGAGGTGAACCATTTGTCGCCACTGAGCCGGTAGCTGTCGTCTTCTGCGCTGGCTTCAGCGATGGTGGCGGTGGCGCTGACATCGGAGCCACCGGTGCGCTCGGTCATCCACTGACCAGCGGTCCAGAACGATTCGGGATCGGTACTGAGCAGATGCCCCAGCACCGGCTGCAGTGCCGGCTCGGTTGCCGCGTGCAGCTCCAGCACCCGTGCCGCGCCGTCGGTCATTGCCAGCGGGCAGGAGGCCACGGCCGAGGAAGGATGATAGAGGAACAGCTTGGCGAACTGATGCAATCTCGACCACTGCCCATGCTGACGCTGATAGGCGGTGGCGACCAGACCCTCCCGCGCAGCAATGTCGTGCAACTGCTGCCAGCCGGCTGCCGTGGCGATGCGATCAATGCGCCTGCCCCAGGCATCAAACTGCTGCAGTCGTGGCGGATTGGCTTCGGCATCGGCCGCCATCGCCAGCATGTCGCCACAGGCCAGCTGTCCCAGCTGCTGCAGCTCCGGCTGCACCGCCGTCAGCACGGCAGCCGGCAGCATGGCCTGCAAGGCGGCCTGTAGTGCAGCATCGGACAGATACTGATTGCCCAGCACTGGCGGCTGTTGATAAAAGCTTTGCCTCATCGGCGGTGATTCCTCATCTGCTTGCCTGTGACAGTTGGCCTGTGACTGTTGACCTGTGACTTGCCACACTGCGGCCGAAACATTATTCTAGCCCATACGTGCCAGTCCGCTTTGCGGCAGTGATGGTCTGCAGATTTGTAGCCAGCAGAACAAATAGTACTGTGCATCAAACTGATGTCAGACAGACACTGCCACGGCCTGCTTCAGGCCGGGCTGGTCATCAGGTCGTTCGCGTTTTGTCCATGAAGCCAAGCCGGTTAGCCTGCCGGCACAGCCACAGGAGTCAGTATGTCTAGTGATGCAACCCAGTCTACCCCGTCCAGTCAGACCCGTCGCGATGATCGTCGCCGCTTTCTGCGGCTGTTCGGGACCGCCGCAGCAGTGCTGCCGATCACGGTACTCAGCGGCTGCTCGGACGAGCAAGCCTCTGCCCCTGCCGATCAGCCTGGTGCGTCCAGCCCACCGCCGCCGCCGCAGCAAACCGAGCAGGCTGCAACCGCTGCAGACGACGCTCCGGCAGAAACTGTCGAGTCGGCTGCTGCCGAAACCGAGCAGGCCGCAGAGCAAGTCGCCAGCACTGCCCAGCAAGCCAGCGGGGAGCTGCAACAGCTGAGTCTGGACGACCCCTCCGCCCAGGCGCTGGGATACCGGCATGATGCCGCGAATGTCGATCTGCAGAAATATCCGCAGCGCGCCAAGGATGAAGCCGCCAACCATTATTGCCGCAACTGTGCCCTGTTTCAGGGTGGCGACGGTGAGGAATGGGGGCCGTGCGCGCTGTTTCCCGGCAAACTGGTCAATGCCAACGGCTGGTGCAGTGGCTACGCGCCCAGGCAGGCCTGAACCCATTGGATGGTTCTATCGGTACAAGCATTGCCACAATGAAGACCAGCAAAACTCAGGCCACGCGCCTGAGTTTTTTTATGTGCACCAGCAACAATGAAATCGCCGCCGGTGTCATGCCGGGGATGCGCGCTGCCTGAGCGATGGTTTCCGGGCGTACCGCGCTCAGCTTTTCCCGTGCCTCTGCCGACAGTCCGCTGACTGCCTGATAATCGATGTCTGCTGGCAGCAACCGGGTCTCATCGCTGCGCAGTATTGCGGCAGCATGCTGCTGCCGCTGTAGATAGCCATGGTAGCGTGCCTGAATATCGATCTGCTCAATCACCTCGGCATCAGTCACCGCCGGGCCAAACTCGGGGCAGTGCTGCAGCAGGCTCTGGTAATCCAGTTCCGGCCGCCGCAACAGATCGAGCAGGGTCGAATCCTTGCTGATGCACAGCTGCATGCGCTGGGCCAGCAGGTCAGCGGCGGCGTTGCCAGGATGCAGGCGCAACCCCTGCAGGCGCTCGATTTCTGCATCCAGCTGCGCCCGCTTGGCGCTGAAACGGGCCCAGCGCAGGTCATCCACCAGCCCCAGCTGGCGTCCGCATTCGGTCAGCCGCAGATCGGCATTGTCCTCGCGCAGTGACAGGCGGTATTCGGCTCGACTGGTAAACATCCGGTATGGCTCGGTGGTGCCGCGCGTGATCAGATCATCAATCAGCACGCCGATGTAGGCCTGATCCCGCAGTGGTGTCCACGCAGCCTCCCCGCGCGCCTGACGGGCGGCGTTGAGGCCGGCAATCAATCCCTGTGCTGCCGCCTCTTCATATCCGGTGGTGCCATTGATCTGGCCCGCCAGGAACAGCCCCGGCAGGGCCTTGGTTTCCAGACTGCTGTGCAGACCGCGCGGATCCAGATAATCGTACTCAATGGCATAACCCGGCCGCGTGATGTGCGCCTGCTCGAAACCGCGAATGCTGCGCACCAGCGCCAGCTGCGCGGAAAACGGCAGGCTGGTGGAAATGCCATTCGGATACACTTCATGGGTGTCCAGCCCTTCCGGCTCGATGAAGATCTGGTGCCGGTCACGTTCGGCAAATCGCACCACCTTGTCCTCGATGGAGGGACAATAGCGTGGCCCGACACCTTCGATCAGCCCCTGGTACATGGGGGACTGATGCAGCGCAGCGCGAATGATGTCATGCGTGCGGCCGTTGGTATGGGTGATGTGGCAGGCAACCTGCCGGGGATGCTCATCGGCACTGCCCAGAAAAGAGAACACCGGCACCGGCACATCACCCGGTTGCGGCTCCAGTCCGGCGTAGTCTATGGTTTTGCCATCGATGCGCGGCGGCGTACCGGTCTTCAGCCGGCCAATGTTGAAGGGCAGCTCGCGCAGTCTGGCGGCCAGCCGGTTGGCCGGCGGATCGCCGGCACGCCCCCCCTGATAATTGACCTCACCCATGAACAGCCTGCCGCCGAGAAATGTTCCGGTGGTCAGCACCACGCAGGCAGCATGAAAGCGCATCCCCATCTGCGTCACGCAGCCGGCGACGCGATCCCCCACGATGATCAGATCATCCACCGCCTGCTGGAACATGTACAGATTGTCCTGGGCTTCCACCACTGCACGAATCGCAGCCTTGTACAGCGCACGATCACACTGCGCGCGGGTAGCCCGCACTGCCGGTCCCTTGCTGGCATTGAGCCGGCGCAGATGAATCCCGGCGCGATCCGCCGCGCGCGCCATGACACCGCCAAGTGCATCAATCTCACGCACCAGATGACTTTTGCCGATGCCGCCGATGGCGGGATTGCAGCTCATCTGGCCGATGGTCTCGATGTTGTGCGTCAGCAACAAGGTGCTGGCACCGGTGCGTGCCGACGCCAGCGCCGCTTCGGTGCCGGCATGGCCACCGCCAATGACGATCACATCGAATGTTTTTGGATAATCCGTCATGACAGCAATACCTTGTA
>JAHJQV010000054.1 GCA_018819105.1 Gammaproteobacteria bacterium
GAATCGCGGCAGCGATATCCGGAATCCATGCCTAAAATTGCCCGCTGGGACGCTGGTGCTGCAAAGCCGGTAAAGCCACAGGAACGATGGATTCCGGCTCTCCGCTGCGCTGCGGCCGGAATGACGGCTTTGTTTAGCGCACCGAACAGACGATGATGTCATGCCTACCAGCAAGCTCAAGCCCAGATGTAGGCCGGATAAGCGCAGCGCATCCGGCAATGATCATGATAATCAGCCACTGCTGGAACAATGCCAGCGGGGACGCTGGCGCTCCAGGCAAGGTTCAGACCACGATGCTGCTTCGGAGCGCCACGCACACACATAGCTCTGGTGACCATGGAGGCACGATAAGCGCAGCGCATCCGGCAAGCCTCAACGTTCACGATCATCGCCAGATGCGCCATGCTTGTCCGGCCTACAAAAGCGCCGAGCCAGATCAGTTGCCATTGCCGCGTTCCCGCGAGTGCATGCACATTGTTATACTGATCAGCCCGTCCATCACCACCGGATCACAACCTTGATCGCCACCACGCCAGCACAGTTTCTGCAAGCATTCCAACAGTTGCCGCCCGACCCGCCGCCGCGCCCGTTGCGTGCTGTGTTCATGATCGAACCGGACCATTTCAGCGTCAGCACCGAAACCACCGCCGACAACGTCTACATGGATGTGGCCAGCAAGGCCGATCCCGAGCGCGCCCTGGCCCAGCACCGCGAACTGGCGCGGGTGATCAATGCCTGTGGCGTGCCGGTGATCCGCTTTCCCGGCAATGCCGACACGCCCGATGACGTGTTTCCCAACAATGTGTTTGCCACCACGCCCGGACGGCTGGTGCTGGGTGCCATGCGCCATCCGCTGCGACAGCAGGAAAGCCAGCGCCGTGACATCAGGCAGTTCTTTACCGATCTGCTCGGCTATGCCCAGCACGATCTCAGCGTCATTCCCGGCGCCGTGTGCGAGCTGACCGGGTCCTCGGTGATCGACCGTCGCCGCCAGGTCAACTACTGCGGTCTGTCACAGCGGCTCAATGCAGCCGGCGTGGAGGCCATGCACGAGGCCTTCGGCTTCGCCCTGAGCTGGCAGTTCGAGCTGCAACCCGACGAGTACCATCTGAACGTGGTGATGACGATTTTGGCCGATCGTGACATCATTCTGTGCCCGTCTGCGTTTATAGATAACGAGGTTCCAAAAGCCATTGCCATCGCCTATCCCGACCGGGTTCTGCAAATCAGCCCGGAAGAGAAGGCAAGCTTCACCGGCAATTGTCTGGCGGTAACATCAAAAGACGTGATCATCAGCGCCACCGGGCTGCAGGCACTTACAGCAGGCACCCGGCGCAAGCTGGAAGATCGGGGTCTGCAACTGCATGCCGTCGCCTACGACGAAGTGGAAAAGGCCGGCGGCAGTGTCAGGTGCAGCATCGGTGAGATCTATTGACAACGCCGGTCGCGGTGCATCGCAGCATGACAGTTGCATGACATTTGCGGCAATCGTTGGACAATGGGGCACAACTTGACGTATGATTCGTAAGTTGAATGGCACGAGTCTGGCGTTAACGATCGGACATCACGTCCAGAGATTGAGTTCCGGCTTTGGGTCAGGGCTTAAGAAACATTTTGCATTTCGGGCGTAACATCTTGTATTATGAGAGGTAACAGAACAATGAGCACCTTAGCAATGAATTCACTGATGAAGATCACCGGTCGTGCGGCCCTGATTGGTGGCCTGGCCATCGCGCTGGGCACCGGTTCAGCCGTGGCCTGTTCGCTGCAAAACTGGTCCGCCACCAGCGGCGGCATTTTCGCCAGCCAGCCGGACGGCACCGGTGGCGATCCAGGCGGTTCACCCGCATCTACACGCTATGCCGGTCTGTGCGGCAGCACTGCACCAGCAGGCGCGGTAAGCTTTGTGCAGGACAATCGCCCGGGTGGCATTGATCGCATCATCGCTCGTTTCTACGTGCTCAACGGCGGTGCCACCAATGCCGTGGTTTACCGTGGCAACAACTCTGGCGGTGGCGAACTGTTCAACGTGACCCTCAACGGCGGCAACGCGACATTCAATGCGGGTGCAGCGTCTGCTTCAGCAGCCACCCAGACGGGCTGGAACTCCATCGAAATCGATTGGGACAGTGCTGGCGGAACCGGCAACCTGATCGTTAACGGCGGTGCGCCGGTAGCGCTGAGCGGTGCTGTGGCAGCCGGCGCGCTGGCCAACGTTCAGCTTGGCAACGTCAACGGTGCGTCCGGTGGCAGCTTGTCATTCGATGGCTATGAAGCTCATCTGAGCACTCCAGTGGGTCGCATTTGTAACTGCAATGCCAATGGCAGTGCTGATGATGCAGTAAATGTTCAGGATATTATTGTACTGGTTGGTGAAGCAGGTGGTGGAGCCTTGGCTTCAGGAACACCTGATTGTAACGAAGATGGAAGCATTAACGTTCAGGATATCATTACTACAAGCAATATCGCTGGTGGTGCTGGTTCTTGCCTGCTTTAATGCATTAACACCAATCAATATTCACAATCATCTCGAGGACTAGACAATGAACAAAATAATCAGCATTTTTATGTTATTGGCGATTGTTAGCGGAACGGTCTCTGCCCAGCAGTTCAGCAAAGAAGCCGTTGAAGCAGCGCCTTCAGCTGGTGACCTTTGGGTGCAGAATGGCAAAGGCGGCTATGCGGTTGAGTTTGTCAACGGTGGCGAAATTGCCGGCTTCCAGTTCGATCTGCACGACAAAAGCATCAATGCCGACAACTACAGCTGTGGTGCCGGCATGGACGCACACTTCCAGGTGGCCTGCACCCTGCACGCTGAAAAAGGTTTCCTGCGCGTGATCGTGTTCTCCATGGACAATGCCATGGTGCCGGATTCCACCGTGGTTGCCATCAACAGCAACGGTGGCGGCAGCAAATACAGCGCCCGCGCCGCAGCGCCGTCGCTCAAAGGCGTGATTTTTTCCGACAACCAGGGAAGGAACATCACCTCCAGCCATCTTGGCAAATAAACGAATAACGTAATCAACCGTATCGAAAAGGAGTCTATTATGATTTTGTCGAAAAAACCGCTGATCGCCCTGCTGGCGGGAGTGGGTATGTTGGCCACAGGCCAAGCTTTTGCTGACATTGCCATCACTGTGAATGGTGGTTCAGGCAACGTAGGCGGAACCGTTACCATTGATTTCGACTATGCTGCCCTGGATGCAGACGATGTCGGTGGTTTCCAGTTTGATCTGACCTACGACCCTGCTGCTCTCACACCCAGCAACATCGCTGATTGTGGCTTGAATCGTCCGGCTTCACACAACGCCAGTTGTACGGAACCGGGTGGCGCAGGCAATGGTACTGTGCGCACGCTGATCGCCGATTTCACTCCGCCTACCGATGAAATCACTCCTTTCAACATCGCAAACTTTGGTGAGTTGACCTTTACGATCAACCAGCCGGGCACGCATACATTGACCTTCACCAACGGCGTTGGTGGTGACATTACTGGTGCCAATGTGCCTATCACCGGTAACGATGCTTCCATCACTGGAGCCATCGTAGGCAATGCAGGCTTCGCCTCATCACCCGCTCCGGGCGCAACCATTGCCCTCGGTGAATCGGAAGTTGGCACTGTCAGTGGCCTTTCGCCACAGAACATCACCGTCAGCGAAATCGGTGACCAGCAACTGGATATAACGGCGATCACTTTTGCGGGTCCAGACGCTGCTGATTTCTCTACCACCGTGGCACCTTTCTCGATTGCAGATGGTGGTGCAGACGCTATCGTTGACGTCAGTTGTACACCGAGTTCGCGCGGCTTTCTGACTGCAACAGTAGAACTGACCAACAACTCAGTGAATGCACCGGCTCCGGTGTATGACCTGACCTGTGCCGGTCTCTCCCCCAATGTTGTTGTGCCAGCCGGCCCGGTTGCCATCAATGGTCTGACCATTGACCCGAACCCGCTGACAGGTACATTCGATGTTACCAATCCAGACGATGATTTTACCTCTGACGCTCTGAACGTAACCGCTGCGGCCGTGGGTGATGCGGAAATCACCGTAGCACCGGCTGGTCCGCTGACCATCGCCACCGCTGGCTCACAGACCTTTACCGCTTCCTGTGACAACACTGCGGCAGGCAACTTTACCTCTACCATCACCATCACCTGGGACGATCCGGTATCCGGTGGCACGCTCAATGACACCATTGATGTCAACTGTACCGTGATAGACGAAGTGGCCGAGTACGAATCCGTACCGCCCGCTGGCTCCACTCTGGACTTCGGTGCCGTACTGAATGGTGACACCTCTGCGCCGCTGGGTGTGGACATCGGTAACTCCAACACCGACGCCACCCCGAACGCTGATCTGACCATCTCAGCTGCCACCATCACCGGCCCGGATGCCGCAGTGTTTACTCTGCTGACCGACCCTACCGGTGACGTGATTCCTGCTGGTCAGGCTCCGGATGGCACCGACAACGCCGAAGTAACCTGTACCCCGACCGACGGCTTCAGCACCTTCACTGCCACGCTGACCATTTCATCCAACGATCCGGATGGTGACGCCACCTATCCGCTGACCTGCGATGGTGACAGCGATGCAGCACTGGTTTCTGATCCGGTTCCGGGTACGGTAAGCCTTGGCATCATTGGCCCGGGTGGTTCAGCGGATACCACCATCACGCTGACCAACACCGGCACCACCGATGACATCTCGCTGGATTCATGCACCTTGACGGCCGATCCGGAAATCACCCTGGTCAGCCCGGTGGCCTTCCCGGTTGCCATTGCTCCGGGTGCCAGCACCGACATCGTACTGAACTGCACCCCAGGTTCACCGGGTACCTTCACCGGTACGCTGGCCTGTGAGGCAAGCGATGTTCAGGGCACGCTGATCCCGCTGAACTATGACCTGATCTGCTCAGGCCAGGCTGTCGAAGTACCGACCTTGTCACGCCTCGGTCTGCTGGCCATGATCATGGCGCTGATGGCAGTCGGCTTCATCGGCTTCCGTCTGCGTCAGAACTGATACGGTTTCTGACCAATGAATACTGGCCGCCCCACTGGGGCGGCTTTTTTGTGGGCGATCCTATTTTTGCCGCCAACCATAACGTGCGGTGATGGCCATACGGCTTATCAACTCACAGCCGTAACAGGACACGACACTGCTCAGGAGCGCCAGTCTCCTGCCTGGCTATGGTGTTTACGTAGGCCGGATAAGCGCAGCGCATCCGGCAGCTAACATGGCGCAGAACATTGCCGGATGCGCTGCGCTTTTCCGGCCTACGATGGAGTGTTGGCAGGCAATGAGCCGGACTACAGGCACCGTGCTGATCGCGGCGGACTACTCGAAGTATGAGCTCCTATCGGCTTTCGCAATTCAGCCACGGTTTAGACATCTGCGCTAGAATACGCACATCATGAAACCGCACCAGCGCATCCCTGTCCAGCGATCAGGCCGGCGTCCAGCACGTCTGTTCAGCGTCGTGCTGTGCACCGCATTGTTGTTGTTTGCACTGACCGCCGAGGCCATCACCCTGAAACAGGCGGCACGGCAGGTGGCCAGACAATACGACGGCAAGGTCGTCGCTGCCCGCACCATTGAGCAGAATGGCCGTCGCATTCATGTCATCCGCGTGGTGACCAAACAGGGCGTGGTGAAAACTGTGCGCATACCGGAGTAAGCCAGCCATGCGCATCCTGGTGATAGAAGATGACCTGCGGCTGCAAAAGCAGATTGCCGATCAGTTGCAGGCAGCCGGTTACGCGGTGGATGTCTGCGCCGACGGTGTCGAGGGTGACTACATGGCGCGTGAATATCCGGTGGATCTGGCCATTGTCGACCTTGGTCTGCCGGAGATGTCCGGGCTGGAAGTGATCCGCGCATTGCGTGCCGCGCAGAAAGATTATCCGGTACTGATCCTGACCGCCCGCAGTGAGTGGCAGGAAAAGGTCGAAGGCCTTGAAGCCGGTGCCGACGACTATCTGACCAAACCCTTTCACATGCAGGAACTGCTGGCTCGCTTGCAGGCCCTGTTACGGCGCAGTGCCGGACACTCATCACCGGTGCTGCGGTTTGCTGACCTGCAGATCAATCTCAGCAGCCAGCTGGTGGAGTTGGCCGGTCAGCCGTTGTCTCTGACCAGCTTCGAATACAAGATGCTGGAATACTTCGTGCTGCATCCCCGCACCGTGGTCACCAAGGCGCAGTTGAATGAACACCTGTACAACGAGGACGCCGATCCCGACAGCAATGTGCTGGAGGTGGTGCTGGGCAGGTTGCGCCGCAAGATCGATCCGGATGGCTCGCGCAAACCCATTGAGACGCTGCGCGGACGTGGCTACCGCTTCAACCTTCTCGCCGAAAACAGTGCCTGACTGCAGTACGCAGCAACTGCGTCGCCAGTCGGTCATGCCTGTGCACTGAGCAGCCATGACTGCACCCACCCATGCCGGCAACAAGACCTTCTCGATCCGCTTCCGGGTGCTGGTCACGGTCAGCCTGGTGCTGATCATCGGTCTGGGGGGCATTGGCTGGTCGATTGATCGCATGTATGCGCAGTCCATTCAGGCCAGCATAAGCGAGCGCCTGACCTCAACGCTGAACCTGCTGGTATCCAGCATCGAGGAAACCGATGGCCGGCTTGCCATCAGTCAGCCACCGGACTCACGTCTGCAGCAACCGGGCAGCAATCTGACTGCCGGCATGCGCACCGACGATGGCACCTGGTTGTCCGAATCGACGCTGCAGGTGCCGCCGGAACAGTGGCCGCATGGCCCGGTGGGCGAGCAGGTATTGCGCCGCATCGACAACTTCTTTGCCGACAGCAATCCACAGTATGTGATGAGCTGGGAACTCGGCTGGGAGACCGAGGACGGTGCCGTGCTGCCATTGCATTTGTGGGCCGCCGCCGACATCGACGAATTGCGCCAGCCACTGTCCACCTTCAGACGCGGCACCTGGCGCTGGCTGGCCATGGTTGGTGCCTTGCTGGTGCTGGTGCAGTTGCTCACCGGCTGGCTGGGCATGAAACCCATGCGTCGGGTCGAGCGCGAAATCCAGGCCATAGAAAAAGGCGAGAAGCAGTCGCTGGACGGAGTCTATCCGGCAGAACTGGCGGCACTGACCGACAACCTCAATGCCTTGCTGGCCAGTGAACAGATCGGCCAGCGTCAATACCGCAAGGCACTGGGCAATCTGGGGCATGCCATGAAAACACCGCTGGCCGTGCTCAGCAGCATTGTGCAGCAGCAGCACATCAGCGATGAGGATAGGGAGCAGGCCGGCAATGCCGTGCGTGAGCTGCACAGCGTGATCCGCTTTCAGATCGAACGTGCCGCCTCGGCTGCGCGGCGCACCATGATACAGCCGGTGGCGGTGGCAGAGCAGGCGGAGCGGCTGTTGCGCAGCCTGCACAAGATTTATCCGCAGGTGGAGATCAGCGCCGAGATTGAACCTGAGAGCCGCTTCTTCGGTGAGCAGCGCGATCTGCTGGAAGTGCTGGGCAACCTGCTGGAAAATGCCTGCAAATATGGCAGCGGAAAGGTGCTGTTACGCGTGCAGCAGCGTCGTGACGGCAAGCGCAAGCCGGGCCTGGTGATCAGCGTTGGCAACAGTGGCCAGCCGTTGACTGCGGAGCGATTCGAGAAGCTGCTGCAGCGCGGTCGGCGCGGTGATGAGCGCGTTGACGGCGATGGTCTGGGACTGGCGATCGTGGCCGAAATTGCCGAGGCCTATCAGGCCCGCTTGTACAGCCGCACCAGTTCGCTGGGCGGGCTCGAGGTGGTGTTGGAGTTTTAGCTGTTGCTGTCTTTGCGGGTTAACGGCTTAGCAAATGTGCCCCCACCCCGACCCTCCCCCGCTTTGCAGGGGAGGGGGTTGGCTTCGATCGGCGTTTGTGTTGGCCGGGAGTGTTTGGTGGTTTCTGAGTTTTGTGAGGTGAGATCCCTCGGCTCGCTGCGCTCGCCCGGGATGAGCGCCTTGTTGGGTACTTGTGAATATGTTGCAGATTTCAGGGGCGGCAAGGCACAGGCATCCAGGCATCGGAGCCTGGGAACTGGAACATGGATTGCTGTGATGGATGATGCCAGGCAGAAATCTGCATCAGCACCCAGGTTAGGCCGGATAAGCATGGCGCATCCGGCAATGTTCAATGTGCATAAATACTGCCGGATGCGCTGCGCTTATCCGTCTTACGTGGTTACCGAGCTATGCGGGAGCGAGGCGCTGCGAAGCAGTATCGTGGTCTGAACCTTGCCTGGAGCGCCAGCGTCCCCGCTGGCATTGACTCGGCGCTGCAGTGCTGAACCCAAAGCTAGACGTCACAGTTAAGGGAGGTTAATCCTCAACCGGCGGAGTTTTCTCATCGGTGTCTGAACTGCTGTCATCGTCGTCATCCACCAGCGCCTGCGTGCTGCGGATGCTCAGGCTTTTGCTGGTCTTGGCGCCGAGTTCCTTGAGCATTTCTGCCTGCCGCAGCAGGTTGCCGTTGCCATCCTTGAGCTTGTTCATGGCGGCATGCCAGGCGCGATCGGTCTGACCGATGCGTTCGCCGATTTCGTTGAGGTCATCGACAAAGTTGGCAAATTTGTCATACAGCTTGCCGCCGCGACTGGCGATTTTCTGCGCGTTGACGTTCTGGCGCCAGGCCTGCCACAGACTGCCGATGGTGCGCACCGTGGCCAGCAGGTTGGTCGGGCCGATCATGGCGACGCCATTTTCCATGGCGTAGTCCATCAGTTCCGGTTGCAGTTGTACCGCTTCGATCAGGGCGGCCTCGATGGGCACAAACATGAGCACGAAATCCGGCGTCTGCAGCTCTTCGGTGCGGGTGTAGCCTTTCTTTGCCAGACTGGCGATGTGCGCGCGCAACGACTGGCAGTGCTGCTGCAGGCTTTGGGCGCGCTGCTCTGGCGTGTCGGCGTTGAATGCGCGGGCGTAGTGTTCCAGCGACATCTTGGCATCGATGACGATGGCCTTGTCGTCGGGCAGGTAGATGACGGCATCCGGGCGCAGCATCTCACCCTTGTCGTTGCGCAGCGTTACCTGCAGCCGGAACTCGCTGTCGCGCTGCAGGCCGGCGCTTTGCAACAGACGCTCCAGCCGGGTTTCGCCAAGATTGCCCATCAGCTTGTTGCTGCCGCGCAATGCCTGGCTAAGCTGCGAGGCCTCCTCACCGAGGCTCTGGTTCATGGTCTTGAGGTCGGACAGGGTCTGCAGCAACTGGCTGTGCTGGCTGATGCCGCGATGGCTCATTTCCTGCACCTGCTCGCGGAAATCCTTGAGCTGTGATTGCAGCGGATGAATCAGCCCGCTGATCTGCTCGTTGCTGGTGAGTTTGAAGGCGCGGGTCTTTTCCTCGAACACCTCGCCGGCGAGCCGCTTGAAGGTGTCGGCCAGACGCTGCTCGGCGGCCTCCAGCTTTTCGATCTGCTGTTGCAGATTGCGCTGATCGCTGCTGCTGGAGGCCTGCAGGCTGGCGTACTGTTCCCGCAGGCTGTTGTGCTGCACCTGCAACGCCTCCAGCTTTTCCTGCTGCTGCTGGTACTGCTGCTGCAGTTGCTGCTGCGATTCCCGCACATGCTGCAACTCGGTGCTGCTGGTCAGCTGTGCCCGTTCGGCCTGTTGCAGTTGCTGCTGCAGGACATGCTGTTTGCTCCGGCTGCGCCACCAACCCAGCCACCAGCCCAGCAGCAGAAACAGCAGCACTAGCAATGTCAGTGCCAGCAGCAGCAGCGGCTGCTGGCTCAGCTGTTGCCACAGCTGCGCCATGTCAGTCATGTCAGTCATGTCAGTCATGTCAGTCATGTCAGTCATGTCAGTCATGTCAGTCATGTTCTTGCGGCTTTGCTGCCGCCGACTGCTGTCGCTTGCACTGCTGCCATAAAGCTTCCATGGCGTCCAGGTCCAGCTGCTGCAGCGCTGTCTGTTGCTGTGTCGCCAACTGCTCCATGCCACGAAAGCGCTGTTCGAATTTGGCGTTGGCATGGCGCAGGGCGGCGGCGGCATCAATGTCCAGCTTGCGCGCCAGGTTGACCAGCACAAACAGCACATCACCCAACTCGTCCTCGATGCGCGCGGGATCGCCGCCCTGGCGTGCCTCGGCCAGCTCTTCCAGTTCCTCGTCCAGCTTGCTCATGACGGCATCGGCATCGGGCCAGTCAAAGCCAGTGCGCGCGGCGCGTTTTTGCAGTTTCAGCGCCCGGCTCAGCTCCGGCAGGTTGCCGGGCACATCGTCGAGGATGGAGGTTTGACCGCGCTGCGCCCGTTCCTGCTGTTTCAACTGCTCCCAGTTCTCGGTCTGCCCGGCGGCGTCAAAGTCCGGTGCCGACTCGCCTGCCGGCGGGAACACATGCGGATGTCTGCGCACCAGCTTGTCGTTGATGGCGTTGCAGACATCGGTGAAATCGAACCAGCGCTGTTCCGCGGCCAACTGGGCATGGAACACCACCTGCAGCAGCAGATCGCCAAGCTCGCCGGGCAGGGCCGGCCAGTCCTGCCGCTCGATGACGTCGGCCACCTCATAGGCCTCCTCGATGGTGTAGGGGGCGATGCTGGCAAAGTTCTGCGCCAGGTCCCACGGACAGCCGCCATCGGGGTTGCGCAGCTGACGCATGATGGCGATCAGTTGCAGCAGCCCGTCGGCCTTGGCCTGGTCGTCTGCAGTCGCGGTTGGCAGGGGTGCTGATGCGCTCATGTGGTCTCCTTTCGCTGCATTATCGCATTGCAGGCTGATCGCAGCGTCATCCCGGTTTGTTGCTGAAGCTGGCTAGTGGGCCATGCGGATTGTGATGCAAGTTTGCAGCGCAGCAGCTTGACAGTGCCGGGCAGCGGCTTCCGGCGACTGCAGGTCAATCAAAAATGCTCGTAGTGACGGATGTGATCGCGCGTGCCGGTGTAAAACAGGCCGCTGTCCAGTCCATAATCGGCAGGATTGAGCTGCGCCTCGGTGTCGGCGTTTTCGCTGGCGTTGATCAGTTGCTCGTACTCGTCAATGCTGAGGCGCCGCCGCTGCTGCAGCTGGGTGGCAGGATCCAGCTGCGCGGACCAGTCGCCGGCCTGGGCCGCGATCTGTCCCAGACAGAAAGTGGCCCCGCAGCCGCTGCCGTAGGAGAACAGGCTGATGGTTTCTCCGGCCAGGCTGGTGCCGGCCTGGCGCAACAGATCAATCAGGGACAAAAACAGCGAGCCGGTATAGATGTTGCCGATTTCCGCATTCAGTTTCAGCCACGGCGCGACTTTCTCGCCAAAGTGTTCCTGCAGCTGCTGCCAGCCGTCCGCCTGCTCCTTGCTGTAGCTGTTGCCGGTTTCGATTTCCAGCAGCCGCTGGTGCGCCTTGAATGCCATCTTCACGAACGGCACGTGGTAAAGACTGGCCGCCAGGCGATCCAGCAGCGCATCGCTGGAACCGTTGAGGGCATCGTTGTGGGCACCGCTGAGTGCATCCAGATAGCACTGGATGGAATAGTGTCCGTCGGCAAAGGCATATTTGGAATACAGCGGCCGCCAGAAGTCCATCACCTGCCGGGTGTAGTCGCCGATGTGCATAGGGTCGATGCTGAGCAGGCGCGGCTCGGGTGCCACCACCATGGCCACGGCGCCGGCACCCTGGGTCGGTTCGCCGGCAGTGTTGAGGCCGTAGCGGGCGATGTCGGAGGCGATCACCATGGCCTTGCGGCCCCGGGCACGACCGGATGCAATCCAGTCCATCGAAGCGGTGAGTCCGGCCATGGCGCCGTAGCAGGCGTGTTTGGTTTCGAAGGTGCGACAGTTCTGGCTCAGTCCCAGCAGTTCGTGCGCGTACACCGCCACCGGTTTGCTGTGGTCGATGCCGGTTTCGGTACCGACGATGAGTGTGCCGATGTCGTCGGGATCAATGTCAAACTGTTGCAGCGCCTGCTGCCCGGCAGCCACCGCCATGGTCACGGTGTCTTCGCAGGGCGCGGCGATGGCCATGCTGTTCTGTCCCAGCCCGAGCAGGTACTTGGCCGGGTCCACGCCGCGCGCCTGGGCGAGTTCGGTCATGTCCACATAGCCAGCCGGGCCGGCAAAGGCCAGGGCATCAATGCCAGTTGTTGGGTTCAAGATCATATTCCGTGCTTATCAGGGCAGACGAAAACATACCACAGTGCAGCGCAATAGCAAAGAATCCGACCGCACACTGTGCCAAACTATGTCCATTTTCCGGCTCCATGCGACATGATCACCAAGCTGCAACAGATTCGTATCGTCCTCGTTGACACCACCCATCCCGGCAACATCGGCGCCACCGCCAGGGCGATGAAGGTGATGGGTCTGACCCGGCTGTACCTGGTGCGGCCCAGGCATTTTCCTGACGCCAAGGCCACCGCCATGGCCTCGGGTGCGGCCGATCTGCTGGAACAGGCGGTGGTGTGCGAGGATCTGGCTGCCGCCATCGGCGACTGTAGACTGATCATGGGAGCCAGTGCGCGCCCCAGAACCCTGCGCTGGCCGGCGCTGATGGTGCGCGAGGCCGCTGACCACGTCGCCGCCGAGCTGCAGTCTGGCACTGAAGAGCTGGAGACGGCGATGCTGTTTGGCACCGAAAGCGTCGGCCTCAGCAATGAACAGTTGCAGCAGTGTCATTATCGCATCGAGATTCCAACCAGCGCTGAGTACAGTTCGCTGAACCTGTCGCAGGCGGTGCAGGTGGTGTGCTACGAGTTGCGCATGGCGCTGACGGCAACTGCGGTCGCCAGCGACGCGCTGCCGGGCACTGATGAGGGCCTGCTGCCGGCCGATCAGCGCAGCGTGGAGAGTCTGATCCAGCGCAGTGAACAGTTGCTGGAAGAGATTCGCTTTCTGCACCCCACGCAGCCGCAGATGCTGCTGCAAAGGCTGCGTCGACTCATCGTGCGGGCGCGGCTGGAGCAGCGTGAAGTGAGCATTCTGCAGGGCATCGTCTCCGCCCTGCTGGAGCGTATCAAGCCTTACTAATACTCGTGCAGGTATTAGTAAGTGGCAACTCAACCGCAGGCCTTTCCAATGGTGGTAACACCAATGGCGATGTCACTCAGCGCTTCATGGACTTGAAGAATTCGTCGTTGGTCTTGGTGGCTTTCATCTTGTCGAGCATGAACTCGATGGCCTGGATCTCGTCCATCGGATGCAGGATCTTGCGCAGAATCCAGATGCGCTGCAGGTCGTCGGCGTCGACCATGAGCTCTTCACGACGGGTGCCGGAGCGGTTGATGTCCAGTGCCGGGAACACGCGCTTTTCGGCGATTCTGCGGCTGAGGTGGATTTCCAGGTTGCCAGTGCCTTTGAATTCCTCGTAGATGACTTCGTCCATCTTGCTGCCGGTGTCCACCAGGGCGGTGGCGATGATGGTCATGCTGCCGCCTTCGGTCACGTTGCGCGCGGCACCGAAGAAGCGCTTCGGTTTCTGCAGTGCGTTGGCATCCACACCACCGGTCAGCACCTTGCCCGAGGACGGTGCCACGGTGTTGTAGGCGCGCGCCAGGCGGGTGATGGAATCCAGCAGAATGACCACGTCATGCTTGTGTTCAACCAGGCGCTTGGCGCGTTCGATGACCATTTCAGCCGCCTGCACGTGGCGTGTGGCGGGCTCGTCAAATGTACTGGAAATGACTTCCGCATCCACCGTGCGCTGCATTTCGGTCACTTCCTCGGGGCGCTCATCAATGAGCAGGATGATCATTTTTGCATCCGGGGAGTTGTGTCGGATGCTGGTGGCAATGTTCTGCAGCAGCATGGTCTTGCCGGCCTTGGGCGGCGACACGATCAGGCCGCGCTGGCCTTTGCCGATCGGCGCAATCAGATCAATGATGCGCGTGGTGATGTCTTCGGTGCTGCCATTGCCGCGTTCCAGCGGAATCTGTACACGGGGAAATTCGGCAGTGAGGTTTTCAAACAGAATCTTGTTCTTGGAGGCTTCCGGCGGCTCGTAATTTAGTTCCTGCACCTTGAGCAGGGCGAAGTAGCGCTCGGACTCCTTGGGTGGGCGGATTTTGCCGGAGATCATGTCACCGGTGCGCAGATCAAAGCGGCGGATCTGGCTGGGGGAGACGTAGATGTCGTCCGGCCCGGCCAGATAGGAGCTGTCGGCGGCGCGCAGAAAGCCGAACCCGTCCTGCAGAATTTCCAGTACGCCATCGCCATAAATGGCTTCACCGCTGCGTGCGTGTGCCTTGAGGATGGCGAAAATCAGTGCTTGTTTGCGCGACCTCCCAACATTGCTTAGCCCCATTTCATTAGCAATATCAATAAGTTCCGCAACGGACTTTAACTTGAGTTCTGTCAGGTTCATGGGTTTAGATGATTTGAAGTTGATGAAATCGCGTGACAGCGAATGGATTGAGAATGTTTTCTACGGCACAACTGTCTGCACAGGAATGGCAGTCAGTTCCGGATACGTCATGGTGGAGTGACGGCTGGAGTACCGTGGCGATAATCTAGCATCAAATACTGGTCACGTCCAGCAGCAATTCATTTGCCTGCAGCAACGGGAATGGCCTGCGGACTTTGATCTGTCGTTCAAGCCGGGCAGAGCCCGGCCAGTTGAAGGCTTCAGGCCTTGACGGCGTCGTCGATGAAGTCCTGTAGCTGACCTTTGGTCACCGCGCCGACTTTTGTGCCCTGCACCTTGCCGTCGCGGAACACCATCAGGGTCGGAATGCCACGCACGTTGTACTGCATCGCGGTGCTGCGGTTCTCGTCGATGTTGACCTTGGCAAAGCGCACCTGGCCGTTGTAGTTGTCTGCCAGTTCATTGATGATTGGCTCGATCATCTTGCACGGGCCGCACCATTCAGCCCAGTAATCCACCAGCACCGGAAGCTCGGAGTTGAGCACCTGCTCCTCGAATTCCTGTTCGGATACATGAATGACATTGTTGCTCACGGGATTGTCCTTTGGCTGCTGTTTGGGAGTAGACGTATTGTTGAAGCTGCAGGCGATAATTTCAAGTCGCTGTGGCCAGAATAACACATCGCTGTGGCAAAACGCTGAGTCCCCGGATGATCCAGGGCCCGAACGTCACAGCAGCCTGGCTCATGAATAATCCGCGGTGACAATATATAGTGTGTGTTAATATGATGCAGTACAGGTCTGGCGTTTCGCGCGCAGGTCACGTCCCAGCGACTGCAGGTTGCCGGTTCAGGGCCAGCGCAAGCCGGCCGACCGCGCCAGCTGGCGTTGCCGTCACCATCGCCGCACCGGTTATTCCGCCCCAGCTTCGTCGCGCCACAGGCACCACAAACCTGCGTTCGCACGCGTCTGCACTGGTGGCCTGCAATGGCGGGCGGCTGCAGGTGCCAGCGGCCAACCGCCGCGGGCAAGCCAGCCCGTTGCATCGCCATCGCATTCAATCAAGGACCGAAGACAATCATATGAGTCAACAACCTCTACCCTCCGACGAACAGCTCGACGTCGCTGCCGAAACCGGCGTGGCGACGGCGCTGACCGCCACCCGCTTTGCCGAGTTTGATCTGCATCCGCTGATCATGGCTGGTCTGGATCAGGCCGGCTTCACCCACTGTACGCCGATCCAGCAGCAGACCCTGCCGCTGGCACTGCGCGGTCTGGATGTGACCGGACAGGCGCAGACCGGCACCGGCAAGACCGCAGCCTTTCTGCTGGCGATCTTTCAGCGCCTGCTGCAGCAGCGTGATCTGGCGCAGTCTGCCGATGCCGACAGCAGCACGCGGCGTCCGGATGAACTGGCGGCGCTGATTCTGGCGCCAACGCGCGAGCTGGCGATCCAGATTCACCGTGATGCCGAGATGCTGAATCAGGCCGCCGGTCTGCGCATGGCGCTGGCCTATGGTGGCATCGATTATGACAAGCAGCGCAGTGACATCCATGCCGGCATCGACATTCTGATCGGCACGCCTGGCCGCATCATCGATTATTTCAAGCAGGGGGTGTTCAAGCTCAAGCATCTGCAGGTGCTGGTGCTCGATGAAGCTGATCGCATGTTCGATCTGGGTTTCATCAAGGACATACGCTATCTGTTGCGCCGCTGTCCGCCACCGGATCAGCGCCAGACGCTGCTGTTTTCCGCCACCATCTCGCATCGCGTGATGGAGCTGGCCTACGAGCACATGAACGAGCCGGAGCGGGTCACCATCGAGACCGAACAGGTCACCGCCGACAACATCGAGGAGCGCGTCTACTACCCGGCCAATGAGGACAAGCTGCCGCTGCTGGTGAGGGAGCTGCAGCAACCAGGGGTCGAGCGCGCCATCGTGTTCGTCAACACCAAGCACCAGGCACAGCGCGTGGCCGACACGCTGCGCGCCAACAACATCTCCTCGGCGCTGCTGTCGGGCAATGTGCCGCAGCAGCGGCGGCAGAAACTGCTGGCACGATTCAGCGCCGGTGAAGTGGCGGTGCTGGTCGGCACCGATGTGGCGGCACGCGGCTTGCATATTCCGGCGGTGTCACACGTGATCAATTACGACCTGCCGCAAAGTGCCGAGGACTATGTGCATCGTGTCGGGCGCACCGCCAGACTTGGCGCCACCGGGGTGGCGATCAGCTTCGCCTGTGAGCATTACGCTTTTCATCAGCCGGAAATCGAAGAATACATCGGCCATGCGCTGCCCTTGCAGCAGTATGATCCCGAGCAGTTGCCGAAGATTCAGATTGCCGCCATGCGGCCGCGTAAAAGCAGTCGCGACGGCCGCGGTGGCGGTGGTGGCGGACGCGGTCGGCCACCACGGCGCAGATGATGCCGGGCCTCTATTGCTGCTGAGGCCGTGGTCGGCGTTATAATTCCGTTCATGCAGGCATTGACTTTTACCTCTCTGGATTCGCACCGGCTGCAGACCATCGCCGCCAGGCTGAGTCTGATTCTGTTGCTGCTGTTGACCATGTGGCTGGCAGTACGCTGGCTGCTGCTGCTGATCAGCGGCCCGGAACTGGTCGTGCGCATGCCCGAGTTGCCCACCCAGGCCGGCACGGCGGCAAGTTCGCAGGCAGCTGGAGGAGGCAGCAGCATTGCCGATCTGCATCTTTTCGGTGAGGCCGGTGTCGCCAATCCGCTGCTGCTGGAGATGCTGCCGGAAACCTCGCTGGATCTGGCCCTGCGTGGCATTGTTGCCGCCGCCGATGAAGATCAGCAGGGGCATGCGATCATCGTCAGCAGTGACGGACGGGAATGGGTATATGGCGTCGGCGACCGCTTGTCCGACGACACCGAGGTGGTCGCCATCACTGCCCAGCAGGTGGTGCTGCAGCGCAATGGCCAGCGCGAAACCCTGTCCCTGCCCAATCGCGCCGAGGAACAGCGCACACCGGGTGTGCGTTCGGGGTCACCAGCGCGCAATCAGCCGGCAGTCGCCGGTGGCACGCAGAACAATGCCCTGGTGGGCGCGGCCATGCCGGGATTCACCTCGATGCGTGCGGGCATGCCCTCAATCACCGCTTCCGCCGGCAGTATCGGCGGCGTCACTCTGGATAGCACCAACCTGGCGCGCATGGCACAGATGGTGCAGGTCACCCCGGCCGCCGGTGGCGGCTATCAGGTGTTCCCCGGTCGCGATGCCAGTCAATTCAGACAGTTGGGCCTGCAGGCCAACGATGTCATCACTGCGGTCAATGGTCAGCCGCTGACCAACGTGCAGACGGCGATGCAGATATTCCAGAATCTGGGTGCGCAAAACAGTGTAACCTTGTCGGTCAGACGCAATGGTCAGGTGGTGCAGTTGCAGCCTGATCTGAGTTCGCTGCAACAGCAATAAACACATTTCTCCAGAGGCTTTTTCGATGGGGCTTGTCAGCATCAACAGACTATTCCGGCGTCCACCAGCAGCCCGGCAGCTGCGTCAGCTGCTGATTGCGCTGTGTGCAGGCTGCAGCATGGCGCTGCTGGCGCAGCCACAGGTACTGAACTTCAACCAGGCCGAGATCCAGTCGGTGATTGCCACCATGGGCGAGATCACCGGCAAGACCTTCGTCATTGATCCGCGCGTTCAGGGCCAGGTCACGGTCATCTCCAGCAAGCCGCTGCAGCCGGATGAGATGTATGGCGTGTTTCTCAACGTGCTGCAGGTGCATGGCTATGCCGCGATCGAGGATGGCAGTGTGGTGCGCATCGTGCCGGATGCCGTGGCCAGACAGCAGTCCGGCAGCAACCAGAACAACAGCATGGGCGGGGAGAACATCGTCACGCAGATTCTGCCGCTGAGCAACATCTCCGCCAGCGAAGCATTGCCACTGCTGCGTCCGCTGCTGCCGCAGGGTGCCCACCTGGTGGCCCATGACGGCAGCAACACGCTGATTGCGGCCGATCGCGCCAGCAACATCGAGCGCCTGCGCAGCATCATCGCGCGCATCGACAAGGCCGAACAGAGCGAAGTTGAAATCATGCGCCTGGAGCACGCCTCCGCCACCAGCCTGCTGCGCATCATCGACGAAATGAACAGTTCCGGCACCAGCAAGGTGCTGGCCGACGAGCGCACCAACAGCCTGCTGCTCAGCGGTGATCCGGCCGGACGCCTGCGCCTGCGCACACTGGTCTCGCATCTGGACACGCCACTGGATCAGGGCGGCAACACCCAGGTGGTGCATCTGAACTATGCCGATGCACAGGAAATGGTGCCGATTCTGCAGGGGCTGGTGGAACAGCAGGCGGCCACTGCGGAGCCTGCCCAGGGCAATGCTGCCGGCAGCGGCATGCAGGCCAGAATCCAGGCCCATCAGCAGACCAACTCGCTGATCATCTCGGCGCAGCCAGATGAGCTGCGCAGCATGAAGAACGTCATTCGCAGTCTGGACATTCCGCGTGCCCAGGTTCTGGTCGAGGCGATCATTGCCGAGGTCACCATCGACACCTCGCGCGAGCTGGGCATCCAGTGGCAGGCGACCGGCTCGCTGAACCCGATTCTGGGGCCGGATGGCGAGGTCATCGGCCTCGACAGCGGCTTTCTCGGCGGCACCAATTTCGGCACCGGCGGCAACAACATCATCAATCAGACTTTTTTCAATCCGGACAATCTGGCGCTGCCCAGCAACGGTCTGAACATCGGCTATCTGTCCGGCACCACCAGCATCCTCGGCACCGAAGTGCTGGAGCTGGGCGTGGTGCTGCGCGCCTTGTCCAGCGACAGCAACAGCAACATTCTGTCGACGCCGTCGATTGTCACCATGGACAATGCCGAAGCCAGCATCAGTGTCGGCCAGGAAGTCCCGTTCATCACCGGCTCGTTCACCAACACCTCGGTGGACTCCGCCGATGGTCAGGTCAATCCGTTCCAGACCATCAACCGCGAGGAGGTCGGTATCCTGCTCAAGGTGACGCCGAAAATCAACGAGGGCGATGCCGTGATCCTGACCATTTCGCAGGAAGTCTCGGCGCTGCTGGGACAGGCGGCGGGTGCTTCCGACCTGATCACCAGCAAGCGCACCCTGTCCACCCAGGTGATGGTGCACGACAACGATGTGCTGGTGCTCGGCGGGCTGATCACCGATGACGTCATGGAAGTGGAGGATCGCGTGCCGGGACTGGGCGACGTGCCGGTGCTGGGCTATCTGTTCAAGACCCGCAGCAACCGCAAGATCAAGCGCAATCTGATGGTGTTCATCCGTCCGCGCATCCTGCGTGATCGCGACCTCAGCAATGCCATCAGCGCTGGCAAGTACGAGTTCATGCGCGCCAGTCAGATGGACATGCGCGATCGCGCCCAGGGCCTGTCGCCCAGCGACGAGATGCCGCTGCTGCCGGAACTGTACCAGTACCTGCAATCCACGCCGGAACAGGTACAGCCGCAGGAATCCGGCGGCAGCGATTGAGCGCTGATGGTCAGCCAGCGTCCCGCCTATGCATTTGCCCGCCGCAATGGTGTCCTGCTGCTGGGCTGGAACGACGACGGCAAGGCCAGGGTGGCCTGGCGCCAGCCGGGTGAGCTGCACGCCCTGAGCGAAATACGCCGCTACCTGCGCGCACCGATTGAGGTGCAGAAGGTGGCGGCCGAACAGTTCGATCAACTGCTGGAACAGACCTATGCCGAGGGCACCAGCAGCGCCAGCGAGATCGCCGCCGATGTCAGTGGCGATCTGGATCTGAACGCACTGGCTGACAACCTGCCGGAACCCGAGGATCTGCTGGAAAGCGAGGATGACGCGCCGATCATCCGTCTGATCAATGCCATCCTCACCCAGGCGGTCAAGGAGCAGGCCTCTGATGTGCACATCGAGCCGGATGAACAGCATCTGGTGGTGCGCTTCCGCGTCGATGGCGTGTTGCACGAAGTGATGCGGCCGGCGCGCAGTCTGGCCAGCCTGATCGTGTCACGCATCAAGGTCATGGCGGAACTGGACATTGCCGAAAAGCGATTGCCGCAGGATGGCCGCATCGGTTTGCGCATTGCCGGTCGACCGGTGGATGTGCGCGTGTCCACACTGCCGGCCGGTCGCGGCGAGCGCGTGGTGCTGCGCTTGCTCGACAAGCAGGCCGGACGCATGGATCTGCAGCAGCTGGGCATGGACGCGACCACGCTGCAGCGGGCGCGCCGGCTGATTTCCCGCCCGCACGGCATCATTCTGGTCACTGGTCCCACCGGTTCCGGCAAGACCACCACGCTGTATGCCATGCTCAGTGAGCTGAACGACCGCAGCCGCAACATCATGACCGTGGAAGACCCGGTCGAATACCAGCTTGAGGGCATCGCCCAGACCCAGGTCAACGCACGCATAGATCTCACCTTCGCGCGTGGCTTGCGCGCCATTCTGCGCCAGGACCCGGATGTGGTCATGGTCGGCGAAATCCGTGATCTGGAAACCGCCCGGATCGCCGTGCAGGCCAGCCTGACCGGCCATCTGGTGCTGTCCACCCTGCATACCAACTCCGCCATCGGTGCCATCACCAGGCTGGTGGACATGGGCATTGAGCCGTTTTTGCTCTCGGCCAGCCTGATCGGCGTGCTGGCCCAGCGGCTGGTGCGACAGCTGGAGCCGCAGCATTGCGAGCGCTGGCAGGCCAGTGTCGAGGAATTGCAGCAACTTGGCCTGAGTGCCGATCAGCCCGCCGAGCTGTGGCGGCCGCAGGCGGACCTGCCGGCCGGTGTCAGTGGCTACCATGGTCGTCTGGGTTTGTATGAACTGGTGCAGATCGACGACGGCATGCGGCAGCTGATTCATGATCAGGCCGGCGAGCAGGCGATGACCACGGCAGCACGCCAGCAGACCCCGGCGCTGGCCGATGACGGCTGGCACAAGGCGCTGGCCGGGCGCACCTCACTGGAGGAAGTGCTGCGCGTCACCCGGGTCGAGTAGCAGTCATGGCGGCATTCGATTACATCGCCATGGACCAGCAGGGTGGCCGGCACAAGGGCGTGCTGCAGGGCGACAGCGCACGTCAGGTGCGCGCCAGACTGCGCGACCAGGGGCTGCTGCCGCTGACCGTTGAAGCGGTAACCGAGGCAACGGATGCGCGCCGCACGCTGCGCTGGCGGCGTGGATTCAAGCCGGCCGAGCAGGCCCTGCTGCTGCGGCAACTGGCCACGCTGCTGCGTTCCGGACAACCGCTGGCCGAGGCACTGCAGGCCCTCACCCGCGGCGAACAGCCGGCACGTCTGCGCAACGTGGTGGCTGCCTTGCGGGCCCAGGTGCTGGAGGGGCGCAGCCTGGCTGCGGCCATGGCCAGCTATCCGCATCATTTTTCCGAACTGATGACCGCTTCGGTGGCTGCCGGCGAGCGCGCCGGTCGCCTCAATGAGGTCATGCTCAGGCTGGCTGATTACACCCAGAACCGTGCGCGCATCGGCAGCACGGCGTTGATGGCGCTGCTCTACCCGGTGTTGCTGGCGGTGTTGTCCGTGCTCATCGTGGCTGGTCTGGTCACCTACGTGGTGCCGCGCGTGGTGGTGGTGTTCAGCAATTACCAGCAGCAGCTGCCGTGGCCGACCCGATTGCTGCTGGGCGTCAGCGATCTGTTGCGAGATCATGGCCTGCTGTTGCTGCTGGCGGCACTGCTGGCGGCGGGGCTGGGCTGGTGGCTGTGGCAACAACCGGCTTATCGCCTGCGTCTGCAGCAGTCGCTGCTGCAGCTGCCGCTGCTGGGACGACTGTTGCGCGCCAGTGAATCGGCACGCCTGACCCGCACGCTGGCGATCATGCTGGGCAGTGCCGTGCCGGTAACCGAGGCACTGCAGGCCAGTGCCAGGGTGGCGGTGCTGTTGCCGGTGCGCCGGAGTATCGAGCAGGCCGCCCGCAGCGTGCGCGAGGGCAGCAGCATGGCGCGTGCGCTGGAGCACGGCAACTGGATGCCGGCGGTGGTGCTGCAGCTGATTCACAGCGGTGAGCAAAGCGGTGATCTGCCCTATCTGCTGGATCAGGCCGCTGCCATTCAGGAGCAGGAACTGGATGCCGCCACCGCCCTGCTCAGCAACCTGGCGCAGCCGGTGCTGATTCTGCTGGTCGGCGTCATGGTTCTCTTTATTGTGCTTGCCATCATGCTGCCGATTCTGGACATGAACACGCTGGTGGGCGGCTGATGCGGCAGACCTCGCTGGACTACTTTTTCAATGACAATGCGCAGATTGTGTTCCGTCAGGTGTGCAAGCGCTTTGCCGGCGGCATCCGCGCGCTGGATGACATCACGCTGAGCATCGAGCAGGGCGAAATGGTGTTTCTGACCGGGCACTCAGGGGCCGGCAAAAGTTCGCTGCTGAAGCTGATCAGCATGCAGCAGCGGGTCACGCGCGGTCAGCTCAAGGTGGCCGGACGCGACCTGCGCAACCTGCCGCCGCGGCAGATACCGGCGCACCGGCGCAATCTGGGTCTGGTGTTTCAGGATCACCAGTTGCTGTTGAACAAAAGCGTGTTCGACAACGTGGCCCTGCCACTGGTGATCGCCGGCCTCGGCTACCGTGAAATCGGCCGACGCGTGCGTGCTGCACTGGATTCGGTGGGCCTGGGCGAGCGGGAAAAATCCATGCCCGGCATGCTTTCTGCCGGTCAGCAGCAGCGTGTCGGCATTGCCCGCGCCATCGTCAACAAGCCGGACATCCTGCTCGCCGACGAACCCACCGGCAACCTGGATCCGCAGCTGTCCCATGACATCATGTCGCTGTTTCGCAGTTTCAACGAGCGTGGCATGACCGTGATCATCGCCAGCCACGACCTGTATCTGGTGCGCAAGCTGGCGCAGCGCGTGCTGGTGTTGCAGGAAGGCCAGCTGATCGACGATGTCGAACCGGGGGGAGCATGAACCGCACCGAGGCGATGCGCAATGGTCTGCGCGGGTGGCTGCGCCAGCATGGCTATTCGCTGCTGTACAGCATCGGCAACCTGGTGCGGCATCCGTTGGCCAGTCTGATGACGGTGCTGGTACTGGGCATGGCCATGCTGCTGCCGCTGCTGTTGTGGACCGGCCTGGAGCAACTGCAGGGGCTGCGTCAGCTTAACGAGGTGGAGCGCATTTCGGTGTTTGTCGATCCGGCGCAGACCAGCCCGCAGACCACGGCGCAGCTGGCACCAGAAGCTGCGGTGGCGGCACTGGCCACAGACCTGCTGGCCTGGGACGAGGTTGCCGCCGTGCAGACGATTTCTCCACAGGACGGCATGCGGCAGTTGCGCGAGCAGTCGGCATTTGGCGACACCCTGGCGCTTCTGGATGACAACCCATTGCCCTGGGTGCTGTCGGTGACACCGGTGGAGGACACACCGGCCGCGGTGCAGGCCCTGCTGGACAGGCTGCAGCAGCAGTCCTGGGTGGAGCTGGTGCAGGCCGATCTGGGCTGGCTCCGGCGCTTGCAGAGCATGCTGGACTTTGCCGCTGCGGCGATCCAGCTGCTGGCCGTGCTGCTGGCGGTGGCGGTGCTGCTGGTGGTCAGCAACACGATCCGCCTGGATGTGCAGAACCGGCAGGATGAAATCGATGTGCTGGCGCTGTCCGGCGCCACCCCGGGTTTCATTCGCCGGCCGTTTCTGTACACCGGCTTCCTCTACGGAGCGCTGGGCGGTCTGAGCGCACTGTTGCTGCTGGTGATGACACTGCTGCTGCTGCGCGAGCCATTGGCGGCTATGGCGCGTGCCTACGCCACCAGTCTGTCCCTGCAGTGGCCGCCGGCGGCGACGCTGCTGCTGATCGTGCTGGCTGCCGGCGTGCTGGGTCTGCTCGGAGCCTGGCTGGCGGTGAGTCGCCGCCTGCAGCTGATGCAACCGGATTGAACCGCTGTGGCGAACGCTGGTCTGAGTGCCAGTTTCCCGGCATTCGCAGTCGTCAGTCGCGGGTTGTACAAGCCATTGCAACAGGCTGGCGGGGATGCAATGCAGGGCTGAATTTGTTATAATATTAGTCGTTTCTAAATGATTATGAGATTTGTGGAGGCTCGATCATGACCAACAAATCATTGCTTCCAGCTCAACAGCAACTGGTCGCCAGCGCGGTCGGCAATCTGGATGCCTACATTTATGAAGTCAACCGGATTCCGGTGCTGACCCTGGATGAAGAACAGAGTCTGGCGCGGAGCTACCGCGACGAAGAGGATCTGGATGCGGCACGCCGGATGGTGATGGCGCATCTGCGCTTTGTCGTGCATGTGGCCAAGGGCTATTCCGGCTATGGTCTGCCGCTGGCGGATCTGATTCAGGAAGGCAACATCGGCCTGATGAAGGCGGTCAAGCGTTTTGACCCTGACGTTGGTGTGCGTCTGGTGTCGTTTGCCGTGCACTGGATTCGTGCCGAAATGCACGAGTACATTCTGCGCAACTGGCGCATCGTCAAGGTCGCCACGACCAAGGCGCAGCGCAAGCTGTTCTTCAATCTGCGCAAGAACAAGAAGCGCCTGGGCTGGCTTTCGCACAAGGAAGTCAACCAGGTGGCCAGCGACCTCGGCGTGAAGCCGGAAGTGGTGCTGGAAATGGAAAAGCGCCTGTCCGGTCAGGACACGTCGTTTGACCTGTCCAGCAGCAACGACGACGAGGACGACTGGGTGGCACCGGCGGCGTATCTGCAGAACAGTGAACTGGATCCGATGTTGCAGGCTGAGCACGATGATCTGACCGATCACCACCACGAACTGCTGCTGCAGGGCATGGACAATCTGGATGACCGCAGCCGTGACATCATCAGCTGTCGCTGGCTCAGTGACAACAAGACCACGCTGCAGGAACTGGCTGATCGCTATGGCGTTTCGGCAGAACGTATCCGGCAGCTGGAGTCGGTCGCGATCAAGAAGATGCGCGCCAGTTTCGTTGCCTGATCGGTAGCAGTAATGCACAAAAAAGCCGCGACACTGTCGCGGCTTTTTTCTTTTGCAGATCAGACCGTAGTCGGGGAGTCGCTCATTCGCCGCCGGCAGCTGCAACCATGTGGTCGACCGCAGCCTTGACTTCGTCATCGCTCAGGTTGGTGAAGCCGCCCTTGGCAGGCATGATGCCGGCCTCACCCTGAAAACCGTTCAGGGAATGTTCGTACAGGGTTGCCTTGCCCTGGGCAATGCGTGCGGACCAGGCATCGGCATCGCCGTATTTGGGCGCACCGGCCACGCCCATGGCATGGCAGGCCATGCAGTAGGTGTCATACACGGCTTTGCCGTCGGCAGCCAGGCCGGCACTGCTGATGAACAGCGCTGCCATGGCGGCAGCGGTAACAATGGTCTTGCGCATCGTGGGTTTCCTCGTGTGTTCAAACGGGGGTGTATTCGAACATCATTATACTGCAATGTGGGTCGGTCTGGCCCTTTTGCCGTCGCTTCGCCGGGCCCGGAATCAGCGGTCTGGAGGCCAAGCATTTTGCTGGCAAAACGGTTAAGCTTGGCAGTTCCTGTGGCGAGCGATGTGTTTGCATGACTGTAGAAATCCTGCTGGTGTTCCTGATCATTGCGGTGGCGTTGTACCTGTTTGCCACCGAAAAAGTGCCGGTGGATGTGACCGCGCTGGGAATTCTGGTCACCGTGATGGCGATTCCGGTGCTGTTTCACTCGCAGTGGCTGCTGGATCGTGGCGTCAATCTGCAGGCGGCGTTTCCTAGCGTATCGGAAAGCCTTTCCGGTCTGTCCAGCACCGCCACGGTCACAGTGTTGTGCATGTTCATTCTGTCTGGCGGCATTCAGCGTTCCGGGCTGGTGCATCTGCTGGGCAAGAAGCTGTTTCCGATGGTGGGGAAATCGGAAACGCGCCAGATCATCATCATCGGCGTCATGGTCGGCCTGGTGTCAGGGTTTATCAACAACACGGCGGCGGTGGCGATAGCCATTCCACTGGTGCTGGACATGGCGCACCGCAGTGGCGTGAAAGCATCGCGCGTGCTGATTCCGGTGAGTTTTTTCGGCATGCTGGGCGGCACCCTGACGCTGATCGGCACTTCGACCAACATTCTCGCTTCAGCGATTCTGGCCGATGACCCCAGCGTGTCACGTGAGCTGGGCATGTTCGAGTTCACCCATCTGGGGCTGATCGTGCTGGCCACCGGTGTGCTGTATTTCCTCACCATCGGCCGTTGGCTGTTGCCCAAAGAGGATGCCCGTCCGTTGCAGCGTGATGATGAAGAGTCCTTTGTCATCGAACTGTGCGTGCCGGACGATTCGCCATTGCGCGGGCAGACGCTGGCCAAGGCCCGCTTCGAGGAGCACAGCGGTGCCAAGGTGATCAAGCTGACCCGCGATGAATTCAGCTGGGTGAAGCGGGCATTGAGCACCGAGGTGCGTGAAGGCGATGTGATCATGGTGCGCGCATCGATACGCCAGATCATGGATCTGATCAAGGACGACAGCATCGACGTGCTGTCGGAGTTTGGCGAACCGCGCAAGGCCCACGGCGAGGGCCAGCTGGTGCCGGTGCTGCTGCGCGACCGTACCCTGTTTAATGGCCGCATCGCCAAGGCGGTGGATTTCTACAAGCGCTATCACGGGCGCTTGATCGGACTCGATACTGACGAAATCAGTGAGCGCCGGCTGGCCCAGGAAAAGCTGCACGTGGGCGAGATTGCACTGCTTGAAATCACCCGCGAAGCGCTGGATGAGTTGATGAGCAATTCTGATGTGGTGGTACTGGATCAATACAAGGATGAGTTCGATACGTTCAGAATGCTGATAGCCGGCGGCATTGTCGCCGGCGTTATTCTGCTGGCCACACTGACGCCGATGCCAATTGTGCTGACCGCCATTGCCGGGGTCATTGCCATGGTCACAACCGGTTGCATATCGAAACACGAGATGTACTCGGATGTGGCCTGGGATGTGATCTTTCTGCTCGCCGGCATCATCCCGCTGGGCATTGCCATGAACAAGTCCGGTGCCGCTGACTGGCTGGCATCCATTCTTTCCCTGTACGCGGTGGGCTGGCATCCGGTGTTCATACTGATGGCGCTGTATGGCATCACCACGGTGTTGACGGAGCTGGTGAGCAACAATGCCGCCGCAGTCATTCTGATACCGGTCAGCATGTCTGTGGCCAGCATTCTGGGGCTAAACCCCATCCCGCTCGCACTGATCGTCATGTTTGCGGCTTCAACCAGCTTTCTTTCTCCGGTGGGCTATCAGACCAACACAATGATTTATGGCACCGGGGTGCTGCGGTTTACCGATTTCATCAAGGTTGGCGGCCCGTTGAATCTGCTGTTGATGGTGGTCACCAGTTTTTCCGTCTGGTCGCTGTGGCCAATGTACCTGTAGTCGGTCAGGCTTGCTATAATATCCGGTTAATTTATCGACGTTTATGGTGCCTGACCGCTGGCATCTGGATGTCGCCACAACCAGCCAGCAGGTGAGCTATGACCGATGAATTTTCGTCTCTCCGCGTGGTCAGTAAGGCGCTGACCTTTGATGATGTCCTGCTGGTGCCTGCGCATTCTGCGGTGCTGCCGAAAGAAGTCGAACTGGGTACGCAGCTGACGCGTGAGCTAACGCTGCAGGCACCACTGCTGTCCTCGGCCATGGACACCGTGACCGAGGCCAGACTGGCGATCACCATGGCGCAGGAAGGTGGCATTGGCATCATCCACAAGAACATGTCGATCAGTGACCAGGCACAACAGGTGCGGGTGGTGAAGAAGCATGAGGCTGGCGTGATCAAGGATCCGGTCACCGTCAGTCCGCACACCACGATTGCCGAAGTGCAGCAGATCACGCGCCAGCACAACATCTCCGGCGTGCCGGTGGTCGATGGCAGTGAACTGGTCGGCATCGTTACCAGCCGTGACATGCGGTTTGAGCGCAAGCTGGACGACCCGGTGCGTAACATCATGACGCGCAAGGAAAAACTGGTCACCGTCACCGAAGGTGCCAGTCAGGATGAGGTGCTGGAACTGCTGCACCGCCACCGCATCGAAAAAGTGCTGGTGGTTAACGATCGTTTCGAGCTGCGCGGTCTGATCACGGTCAAGGACATCCAGAAATCACGCGATTTTCCCAATGCTGCCAAGGACAGCGCCGAGCGGCTGCTGGTCGGTGCCGCAGTGGGGGCAGGTGGCGATACCGAAGCACGTGTGGTGGCACTGGTGGAGGCACAGGTTGACGTGATTGTGGTGGACACCGCGCACGGTCACTCGCAGGGCGTGCTGGATCGTGTGCGCTGGGTGAAACAGCAGTTTCCGCAGGTGCAGGTGATGGGCGGCAACGTCAGCACCGGTGCCGGGGCACTGGCACTGGTCGAGGCCGGTGCGGATGCGGTCAAGGTCGGTGTCGGGCCGGGTTCGATCTGTACCACGCGCATTGTCGCCGGCGTTGGTGTGCCGCAGATCACTGCTGTGGCGGCGGTGGCGCAGGCATTGCGCGGCAGTGGAGTGCCGCTGATCGCCGACGGCGGTATCCGCTATTCCGGCGATCTGGCCAAGGCGATTGCCGCCGGTGCCCATGCCGTGATGGTGGGCAGTCTGCTGGCCGGCACCGAGGAAGCGCCCGGTGAAGTCGAGCTGTACCAGGGCCGCAGTTACAAATCCTATCGCGGTATGGGTTCCCTCAGTGCCATGCAAAAAGGTTCTTCCGATCGCTATTTCCAGGGCGACACCCAGGCCGACAAACTGGTGCCGGAAGGCATCGAGGGCAGGGTGCCGTACAAGGGGCCGTTGTCGGGCGTGTTGCATCAGCTGCTGGGTGGCCTGCGCGCCAGCATGGGCTATGTTGGTTGCCGCAACATCGAGGAGATGCGCAGCAAGCCATCGTTTGTCAGCATCACCGCCGCCGGTGTGACCGAGAGCCATGCCCACGATGTCGCCATCACCAAGGAAGCACCCAACTACAAGCTGCGCTGAGCGGCAAGCCGGAGCACACCGCCAATGAGCATCCACGATCACCGTATCCTGATTCTGGATTACGGCTCCCAGTACACCCAGTTGATCGCGCGTCGGGTGCGCGAGGCCAGGGTGTACAGCGAAATCATGCCGTGGGATGTCGACCCGGAGGCGATCAGCCGGTTTCGACCCGATGGCGTGATTCTGTCCGGCGGTCCGGAAACCACCACGCTGGACAATGCACCGGACATCCCCGCCACGGTGCTGGCACTGAATGTGCCACTGCTGGGCATCTGTTACGGCATGCAGGCTTTGGCGCGGCATTTTGGCGGTCGCACCGAGCCCAGCGACAAGCGCGAATTCGGCTTTGCCCGGGTGGAAGTGGTGGCCGACAGCGAGCTGCTGCAGGGGCTGTCCGATCATCGCGGTGATCGTGGTCAGACCATGCTGGATGTGTGGATGAGCCACAGCGATCACGTCACTGCGGTGCCGCAGGGCTTTCAGGTTCTCTGCACCACGCCGTCGGCACCGATTGCCGGCATGGGTGATGATGCTCGGCGCATCTACGGTCTGCAGTTTCATCCCGAGGTGACCCACACCGCCAGCGGCCAGGCCATTGTCGAGCGTTTCGTGCACCAGATCTGTGGCTGTCCCAGCCTGTGGACCGCCACCAACATCATTGAGGAACAGACCCGTCGTATCCGCGAACAGGTTGGCCGCGACAAGGTGCTGCTGGGGCTGTCCGGCGGGGTCGACTCTTCCGTGGTGGCGGCACTGCTGCATCAGGCCATTGGCGATCAGCTGACCTGCATCTTTGTCGACACCGGCCTGTTGCGCCACCACGAGGGCGATCAGGTGATGGCCACGTTCGCACGCCACATGGGGGTGCGCGTGATCCGCGTGGATGCGCGCGAGCAGTTCATGCAGGCGCTGCAGGGCGAGTCCGATCCGGAAGCCAAGCGCAAGATCATCGGTCGCGAGTTCATCGAAGTGTTTGATCAGCAGGCGCAGGCACTCAAGGACGTCAACTGGCTGGCCCAGGGCACGATTTATCCGGATGTGATCGAATCGGCCGGCGCCGCCACTGGCAAGGCGCACGTGATCAAATCGCATCACAATGTCGGCGGCCTGCCCGAGCGCATGAAGCTGCAGCTGGTCGAGCCGTTGCGCGAGCTGTTCAAGGACGAGGTGCGCACACTGGGCCTGGAGCTGGGCCTGCCGGAAGACATGATCATGCGTCACCCGTTTCCCGGCCCGGGGCTGGGCGTGCGCATACTGGGCGAAGTGCGGGCTGAATACGTGCCGCTGCTGCAGCGTGCCGACGACATTTTCATCGACGAACTGCGTCAGCACGGCCTCTACGACAAGGTCTCGCAGGCCTTCGCCGTGTTTCTGCCGGTGCGCTCGGTGGGGGTGATGGGCGATGGTCGTCGCTACGACTACGTCATTGCCTTGCGCGCGGTGGAAACGATCGACTTCATGACCGCACGCTGGGCGCAACTGCCATACGATTTCCTCGACCACGTCTCACGGCGCATCATCAATGAGATCGATGGCATCTCGCGTGTGGTGTATGACATCTCCGGCAAACCACCGGCCACGATTGAGTGGGAGTAGGTGGGTTCATAATGTCACTGTGACAGCGTCTTACTGTGTCATCACCGTCTGACTGTTGAGCCGGCTTGATACGGGGCATCAAGGCCACTTCCTGTAAACTTCTGTAGCCGTGCGGAAGTGCCTGAGTTGACTTATGCCTGTCACTTGGCGCCTGGCTGGCATGCAAAATAAGTAGCAGACAACCCACCGGCAATAACAGGCACATCAATGCAACGCACAAGCTCAAAGCTGGCAATGGTCTTTCTCGCTGCCACGGCATGCATCAACTCCATGGGCATGGGGCTGATCGTGCCGGTGATGCCGGCTCTGCTGGTCGAGATCAGCGGCGGCGATCTGGCCGATGCCGCGTTCTGGGGCGGGATTGCCCTGGTCAGTTACGCCATCATGCAATTCATCTTCTCGCCGATCATGGGTGCGCTTTCGGACCGTTTCGGCCGCCGTCCGATATTGCTGATGTCTCTCACTGCCTATGCCGCAGACATGCTGCTGCTGGCGCTGGTGCAGACATTGCCCTGGTTTCTTCTGATACGCGGGCTGGCCGGTGTGTTTGCCTCCACCTTCTCCACCACCAGCGCCTATGTGGCGGACATCACACCGCCGGATCAACGCGCCAGGCGCTTCGCCATCATTGGTGCCGCGTTTGGTGCCGGCTTCATTCTCGGCCCGGCCATCGGCGGTGTGCTCGGCGACCTCAATGTGCGTTATCCCTTTTTTGCCGGCGCAGTGTTGGCGGCAAGCAATGCCATCTTCGGTGCATTCTTTGTCGGTGAATCACTGCTGCCAGAGCGCCGTCGAGCATTTTCCTGGGCACGTGCCAACACTTTCGGTACGCTGCTGCGACTGGTTAAGGTGCCCGGCATCGGTACCTTGCTGCCGGTGTTTTTTCTGGCCACTCTGTCGTCCTGGGTCTACCCCACGGTCTGGTCCTATGTGGCGAAGGAGAAATTTCTCTGGACGGAAGCAGAGATCGGCTGGTCGATTGCCTATTACGGCGTGATCGCCTTCCTGGCCCAGGCGGTGGTCGCTCAGCTGATCCTGCCGCGCATGCACATGCGCACAGTGATCTGGCTGGCACTGCTGGTCGAGGTGCTGGCATTGCTGGGCATCGGCCTGGCCGGTGCCGGCTGGTTTGTCTATCTGATGGTCACCACCGCGCTGATCTCCACGATGCAGGATCCGGCCATCCGTCAGGCCGTGTCGGCACGGGTGCCCGACGATGCACAGGGTGAGTTGCAAGGAGGGCTTTCGGCCCTGACCAGTGTGGCGATGATCATGGCACCGTTGATCTACAACGGCACCTTCAGCCTGACCGCAGGCGAGGATGCACTGTTCTACCTGCCCGGTTCGCCATTCATTGTTGCGGCGGCCATTTCCGGCATGGCTGTGGTGTTGTATGCCTTCAGGTCACCTCGCCAAAGACAGTAGACTGATGTCGGCTCGGGCCCGTGCTGCTGCCATGCAGATGCTGCCGCCTGGCTCTCTACCATCCTGTTGAGATCCTGACAACCGGTGCTGCTAAGCTGGCAAACAGACATTGCGTCACGCTATGTGCTGGCTTGACTTGGCTGTGCGGTTCTCGTACTCTTAGACCAAAGTATAAGGGCGCACAACGATTACGTTGGCTAAGCGCTGCTTAATCAAGGAAGGTTAATGTGGTGGTCTTCATTAGCAATTGCCAACGACCGGCTGTCATAAAATCAGCACAAAGGGATTTGCCCATGACCATATCAATTGATTCGATGAATCAGGATCTCAGCGGTGCTGACGCCCATGCGCATGGTCGGCAGTACAGTGGCTTGTTTCGGCACGCTTGTGCTGCATGGTTCGACCTGCGCCATTGCAGCCTAAACCATTTCATTACTCTGCTCATCTCCTGCGCCTTGATAATTAGACGACATAAGGCATCATCCTTCATAGCCCGCGCCCAGGACTTTCAAGCCTATCACAAATTGTCCAGAATCAGCGAGGTCAGGGGCTTTGCATTAGGTGGTGAGTTGCGTTCTGGTCAAGTCGTCGGTCTCTAGGTTGGTGTCAGTGGTGAAATAGAAAACAATGGCTTTGATGATGTTGTTGTGATAAGTGCTTGAAGCCAAACTCTAAGAAATATATGTAATTAACTAGGGTTCACTCTGTGGCTGAGTGAATTGAAATTGGTCGAAATATAAATTTTTGAAGGGAGTAAAGGAATGAACACGAATCCGCAAATTATTTGCATTCAGGATGTATGCGCCAAGGTTAATAAAATAATCAACTCAACGGTGAATAAATGGAATCATATGAGCATCTTTTTGCCTATGCTGATGATTTCATTACTGCTGGCATCGACGTCAGTTCAGGCTGTGCTCGATCTGGCCGTGGAGATTAACCCGCCTGATCCTATACCGGGTGAGCAAGTCCATGTGCGGGTCACAGTTACAAATCCTGGTGCTGCGGTTGCGTCGAATGTTGGTGTTCAGTTGTTGTATCCTTCAGGTTTGGATTCTATATTTTCTGGCAACATTACAGACTCTGCAATCTGCTCAAGCAGCTTCTGTAGTCCAGGTGAAATCGTGGTCTGGAATCTTGGCAACCTGGCGCCTGGTGAGGGCCGCACGCTTGCATTCAGCCCATTTGTAAGAACGAATACCACACAAGATCAAGTCATTACATTCACCGCGTCGGCCTTGCAGTCTGGCAGCACTCAAGCCACATCCAGCCCTTCAATACAGGTCAATGCTACCAGAATCTTCGATCTCACTGTCAATCCAGAACAGGATCCGGCCGTCTCAGGCAATGATTTAAGCTACGACCTGACCTTTGGCCATCGTGGCAGCATTGCCACCACCGGCACCGAGCTGCGCTTTCCGATCCCTGCTGACACCACTTTTGCCAGTGCCGATGGTGGGGCAACGGTGAATGCAGGAGAAGTGATCTGGAGCATTGGTTTGTTGAACCCTGGCGAGGGCGGTCGACGACGGGTCACCGTGCAACTTGATGCGGGGCTGGCGGCAGGCGATATCATTGATGTCAA
>JAHJQV010000055.1 GCA_018819105.1 Gammaproteobacteria bacterium
GATAGTGGACAAATTCAGCGAGAAGGTCTCTGGAGCAGAGATCAAGGCAGATTCGGGGCAGCGCCGTGCAGCTGCATGTGGTGTGGAATGTGGAGCTTAAACTCAAGTGGATTTTGTCTTGACTATGGGGTCCACTTTACGGCGACTGGGCCATCCTCGAGTGGAAAGATCCCAACGGTCTGCGTGGCTGCGGCTTTTTCCATGTCCGCAACGATCAGATTGTCTTTCAGCGAGGCTACTTTGACCAGCTGTCATTCTTCCGCCTGCAGGGCATCGCTGTCCCGCAAAGCTATCTGGACACACCGCCTGAAATTCTGTAATTGCAGCGCAATAAAAGGTCCATGCCGCAACGCATGCCTCCGACATCATCGTCAAGCGACATCACACAGAGGATGAGTGCTTTCCGGCTCGCTCTGCGAGTGCGTATCTGCGGCTGCATGACAGCGTTGCATTCTTTCGCTGGCATCCATTCGGCATGCGTTGATCAACCTCTTTAACATGGGTTAATGCTGGCTGACGGAATCATCGGTATCGTCTCACCTGGAATTGCGAACCAGCCTGTTCGCATGAATGTTGAGGAGATGACCATGAACAAAGATCAGACTCAAGCCCGAGCCGACCACCTGGCCGCCAGGATCAAACAGGAATGGGGCAAACTCACCGACGATGAAGTCACCCGGGCCGAAGGCAACATGGATGAGCTGATCGCCAGCATTCAGCAAAGCTACGGTGACAGTCGGGAAAAAATTGCAGAAAAGATCAATCAGCTGAAACACAAACTCGATGAAGACTGATGCAGCAGTTCTGTCGGCCTGTCGCCTGTTCGATCAGCGCAGGATGCCAATGCCAAAGCGCAGGCGCGTGTCCTTGACGTTGTAGTTGAGCAGGTTCTCGCCGAAGCCGGTGAAAAACTGACTGTACAGATACAGATCCACGCCCGGCAGCAGGCGATTGACCGGATAGCTGAGGTCCATTTGCAATGCGCCACGACCGCTGCCGATGTTGCCGCGCAACATGGTTTCCAACTGCCAGCTGTCGCGTTTGCTGAAGGTGGCGGTGATGCTGTTGTTGCCGCGGAAGCGACGGATGTCGGGGTTGTCCACTTTGCTGCCGACATAGGCCCAGACCCTGGGCGTCAGCGAAAACAGATAGTCGTCACCGAAGCGGAAATGCATGGCCGGTTCCAGATAGGCAATGTTCAGACTGCGTGAGCGCTCCTCGTCCTCGCCGTTCGACTCATGCTGGACGCCGGTGCGCAGATCGGCATACGCCGTGTCCGGCAGAAAACTGAACCGCACATCGTTGAACTGGTAAAACAGCTCCGGCTTGAAATTGGTGTCGGTAAACGGAATCGATTCCGACGACAGATCCCAGAACGAAGTCTGGCTGTAGGCCATGTAGAAGCCGGTCAGCCAGGGATGGCGATCGGCAATGTCGGTGTCGGGATGCAGAAAACGGTATTTGAAACTGAGCTGAAACTTGGCGTTGGACGGGCTGGCCCCGGCGATGAAGTAAACCGGCTCGTAGGCCATGATGTTGTCGCGGAACGGGTTGCGGGTGGCTTCTTCATCAATGTTTTCGGTTTCGCTGGCAACCTGCACCAGATCCTCGGCTGATGACTTCTGCTGCACCTCCACAGCCTGACCGGCGGCTTCGCCGGTGCCGGCTGCAGCCAGCGTCTGTGTGCCATTGGCCAACTGCTGCGGATCGTTGATCAGCACATAAGCGGGCTTGCTGCGCAGGCTGCCGCTGTGGTGCTCGACGCGCAGTTCCAGCAATCCCGCCGCCGCAGGTTGCGGAAGGTCAAGCTGATAGCTGGCGCTGACCGTGGCAGGGTCTGCATGGCGTTGCTTGAGTTGCGCCAGCACCGCGTTGGTGTCACCGGCAGCGTTGCGCCACAGCAGCTGCAGCTGCGCGGGAAAATCGTCGGCACCAGTGATCATGGCATCGGCGTGGGCATACACCACCAGTTCAATCCTGGTGCCGGCAGCAGCCACCGCCTGCCCGGGCACCAGCAGCAGTTCTGCCTGCACGCCGACAGGCCATGACAAGCACAGCAGCAGCAGCCAGCGGCATATCCGGGTAGAGATGTTCATAATCCTGTTTCCTGTGATGGTTTCATGCGTCGGCAAACACGCGAACATAGTCTTCCGCCAGCGCACGCCAGTCCAGATGCTCGGCAAAGGCGCGTCCGGCTGCTGCCATCTCGGCGTGCCGGGGCTGGTGCTGCAGCAACTCGACAATGGCATCGGCCATCTGCTCCCAGTCGTCGGTGATCACCGCTTCCACCCCGTTGCTGACCTCAATGCCCTCGATGCCCTTGGCGGTGCTCACCACCGGCACGCTGCAGGCGAAGTAATCAATGATTTTCATGCGCGTCCCGCCACCATCGAGCAGCGGCACCACAGCCACATCGGCAGCACGCAACCAGCCGGCCACGCGCTCGACACTGCCGGTGAACACCATGTCGGGATGCAGGCTCTCAGGCGGCGGCATTTTGCCCACCGCCATCACCGCCGGGTACACGCCGCGCGCATGCAGCCGGGGCAACACCTCACTGGCCATCACTTTCATCGCCGTGAGATTGGGCGGGTACTCATAGGTGCCGTGATACACCAGCACCGGCCGCTCCGGTGTCCAACCACAGCGCTGGCGCACATCAATCACTGGCTCGGCATCAAAGCTCGGCAGATCGACGCCATGTGGAATGATGTGCAGCAAGTTATCGCCAACACCATCGTTGCTCAGCTGCTGGCGATCATTGCGGGAGACGCAGATCACCGCATCACTGAGATTGCAGAAATCGACCTCCATCGCCTTGAGGCGGTGAAACTGCTCGGCGGTGAGCGATTTTTCCTGCGCCAGCAGACGCTGATACTCGACATTGTGCTCAACGATCACGACCTTGCCACCACGCACCCGGCGGGCAAAGAAGGCGGCACGGGCATAGGCCGGGAACTCGGCCTGATAGACATTGGCATTGATGCGCCGGGCCACATGCACGGTGCGCCAGAGAAAACTGTTGTCGCTCAATGCCAGATACAGAAACTGATTGCTTCTGGGCACATCGTAGGACAGGTGCAACAGACTGCTGAAGCGCTGCGGCAGGCTGCACAGTTTCAGCCAGAACGGCAGTTTGCGTTCCTCCCGCACCCCATCGCGGTAGAGCCAGTATCGGTGTCGCTCACTGGTGACAATGGCCACGTCACGACCGGTCCGGGACAGTGCGCGAGCGGTTTCGACGATTTTCACCGCACCGCCGTGGTCGGTGGGATACAGGTCCGCACGCGTGATGATGACCACGTTGCCGGGCTCGCTGGCGGCGACGCGACCGGCAAACAGACCCGCCAGCGCGACCATGCCACGGTAGAACAGCAAGCGTGGCAATTGTCGCAGCGAACCCTGATACGGAATACGCCGACGCAGCGCATGGCGAAGCTGCTGCGCCAGGTGACGCCAGCTCATGCTGCCCAGACTGCGCTGGCGGTCATAAATGCTCTGTTCCTCGCTCAGGCCCTGCTCAGCGTCGGCTGTGGCAACGTCCTGATCCGGTTCAGCAGCACTGGCTTCGATCTGCATGGATGCCGCAGCCTCCGCAGTGGCAGTCTGATCGGGGTCGATCATGCTGCTGTCGGCGGCGCTCTCTGGAGGTGACGCAGCCTCCGCTGTGGCTGCCAGCAGCAGCGGCGCGGTACGCGCCACCCGCTGCGGCTGCTGCAGATACTGCAACAGATCGGCCGCTGCCGAGAGCGGTGCAAACTGCTCCTGCAGCAGCGTCAGGGCATTGTTGGCGCGCTGCTGCCACTGATGCGGATTGTGCATGATCTGCTGCAGCAAGGCGGGCAGCTGGTGCGGCGACTGCACTGTCCAGCCGGCTTCGGCAGCAGTGATTTTTTCCGCCAGTTCGGTGTAATCGTTGCAGATCACCGGAATGCCGTGGCGCAGGTATTCCATGGCCCGGAATGACTGGCTGAAATAACGCTCGATATTGAACTCCGCCAGTTCCAGGCCAATGTGCGCATGCCTGGCGAGAAAACCGCAGTAATCCCGATAGCTCTGCAGCCCCAGACTGTGGCAGGGCTGATCCGGCTGCAAGGCGTTGATCTCATCGCTGCCGGGTTGATGAATCATTGGATAATCGCCACCAAACATGACCAGGTGTGCCTGCGGATCGCCGTGGTTGAACTGCGGCAGCCAGTCCTGCAGCACCGCCAGATAGTCCTGCTGCTGACGCCAGGCCCACTGCACCCCGCCACCGGCGATGATCCAGTGCTTAGGCGGTGCCGGGCGCGCCTGGCTGACCGCTGGCGCAGCAGCAATCGGCAGCACCAGCACCGGGTAGTGGAAACGCAGATCAAGCCCGGCGGCAAGCAGATAAGGCACCAGCAGATGCCGCTGGCGATGGTTGCCGACGAGAAAGCAATCGGCCTTGCGCAGACAGGCGCTGAGCCGCTGCAGCGACAGATCGCGGGTGGCTTCGTCCTCAAACAGGGCCTCCAGCGGACGCGGCGCGATAAAGTCCATGATCACCGGCAGCTCACTGTGTTCCGGCAGATCCTCGGCCAGGGCCCAGTAGCCCAGCAACAGCACATCCGCCTGGAAATCGGCAATAAAGTCCTGCAAACCCTCGGCGTCGGTGTACATGTTGCCGTGATCGACGACCGGCGACTGGTCATAGGGCTGGCGGAACACCTGCCTGACCTGGTGGCCGGCAGCGCGCAGCGTGTCATACAACTGCGCCGCGCGCACGACATTGCCACGCACCGCCATGTCCGCATTCAATGGCGGCTCCAGAGTAATCAGCAGAATGTTCATTGCAGCAGGACGAGGGTTCCCAGACCAAGAAAAACAACAAAGCCGATGACATCGGTGACCGTGGTGAGCACCACCCCACCGGCCAGCGCCGGATCGATACGCAGACGGCGCAGCAACAGCGGAATGCCGACACCGGACAGGGCCGCCACCATCAGATTGACCGCAATGGCAACACCGATCACCAAGCCCAGCTGCACGCTGCGGAACCAGAGCATCGCCACCAGCCCGACCACCAGCGCCCAGACCATGCCATTGAGCACGCCGACCAGCAGTTCCTTGCGCAGCATGTACAGCGCATTGGCGGCGGTGATCTGCCCCAGCGCCATGCCGCGCACCATCAGGGTCAGGGTCTGGGTGCCGGCGATGCCACCCATGCTGGCGACCACCGGCATCAGTATGGCCAGTGCCACCACCGCCGCCAGCGAGTCCTCGAACTGGCCGATCACGGCGGCGGCAAGAAACGCGGTGAGCAGATTGATGCCCAGCCACAGCGTGCGCCGGGCCGCGCTTTTGATCACCGGCGCAAACATGTCCTCGTCCTCATCCAGACCGGCCACGGCCAGCACCGAGTGCTCGGCCTGTTCGCGGATGACATCGATGACATCGTCAATGGTGATGCGGCCGAGCAGGTTGTTCTCGGCATCCACCACCGGTGCGCTGACCAGATCGTAGTGGGTGAATTCCCGCGCCACCTCGTTGTCCGGCATGGACACCGGGATGGTCTGCATGTCCAGGTTGATGGTGTCGGCGACGGTGAGTTCGGGATCGGAAGTGAGCAGATCATGCAGGCTCAGACAGCCCTGATACTTGCCGCTGCGATTGACCACGAACAGCTGGTCGGTCAGATCGGGCAGTTCACCGCGGGCGCGCAGATAGCGCTGCACCACATCCAGACTCACATCCGGGCGCACGGTGACCACATCGGTGCTCATCAGGCCGCCAGCGGAATCCTCGTCGTACTGCAGCACGCGCACCAGATCCTCACGGTTCTGGCGGTCCATCGACGCCATTACCTCACGGATCACGGCGTCCGGCAGATCGTCGACGATGTCGGCCACATCGTCGATGTCCAGCGTGCCGATGGCGCTGACCAGTTCCGCCTGATCCATGCCACGGATCAGTTGTGAGCGCACTTCGTCGTTGACCTCGACGAGCACCTCACCGTCCAGATCAGGATCGACCAGCTCCCAGGCCGCAAGACGCTTCGCTGGCGGCAGTGATTCCAGCAGATCGGCAACTTCAGAAGCAGAAAGTGTCGCGATCATGCGACGAACACGCGCTAACGTGCCCTCATCCAACGCCTCAGTGATGCGATGAATCTGGCGTACCTGTTTTTCCTGATAGTTCAGTTCAGCCATGATCGGACTCCATAGCGGCTTATTATGCCCGATCTGCCGGGCAGCTACCCGACCACCGGCATGATCGCCAGCAGCGAGTCAGAGCATCAGAGAGGAAGCGGGCCGGGTGCCATGACAACAGCGCCGCGCCGACTGGCCCGGCAGCAACGGCCCTGCCAGATCAGGTCAGCGCGGCACGCTGACGGCTGCGAGCGGATGGCAGATGGCGACAGACCAGCGCATAGCCGCTGAACAGCACCGCGCACCAGACCAGGTCACCGACGATCTGCTGCGCATTGAACGGAATCGCGGCGATGTAACAGGCCAGCAGTCCGGCAGCCGTGAGCGGATACAGCAGGCCACTGGCCCAGACCCCCAGATTGGTGAGCACAAAGAACAGACTGGAAGCGGTCACGCTGACCCCGGCAACGCGCAGCACGCCACGCCGCCGCGACAGCAGCGTGCGACCGAGCAGCACAGTCAGCGCGACCGCAGCGTAGGTCCAGGCCAGGTCGCTGTGCCAGAGCACGAAGCCGTCGAAGTATTGTGCATAGATGAGGTTGTTGAGCACCACATCACTGAGCCACATCGCCGTCAGCGGCACGATCAGCGCCAGCCGCCAGTCGCGCAGCATGGCACCGCCAAACAATGCCACCGCCGTGACCGCCGTCACGTTCCACGGATGCGGAATCAGGCGCGTGGCAACAGCCAGTGCAATCATCCCTGCAATCACGCCGATGTGGCTGGTAAAGCGCTCGTCTGAGTGCTGCTGACTGGGCTGCGATGACGGATTCTGGCTCATGAACTGCTTCCGGTTTGGCTGAAAATCGCATTCATTATAACGACATTCGGAGACGCTGGCAGCGCAAACGTGGCCACAGGATGGGCAGTTTCCCCACCCCATCAGCATGCTGCTATCATGGTATCGTTGCAGCATATCTGACAGTTTTTTGCATCGGTTCCCACATGGATTTTTCCCACCAGTTTCCCAGCAGCGAGCGGCTGCATTATCTCAACCATGCCGCGATTTCGCCCTGGCCTCGCGCCAGCGCCGATGCCGTGCAGCAGTTTGCCGAGGAAAACGCGCTGCAGGGTGGACTCGATTACGCCCGCTGGATGGGCACTGAGCAGCGCTGCCGCGAGCGTTATGCGGCATTGCTCAATGCCGCCGCCGAGGACATCGCGCTGGTCAAGAACACCTCGGAGGGCCTGTCTTTCATCGCCAACGGGCTGAGCTGGCAGGCCGGCGACAATGTGGTGCTCCCGGACTGCGAGTTTCCCTCCAACTGGCTGGCCTGGGACGCCCTGCGCCGCCATGGGGTCGAGCTGCGCCAGGTGGCCATCCAGTCGCCACAGCATGTCGAGCAGCCGGAGCAGGCGCTGCTGGATGCCTGTGATGAGCACACCCGGCTGCTGGCCGTCAGTGCGGTGCAGTATCGAGACGGTTTTCGCCTCGACCTTGGCACACTGGGCAGATTCTGCCAGCAGCACGATATCCTGTTCAGTGTTGATGCCATCCAGCAACTGGGCATGCTGCCACTGGATGTGCAGGCCTGTCACATCGATTTCGTCAGCGCCGATGCCCACAAATGGCTGCTCGGCCCCGAGGGCCAGGCGGTGTTTTACTGTGCCCCGGCACAGCGGCCGCGCTTGCAGCCCAGTCAGTACGGCTGGAAACAGTATGAGGAGCCGTTTGATTTTGACCGCCAGCACTGGCAGCCATCAAGCACTGGCAAACGCTACGAACCGGGCAGCCCCAACTCGCTGGGCATCTGCGCCGCCGATGCCGCCCTGGGCGTCTTGCTGGAGGTCGGCATGGACGAGGTTGCCCGTCTGGCAATGGCCAACGCCGAGTTGTTGCGCACCAGGCTGGCGGCATGTGCCGGTGTTGCGGTGAGCACCCCAGCGCTGCCACGTCAGCGCACCGCCATTGTCAACTTCAGACCATTGCAGCGCAGTGCCGATGAGGTCTACCGGCACCTGCTGCAACAGGGCATCTTCTGTGCCCAGCGTGGCCAGGGCATTCGTCTGTCAGCGCACTTCTATCAGCGCCCGGAGCGAATTGCAGAGGCCGCCGAGCTGATTTGCGCTGCCTGCAAACACTGATCACCGTCAGCAACAGCCTGCTGCGGCTGCACTGGATCAGCGACCGGCTCAGCCCGGATTATTCATGAACCAACTTATTGCGACCGGCCCAAGCCCGGCATCCGCGCCGTTTCGCGCGGTCGCGAAACCCGCGACTATAGGATGCTGGATCCAGTCCGAGACGGCCGCTGGGACCTTCTCGCGACGGCAGGGGCATGAATGATCCGGCCAAAGAACGGCTGATTAGAACGGCTGACTAGAACGGCTGATAAGAAAAATTCTGACCGCCAATCGCGGCTTCCAGCATCAGGCCCTGCTCACCCAAGGTGAACACGGCCACACCATTCTTGAATTTGGCGTTGGCACCGGCACCGGATTTCAGCGCCACGGCCGTGGCCTGTGAAGTAAAGGTCAATTCATCGAACTTGAAGCGATCCAGGGCCTGTTGCCGGTTGAACACGAGAATTTCGGTGTACTTCTGGCCACCGAGCTGAAAACCAATGGTGGCCTGACTGAGATCGGTGTAGCCGGTGGCCACGCCATTCTCATACAGAATGCCGCGGCCATAGGCACCACCGACGCCGGCACCGCCCTTGCCCACCGACGGATACACGGCATAACCCTTGGCCGAATCCAGCAGCGGTGCCAGGGTGGAGTCGGTATAGCGCGCGGTCTGCAGCGCCTGGTCGGCCTTGGCACGCAAGGATTCGCGTTCGCGATCACTGCCGGGTGCGGTGGCACAGGCGCTGAGCAACAGTGCGCTGAGCAACATCAGACAGGCAGGCAGAATGCGTTGACGACTAGATACTGGCATGAAGGCCTCCATTAGAGTGTTTCGGTACGGGTTTCGCGATTGAGCAGGCCACCAAGATGTGCCTCGATCACCTTGCGGGCATTGCCGCCGTCGGCGGTGTCGGCGAACTGCACGCCGATGCCGGCACGGCGGTTTCCCTGCGCCCCGGGCGGCGTCACCCAGACCACCTTGCCGGTGATTGGCAACTGCTCGTCAATGTCTTCCAGCGTGGTGAGCACGAACACGTCGTCACCGAGGCGGAAGGTGTTGCTGGTCGGCACAAACAGGCCGCCTCCGCGCACAAACGGCATGTAGTGGCGGTAGAGTTGCTCGCGATCACGAATTTTGGTGGACAACAGTTTTTGCTGGGTGTTCATGCTTGCCTACCGCCGGTCCCGACTTGCCCGGTTCCGACTTGTTGTTTGACGAAGTCACCAATCATAGCATGAGAATTGCACAGCAATCGCCACTGCAGCAGCCAGGCCTGCAGCTGCAGATCCTGACGCAGGCCGGTGGCTGCCAGAGCCAGTGATTTGCCCGCCTCGGCATACAGCTGCCAGCAAGCCTGCAGGGCGTCTGACTCCGCTGCCGAAGCCAGCAGCAGGGACCGGCAACAGCGATGCAGATGATGCTGCAACCAGTGCCAGCAGCGCTCCGCCGGGATACCCTGCCATTGCGCCAGCACGGTGGCGACATCGGTATCACCGGCAGCCAGTGCACCAAGACCCTCGTTGATGCTGACCGCTTCTGCCACGCTGTCGTCGTGCAGCATGTGCCAGGCCTGCAGCGGTGCGCCATGCGCCAGTTCCAGTGCCAGCCTCAGGCTGGCGGCATCATGCTGACAATGCTGTTGCAGCCAGTGCATGGCGGCGTCCTCATCGGGCGCAGCCAGCGCCCATTGCTGGCAGCGACTGTAGATGGTGGCCGGCAGGGCCTTGCGGGTGTCCACCAGCAATAGCAGCAGGGTGCGTGCGCCGGGCTCCTCCAGCGTTTTCAGCAGCGCATTGGCAGCGTTGTCGGTCATACTGGCGGCATGCTCGATGATGGCTATGCGCCAGCCGTTGAATCCGGCGGTCAGATTCAGTGCGTTGATCAGACTGCGGATCTGCTCGACCTTGATCGTGCTGCTGTCTTCTTCCAGTGCCAATTTGAGCAGGTCGGGATGGCTGCCAGCCTGCAGCATCCGGCAACTGCGACATGACCCACAGGCCGCCTCCGTGCCGGGCTGCTGGCACAACAGCCAGCTGGCCAGGTGGCTGGCGGTGGCGTGGCGGCCACTGCCGGCACTACCGACCAGCATCAGCGCGTGCGGTGCGGCCTGCTGCGAATCAGTAAAGCGCTGGCGCAGCTGCGCCCACTGCGACTGCAGCCACGGCAGATCCGTCGGTGGCAGCGGCACCGCATCTGGCTGCAACGCCTGCACATCATTGCTCATGGCAACAGCAGGCCGCGCGACTGCAGCAACTGGCATATGCCCGACCAGGCTGCGGCGGCGACAGCGGCAGCAGGCTGACTGGCATCCAGACACAGAAAGCGCTGCGGCTGTTGCTCGATGCGACGCAGGTAACCATCGCGCACGCGCTCGAAGAACGCCAGCGTCTCACGTTCGATGCGGTCTGGCTGCTGATGCCGTTTGCGGGCGATGCCTGCGGCCACCGGCAGGTCCAGAAACAGGGTCAGATCCGGCTGCAGATCCGGATGAACCACCCGCTCGATGGCGGCAACACTGGCAAAGCCAAGCTCCCGGCCTGCCCCCTGATAGGCATAACTGGCATCGGTAAAGCGGTCACTAAGCACCAGCCTGCCATTGGCCAGCGCCGGGCGGATGTCCTGCTCCAGCAGGTGCGCCCGTGAGGCAAACATCAGCAACAGTTCTGCCGTTGCCGAGATGTGCAGTTCACGCCGGTGCAACAGCAAATCGCGGATGCGTTCACAGGTGGGATTGCCGCCCGGCTCGCGGGTGGCCAGGTAATCGATTGCGCTGGCATCGAGCTGCTGTCTGATGCTGCCGATCAGCGTACTTTTGCCGGCTCCCTCGACGCCCTCAAAACTGATGAAAACACCGTTCATTGCTGTTGTTCCCGTTGTTGGCGCAATGTTGCCAGATACGCCTGCACAGCGCGCTGATGCTCGGCGAGGGTGCGCGAAAACACGTGTCCGCCATCGCCGCTGGCGACAAAATACAGGCTGTCACCGGCCTCTGGATTGGCCGCTGCGCGGATCGCATCAGCCCCTGGATTGGCAATCGGTGCCGGCGGCAGACCCTTGCGGGTGTAAGTATTGTAAGCATGGTCGGTGCTCAGATCGCGACGGCGGATGTTGCCATCGTAGCTTGCCCCCAACCCGTAGATCACGGTGGGATCGGTCTGCAACAGCATGCCGCGCTGCAGCCGGCGATGAAACACACCGGCGATCTGTTCGCGTTCTGCCGCCACGGCCGTCTCCTTCTCAATGATGGAAGCCAGTATCAACAGCTGATAAGGGCTGTGCAGAGTGCGTGCTGCGGCATCCGGATGGCGTGCGGTGTAGTCCGCCCAACTGCGCATGGTCACCGCCAGCACGGCCTGATGCATGCGTTGCAGCACCGCCTGTGCCGATTCACCACGGGCATGGTAATAGGTTTCCGGCAACAGCATGCCTTCCAGCAATGCCCGCGGTTCCAGCGCCTGTTTCCGCACCGCCTGCGCGGCCTGTTGCAGCAGCACAGAATCTGTGCCAGCGAGCAGTTGCTGGTGTATTGCCGCCGGTGTATCGGCCAGGCTGCTGCAGTCCAGCAGCGGTTGTTGTCGCAGCTGCGCCAGAACCTCGGCACTGGTCCAGCCCTCGACCACGGTGAGCGCATGCTGCACCACGGCACCCTGCTGCAGCTGCTGCAACCATTCGCTGACGGTCATGCCCGGGCGCAAATGGTATTCACCGGCACGGATCACCGGCTGTTGCAAGCGGCCATGCAGTCGCCACAACCATGCATCAGGCGTGTTCGTGATCTCGCCCAGTTGCCGCACCATGGCCGCATAACTGCTGCCGGGCGCAATGATGACCGTCTGCGTGTCCGCCTGCAGTGGTGACAGCTCGGTGCCGGCAAACGCCTCATACTGTTGCCACAGCCAGTAGCCTGCGAGCAATGCCAGCAGCAACAGCAGGCTGAGCAGCCACAGCATGAAACGCAGCACCGCGGGCAGCCCGGAGCGCGCAGCGGCAGTCATCTGGCAGCCCGTAGGCAGGCAGTGACCGTATCCACCAGCACACTGGTCGCTGCACTGTCGGGCAATGGCTGCTGCGCCAGTTCGGTGACCGGCATGATGCCACGCACCGAGTTGCACAGTGCCAATGCGGCCGGCTGCGCCAGCTCGGCGCGCAGCAGGCGGGCTGCAGTGATCAGCCCCTTATCCAGCAGCCAGCTGCGCAGCACGCCATTGACGCCACAGCGATCGATCACCGGCGTCAGCCATTGCCCCTGCACCCATACCAGCACATTGCTACTGATCGCCTCCACCAGACAACCCTGCTGATCACACAGCAGCAGCTCATCCACTCCACGCCGCTGTGCTTCGCTGGCAGCCAGCACCTGTTCCAGTCGTGCCAGGTGTTTGATGCCCGCCAGCAATGGCTGACTGCTCAGCTGCAATTCAGCCCAGTCCAGCCGCAGTCCGGCAGTGCGCGCAGCCGGCATGGCGCGACGCTGCCAGCGCAGCTCGCAACGACTCAACCGCTGTCCGTCGTGGTTCTCATCCAGCAGCGGCCAGTAGCCCTGCCCCTGCGCACGCGCAAGGGTCAGCCGCAGCACACAATCATCGTTGCCGGCCAGGCTTGTCGCCTGCGCCAGCAATACATCCTCTGCCGGCGGCACCAGCGCCAGCCGGCGTGCGTCGCGCTGCAGCCGCTGCATGTGCCAGCGCCACCATGGCGCGCGGCCACGGAAAAAGGCAATGGTTTCAAACAGACCATCGGCATAGTCTGCAGCGCGCGCCAGCTCGCCTGCTGCCGGGGAGTGACTGGTCGGCGCGGAGTTCGGTGTCACCGAGGGCTGCATCATGCCGGCAGCGGGTTGAGGCTGCGCACGATGCCAGCGGCCTTGGCCTCGGTCTCGGCGAGCTCACTACGTGGATCGGAATCGGCCACGATGCCGCTGCCACAGCGCCATTGCACGACCTGCTGCTGGCACCACAGACTGCGAATCAGGATGTTCATGTCCATGCTGCCATGTCGACTCAGATAACCCATCGAACCAGTATAGAAATGCCGCGGCTGTTGTTCCAGCGCGGCGATGATCTGCATGCAGCGGACTTTGGGACAACCGGTGATGGTGCCGCCGGGAAACGTCGCGGCAATGGCATCCACCGGGGTCAGACCCGGGCGCAGCCGGCCACTGACATTGGACACGATGTGGTGCACCGAGGCATAGCTTTCGCTGACCATCAGCTCATCCACAACCATACTGCCGGCGGCGCACACCCGTCCCAGGTCATTGCGCTCCAGATCGATCAGCATGATGTGCTCGGCACGCTCCTTGGGGTTGTCCAGCAATTCCCGCAGCAGCCGCCGGTCCTGTTCGGCGTCGGCACCGCGCGGTCTGGTGCCGGCAATCGGGCGTGTTGATACTCGCCCCCGGTGCACCGCCACCAGTCGTTCCGGGGAGGCACTCACCAGGGTGCCGCCAAACATGTTTGCCAGCCCGGCAAACGGTGCCGGATTGCGCTGACACAGGCTGGCATACAGCAGCATGGCAAGCTGCCCGGCGTCGATGTCACGCTCAGCGCGGGCGCGCCAGCCGCGCGACAGGTTGACCTGAAACACGTCACCCGCCGCGATCCAGCGTTTGATACGATCAACATTGGCGCAGAAACGTGCGCCATCCTCGGCTTCGATGTGCCAGCGCAAAGGCTGCAGGACTGCGGGATCGGGTGCGACACAGTGGCTGCCTGTTTCCACCAGCGCCTGCAGCCGCGTGAGGGCGGCAGAGGATTCTGCCACCAGCAGCGTCTGTTGCTGCCAGTGATCAATGATCACCGCCGCATCGCAACGCCAGGCAGCGGCGATCGGCTGTTGTGCCGCCGGCAGCCTCAGCACCGGCTCGATCTCGCCAGCCAGTTCGTAGCCCAGATAAACGAACCAACCGCCAACAAACGGCAGCTCGCTGCAGTCCGGTGCAATCGCTGCGGCCTGATAGGCTGCTGCCAGTCGGGGCAGAAAATTGTCATTGTCGTCAGCGGCAAGCTGCGCCTGCCCTGCACTGCGCGCATGCGCCAGCAGCGGTGGCTGATCGGCTCGCGCCAGCAGCATGGAATAGCGGTGTCGACGGTCGGCATGACCACAGCTGTGCAGCATGAACGGCAGGGCATCGGGATGCTGCTGGTGCAGCGCAGTCAGGTCCAGCACCCGGGGCAGCAGACTGAGCTGCACGGGGCCGTCTTGATCGATGGCTAACACGGGGGCGCTAACACGAAGTCAACGGGCACAAAAATGGCAACCGCGCCGAACGCGGTTCAGAGCTTTTTGAACAGCAGGGTGCCGTTGGTACCGCCAAAGCCGAACGAGTTGGACATGGCCGTGCTGATCGGCATTTCGCGCGCCTGGTGCGGGGTGTAATCGAGATCACAGCCCGGGCTGGGTTGATCCAGATTGATGGTTGGCGGCACCACGCCGTCACGCATGGCCAGCAGCGTGAAAATGGCTTCCACACCACCGGCGGCACCAAGCAGATGTCCGGTCATGGATTTGGTCGAGCTGATCGCCAGCCGGTAGGCATGTTCACCAAAGCAGCGCTTGATGCCATCGGACTCGGCCTGGTCACCCAGCGGCGTCGAGGTGCCATGGGCATTGACGTAATCGACCTGGTCGGCGCTGATGCCGGCATCCAGCAGGGCGTTGTGCATGCTGCGGGCCGCGCCATCGCCGCCTTCCGGCGGCTGGGTAATGTGGTGGGCATCCGAACTCATGCCAAACCCGGCCAGTTCGGCCAGGATGTTGGCGCCACGGGCACGGGCGTGCTCGAGTTCTTCCAGCACCAGTATGCCGGCACCGTTGCTGAGTACGAAGCCGTCACGGTCCTGATCCCATGGCCGTGAAGCGGTGGTCGGATTGTCGTTGTTGGTGGAAAGCGCCTTGGCCGAGGCAAAGCCGCCCATGGCGGTGGGCGTGGTGGCAAATTCGCAGCCGCCGGCGATCATCACATCGGCGTCACCGTAGGCGATCATGCGCGCGGATTCGCCGATGTTGTGGTTGGCCGAGGTGCAGGCCGAAACGATGCTGAAACTGGGGCCCTGCAAGCCATAGCGGATCGACAGCAGCCCGGACACGATGTTGATGATTGTGGCCGGAACAAACAGCGGCGAAATGCGTCGCGGCCCACCTTTCAGGTAGGCGTCGTAGTTTTGCTCGATGGTCTTGATGCCACCGACACCGGCACCGATCAGCGTGCCGGCACGGGTGCGGTCCATGCGCTCGAAATCCAGTCCGGCATGTTCGATCGCCTGGATTGCTGCGGCCAGTCCGTAGTGCGTGAACGGATCGTACTTGCGAGCATCCTTGGGGCCGATCCAGGCGGCCGCATCAAAATCGCTGATCTGACCGGCAATGCGGCTGGCAAACAGCTCCGGGGCAAACTCATCCAGCGTGCTGATGCCGCTGCGGCCGTGGACGATGTTGTCCCACGCGCTGTCGATGTCGTTGCCGACCGGGGAAATGATCCCCATGCCGGTGACGACGATTCTGCGGTCACTGCGCATGATGCTCCTGGTGCTTCGCAAGCATGAAATGGATCTGGCTGAGCGCGACGCAATCAGCCGGCGGCGTTGTTTTTGACGTAGTCAATGGCCTGCTGGACGTTGGTGATTTTTTCTGCTTCTTCGTCCGGAATTTCGCATTCGAATTCCTCTTCCAGCGCCATCACCAGTTCCACGGTATCCAGGGAATCGGCGCCCAGATCGTCGACAAATGATGCGCTCGGAGTGACTTCATCTTCCTTGACGCCCAGTTGTTCTACAACAATCTTGGTAACACGTTGTTCAATACTGCTCATGATGCATTTCCTGTGGTGGTGGAGGATCGGGTAGAAAGACATGACATTGTAATCGAACCGATGCAATGCTGCTATATGTCTGGTCTGTTATGATCTATATGATTGATTTTATTATAAATTAATGACTATTTTTCAGTCCGGAAACAGCCGATTCAGGTGCCCGTCTGCGCGATCTGACGGCGCATTCAGGCCATGTACATGCCACCGTTGACATGCAGCGTTTCGCCGCTGATGTAGGCGGCCTGTTCGGAGGCCAGAAAACTCACCGCATGGGCGATGTCTTCGACCTGGCCAAGCCGCGCCAGCGGAATGTTGGCCAGCATGGCATCGCGCTGCTGGGCATCCAGATCTGCGGTCATGTCGGTCTCGATGAAACCCGGCGCCACCACGTTGACGGTGATGCCGCGACTGCCGACCTCACGCGCCAGCGACTTGCTGAATGCGGTCACGCCGGCCTTGGCGGCGGCATAGTTGGCCTGGCCTGGGTTGCCGATGCTGCCGATCACCGAGGTGATTGAGATGATGCGCCCCCAGCGCTGCTTCATCATGCCGCGCAGGCAGGCCTTGCTGAGTCGGAACACCGAGCGCAGATCGGTGTTCTGCACGCTCTGCCAGTCGTCCTCGCTCATGCGCAACAGCAACTGATCGCGGGTGATGCCGGCATTGTTGACCAGAATCGTCGGCGCACCGGCGCGCTCACTGATCACCGCCAGCGCCTGGGCAATGCTGTCACTGTCGTTCACGTCCAGTTGCAGACCGGCAGCGTCCAGCTGCGGATTGAGTGCGGCCAGTCTGGCACTGATGGCGCTGGCCCCGGCTGCCGAGGTGGCGGTGCCGAACACCTGATGCCCCTGGGCTGCCAGGGCGTCGGCGATCGCCGCACCGATGCCACGGCTGGCACCGGTGACCAGAGCGATGCGCGCAGCGGATGTTGATGTGCTTGGGTTCATGCCTTGATTGCTCTTGGTTGTCGCGCTGATTTGATTTGCACTGTTTGACTGATGGCTTGCCGGTGCAGCGTCCGGTGCTGCCTGAGCGTATTCAGGCGTCGGCTTGTGGGTGCACCAGCGCCTGCAGTGCCGGCGGCGAATCCAGCCGCACCAGGCTGATCTCAGTGTCCAGGCCCTGATCTTTGGCAATGCGCTTGATCAGTCCGCCCAGCACATTGCCGGGACCGCACTCAACGAAGCGCCGCACGCCCTGCTGCAGCAGCCATTGCACGCTCTGTGTCCAGCGCACCGGTTTGTACAGCTGTTCGACCAACAGTTCGGCGATGTCAGCGGCGTCACTGTGCACCTGGGCATCCACATTGTGCACCACCGGCACCAGCGGCTGCCTCAGTGTCATCCCGCGCAAGGTGAAGCCCAGCTGCTCGGCCGCCGGTCGCATCAGTGCACAGTGCGACGGCACGCTGACCGGCAGCGGCAGTGCGCGTTTGGCACCGGCCTGCTGGCACAGCGCAATGGCTGCGTCCACTGCGGCGGCGGCACCGGCGATGACCACCTGGCCGGGGCTGTTGAAGTTGGCTGCACTGACGGTGCCCTCGGCCTGGGCCTGATGACAGGCATTGACCACGGCCATGTCATCCAGCCCGAGGATGGCCGCCATCTTGCCGGCACCCTCCGGGGCCGCCGACTGCATCAATCGGCCACGCTCCGCCACCAGCTTCACTGCGGTGGCAAACTCCAGGCTGCCGGCAGCGCACAGCGCGGTGTATTCCCCCAGGCTGTGGCCGGCCAGATAGTCCACTTGTAACGCATGGCCGGCGCGCTGGCTCTCCGCCTGCAGTGCCCGCCAGCAGGCCATGCCTGCGGTGAGCAGCGCCGGCTGGGTGATGGTGGTGTTGTCCAGCTGCTCAGCCGGTCCACTGCTTACCAGTTGCCACAGGTCATAGCCCAGCACAGCACTGGCTTCAGCAAACGTGGCCGCTACCTGTGGGTAGGCAGCCGCAAGCTCGTCCAGCATGCCGACAGCCTGTGAACCCTGGCCGGGGAACACCAGCGCCGTTGGCAGGTGAGCGGAATTTGAACTTGAAATTGAATTTGAAATTGAATTTATATCGGTAGCGTTCATAGGCATGCCGGAATCAGTATCTGATCAGCGCCGAGCCCCAGGTGAAACCGCCACCAAAGGCTTCCAGCAGCAGCATTTCGCCGCGCTTGATGCGACCATCGCTGATGCCTTCGTCCAGTGCCAGCGGTACCGAGCCGGAGGAGGTGTTGCCATGGCGGTCGACGGTGACGATGACCTGATCCATGGACATATCGAGTTTTTTTGCCGTGGCGCTGATGATGCGCAGATTGGCCTGGTGTGGAATCAGCCAGTCCAGTTCGGATTTGTCCATCTGGTTGGCTTCCAGCGTTTCGTCAACGATGCGACCCAGTGTGCGCACAGCCACCTTGAACACCTCATTGCCCTTCATCAGCACATGCAGGCCGGCATTCTTTTCGTGCTCGCGGAATCCGCGCGAAACACCAACATCGGCACACAGCAGATCGGCATGGGCGCCACTGGCGTGAATGTGGGTGGACAGAATGCCGGGCTCAGCGGCCGGCTCCAGAATCACCGCACCGGCACCGTCACCAAACAGTACAGCAGTGGAACGATCCTCCCAGTCGATCATGCGCGTCAGCGTCTCGGCACCCACCACCAGCACCCGTCTGGAAGTGCCGGCTCGAATGAACTGGTCGGCCACCGACAAGGCATAGATGAAGCCTGAGCAGGCCGCGTTGACGTCAAAGGCACCGCATTCGCCGGCACCCAGCCGGTGTTGCAGCAGACAGGCGGTGCTGGGGAAGATCAGGTCCGGCGTGGTGGTGCCGACAATGATCAGATCCAGCGTCGCAGCATCGATCCCGGCCCGCTCCAGCGCCAGCCTGGCGGCGCGCTCGGCCAGGTCACAGGTGGTTTCGTCAGCGGTAGCGACACGCCGTTCGGCAATGCCTGTGCGCTCGCGGATCCAGCTGTCGCTGGTTTCCACCATCAGCTCCAGGTCATGATTGGTCACCACCCGCTCCGGCAGCGCACTGCCGCTGGCGACGATTCTGCTGTAGATGCGCGTCATCGAAACCGCAACCGCCGTGGCGATTCAGTCCTGATCGTCGTCGAAGGTTTCGATGATCTTTTCTTCCACCACGCGACGGCCCCGGTAGAAGCCTTCTTCGGTGATGTGGTGACGCCGGTGAATTTCGCCGGTGGTCGGATCGGTCGACAGCGTCGGCATGGTGATCGCATCATGCGAACGGCGCATACCGCGTCGGGATGGGGTTTTACGGCTTTTTTGCACGGCCATGGTGTTGTTCCTCTAGATAACGTACTGTGGTTTGTTCAATTCATTGACCGGTCGCGGCCGGTCATCTCAATCGTCGCTGTCGCTGTGTTGGCGGGCATCCGGCCGACCACCAATGAGGCCATCCAGCGCCGCAAACGGATTCTCTGCATGCCCAATGCCGGTGGCGTCCGCGCTGCCCAGTGTCACGGCAACCGGTTCGGTCTGCGGTGCCACCGGTGCCAGCGGTAGTGACAGCAGCAGTTCTTCCGCCAGCAGCAACATCACGTCCACTGCCCGGGCATCGGCCAGCATCGGCTCACATGCATCCGGCAGACCGGCTGCCTGCTCATCATCGGCCACCAGCACCACGCTGGAATGCACCTGCAGCTCGTGCGCGAACGGTTGCAGCGTGCGCTGGCACATCAGTGTCACCGCGGCCTGCATCTGCACCTCAATGCACAGCAGATTTTTGCTGCCATCGGCAAGCTCGATGCGCCGGAACTGCGGCTGCAGCCGGTAGGCCACGCTGCCCTGCCGATCGGCCAGACGATCATGCAACAGAGTCAGATCGGCGATATCATGGCGACCTGTCAAGCTGCCGCCGCGACGTGCAATCTGCTGCATGTCGACAATCTGGTCGACCACTTGGCACTTTTTCGACATAAGCCGACCATTATAACGGATTACTTGAGATGTGCATACCATTCCAGCAGGCATGCGAGCGGTCTGTCCGTCGCGCCACTCCCGGCCAGGACCGTGCCTGATCTGTCGCTGCAACGCCCATCACCCAGTTGTCGACTGGTACTGGCCTCATCATCGCCGTATCGCCGCATGCTGCTGCAGCGCCTGGCGCTGGCATTTGACTGCATCGCCCCGGAGATCGATGAATCGGTGCTGCCGGATGAGCCTCCGCGGCAGTATGTCAGCCGGCTGGCCCTGGCCAAGGCTCAGCGGGTGGCCACGCTGCTGCTGCAACAGCACAATACCGATGAGCGCACCAGCCAGCCCGAGCCGGTGCTGATCATCGGCTCCGACCAGGCGCTGGTGCTGGACGATGAGATCATCAGCAAACCCGCCGACCACAGCGCCGCCGTGGCCATGCTGCAGCGCTGCGCCGGCCGCACAGTCATGTTCCACTGCGGCTGGCAGTTGCTGCAGCTGGCCGCCAATGGCACGGTGGCGTCACTGGCTGCCGCCGTGGTACCGACCGAGGTGGAGTTTCGCCAGCTCGCTGACGACGAAATCCTGCGCTACATCGAGCGCGAACCAGCCCTGGACTGCGCCGGTGCCTTCAAGTCCGAGGCGCTGGGCATCAGCCTGTTCGCCGCCCTGCGCAGCGATGACCCGACCGCGCTGATTGGCCTGCCCCTGATCAGTCTCAGCGCAGGGCTGCGTCAGGCCGGGCTGGCCCTGCCCTGATTCCGATCAGATCTGCGACAATTCCGACAGCCACCGCACCCGGGCCTATTGGCCTATGAGTCAATGCCCCTATCTTGTTAACATGTACATCCGGACATCACGGGGTTCGGCGGCATCGCAGAACCACACACCCAATCCAGTCAGCAATCGGATAGCAGCATGAATGCAACCAGCAAGCAAACTTATCGTCACTGGCAGCTTGAGCACGATATCGACAACGTTGCCTGGCTTAGCATTGATCGTGCCGGCGCCTCCACCAACGTGCTCAGCAACGAGGTACTTAACGAGCTGCAGGATGTGATTCTGCATCTGGAACAGCATCGCCCGGCCGGGCTGGTGCTGATATCAGGCAAGCCCGGTCAGTTCATTGCCGGTGCCGATGTCAATGAATTCGACGAAGTGACCGACCTGGAAACCGGTCGCAAGCAGCTCAATCGGGTGCATGATCTGTTCACCCGCATCGAGAACCTGAACTTCCCCACTGCAGTGGCATTTGAGGGTTTCTGTCTCGGCGGCGGACTGGAGCTGTCGCTGTGCTTTGACTGGATCATCGCCCGCAACGATGAGCACACCCGCATCGGTTTTCCGGAGGTCAATCTTGGCATCTACCCCGGCTTCGGCGGCTCGGCGCGGACACCGCAGCGCATCGGTGGCCAGAATGCCATGCAGATCATGCTCACCGGACAGATGCTGCGGCCCGGTGCCGCGCGCGGCATGGGGCTGGTGGATCAACTGGTGGGAGAACACGAAACCCTGCGCTGGGCCGCACGGCGCGCGGTGCTGGCGGGTAAAAAACACCGCCAGCCGGGGCTGCTGGCACGCGCTACCAATCTGGGCCCGGCGCGCAAGCTTCTGGCCGGCATCATGCGCAAGAAAACCGCCGCCAAGGCACCGCAACAGCACTATCCGGCTCCATACAAGCTGATCGACGCCTGGGAAGCCTGTGGCAACGATCAGGATCACATGCTGCGCGCAGAGGTGCGCAATGTGCCGGAACTGCTGGTTGGCGACACCTCGCGCAATCTGCGCCGCGTGTTCAAGCTGATGGAGGCGCTCAAGGCGCAGGGCAAACAGAGCGACTTCAAGGCCCACCGTGTGCACGTCATCGGTGCCGGTGTGATGGGTGGCGACATCGCTGCCTGGTGTGTGCTGAAAGGGCTGGAAGTAACCCTGCAGGACCGCGAGATGAAATACATCGAACCGGCCATCAAACGCGCCAAACAGCTGTTCCGCAAGAAACTGCGCACCGATGCCAAGGTGATGGCAGCGATGTCACGGCTGCGCGCCGATGTCGACGGTGACGGCGTGGCGCGGGCCGATGTGGTCATCGAGGCCATCTTCGAAAATCTGGAAGCCAAGCAGGCGCTGTATAAGAACATCGAGCCACAGATGCAGCCGCATGCCCTGCTCGCCACCAACACCTCGGCACTGCCGCTGGCGGATCTGGCCAAAGTGCTGCAGCAGCCCAAACGGCTGATCGGACTGCATTATTTCAACCCGGTGGCAAAAATGCCGCTGGTAGAAATCGTTTACGACGAGCAGCTCACCAACGAGGATCTGGTCGCCGACGGTGCCAGCTTCGTGCGCCAGATCGGCAAATATCCATTGCCGGTCAAATCCACCCCTGGTTTTCTGGTCAACCGGGTGCTGGCACCGTACATGGCCAATGCCATTGAATTGTACCGTGACGGCATACCCAAGGAGGCCATCGACAAGGCAGCGGTGCGCTTCGGCATGCCGATGGGGCCGGTGGAGCTGGCCGACACCGTGGGCCTGGATGTGGGCATGTCGGTGATCAAGACCGTCGGCATCGACACCGACGGCAGCAAGGCCAAATACATGAAAAACTTTGTCGATGCCGGCAAGCTGGGCAAGAAATCCGGCGAAGGTTTCTACACCTGGGAAAAAGGCAAACCCAAACGCGACAAGGACGCTGCCCAGGGGCACGATCTGCACGCACTCGGGCTGCAGCTGGTGCAACCCTATCTGGATGAGTGTGCCGCCTGCGCCAAAGACGGCATCGTCGGCAGCGATGATCTGATCGACGCCGGCATGATCTTCGGCACCGGCTTTGCGCCGTTTCGCGGCGGCCCGCTGCACTACCTGCGCTCGCGTCCAGCCGAGGATGCCACCGCAGCCAAAGCGGCACCGCGCACGCCCAACCGGCAATCGGCGACCAGCGAACAGACCTCCGCTGCGCAGCAATCCAACGACGAGCCTGACCCAGATAGCCAAGGCAGCAGTGTCGACAAGTCCGCAGGCAGCAAGCAATCAGCCCGCAAGAGCGGCAAGAAAACCGGCAAGAAAACCGCCGCCAAAACGGCGAAAAAAGTCAGCAAAAAGACCACCGGCAAGGCTGCCGCAAAAAAGTCTTCCAGCAAGAAGACAGCGAACAAGAGCACTGCCAAGAATGAATCCGCCGACATTCGCAATGAAACCGCCACCAACACGCAGCAAGGAGACCAGTCATGAGTGAGCAAACACTGCGCCGAGTCGCCATCGTCGGTGGCGTTCGCATTCCGTTCTGCCGCTCCAACACCAGCTATGCCGACGTCACCAACCTGGACATGCTGGCGTCCGCCCTGCAGGGAATGGTCGAGCGCTATGAACTGGCCGGGGTGAAAATCGATGAAGTCATCGGCGGTGCCGTCACCACCCACAGCAAGGACTGGAATCTGGCCCGAGAAGCGGTACTGTCCACCGACCTGTCGCCACTGACCCCGGGCATCACACTGCAGCAGGCCTGCGGCACCAGCCTGCAGGCGGCGCTGATTTCCGGCGCCAAGATTGCCAGCGGTCAGATCGACAGCGCCATCGCCTGTGGCACCGACACCACCAGCGATGCGCCACTGGTGCTCAAGCGCAAACTGGCCCAACGCCTGATCAAACTGCCCCGCGCACGCTCATTCAAGGACAAGCTGAAATTGTTCAAGGGCTTCAGTCCGGGCGAGCTGACGCCGGTGCCGCCAGCCAATGGCGAACCACGCACCGGCCTGTCCATGGGCCAGCATTGCGAACGCATGGCGCGCGCCTGGAACATCGGTCGTGAAGCACAGGACAAAATCGCACTGGCCAGTCATCAAAGCGCCCACCAGGCGTGGGAAAACGGCTTCTATGACGACATGGTGCGAAGCTTTGCCGGCGTCACCCGCGACAACAACATCCGCGCCGACAGCTCACTGGAAACACTGGCCGGACTGCGCCCGGTGTTTGATCGTAAATCCGGCAAGGGCACACTGACCGCCGCCAACAGCACTCCGCTGACCGATGGTGCGGCCGCGGTGATGCTGTGCTCGGAAGAGTACGCGGAAAAACATGACCTGCCGGTGCTGGCCTACCTCACCCACGGCCGCCATGCGGCGGTCGACTTCGTCAACGACGAGGGTCTGCTGATGGCACCGACCGTGGCCATGGCGGAAATGCTGCAGGCGGCGAATCTGAAGCTGCAGGACTTTGACCGCTACGAAATCCACGAAGCCTTCGCTGCCCAGTTGCTGTGCACGCTGAAGGCCTGGGAATCCGAGGATTACTGTCGCGAGCGACTGGGTCTGAACAGCGCCATGGGCAGCATCGACCTGAGCAAAATGAACCTGCATGGCGGCAGCATCGCCATCGGCCATCCGTTCGCCGCCACCGGTGCCCGCATTGTCGCCACACTGGCGGAAGAACTCGCCGCCGGCGGCGGCCAGCGCGGCGTGATTTCGGTGTGTACTGCCGGTGGCATGGGGGTCACGGCGATTCTGGAAAAAGCCTGAGCCAGACGGTTGCAATGTCAGCGGGCCATTGTGCCCGCTGGCATTGTTTGGCGCTCGCTCCCGCGCTCCTGCGTGGAAACGACTGGTCTAGCGCTTGTGCCCGAGCATGGCCAGCAGCCCGATTGAGTTCGCCTGCAGGCAGTCTCCTACAGGAAGCGATGTTTATCCGCCGAACGACGCCCCGGAGCGCCAGCGTCCCCGCTGGCATCTAATGATGCTCGTTTGCAAGTACCCGCTTTGGAATACCTGGTCGAACGCTTGGGCCCGAACATGGCCAGCAGCCCGACATGGCCAGGAGCATGATTGGATAGGGTTCGCCTGCAAGCAGTTTCCTAAAGGAAGCGCTGTTTGACCGCTGAAAAACGCTCTGGAGCACCCGCGTCTCCGCTGACAGCAAGCTCGACCTGCCTGATGCATTCCACCGCTTGCACCATTGCAGGCAACAAGCCGCCAGGGGAGCGCCAACGTATACTGTCAGGGAAATATCTCCATCGCGGTCCTGTCCCGCCAACCCTGCCATGGATTGAGAATGTCGCAACCCAGTCTGTCCGGTGATCTGTTCGGTGGCCTGACCGCTGCCGTCGTGGCCTTGCCGCTGGCGCTGGCGTTTGGTGTCGCTTCCGGCCTGGGTCCACTTGCCGGGGTCTATGGTGCCATTGCCATCGGCTTTTTTGCATCCGCTTTCGGTGGCACGCCAGCGCAAATTTCCGGCCCGACCGGGCCCATGACCGTGGTCACCGCCGCTGTGGTCGCGCAATATGCGGAGAATCTGAACATGGCGTTCACCATCATCATGCTCGGCGGCGTCATGCAGATGCTGCTGGGTGTGCTCAAGGTCGGCAAAGCCATTGCCTACACGCCGTACTCGGTGATTTCCGGCTTCATGAGCGGCATCGGCATCATCATCATCCTGCTGCAACTGCCGGCCTTGTTCGGTGTGCCGCAAGTCGAAGGCGCTGCGGCCGCTGTGCTGCTGCAACTGGATCAGCTCTGGCACAGCTTAAATCCGCATGCCCTGCTGGTTGGCCTGGGCACACTGCTGGTGGCGCTGTTGTGGCCCGCGCGCTGGCAACGCTGGCTGCCGGCACCACTGGCTGCATTGATTGCCGGCAGTCTGCTGGCAAACCTCCTGCTGACCCGGGCTCCGGTGCTCGGCGAACTGCCATTTGGTCTGCCTACGCTGCACTGGCCTGGCTTGCAGGCCAGCCAGTTGACCCAGGCCATCCAGCCCGCGTTTGTGCTCGCCCTGCTGGGCAGCATCGACAGCCTGCTCACCTCACTGGTGGCCGATTCGCTGACCCGCACCCAGCATCGGCCCAACCGCGAGCTGCTGGGACAGGGTCTGGGCAACACCATTGCCGGTCTGGTTGGCGGCATTCCCGGTGCCGGTGCCACCATGCGCACTGTGATCAACATCCAGGCCGGAGGCCGTGGTCGCACATCCGGCATCGTCCATGCCGTCACCCTGCTGCTGCTGGTGCTGGTGCTGGCACCGTTGACCGGAAAAATTCCGCATGCAGTGCTCGCCGGCATTCTGCTCAAGGTGGGCTGGGACATCATCGACTGGGGCTATCTGCGCGTGCTGCTGCAATTGCCTCGTGACAAGGTGCTGGTCATGCTGATCACGCTTATCCTGACCGTGTTTGTGGATCTGATCACCGCCGTCGCGGTGGGTCTGATCGTCGCTGGCATCGTCACCGCCATGCGCACCGAACGTGACGAGATGTCCCGTGTACAGGCGGGATCTGCCGCGGCTGTCGATGATCTCAGCGCAGCCGAACAACATCTGCTGGCGGGATCGGGCGATGCCATTGCCATCCTCAGCATGTCCGGCCACTTTTCCTATGCTTCGGCGCGTGCGCTGAATCAGCGTCTGGCATTGCTGGACAGTCAGCACCGTGTGCTGATACTGGATTTCGGCCGACTCGCCTATGTTGATCCATCCATGGCGCTGGCGATTCGTGATCTGCTGCATGCAGCCGCAGATCATCGCTTGCACTGTGTCGTGGTTTGCCCTCACCAGCAGGCACTTTCCCCGCTGCAGGCATTTCAGGTGTTCGCCCGCAGTCATCCCGACGACATTGTGACCGATCGCCACGCTGCCCTCACACGTGCTGTCCAGATTATCAACCAGACCAACCAGATCAACCAGGCCCATTGATCTCGCGACTGAGGCGATCGGCAAGCCGCTTTTGCGCTTAATCGATTCTGCTTTTGTGCGCCAGATTGTGCGCGTGCTGTTCCCAGTTCTGACCATCAAAATCGGTGACCTGGATGTGCGCCGGTTGCGTATCCAGACAGTTGACGTTGATGTCGATGCCATCCGGGTTGGAACGAGGCAGATAAAATGGCTTGATGCCACAAACCTTGCAGAACCAGTGTTGAGCAACACCGCTGTTGAACGTGTATGTGCTCAGATTCTGCTCTCCCGTGAGCAGGCGAAAATCCCTGCGTGGCACGATCAGGTGGAGAAAACCCGATTTGCTGCAGATGGAGCAATTGCAGCGGTCAGCCGCGATGACCGCTGGTGCCTCAACTTCAAACCTGACCGCCTGACAATGGCAGCTGCCCTGATAAATCATTCTCGCCTCTCTGTCGCTGCGGTAAGCAGCATGCTCAACAGCGCTGTCACATGACGGTCGCGTGCCACTGCAGTCAGCGATGCAGGCTGCCCTGATTCACCAGCCAAGTTGCAGGCAGCGAAATTCATAATGGCTTTCCACCGGGCCACGAAAACAGGCACTGGTCCCGGTCACCACCGGACCTTCGCCCGGATAGTAGGGATTGTCCGCCGTGGCCAAAGCCTGCTGCGCATGCAGGTGGTGGTTGAACAGCAGCAGTTTGGCCTGAAAGTCCAGTAAGCGGGCGGTGTATGCCAGATATGATCGGGACAGATTACCCTGTACTTCAAGCAGTCGAGTGCCACTGAAATTGCGCAACCAGAAGCTTGAGTCTGATGCCTTGTCATCCGCAGCGAGTGCCAGCACAAACTGCCCCGGCGGCAGTGCCGAGCTGTTGATGGTCTCCAGGTATTCCGGCAAATGTGCATTGCTGGTCATGTTCGGCTTGAACAGCACGCGCGCCAGCCAGCCCGGCAGCTTGCCATCTGCTTGCAGCAGATCATGACTTTGATCCAGCTTGTGCATCTCATTGTGGAACAGGGCAAACTCTCTGGCCATAACAGTAGACATGTCGATCTCGGCCGCAGTCAGTGCTGGCAGCTGCGCTGCCGCCATGTCCGCCTGCAGCACGATAATGCCTGTGACATCCAGTAGATGATTCAGCCCGGCCAGCAAAGTCATCTTGCCGATCAGGGTGTCCTGCAGGCGCATGGCATGGCGCAGCGCTGCCATCTGGTGTCTCAGTGCCACCATGGCAGCAGCGCTTTGGCCAGCGCGATGCAGGGATATTGCGGCCAGTGCTTCGAGGTGTACAGCCGCAATCAGCGGATGCAGGGGCACGATCATTTCAGTCAATGCCGGCCGGGTCAGCGTGGCAAATTCAGCATACTGAAAAAACCGCTCGGCACGAGCTCTGAGCAGGGCGTGCTCGGCAAGCAGCCGGTCAAAATCTGCATCCGTGGTGAACAGGGTCTGCAGGCAACCGTCCTTTCTGCTGTAACAATACAGTTCGCCCTGGGGCAGCGTCAGCTTGCCGGGCGCATCGTAATGGGCAAGTTGATAACTGGCGTCGGCCTCCTGCTTGCGATACTCCTGCAGCATCGCAGTCCCGACCTGAACCGGGTCATCGTCAGGGGCGGCCAGAATGCCGTGCAGGAACAGAAAGGCCTCGCTGCTGGCTGCGGGCTTTGCCTGCACCAGCAGATCCTGTGCCATTGGTGACAGTTCATCGTCGATCTGCCCCAGTGCAACCAGTACCAGTGCCAGTGCCAATATAAACACGAGAGTGAGTGACCACAGCAGCTTTTTCATCGACCTGTCCTGATTGGCGTGGCTGTCAAATTGTTGCTGGTTATCACTGCACTTGCAACATATTCGTCAGGTTGGAGACGTCTGCCTAGGCCGACATTGATCAGCCAGGATTGCCACAACGGCGAGCCCGCTTCGCAATAACGTCTTCGTGATTCTGGATTGGCAAAGCGCTGGCACCAGTTTCTACTGTGTGCAGAGATTACGCAATCAGCGCTAATCCAGATACCGGCGCTGGATGAGTTTATCAATCTCACGTCGCAAGGCGTCTTGTGCGATTTTTTTCTCCAGCTGATTTGTAATGAGTCTGATTCTGTAGAGATAAATGCATATTTTGATCAAGAATGTTAGCAACGTAGCAATCAGGCCCAAAATCACAGATGCGCCTGGTTCTTGCGACCAACGATATATTGCATAGGCGATGAAGCCGCCAATCGCGATAGCCAGACCAATGTCCGGCAATTCGACCATTTTTCTTTTTTTTGAACTATTTGCAAGGCTCATCAAGAAAGCCTTTCAGGTTGCACGCTGCCGGGAAGTCTCTGCTGTCTCAGGTGTGCTTTTCAGCGACCATTTGACGACAAAATACCCCAGCAGTCCGGCCGCCAGTGAGCCGGCGATAATGCCGACGCGCTCGTCAAAGATGCGGTTGGCGACGGTCTCCTGAAACGCCAGTGAGCCGATGAACAGACTCATGGTGAAGCCGACGCCGGACAGTGCGGCGACGCCGTACAGTCCTTTCCAGCTCATGCCGGCGGGCAGCGAGGCCAGCCCCATTCTGACGCCGATCCAGCACATGCTGAACACGCCGACCTGCTTGCCGAGCAACAGCCCCAGTGCCACCCCGACCGGCACCGGATGCAGCAGCTCGTCCATGCCCACTCCACGCAGATCAACCCCGGCATTGGCGAACGCGAAGATCGGCAGAATGGCGTAGCTGACCATGTTGTGCAGATCAGACTCCAGCGCCAGCAGAGGTGACGGCATGTCGTCATCGCGGTGCTTGCTGCGCAAGGGAATGAACATCGCCAGCAGCACGCCCGCCAGCGTGGCGTGCACACCGGATTTCAGCATGGCCACCCACATCACTGCCCCCACCAGCAGATACACCGCGATGCCATTGACGCCACTGCGGTTCATGAGCAACAGCACGACCAGGCTGGCCGCCACCACCAGCAGCGGAACGGTGCTGATGTTTTCGGTGTAGAACAGGGCAATGATGGCGATGGCACCAATGTCGTCAAAGATGGCCAGTGAGATCAGGAAAACCTTCAGGCTTTTTGGTACCTGCGAGCCCAGCAGCAGCAGAATGCCCATGGCGAATGCGATGTCGGTGGCCGCCGGAATGGCCCAGCCGCGAGCCGTATAGTCGTCACCGGCGTTGAAAAACAGATACACCAGCGCCGGCACGACCATGCCGCCAACCGCGCCAAACGCCGGCAGGCTGATCTTGCGCAGCTCATTGAGCTCACCGACCAGAAACTCGCGCTTGAGCTCAAGACCGATGAGCAGAAAAAAGATCGCCATCAGCCCGTCGTTGATCCACAGCAGCAGCGGCTTGGCGATCTCCAGCGCGCCGACCTTGATCGCCACCTCGGTACTGATCAGCAGGTCGTAATACACCGACAGCGGCGTGTTGGCAATGATCAATGCCAGGGCCGCCGACAGCATGAGCAGAATGCCGGTGCTGGATTTTTGCTGCAGAAATCTGTTGATCAGGAATTTCGCCTGATCAATCATCGGCTTGGGATCTGGAATAATGTTGTCCTGCATGCTCTGCCCGGGCTGATTCTGGTGGATGACTGGTTGATTATAACCATGTAGCCTGACTGATCTGCTACATTGAATGACATTGCAGGAAATGCCGCAGCAGGCCATGTCTCTGTCCGCACAGCGGCTACGAACCATTGCCTGAAACCATCAGCATTGATGACAACATGGAGATGATCATCGCTATCAGAAACCAACAGCCAGCCACGGTATCTGCGCCATGACCGGGGAGCACACTACAGCCTGGCCGACGCTGTACCACAGCGATTTCGAGCACGATGCCTGTGGCTTCGGGCTGATCGCGCGGCTGGATGGCGAGGACCGCCACAGCACCATCAGCGATGCGCTGGAAGCACTATGCCGACTGACCCACCGTGGTGCGATCGCGCCAGACGGCAAGACCGGCGATGGCTGCGGCGTGCTGATGAACACACCGCGGGCATTCCTGCGCACTGCTGCCGAGGCCGCCGGATTCAGGCCGGCAGAGCGATTTGCCGTGGGCATGGTGTTTTTGCATCGTCAGCATGCTGCTCGGCAACGCCGTACCATGGAACAGATCTGCAGCCGACAGGGGCTGACGGTCGCCGGCTGGCGCGATGTGCCGGTGCAGCCGCAGGCTCTGGGCCTGCGCGCGCAGCAGACCCAGCCGCTGATCAGCCAGCTGTTCATCAATGCGCCGGAAGCAGGCAGCGAGGCGGCATTTCAGCGCCAGCTGTATCTGGCACGGCGACTGTGTACCGCTGCGCTGTCCAGTGACAGCGACGATTTTTATATCGTCAGCCTGTCCGCCACCACGCTGGCCTACAAGGCCATGGTCATGCCGGCACATCTGGCCGAGTTCTACCCGGATCTGGCCGATGCGCAACTGGCAGCCAGCGTGGCTGTGTTCCACCAGCGTTTTTCCACCAACACTCTGCCCGCATGGCGGCTGGCACAGCCGTTTCGCATGCTCGCTCACAACGGCGAGATCAACACCATCCGTGGCAATCGCAACTGGGTGGCGGCACGCAAGCAGCTGTTGCTGGCACCGGGACTGGAGGCACTGGCGGACCTGGACAGCCCGGTGTCAATGCACGGCTCCGACTCGATGTCGCTGGACAACATGGTCGAGCTGCTGGTCAGTGCCGGCATGCCCTTGCCGCAGGCGCTGCGACTGCTGATTCCACCGGCCTGGCAGACCGATGACAACCAGGACCCGGATCTGCGGGCATTCTTCGAGTATTTCAGTTTTCATCAGGAAGCCTGGGATGGCCCGGCCGGACTGGTCACCAGTGATGGCCGCTATGCCGTGTGTGCGCTGGATCGCAACGGCTTGCGCCCGGCCCGCTGGACACTGACCGCTGACCAGCGGCTGATCGTGGCCTCGGAAACCGGCGTCATCGACATTCCCACCGATCAGGTGCTGCGGCGCGGCCGGCTCGGCCCTGGCGACATGCTTGCCGCCGATCTCAAGCGTGGGCGGCTGCTGGATCGCCGCCACATCGACAACACGCTGAAAAAACTGCACCCGTTCCAGCGCTGGCTGAAGGCCGGCGTGCGCTATCTGGATTCGGAACTGGTCGATGTGCACATGGCCGCCGAACCATTCAGCGCCGAAACGCTGGCCTGCTACCAGAAGATGTTCCAGCTCAGCCGTGAGGAGCGCCGCGAGGTGATCGAAGTGCTGGCAACCAGCCAGGCCGAGGCAATCGGATCGATGGGTGATGACACGCCGCTGCCGGCGCTGTCTGGCCGGCCACGCTCGCTGTATGATTGCTGTCGACAGCAGTTTGCCCAGGTCACCAATCCACCGATTGACCCATTGCGCGAGCGGCTGGTGATGTCACTGGATACCGGGCTGGGCCGCAAGGGCAACATTTTTACCCCGACTGCCGCCATGGCCGAGCGGGTGGTGCTGAACTCCCCGGTGCTGTCGCAACGCAAACTGCGCCAGCTGATCAACACCCCACAGTTCTCGCTGCCATCGGAATTCATCGACCTGAACTATCCCGAGTCGATGCCGCTGCCCGAGGCACTCAGCGACCTGTGCAGCAAGGCCGAAACGGCGGTGCGCAACGGCAAGCTGCTGCTGCTGATCTCGGATCGCTATCTGCAGCGCGGGCTGTTGCCGGTGCATGCCCTGCTCGCCACCGGCGCCATTCACCATCACCTGCTGCGCACCGGCCAGCGCCCCGAGTGCAACCTGATCATTGAGACCGGAACGGTCCGCGATGCACACCACATTGCCTGTCTGATCGGCTTTGGTGCCACCGCAGTGTACCCCTATCTGGTCTACCAGACCCTGCAGGCCATGGTCAGCAGCGGCGAAATCGAGGAAGATCGGGCGCAGGCGCTGCAACTGGGCCGGGCCTATCGGCGCGGCATCCGCAAAGGCCTGTTCAAGATCATCTCCAAAATGGGCATTTCCACCATCGGCTCGTATCGCGGTGCGCAGCTGTTTGAGTTGATTGGCCTGGCCAGCGAGGTCGTCAGCACCTGCTTTCCCGGCGCCATCAGCCGCATTGAAGGCAGTGATTTTCAGGACCTGTGGCAGGATCAATACGCGCTGGCACAGCTGGCCTGGGATGCAACGGTACCGATCGACCATGGCGGCCTGTATCGCTATGTGCACGGTGGTGAGTACCACGCCTGGAACCCGGACGTGGTGACCAGCCTGCAACATGCGGCCCGGCACAATGATGCCGCGGCCTATCGGCACTTTGCCGACCTGGTGAACCAGCGGCCGCCGGCGGCATTGCGTGATCTGCTGCGGCTGCGCAGTGAACTGGCACCCATCGGGCTGGATCAGGTCGAGCCGGAAGCCAGCATTCTGCGCCGCTTTGATTCCGCCGGCATGAGCCTGGGCGCGCTGTCGCCAGAAGCCCACGAGGCGCTGGCGGTGGCGATGAACCGCATCGGCGCACGCTCGAACTCCGGAGAGGGCGGCGAAGATCCGGCCCGTTATGGCAGCGAGCGCATGTCAAAGATCAAGCAGATCGCCTCCGGCCGCTTTGGCGTGACCGCGCATTACCTGGTCAACGCCGAGGTGATCCAGATCAAGATCGCCCAGGGCGCCAAGCCCGGTGAAGGCGGTCAGCTGCCGGGACACAAGGTCGATGCGCTGATCGCGCGATTGCGCTTTGCCACGCCGGGCATCGGCCTGATCTCGCCGCCGCCGCATCACGACATCTATTCCATCGAGGATCTGGCCCAGCTGATTTATGACCTCAAGCAGGTGAATCCAGAGGCGCTGATCTCGGTCAAGCTGGTGGCCGAACCGGGCATCGGCACCATTGCCGCCGGGGTGGTCAAGGCCTATGCCGATCTGATCACCGTGTCCGGTCACGATGGCGGCACCGGCGCCAGTCCGCTGACCTCGGTGAAGTACGCCGGCGCACCCTGGGAGATGGGACTCAGCGAAGTGCGTCAGGTGCTGATGCAGAACGGTCTGCGCGGTCAGGTGCGCATCCAGGCCGATGGCGGACTGAAAACCGGTCTGGACGTGGTCAAGGCGGCGATACTGGGTGCCGAGAGTTTCGGCTTCGGCACCGCACCGATGATCGCGCTGGGCTGCAAGTATCTGCGCATCTGCCATCTCAACAACTGCGCCACCGGTGTGGCCACACAGAACCGGACCCTGCGCCGCGAGCACTTCATCGGCCTGCCCGACATGGTGGTGAATTATTTCCGTTTTGTCGCCGCAGAAGTGCGCGAACTGCTGGCTGGTCTGGGCGTGCGCAGCCTTGATGAAATCATCGGCCGCACCAGTTATCTGCAGCGTCTGCCCAGCGCCAGTGGCCGTCACCGCAAACTGAATCTGCAACCGCTGCTGGCCACCACCGGGCTGGCGGAGGACAGCGCCCGCTACTGCACCGTGGCCAGCAACCCGCCACATGATCGCGGCGAACTGGCGGCGCGCATTCATGCCGATACCCTGCCCGCGCTGCAAAAAGGACAGCCGTTGCGGCTGCACTATGCCATTGCCAATCACGATCGCAGTATCGGTGCCCGCCTGTCCGGCGAGATCGCCCGACGCCACGGTGCCGACGGCATCACTGCGGCACCGATCAGCCTGCTGCTGCACGGCACTGCAGGCCAGAGCCTGGGCGCATTCAATGTGCCCGGCCTGAACATCCAGCTCACCGGCGAGGCCAACGATTACGTCGGCAAGAGCATGTCCGGTGGCCAGCTGGTACTGCGTCCGCCGACCGGGGTTCGCTACCTGCCACAGCAGACACCGATCATGGGCAACACCTGCCTGTATGGTGCCACCGGCGGCCAGCTGTTTGCCGCCGGTCAGGCCGGTGAGCGTTTTGCCGTGCGCAATTCCGGTGCTGTGGCCGTGATCGAAGGTGCCGGCGACCATGCCTGTGAATACATGACCGGTGGCGTGGTGGTCATTCTGGGGACCACCGGGATCAATTTCGGTGCCGGCATGACTGGCGGCTTCGCCTATGTGCTGGACGAGCAGCGCGATTTTGTCGACCGCTACAACCATGAACTGATCGACATCCATCACATCGCCCCGGAAAACATGGAAAACCATGTGCATCATCTGCGCAATCTGATCGCTGCCCACGTCGATGCCACCGGCAGCCGCTGGGCCGCCGAACTGCTGGAGGATTTTCGCCGTACCCTGCCGCACTTCTGGCTGGTCAAACCCAAGGCGGCCGAGCTGGACGACCTGATGAAAGCACTGCGGGATGCTGCCTGATGAGCGACCCGCAGACCCAGGATTATGGCCCGCTGCATTACCTGCATACACCGCGTCAGGACCCACAGGTGGTGCCCGTCCAGGTGCGTGTGCTCGGCTGGCAGGAAATCTATGGCCAGTATCAGCAACAGCAGGCGGCCGATCAGGCGGCGCGCTGCATCAACTGCGGCAACCCCTACTGCGAATGGGATTGCCCGGTACACAATTTCATCCCCGACTGGCTGCGGCTGATCAAACAGGGACGTCTATTCGAGGCTGCAGAACTGTCACACCAGACCAATTCACTGCCGGAGATCTGCGGCCGCATCTGCCCCCAGGACCGGCTGTGCGAAGGTGCCTGCACCCTCAACGACGGGCTGGGCGCGGTGAGCATCGGCTCGATTGAGAAATACATCACCGATGAGGCACTGAAACAGGGCTGGCGGCCGGATCTGAGCAAGGTCGTGAACACCGGCAAGCGCGTTGCCATCATCGGTGCCGGCCCGGCCGGGCTGGCCTGCGCCGATGTGCTCGCCCGCTCCGGCATTCAGGCCGAGGTGTTTGACCGCTACCCGCGCATCGGTGGCCTGCTCACCTATGGCATCCCGCCGTTCAAGCTGGACAAGCAGGTGGTGCAGACGCGTTACCAGATCATGCGCGACATGAACATCCGCTTCCATCTGGGCACCGAGATCGGTCGCGATGTTGCGCTGAGCACCCTGCTGCAGGATTACCACGCCGTGTTTGCCGGCATTGGTGCCTACGAGCGTGTCGAAGGCGACTTTCCCGGTCGCGACCTGCCCGGCGTGCACGCGGCGTTGCCGTATCTGATCGGCAACGTCAATCACGTGCTGGGCAGCAACGACCCGGCGACGCCCTATCTCAGCTTCAGGGATCAGCGTGTGCTGGTGCTGGGTGGTGGCGACACCGCCATGGACTGCGTGCGCACGGCCATTCGCCAGGGAGCAGCACGGGTAATCTGCGCCTATCGACGCGATGAGGACAACATGCCCGGCAGCCGCCGCGAGGTGCACAATGCGCGCGAGGAAGGCGTCGAGTTTCTGTTCCAGCGGCAACCGCTGGCGATCACCGGCACTGAGCGGGTCACGGCTGTGCGCCTGCAGGAAACCCGTCTGGGTGCTGCCGACGCATCCGGCCGCAGACAGCCGGAAGCGATACCCGGCAGCGAACAGGAGATTGCGGTGGATGCCGTGGTGATGGCGTTTGGCTTTCGGCCGCAGCCGCCAGCCTGGTTGCGTGAAGCCGGCGTGCAGACGCACAGCAATGCCCGCATCCGTGTTGGTGAGGAAACCCGTCGTCCGTACCAGACCCATCATCCGCGCATTTTTGCCGGCGGCGATGTGGTGCGCGGTGCCGATCTGGTGGTGACCGCAGTGTTTGAAGGCCGCGAGGCTGCCAAAAGCATCGCCGCCATGCTGTTGTCCTGACACAACCCGATCCCACCCCGATCATGGCAGCTGTGACCTATACTGACGCCTGTCATCGCAAACATCTGCAAGCATGCCCAACAAGCCTGAACTGATTCGCGGCATCAGCCGCTGGCAACTGGTCGGCATTTCCATCAACGATGTCATCGGCAGTGGCATCTACCTGCTGCCGGCGGCTGCAGCGGCCCTGCTCGGACCGTTCAGCCTGTGGGCGATCCTGCTCGCCGGACTGGCGGTCGCCGTGCTGGTACTGTGTCATGCCCAGGCCGCGAGCTATTTTGACCAGCCCGGCGGTGCCTATCTGTACACGCGTGAGGCATTTGGCGATTTCATCGGCTTCGAGGTCGGCTGGATGACCTGGCTCACGCGCATCGCTTCGGTGGCGGCATTGAGCAATGGCCTGGCGCTGGCGGTGGCCGAACTGTGGCCAGCGGCTGCGACTGGCGGGGCGCGGCTGATGGTGATCAGCGCGGCCCTGCTGGTGCTGGCCTGGGTCAACGTGGTCGGGGTCAAGTCCGGAGCCCGTCTCGCTGTGGCGCTGACCATCGCCAAGCTGCTGCCGCTGGCGTTTTTTGTGCTGGTCGGGCTGTTTTACGTGGACTGGTCGCTGCTGGCCATACCCAGCGGACAGCCGCTGCTCAGTGGCAGCCTGACCGAGGCCGCCCTGCTGCTGCTGTTTGCCTACGCCGGCTTCGAAAACACACCGGCTGCCGCCGGTGAGTACCGCAACCCGAAACGCGATGTGCCGTTTGCCATGCTGACCATGATCGGCATCATCACGCTGACCTATGTGGCGGTGCAGGCGGTGGCGCTGGGCACCCTGCCCGAGCTGGCCAGTGCGGCATCGCCGCTGGCGCGTGCAGCCGGACAATTTGCCGGCCCGGCGGCGGTGTTGCTGCTCAGCGTCGGTGCTCTGGTGTCGATCTTCGGCAATCTGGGCAACACCACACTGATCGGCCCACGCTATGCCTACGCACTGGCTGCCGACGGCTATGGGCCGCGCTGGCTGGCGGCGGTGCATCCGCAGTTCCACACCCCGGCCAATGCCATCATCGCGCAAACGCTGATCGCCCTGTTGCTGGCCCTCAGCGGCAGTTTTGTGGCACTGGCCATGTTGTCGGTGGTGGCAAGGCTGGCCACCTACATCGGCACCTGTAGCGCACTGCTGGTGCTGCAACGGCGTTTCACCAACGCGCCGGATGCTTTGCAGCTGCCCGGCGGTGTGCTGGTGCCGCTGCTCGGGCTGGCCCTGTCGTTGTGCTTTGTGGCGGCAACCAGCTGGAAAAACCTGCTGGCTGCCGCAGCGGCGCTTGTGCTGGGCGCGCTGATCTATCATTATCGTCGGCACACCTGATTCGATCAGTCCACGCAAACCATTGAGTGCCACCATGAAACATTGCCTGCTTTACCCATTGTTGATGCTGTCCATGCTGCTGGCCGGTTGCCAGCAGGACGCCCCGTCAAACGCTGCCGACAGCAATGACCAGACCGCCACCGGGGCCAGCACCGGGGCCAGTCCCGCCCCGGCAAGTGCAGCCCCAGACGAAACCGCAGCACACAGCGCCAGCGCGGCATGGGTTTTGTTCATCAATGACTACATCGAAGCCAGTCTGGCGGCACATCCGGCCTGGGCGGTGTATCAGGGCCGGCACGAGTTTGACGGCCAGATGCCGGACTGGAGCCGCAGCGGCATTGTCGGCGAAATTGCCCGCCTGCAGCAGGCACGCAATGAAGCCAGGGCGTTCAGCGCTGCAGCACTGACAGAGCGCGAACAGTTTCAGCGTGACTATTTCATTGCCCGCATTGACCACGACCTGTTCTGGCTGGAGAAAGCCAGATGGCCGTTCCGCAACCCGATCCATTACCTGGGCTGGATGTCTGATTCGCTGGATCCATCGCCCTACATCACGCTGGATTACGCGCCTGCTGCGCAGCGCATGCAGGCGTTCACCGATTACCTCAAGACCATCCCGCGCGTGAGCGCCCAGATCCAGGCCAATCTGCAACTGCCGATGCCCGCCACCTGGCTGCAGTACGGCATTGACAGCTTCGGCGGCTACGCCGATTATTTTGCCAACGAAGTGCCAGCGGTGTGGGTAGGTGTTGACGATGCCGAACTGCAGGCTGAGTTCACCGCTGCCAACAACGCTGCAATCAGCGCCATGGGTGAGTTGGCCGCATGGCTGGAAGCCAATCGTGACAGCGCCACCGACGACTATGCGCTGGGGCCTGATCTGTACCGGCAGATGCTGTGGGACACCGAACGCGTCAACACGCCCCTGGATCAGCTTGAAGCCATCGCCCGTGCCGATCTGGCACGCAACCAGGCCGATCTGGGCAGCGCCTGCGCCAGTTTTGCACCGGGCCTGGATGTCCGCGCCTGTTTTGCCAGGATGTCTGCCAACAAACCCGAAGGTGGGCCGGTGGCAGCGGCCAGACAGCAGCTGGATGAACTGAAAGCGTTTCTACTGGCACAGGATCTGGTGAGCATTCCCGGCAGCGAGGAAGCACTGGTGGCGGAAGCGCCGCCGTATGCCCGCTCCAACTTTGCCTACATCAACATTCCCGGACCATGGGAGCAGAACCAGCCCAGCGTGTACTACATTGCGCCACCGAATCCGGACTGGCCGGCCGAAGTTCAGGCCGGTTACATTCCCGGTGAAGCCGATCTGCTGGGCACCTCCGTGCACGAGGTCTGGCCCGGTCATTTTCTCAATTTCCTGCACGCCAACCGCTCACCGTGGATCTTCGGCCGCGCTTATGTCGGTTATGCCTTTGCCGAAGGCTGGGCGCACTACACCGAGGAGATGATGCTGGATGCCGGCCTGCGCGATGGTTCTGCGGAGGCAAAAATCGGCCAGATCGCCAATGCGCTGCTGCGCAATGCACGCTTTATCTCGTCGCTGGGTCTGCACACGCAGGGCTGGACGGTGGAGCAGTCGCGGCAGTTTTTTATTGAGGAAGGTTATCAGAGCGAAGGCCAGGCGCTGCAGCAGGCGGCCCGTGGCACCTACGATCCCGGCTATCTCAATTACAACATGGGCAAGCTGATGATCATGCGCCTGCGCGATGACTGGAGCGCCAGCCGCGGCGGTCGCGCCGCCTGGAAAGCATTTCACGATGAGTTTCTCAGCTATGGCGGACCGCCGATTCCGCTGGTGCGACAGTCCATGCTGGGCGAGGATGCACCGCGCAGCGAGTTTCCGGCGTTTTTGCTGCCAACACCATGACCTTCACGGCAACGCTGAACCCGATCCAGATTCGCATTCTCGGCTGTCTGGTGGAAAAACAGAAGACCACACCGGATCAGTACCCATTGAGCCTGAACGGCCTGAAGAACGCCTGCAATCAGAAAACCAGCCGCGATCCGGTGATGAACTGCTTTGAAGGTGAAATCGGTGCCGCGCTGAACGAGCTGGAAAGCCTGCAGCTGGTCAGTACGCAGTGGTCCGGACGCACCGCCAAATACGATCATCGCCTGGTGCGTGAACTGGAACTGCAGTCACCGGCGCTGGCGGTACTGGCCACGCTGATGCTGCGCGGCCCGCAAACCGCCGCCGAGATCCGCAGCCACTGTCAGCGGCTGCACGCCTTCGATGATGTCGATGATGTGGAATATGTGCTGCAACGACTGCAGGATCGTGAACCTGCGCTGGTGCGACAGCTGCCGCGCCAGCCCGGACAGAAGGAGCAGCGTTTCGTGCAACTGCTGGGTGGGGAACCGGATCCGGCCACCTTGAGCGCAGCCAGCCGCCCGGCCCGTATCAACTCGCCGCTGGAGCAGCGCGTGAGCGAACTGGAAGCCAGGCTGGAACAATTGCAACAGCGGGTGGCCCTGCTGGAAGACAGTCAGCAGCCTGCAGACCGGCATTGAGTCGTTCAGACCAATGACAAAATGCATGGTGCCTACGCATTACAGGCCTACGCGACCAATGCATATCGCCCAAGGTGGATTGGATCTCGACGCTACAGCTTGATATTCACCGATTATCCAAGATTATGTGTGTATCGCTTCGATAACGCCTTGCGGATCGTTCTTCAGTGCCTGCAATAGCACTGCTGCCGGTCCTTCTGGCTGCCGCCGTCCCTGTTCCCAATTGCGAATGGTGCCGACGCTAACGCGCACCAAACGCGCAAACTCCGGTTGAGAAAGTTTCAGCGACTGTCGAATGTTGCGAACCCGACTGGCAGCAGCTTCAGTGACCCTGCTCGGCTTGCTTTCACCTTTGATGATGGCATCTGCCTGCTTCACGCTTTGTAGCAGAGTGTCAAAGTCCTGGGTATTCATAGCTGCTATCTCCATGTGTTGACAATTTCAGCAAGTTGTTTCTTTTGTGCATGGTTCAGGTCTGTCTGCTCGGACTTGCCATACATCATGAGCATAATGATTTGCTCATGACTGGAGCGGTAGTAATAAATGACACGATTGCCACCGCGCTTGCCGCGCCCGGAAGCTGGATCAGCCCAGCGCAGTTTGCGGAGGCCACCAGTCTGGCAAATGACCACTCCAGCTTCTGGGTTTTCAGCCATAAACGATTGAAGTTCAGAGTATTGTTCATCTGTCAAGTGGGCTGTGACTTGATCGGTAAACAGCGGTGTTTCGACAAACTGAACCCGAATCATCATAACGAATTTATACGCCATTGGCGTACCCATTGTCAACCGTTAAGTGCAGGGTATTTTTGCCTGCTAATCGCTGACGCCAGACCTGCAGCGGGAACTGCTATGGCACTGAGGCTGTGCGGGATGATTGTAACCAGTACATGGACAATGGTGCCGGCAGAGGGATTCGAACCCCCGACCTACGCATTACGAATGCGTTGCTCTACCACCTGAGCTATGCCGGCTGTGATGTTGCCATTGCCACGATGCAATGGTTTGAAGCGTCATCGGCCAGCGTGGGACTGGCCTGAAAGACGGACAATTATAGCGATTTCAAGCCACCGGCGCAGCTTGATTTGCCGCCATGACCAGCTCGGTAAGGCGCTGCGCCGACGCTGGTGCCATGCCCAGCCCATTGCGGTAATGCCCGCTGTTGATCCACACCCCGGGCAGCTGCGGATGTGCCGCAATCACCGGGATGTCGTCGGCAACGCCAGGGCGCAGCCCCGACCACTGCTGCAGCAGCGGCATGTCTCCAGCCGCTGGATACAGTGCCACACAATCGCTCATGATCTCCTCCCGGGCCGCCATGGTGGTGCCGGCATCAAAGCCCACATCCTCCACCGTGCTGCCGCACAGGATCAGTCCGTCCGCTCGTGGAATCAGGTATTTGCCGTTGCCGGAGACGATATGACGCAGTTCGCCCGGCCTACCCTGCAGCAGCAGCATCTGCCCGCGCAGGGGGCGAATGCCGCAGGTTTGCAATCCACAGCGCTGCAGTACGGTGTCGGTCCAGGCACCGGCGGCGATCACCACATAATCGGCAGCATGCGTTGCGCCGTTGCCGCAATGCACCTCAAGTCGTCTGGCTGTGGCCGGGCTGATGTCCATCACCGCATGTCCGGGTAGCACGCTGACGCCAACAGCCTGACAGGACGCCAACAAAGCCTTGCCCAGGCGCGGGTTGCGCAACTGGGCAACATTTTTCAGCAGCCACGCCTCGCGTCCATCGCAGCCTGGCTGCCAGTCCTGCAGGCTGCCACAGGCCACCGCATCGGCATGCTGCTGTCGCCACGGTACGGCATCGGCATCGAACGGACCGGTAAACAGCAGGCCGGTGACCGCATAATCCAGCGTCACGCCGGACAGTGCCTGCAGCCGGTCAATCAAGTCCGGATACAGCTGCAGCGATGCGCGCACCAGCGCGTCCACCGCTGCCGGATAGTGCCATGGCGGCACCGGACTGAGAATGCCGCCACCGGCCCAGGATGAACCGGCAAACGGTTGCTGCTGATCCAGCACGGTTACCGTGAATCCCTGCGCCCGCAGATACCAGGCACTAAGCATGCCGATGGCACCAGCACCGACCACAATCACATCAGATTCGTTGGCATTGGCTTGCCTGCTCATGGATACCTGTCCCGTGGATTTGTGACCGTTTATCAGCCAATTCTGCATTTCGTCGGCTATGCTATAGCAATTGCATCGGGCTTGCTGGAGAATTCACGGTCATGAAACCACCTATAGATCAACACGCTGGCTACACCATTGTCGAGATCATGATCGCGATTGCGATCCTGGCCATACTCACTGCACTGGCCATGCCCAGTCTGCAGCAATTCATGGCCCGCAATGAGCTGGTTGGCACCAGCAACGCACTGATTACCGGCATCAATCTGGCCCGCACCGAAGCGGTAACCCGCTCCACGGCGGTGGCCATCTGCCCCAGTACCGATGGTGCCACCTGCTCGGGTGGTGACTGGGAATCGGGCTTTCTGGTGTTCGTCGACGACAACAACAACAGCAGTTTCAATGGCGGCGAGGAACTCATCCGCGCCGAATCCGGTTACACCAACCCGGCCATCACCATTGACGGCACCGGCGGCTTGAACAATGGGTTCACATTCAGCGCTGACGGTATCAGATCAGCCGTTGTGGGGGCAGGAACAATAGACCTCAATCACAACGTTGCCACCAATGGGATTCAGATCATAGTAAATAATACAGGTCAAATTTCGAGGATAGAAATATGATGAGTATACACTCAGCACGCACCAATCAACAGGGCTATTCACTGATCGAGGTCATGCTCACCGTGGTCATATTGTCGATCGGACTGGCTGGATTGGGTCTGCTGCAGGTCAACAACGTGCAGAACACCTACAACGCCAACAACCGCGCCCTGGCCACAAATGCAGCAATGGACATGTCGAGTAGAATACGAGCCAATATGCAAGGCTATGGCTTCCAAGCCTTTGCTAATATTGACACAGGATCTGACAACAACTGTACCAACAATTCAGACGATGACTGCACGCCTCTGGAAATGGCACAAGACGACTTTAATCAGTGGAATGATAACATTGCAGCCATACTGCCGCAAGGATCAGGCATTGTATGTACCGACTCAACACCATTTGATGGGCAGCCAGGCGCTACTGCATGCGATGGAACAGGGAACAATGTCATAAAAATATTCTGGGCAGAAACTGCCACATTTAGCGATGAGACAGTAGCCGATGACATTGATGGCTCAACCATTAGCCAAGTATTCTCTCTTATCATATCACCATAAAATGAGTCTATATTATGCAAAAGCATCAGTTGACTAAATATATGCGTTCAATATACGGATTTAGTGTCATTGAGCTTATGGTAGCTCTCGCCATAACTGCGTTTCTTTTGATTGGATTGGTACAAATATTTTCTAGCGTACGTGCTAGCTATGATCTGCAGGAAGGACTTGGCAGATTACAAGAAAATGCTCGCTTTGCGAGCACATTCATGAGCCAGCAGCTACGTGAAGTAGGTTATTTTCCATTTGCGGAGACACAAAAGGCAATTGAAGACCCGACCGTTGTCGATATGGGTTTTTTATTTCCTGCCATTCTTAATGGAACAGTGCCTTTTCCAGTTACGCTGAACAGCACAGACGGAGGCGGCCTCTTGCCTGACACTCTGGAAGTTAACCTTTATGACGAATATGATTGTTCTGGAAATTTAAATCCTGTGACTGCTGTTGGCACTCCGGCTATTCTGCAAAAACAAATTCAATTTAATCACAACCCAGCTACCAATGAGTTGAGATTTACTTGTAGAATTGGTGTGCCAAATCCTACACCCGGGTTCGTACCACCTGTAGTAATAAATAACCAACCTATCTTAAACAATGTAGAAACAATACAATTTCAATACGGTCAAGATAGAGACGGTGACGGTACAGCAGATATTTATACAGACGGTTTCAATGCTATAAGTCAAGGTGATATAACAGCAATCAGAGTCGGACTGATTCTTACTTCTCCGATCATTGGAACATTGCCGCCTGATGATCAAACCATAACGCTTATGAACATGGACTTTGCAGCTACAGGAATTCGTCAACTCAGACGCCCGGTTGTATTTAATATAAGTCTGCGAAATGCAACAGCATAATGTGATCGTATCATTATGAAACTATAATATTCGAGCCAGTTGAATATGAATAAATCATATAACTCACAAACAGGATCAGCCATGTTAATGGCTCTTTTGATACTTATAGTATTAACCCTGCTAGCAGTCTTTTCTTCCAGCAGTGGCATAATGCAAGAGCGCATGAGCGGCAACTATACTGACTATGCGCGCGCGTATGAGGCTGCAGAGGCCGGCATCGCCTGGGGAGAAGGCTATCTTGCAGACACAAACCTCACACAACAACCTTTTACCTGCACACCTGCCCAATGCGCAACTGGCACCAATGTTATCAGGGACATCGGTTCCCTACCAGGAAATATCTCCTCACTGAATGAGACCTGGTGGACTGATAATGGATTACGCTATGGGGACATACCTGGAGTCGCCACACCTACACCCGCAACGTTAACAGCCATCACCGTCGACGCGACATTGCCTGGCGTTAGCACTGTTCCAAGAATTATTATCGAGCGAGTGTTCTGCCGTGATGATGTAGCAGCTGGGCCCAGATGCTCAGGACCGGGAATTCATTTTTACAGGATCACATCGTTTGCTACTGGTGGAAATCCAAACAACACTGTTATTCTGGAGTCAACATTCTCGAGAAGATTCCAATAGCACTTCAAAATTTTATATCTATATTTGATATGCATCATAGTCAATTAAAATTAGCGAAATGCAGAGATGTTATGAATAGTTTTAATAATTACCTTCATTATTCGGCCACTAATCGACTGTGTGCCATGATGTTGACATGTGCAATTGCATTACTCAGCGGTTATTCACCGCGAGCATCTGCGATGCTTTTAAATATTCCGAATTTACCACTATTTGTAGGTGTTGATATTCAACCCAATGTGTTTCTGGAAATTGACGATTCCGGTTCCATGGATTGGGAAGTACTCACCAGCGAACACTTTATGTACTGTAGTTATATCCCGTCACCTGACAACGGTGCGGTATGTCCGAATTTCGTACAAAGTGATACCATGGTATTCCCAAGACTGAACAACTTTACTCTGCGTGGCTGGGTCTACTATTCCGACACCAACGACAACACGCTAAACGAATCTTGTCAGGATTTCCAGGGCGGTGGCCAAAACAACTCAGTGCGCCGTTGTCTCGCCAATGGTTACAATCCGATTGTCGATGAGTGGCGATTTTACTCCTCAGACCACAACCTGATGTTTTTCAACCCCAATGTGGACTACCAGCCATGGGTCGGCTTCGGCGATGCCATTTTTAGTGCTGCGAGATCCAATCCTCAATCCGGCACCCCGGGCTTTACCAACTTCGCTGATCTGGATGGCTTCGAGTTCGCCGTGTGGATTGATGATCGTGGCTTTGATGGGCCATTCCCTGAGCCCGTTTCAGCAGACATGACCAACACCGGCAACGGACGGGTAGATCTCTGGGACAGTCATGTGCGCGTGCGCGTCAACAGTGGCAACCTGCAGTGCTGGCAGGTCAACTACACAACTGCCGCCTTCCGCCCCACACGTCAACAGACCGGCATGACCAATGCCGCCTGTGCCGCATTCATCAACAACCAGAGTCTGGCAGAACTGCAGCAGAACATTGCCAACTGGTACCAGTATTCCAGACGCCGCTCACTGGTCACCCGCGGTGCCGTGGTGCAGTTGCTGGAGGAAGTGCCCAATCTGCGCTATGGCATCAGCCTGATCAATGAATTCAACGAGCTGTTTGTGGAAATGCCACCGGCCAGCGCCGATGCCCAGGATATCCTGGATCACAACGAAGATCTGGCGGAAGATTTCCTTGACCATGACTGGCAAAATTTCGGCACCCCGCTGCGCAACGGTCTGCGTCGGGTTGGCGATTACTTCGATGCCGCAAGCAACCCGCTGGATCAGGGCCGCACCAGCCCGATCATTGAGGCCTGCCAGAAAAACTTCGCGGTTGTCTTTACCGATGGTTTCTGGAATGGGGGCAATCCCGGGGTCGGTGATGTGGATGGAGATGGCATTCCGGATTTGCTCGCTGATGTGGCGATGGAATATTACAACCGTGATCTTGACACCTCACTGGATGACATCGTACCGGTTGATGCATTTGATTCCAACACCGCCCAGCATCTGGTCACCTATACCATCGCTTTTGGTCTGCAGGGTGCACTGGTAGACACCGACGACGATGGCTGGCCGAACCCTCCGCTGGCACGTAACAGCAATGTCTGGTGGAATGCCGGCGGCGGCGGCAACACCAGCCGCGTGGATGATCTATGGCACTCAGCCTTCAATGCCCGTGGCGAGTTCATCTCAGCGAGTCGGCCGGAACAGGTGGCGTCCGCCCTGCTTGATACATTGCAAAACATCGTTGATCGAACCGGCACAGCAGCCTCGGCGGCAACAAATGGCGGTTCAATATCTGCTGAAAGTAGAGTATATCAGGCCATTTTCAACAGTGAAGACTGGAGTGGTCAGTTGTTCTCGTTTCGCGTACAAAACGATGGTACATTGAGCACTACGCCTGAATGGGATGCTGGCGCACTGTTAAATGCAAGACCGGCAAGTTATTTCTCTGGCAGCAGAACAATCATCACTACAGATCCAGTTAGTAACAGCGCATATGAATTTCGTTGGGCGAACCTGACTCCAGATCAACAGGCAATGCTTGACCGAGATCCAGATACAGGCATTCCGGATGGGCTTGGAGAAGAGCGCGTAAACATGATACGCGGTGTCGACGTCAATAATCCAGACATTCGCCAACCTGATAACAAACTTGGCGATCTGATTAATTCAGATCCGGAGTTCGTATCAGCACCTCGTTTTTTCTTCAACTTTGATAATTATCAGACTTTTTTTGATAACAATAAAACCAGAAGACCAATGGTATATATTGGTGGTAATGATGGGATGCTACATGGCTTTGATGCAGTCACTGGGAGCGAAATGTTCAACTTTATACCTTCTGCTGTGATGCCAAGACTTAACCAGCTTACTGAACCCTCATACAGTCACCAGTTTTTTGTTGATGGCTCACCCGTATACGGCGATGTACAAATCGGTGGCAGCTGGTCAAGCATTTTGACTGGCGGCTTACGCAGTGGCGGTCAAGCGATGTATGCACTCGATATCACTAATCCAGATAGTTTTACAGCCAGTAATGTACTATGGGAATTCACTGATGCCGATGATCCAGAACTTGGATATACTTTTGCAAAACCACTAATTGCAAAAATGAACAATAACAAATGGGCAGTAATTTTTGGAAATGGCTATAACAATGCTGAGCCAGACAGCAATACCCCCCCTGCATCACAAGCTGGTGATGCTGCAATCTTCATTCTATTTATAGAAGATGGTATAGATGGATTTCAATCAAGTGACTTTGTAAAAATTAATACTAATTCAGGTAGTGTTTCTAATCCGAATGGCATGGGATCGGTGGGTGCAGCTGATATCAATGGCGATGGCAAGGTTGATGCTCTCTATGCGGGAGACCTATTCGGTAACGTGTGGAAGTTTGATGTAAGTGACCCTAGTCAAGGCAGTTGGAATGTAGATTTTGGAGGTGACGCTCTATTTACAGCTGTCAATGATGGTGGCATTGCTCAACCAATAACCAGCGCCCCAATCGCTGTTCCTCATCCACTCGGTATTGGTCAAGGCGTATTGGTGCTGATTGGCACGGGCAAATTTATTGAGGGCACTGATGCCAATCCGCTAACCACTCCAGATCAATCTTTTTACGCTATTTGGGATAGAGATTTATCTACTATCGTTACAGATACAAGCCATGGCTTCATGCGCTCACAACTTGCTGAGATTAAGTTATCAACCACTGGTAATCAAAGATTTATCAATGAACTTGCCTCGACAGAACCTGAGTGGCTGAATAGCAGCGGTATCCCTGTCAACCGTGGTTGGTATGTTGATTTACCAGCCCAAGGTGAACGTGTGATCAGACCGGCGCTTGCTCGCAGTGGCGTCGTGTTTTTTGTCACATTAATACCATCTGAGGAACCTTGTATTCCCGGTGGAACTGGGTTCCTCATGGCGCTTGACATCAGCACGGGTGGAGTACCATCACCAGAACAACTCGGAACATCAGCGGTGTTTGATACCAATGGTGACGGTGTATTTGATGAGTTCGATAATCCATCTGGTGAGGTGGTTATTGGCCTTGAACAAGGTGGGATACCAGCACTTCCTGCTGTAATATTTGACCCTAGACCACTGTGTGAGAGAGACCCAGGCAATCCACAATGCGACTCCGATGGAGATGGCACGCCTGATATAGCTCCTGTGTCAACATTCCCACCACCTCTTAATCGATCACGAGCATGCGGATCTGATACGACACGAATGTATTTGTATACAACAACTTCAAATGGCAGCATTACCAATGCCAGCGCAGCCATGGATACCTTAAGCTGTGGACGAACCGCATGGAGACAAAGAAAATGAAACCCATAATAGCTATCGCAATAAGTATGAGACATTTCAAACGCACGATACTGGTAAGCGCTGTGCTGTTCGTGGCGCTGCCCTTGCTGGCACAGTCGGACACCTATGACCAGCAAACACAGGCCACCAGCGAGGCAAAGCAGGACCTTGGGCAGCGGGCGAATCGCAGTGGCAACTATGAAGGCATCAACATCAACGACAATACCGTCATGATCAGTGGCAAGGCTTATAAGACACCGATCAACCCTTCCAGGGTTCCGACCCTGGCCAATAGCAACAGCATGCCGCTGATGATGATTCCCGATGGCACGCGCATTGATTTCCACGTCGATGCAGATGGCAGATTAACGGCGGTATGGGTCAATGGAGACATGACACAATAATGGCAAGGATGCAGATGAACATGAGCGAGCAAGCGCGCGGCTTTACCCTGATCGAACTGGTGGTGGCGATTGCCATTCTGGCCATCATCGTGGCCATCGCCGTACCCAGCTACACCAACCAGGTGCTGCGCTCGAACCGCACCGAGGCGATCGATGAACTGCTGCGCCAGGCTGGCTTCCAGCAGGCCACCTACACGCGCACCAACCAGTTTGCCGCGCCCGCGACCAATCCGTTCAACATCAACAGCGGTCGCTACACCATCAACACGGTAATCGCAGCCGGCGGCCAGACCTACACCATCAGAGCCACCCCGCAGGGGGCACAGGTGAACGATGATTGTGGTTGGCTGCAAATCAACCAGTTGGGACAAAAGACAGCCGAAGGCAATGCCCAGAACTGCTGGGCCGGTAGATCGAATTAACGCTATTTGGTCTGCATCTTGCTTGACCTGAAAAGCGGAAACAGCGACAATAGTCAGCTTGATCCCCGGTAGCTCAGCTGGTTAGAGCGGGTGACTGTTAATCACTAGGTCGTTGGTTCGAATCCGACCCGGGGAGCCATCCAGCACAAAGCCTCGCAAGACCTTGTCTGCGAGGCTTTTTTACGCCAACAAGATAGGGATAGAGCGATGCGTAGTTGGCTTTGGGCAAGCCAGGGTGTCACCATTCTGCATGCAGCCAGTACTGTAGGTCGGATAAGCGCAGCGCATCCGGCATCCAGACTATGTCACAGTTCCCAGATACGCTGTGCTTATTCAGCCCAATACCAATCAACACCAGTTTGATCAACTGGATTCGAGCAAGGTCTGCAATCCCTGCTCATCCAGCACCGGCACACCCAGTTTCTCGGCCTTGTCTTTTTTCGAGCCGGGATCGGCCCCGACAATGACAGCGGTGGTCTTGCCGGACACACTGCCGGTCACTCTGGCCCCCAGCTGCTCCAACGCCTGTTTGGCTTCATCACGGGTCATCGCCGCAAGGCTGCCGGTGAGCACATAAGTATGGCCCGCCAGCGGGTGTGCTGCGGCCTGCTCAACATCGGATTGCGCAGTCTGCTGCAGCGCCTGGTTGAGTGCGGCAAAATCCTTCTGCGCCTGCTGCAGATCAGCGACAAAGCTTTTATTCTGCAATTTTTCCAATAGTTTACGAGCACTTTTTGCAGTCAGCCCCAGCTCTTGCAGACGGGCAGCGTCGGCCTGCACCAGGGCCGACAGGTTGGTATCTTCCGCGCGCAGACGGCCACAACCAGGCACCTCGCTGTCGTGCAGTTTGGCGGCCTCGAGCAGATGCGGCAGATCCAGCACGGCCTGCAGTCTGGATGAAGGCGCATGCTCACCTTGCAGTTCGATGCCGCAGCTGCCGAGCAAGGCATCGATGACCTCTTCGTTGTGCGCCTCGGCGAAGAATGCGGCAATGGCACTGGCCACCTTGGCCCCGATGCCCGGCACCAGCACCAGCGTGTAACGATGCAGGCGACGAATCCGCGCCAGACTGCCGAACCAATCGGCCAGATCGCGGGCGGTTTCTTCGCCCACCAGATGGATGCCCAGCGCGTACAGAAAACGCGCCAGTGTTGGCCTGCGGCTGCGCTCGATGCTGTCCAGCAGATTTTGCGCCCACAACGTTGCCACCTTGCCCTGCTTCACCGTCTCCGGCGTGCTGCCTTCGCGTTCATCGCTGCGGCGCTTCATTGCCAGCAGATCATCCAGTTGCAGTCGATACAGGTCGGCAATGGTTTTGACGTAGTCAAAGTCGACCAGGTCGGCAATCAGGCGCTCGCCCAGACCATCGATGTCCATGGCTTTTCTGCTGGCAAAATGCTCCAGCGCGCGCTTGCGCTGGGCCGCGCAGATCAGGCCGCCGGTGCAACGCACGATGGCACCGCCCTCTTCCATTTCGGTGGCACTGTTACACACCGGACAATGCTGCGGCATGGTAAACGGTGGCGGACGCTCACCATCACCGCCGCTGACCACACGCACCACTTCCGGAATGACATCGCCGGCACGGCGCACGATGACCTGATCTCCGGGACGTACATCCTTGCGCCGGATTTCATGAATGTTGTGCAGCGTGGCATTGGTCACGGTGACACCACCGACAAACACCGGTGCCAGTCGCGCCACTGGCGTCAGCGCGCCGGTGCGGCCAACCTGGATGTCGATGTCCTGCAGTGTGGTCTGCGCCTCTTCGGCGGTGAACTTGTGCGCAATGGCCCAGCGTGGCGCACGACTGACGAAGCCCAGTTGCTGCTGCCAGTCCAGCCGATTGACCTTGTACACCACACCGTCAATGTCGTAGTCCAGCTGATCGCGCTGCGCCGCCAGTTGCTGATAATGTTGCAGACAGGCCTCGATGCCTTGCAGCAGACTGGTACGCCTGGACACAGGCAGACCCAGTTGCTGCAGGCGCTGCAGAATTGCCCACTGTGTCGCCGGCGGCTCAGTAAGCTCGGCATGCTGCCAGATCAGACTGTAGGCAAAAAATGCCAGCGGACGGCTGGCGGTGATCTGCGGATCAAGTTGTCGCAGACTGCCGGCTGCACCATTGCGCGGATTCACCAGCGGTTTGTCACCTGACTGTTCGGCACGGCGGTTGTAGTCCAGAAAACCGCTGCGCGGCATGTACACCTCGCCGCGCACTTCGATGTCGCCGGCAACGCTGTGACGCAGACGCAGCGGGACGGCCTTGATGGTGCGCACGTTGGCGCTGACGTCCTCGCCGCTGTGCCCGTCACCGCGCGTGGCGGCGCGCAGAAAATGGCCATCGCGGTAGAGCATGCTGATGGCCAGGCCGTCCAGCTTGGGCTCAGCCACATAGTCAAGGCGGTCGATTTCCAGCGCCTTGCGGATGCGCCGGTCAAAGCGCAGGATCTCGTCGTCATCGAAACCGTTGGCCAGCGACAGCATCGGTGTGCTGTGCTGCACTTCGGCAAACGCCGAGGATGGCTTGCTGCCAACCCGCTGGGTGGGCGAATCGGGATCAATCAGCTCGGGATGATCCTGTTCCAGCTGCTGCAGCTGGCGCAGCATGGCATCGTACTGAGCGTCACTGATGCTCGGATCGGCCAACACGTAGTAACGGTGGTTGTGCTCACGCAGTTGTTCACGCAAGCGCTCGATCTGCTCTGCGGCGCTCATTGCCGGCGACGATCAAACTGTCGCATCTGTTCACGAATTTGCGCCACCTGCTGGCGGCTCAAGGGCTCACGGCGGGCATTGACGATGCGCGCCGACAGCAGTGATGACAAACGTTCGGCACTGGCCAGCATGGTGTCCCAGCCATTCATCGCCCCCAGTGGCCCCGGCAGCGGCATGAACAGCGACACCCCACGGGTTTCAAACAGGTTCCAGGCGGTGGGGTCGAAACTGCCCGGAGCGGTCAGGTTGGCCATGGAAAAAATCGATTCTCCCGATTCCGGATGCACACGATGAAAAATGCCGTGCTCGCCAAAATCCAGCCCGATCTTGACCGCCGCATTGAGCAGCTCCACCCCGGCGATGGGCTCGCGCCGCTCGGCCACGATATACAGTGAAAACACGTTGTTTTTGAACAGCTGTTCGATGCTGTCATCGGCGCCGGAACGCACATTGGCCCGTGCATGGGCATGCTCATCACTCTGGGCGCGTCCACTGACCATTGCCGGTGCAGACTGTGGCCTGCTCTCGCTGCTACTGTGAGCTTGACTGCCTGCTGCAGCGGAGGCGGCGTGTTGATCGTCCCGTTGCGATAGCTTATCACTGGCCTCAGCAGCGGCGTCGTCATCGCTCGGCGCTTTGTCCACATTGAGCCCGGTGATGGTCTGCTGACGCGCCAGATAAACCTCCTCGTCGTGCATGTCCAGCACCGGCTCCTGGCGCTGAGCCGTTGATTTGCTGTCTTTTTTCTTGCTGCGTGTCATCGACTGCTTGCGCTCGGGATTGGCAAACAGCACGATGCCCAGCAGAATCAGCAAACCGATGGCGACGAGGATCCAGCGAAAATATTCCATGCTGCAATTATGCCTTCAGGCCGGCAACTGCGCCACCCTGCCAAATTTCGAGCTCTGGCGCACAGACAAGATGTGTTCCGGTATCGCGGCCGCCGACTCGGTTCATCCGGCCGCAGCCATGCTGGCTGCCTGTTCGATGTCCACCGAAACCAGTCGCGAAACACCGGCTTCGCGCATGGTCACGCCGCACAGCTGGCCGGCCATTTCCATGGTGGCCTTGTTGTGGGTGACGACCAGAAACTGCACGCGATCAGACATTTCCCGGACCAGACTGGAGAAGCGATCGACATTGGCATCGTCCAACGGAGCATCGACCTCATCGAGCAGGCAGAACGGTGCCGGATTCAGCGCAAAGATGGAAAACACCAGCGCCACCGCCGTCATCGCCTTTTCGCCGCCGGAGAGCAGATGCAGGCTGCTGTTGCGCTTGCCCGGCGGTCTCGCCATGATCGCCACACCGGCTGACAGCCAGTCGTCGCCGGTCAGTTCCAGATAGGCATGGCCACCACCGAATAGGCGCGGAAACAGCACTTCCATTTGCTGGTTGACCTGTTCAAAGGTGTCGCGAAAGCGTGTGCGCGTGGTTTTGTCGATACGCGCGATGGCTTTTTCCAGCGTCTCCAGCGCCTGTACCAGATCATCGTTCTGGCTGTCCAGATAGGTCTTGCGCTGCTGTTCCTGCTCGAATTCACTGATCGCAGCCAGATTGATCGGCTCCATGCGCGTGATGCGCTGCTGCAGCCGCTCCAGCTGTTCGCTGGCAGTGTCCAGATCGAACGCCGGATCCAGCTGCTGCAGCAATGCATCGATGTCGCTGTCGGGCATCAGCCGGTGAATCGCTGTTACCAGGTTCTCGCTGTTGATCTGCAGTGACTGGCGCTGCAGTTTGCGCTCGGACACCTGCTCACGCAGCACCTCGGCCTGCTGTTGTGCCTGCTGCCGCTGCTGGGCTGCATCCTGCAACTGGGTGGCCAGTTCATCCACCCGGATGCGCGCATCCTTCAGCCGCTGTTGCGTCTGCAATTGTTCCTGACCATACTGTTCCAGCTGTTCGGCCTCGGCCTGCCCCGGCTGCGCCTCGGCGGCCAGCTGCTCGCGCAACTGCTGCTGGCGCTGACGCGCTTCGTCGACCTGGGTCTGGCCACGCTGCATGGCGTTTTCCAGCGAGGCCAGGCTGGCCCGTGCCGACTCAATGCGTACCGCCAGTTCACGCTCGTGCTGGCTGTGTTCGCGCAAGGCAGTGCGAGCGGCATCGCGCTGCTGCAGCGCATCCTCATGTTCATCGCGCAGGCGCTGCAGCTGTGCCTGCTCGTCGTCGATGCTGGTGGCCAGCTGCTGCACTTCATCGCGCATGGCCTGTTCGCTCTCCGCCGCCTGCTGCAGACTCTGCTGCAAGGCCTCGATCTGGCGCAGAATCGATTGCTGCCGGTCACTGAGTACCTGCTTGCGATCCTGCAGGGCATGCAGTCTGGCAGCCTGCTCGCTGTGACTGGCGTGGGCGCTGTTGGCCTGCTGACGGCTGCTTTCCAGCGCCTGCTCGGCCTGGCGCAGCGTTTCTGCAGCGCTCTGGTTCTGTTGCTGCAGTTCGGTGGCGGTCTGTTGCAGTGACGACAGCGTCTGCTGCAGCTCACGCATGCGCTGCTGGCGCTGCAGCGAGCCGGCCGCCGGATCGTTGCCGTGCGCGATGCGCACCCAGTCGGCGCTGACCCACTCACCGCTGGGCGTGATCAGGCTCTGTCCCGGGGCCAGCGAAGCCTGCTGCGACAGGGCCTGCTGCAGATCCTCGACACAGCCGACATTGGCCAGCAGACGCAGGATCGGTGTCGGTGCGGTAACCTGCGCTGCCAGTGTGCTGGCCATCTCCGGCCGCTCCGACGGTTTGCTCTCAGCGCCGGCCTGCAACAGCCAAAGATCGTCGTCGCGGATGTCGTCTGCGGCCTGCAGCAGCTGCGCCGTGTGCTCGCTGCAGTGCTCGGCCACCAGCGCCTGCAACAGATCACCAAGCACCACCTCAACCGCACGCGCCCAATCGCCATCGGTGTTGATCATCTCCGCCAGACGCGGCAGCGCATCCATACCATTGCGCTGCAGCCACTGCTGCAGGTCAGCGCGATCTTCACCCAGTGCTGCCTGCTGCAGCGCCTGCAGCGATTGCAGATGCGCCTTGTGCTGGCTGATTTCATCCTGGCAGGCGCGCAACTGCTCGGCCAGCTGTTGACGCTGCTTGCGTGCCTGCTCCAATTGCTGCTGGTTGTGTTCGTGCCTGGTCTGCTGCTCGCTCAGCCGGGCGCTGAACTGCTCGACCTCGGCGCTGGCCGCCGCGATCTGCCGGGCAAGCTCGGCAGCCTTGCTGCTGCTGTCTTCCTGCTGCAATTGCTGCAGCTGGTTCTGCTCCCGCTGACGCTGCTCGCCCAACGCATTGATGCGGGTCAGCAGGACCTCGTGGCGCTGGCGCTGATCGGCGCTGTGCCGCTGCTGCTGCTCGATGCTTTGCTGCTGCTGCTGGCACTGCTGCTCCAGCTGCTGCAGTGAGTCACTGAGCTGCTTGCCGGCAGCCTGCTGCTGTTCCAGCAGCGGTTCCTGCTGCTGCAGCAGATCTCGCAGCTCCTGCATGCGCTCGGCATCACTGGCATGCAGGTGCTGGTACTGCTGACTGCGCTGCTCAAGCTCGGCCAGCTCCTGCTCCTGCCGCTGGCGCATTTCCTGCTGGTGCTTGATGCTCTGCTCCAGCCGCGCCATGCTGGCACCGATCTCATACACCTGCGCCTGCACCGCATTGACGTGTTCCTGCGCCTTGTTCTGCTGCTCACGCAACATTTCCTGGGCGGCTTCGTTGCGGCGCTGGTCAGCCAGTGCCTGCTGCAGCTGCAACTCGTCTCGCTTGCTGACTTCATCGGCCTGCTGCAATGCAGCGCGCAATTGCAGCAGCTGACTGGCCTGCACATCCACCTGCAGTGCCCGCGACTGCTGCTGCAGTTTCTTGTAGCGCTCGGCCGCCCGGGCCTGACTCTGCAGCTTCTGCAATTGTTTGTTGACCTCTTCGCGCAGATCGTTGAGACGATCGAGGTTCTCACGTGTGTGGCGGATGCGGTTTTCGGTTTCACGACGGCGTTCGCGATACCTGGATATGCCGGCCGCCTCTTCCAGGTGATTGCGCAACTCTTCCGGCCGCGCTTCCACGATCTGCGAGATCATGCCCTGTTCGATGATGGAATAACTGCGCGGCCCCAGTCCGGTGCCGAGAAACAGGTCAGTGATGTCCTTGCGCCGGCAGCGCGTGCCGTTGAGAAAATAGCTGGAAGTGCCATCGCGACTGACCTGACGACGCACGGCGATTTCGTTGTAGCCGGCGTATTCGCCACCAGCGCGGCCATCGCTGTTGTCAAACAGCAGTTCCACACTGGCCATGCCCACCGGTTTGCGCTGGCCGGAACCGCTGAAGATGACGTCGCTCATGGATTCGCCGCGCAACTGGCGCGCGGAAGACTCACCCATGACCCAGCGCACCGCATCAATGATGTTGGACTTGCCGCAGCCGTTGGGGCCGACAATGGCGGTCATGTTGTCGGGAAAACTGACTGTTACCGGATCCACGAAGGATTTGAAGCCAGCCATTTTAATTGCAGTTAATCGCATCGTCGTTATGGAGTCCGTGTTCGTGCAGTGATTCGCAGCAACCCGGTCACAGCCGAGGCAAGGTCAGCGCTGTTCGGGTAGCATATGACGCTTGTTTCGTTGCCAACACAAGTGCCAATCATGCCCAGCACAAGCAGCCCTGTATTGACCCCCAGTCGTGATCTGGAAGTTTTTCCCAACCCGCAGTCGGCAGACGGCAGCGGGCAAGCGAGAGATTATAGCATTCACATTGATATGCCGGAGTTTACCTGTCTGTGTCCAAAAACCGGCCAGCCGGATTTTGCCGAACTGGCGCTGGTGTATGTGCCGGACCGGCTTTGTGTGGAATTGAAATCACTGAAACAGTACCTGTGGTGGTACCGGGATCAGGGCGCCTTCCATGAAGCCGTCACCAATCAGATTCTGGATGACCTGGCGGCTGCCACGTCACCGAAGTTCATGCGTTTGAGTGCTGACTTCAATGTCCGCGGTGGCATCTACACCAGAGTGGTGGTGGAGCACCGCGACCCCGACTGGCAGCCCCCGCTGCCGGTGGAGCTGCCCTGATCATCAGCTCGGCAGCAAACCGGATGCATAGGCCGCTTGCTCAGGGATCGACGCTGACGTTTTCCAGCTCGATGTCGGCGCGCTCGCGCAGACTCTGTATCCAGGCCTGAACCTTCTTGCGGTTGATGTCCGCGCGCATGCCGGCGCGCACCTGCTCGAATGGCGGCGGACTGAATTCACGTGTCTCTATCACCTGCACCACACGCCATTCGCCACCGCTCTCCAGCGGCACCGCGACCACTTCGTCCACTGCCGTGTTGCGCAGCGCAGCGCGAAATGCCTGCGGCAATGCGGCCGGGTTGGTCCAGTCCAGCGACTCGCTGCTGGCATTGGCGGCTAGCTCGTCGAAACTGCTGTCGCCCTGCTGGATTCGCACCAGTGCCTGCATGGCATCGGCCTGCTGTTCGAAGCGCAAGGTCTGCAAACGGTACTCACGTCTGCCGCTGGCGGCAACGGTGTCCTGGTACTGCTGCCGCAACTGCTCATCGGAGACCGGAAAACGCTCTACATAATCGGCCGCATAACGTTCGAACAGCAGACGTCGGCGGGCCAGTTCCAGTTCTGCCTGCAGCTCGGCCTGCTGCATGAACTCAGCATTGGCTGCCGCCGCCTCCGACACCGCATACAGCTGCAGCAGATTTTCCAGCGCCTCGCCGTTCTGTTCGGCGGTGGGCTCGGCAATGCCCTGCTGGCGCAAGTAAGCCTGCAGCACCTCGGTGCTGACCGGCACACCGTTCACGGTGGCCAGCGCTGGCATGGACAGATCGGGGCTTTCCGTCTGGCAGCCAGCGAGCAGCAGGACCAGCACAGCAAAGCCCAGGTTAAAAGTATATTTAGCCATTTTTATCATAGGTTTAGAGGGTAATTTTAAAGTGAATGATGCAACAGTACAAGACACCATCCGACAGCTGGCGCGGCTCAGGATTCCGGCGCTGTGGCGGTGATGCTGAGGGCATGGATGTCGCTTCGCATCAGCTCACCCAGTGCGGCGTAAATCAGTTTGTGTCGGCGCATCAGTGGCAGCCCGACAAAGGCCTGGGCCTGCACGGTAACATGAAAGTGACCACGGCCATCGCGCGCACCGGCATGGCCGGCATGCAGATGGCTCTGATCCTCGATCTCCAGCAGACTGGGCGACAATGCCTGCTGCAGTGCGTTGCGAATCTGTTCGGTGCGATCGGTCAAAGTCTGAGGTTTCTGCTACCGTGCCAGACACTATTCTGACACAATCGGCAATCGATGACAGCAGCATCACCTGCCGCTGTTGCAGTCGCTGAACTGCAGCCGACAGCAACACTGCCATGCAAAAAAAAGGCTGTGCCGGAGCACAGCCTGTGATCTTGCGATCACGGTTAATCAGTAGGATGGCCGTCGGTAACTGCCCTCATAGACACCGTTGGGCTGGGCCTGCGGCCCGAGCTGCGCCAGCGGCACGCGAACCTGATTACCGGGGTTGTACTCCATGTAGAGTTGTCCCTGATAACCGTCGTAGTCATAGGTGACTTCGTAACCGGTGACACCGCGCTCGGTGTGATATTCGGTGATGTCATCACAGACCTCGTAGACTTCAGAACGACCCGGACCGGCCGCTTCGCTGGCGATGCCGGCTCCAATGGCGCCACCGGCGGCAGCACCAATCAGGGTGCCGGCGGTACGCCGGTAACCACCATCAATGGCATTGCCCACACCGGCTCCAATGAGCGCGCCAAAGATGGCTCCGGCAGGATTGGCACGGCGCTTGTAGGTAACCTGTTCCTCGCGGCAGATCTGGCGCACTTCCGGCACCTGCACCGGCCCGTACACCGGCGTGGCTGCCACCACATCGGCATACACGTAGGCATCGCTGCTGTAGCTGTCGTACACACCCTGCGCGGCACAGCCTGCCAGCAGCACCAGAGCGGGCAGCAGCAACAGCATGCCGGTCGTTCCGGCCTGCCTGGCCCGATTAAAAACAGATGGCGATCTGGACGGCATTCTGGTCATGGTTTTCTTCCATGCTGTGAGTGACAGCATGGATGCTAGCAAAGCAGGCTGAACCATGCCTGAACCATGCCCGTCACAGCAGTTTGCCGGGATTGAGTATGCCGCCCGGATCCAGCACCGACTTGATCCGGCGCATGATGTCGATCTCGACCGGCGTGCGGCTGTATTGCAGCCAGGGCTGTTTCAGCAGCCCGACACCGTGTTCGGCAGATATGCTGCCAGCCAGGCGCTGAATGCAGTCAAACACCTGCTCGTTGACAAGTTCACACTGCTGCTTGAAGGCAGCCGGTGACAGGTCGTCCGGTTTCAGCACATTCATGTGGATGTTGCCATCACCAATGTGGCCGTACCACAGTACCTCGAACGCCGGATAGTGGCGCTGGATCAGTTCATCCAGCTGCTGCAGCAGCTCCGGCACGGCGGCAATGCGCACGGCAATGTCGTTTTTGTATGGTCGTTGCGCGGCGATGCTCTCGCTGATGCGTTCGCGATACTGCCACAGTTGCTGCGCATGCTGTCGGGACTGGCTGATGACGCCATCGCTGACCAGCTGCTGCTCCACCAGCTGTTCGAACAGTGCGGCCACCTGCTCATCGCTCACGGCATCGCATTCCAGCAGCACGTACATCCCGGCGGCCTGCTCCAGCGGCGGCGGCAGTCCGGCGTGGGCGCAGACATGGCGCACACAGTCGTGGGTGAAGAACTCGAATGCCGACAACCGCAGCGCCTGGCGCGCGGCCATAAACAGCGGCAGCAGCGCCTGATGACCGTCCACCGCCAACAGCAGCACCTGACGCTCGCCGGGGTCCGGCCACAGCTTCAGCGTGGCGGCGGTGATGACCGCCAGTGTGCCCTCACTGCCAATCAGCAGATGACGCAGATCATAGCCAGTGGCATTCTTGATCAGGCCATGGTTGAGCTGCAGCAGCTCACCTTTGCCGCTGACCGCCTCCAGCCCCAGCACCTGGTCGCGGGTCAGGCCGTAGCGCAGCACCCTGATGCCACCGGCATTGGTGGCAATGTTGCCACCGATCTGGCTGCTGCCGGCGGCAGCAAAATCCACCCCGTAAAACAGCCCAGCGCGCTCGGCCTGCTGCTGAATACTGGCGGTGACCACGCCAGCCTCGACGCGCACACTGGCATCGGCATGGTTGACCGGATCAAGCTGGCGCATGCGCTCCAGACTCAGCACCAGTTCGCCATCGGCGGCAATTGCCCCGCCACTGAGCCCGGTGCGGCCACCCGATGGCACCAGCGCCAGACCCTCGCGGTTGGCGCAGTCGATGATCTGCGCCACCTGTTCCTGGTGCTGCGGAAACAGCACCGCAGCCGGAGCCGGCTCGCGCAGCCTGCTCCAGTCACTGCCGTAGCTGGCCAGATCATCTGCCTGCTGGCTGGCCTGAATGCCGGGCAGATGCTGGTGTAACCAGAGCTTGTCGATGTCACTCATATCGGGGCAATGCCTGAAAAATGGTTGCTGCAGACTGATTCGCTGCCATTGGCTCAGCGATTCGCTTTATGATGACATCAGCATAATCTGTATGGAACATTATGAACAGCACACGCCTGTCACTGGCCAAGGACAAGATCCACTTTCTGCTGCTGGAAGGGGTACATGCCGATGCCACCGCCAATCTGCGTCAGCACGGCTATCACCACATCACCGAACACAAGGCCGGCATGGGTGCCGCGGAACTGCGTGAGGCGCTCGCAGAGACACATTTTCTGGGCATCCGCTCACGCAGTCAGATCAGTGCCGACATCCTTGCCGCCGCACCCAAGCTGACCGCGATCGGCTGTTTCTGCATCGGCACCAACCAGGTGGATCTGGAGGCCGCCGCCAGTGCCGGCATCCCGGTGTTCAATGCGCCCTACTCCAACACCCGCTCGGTTGCCGAACTGGCGCTGGCGGAAATCATCCTGCTGCTGCGCGGCATACCGCAGAAAAATGCCGCGGCACATCGCGGCCAGTGGCTGAAAACCGCCGCTGGGAGCTTCGAGGTGCGCGGCAAGACGCTGGGCATCATCGGTTATGGCCACATCGGCACCCAGTTGGGCATCCTGGCGGAAAACCTGGGCATGCGCGTGATCTATTTCGATATCGAAAACAAGCTGCCGCTGGGCAATGCCAGCGCCATGGCCAGTCAGCAGGATCTGCTGGCGGCCAGCGATGTCGTCAGCCTGCATGTGCCGGCCATCGAGTTGACCGCCAACATGATCACCGCCACCGAACTGGCGCAGATGAAGCCGGGCGCCCACCTGCTTAATCTGGCACGCGGCAACATTGTCGACATCGATGCCCTGTGTGACGCGCTGACCTCGGGCCACATCGCCGGTGCCGCGCTGGATGTGTACCCGCAGGAACCGAAAAGCAACAGCGATCCGTTTGTCAGCAGGCTGCAGGCATTCGATCAGGTGATCCTGAGCCCGCACATCGGCGGCAGCACGCTGGAGGCACAGCAGAACATCGCGCTGGAAGTCACCGGCAAGCTGATACGCTACAGCGACAACGGCAGCACCCAGTCAGCGGTGAACTTCCCCGAAGTCAGTCTGCCCGACAACGCCGGCACCCACCGCATTATGCACATTCACCACAACGAGCCGGGCGTGCTGCAGCAGATCAACCAGGCCATTTCCGCCAGCGATGTGAACATCGCCGCGCAGTTTCTGCAGACCCGTGACAAGCTGGGTTACGTCATCATCGACGTGGAAACCGACGACGCCACCGATCTGCTGCGGCAACTGCGCGAGGTCACGGCGACGATTCGCTGCCGGGTGCTGTACTGAAGCCGGTATTTTCGCGCAGCCGACATCCCGGCTCACCGCTTGCAGCCATGACAACCTTTGCTGCAGATGGCGGCTAGCCCGCATTATTCATGAGTCGACGTCGCGAGATGCTGCCAGAGCCTGCCCCGGACTTGATCCGGGGGCCTGTAGCTGTGGTGTTTCACGACCGAACGAACCGCAGGCGTACTTGACAGTACGTTGAGGATTCGTGACCGAGCGAAACGCCGCAGA
>JAHJQV010000056.1 GCA_018819105.1 Gammaproteobacteria bacterium
ATGCTGCCAGTGCCTGTAGCTGTGGTGTTTCACGACCGAACGAACCGCAGGCGTACTTGACAGTACGTTGAGGATTCGTGACCGAGCGAAACGCCGCAGATGCGGGTATTGGCGGCATCGCAGTAGTCGGTTTCATGAATAATGCGGGCTAGTGTACCCCATCTCAATGTGATTTTTATGACCTCACCAGGCATGACTAAAGCCATGCATTGACCATATGACATGAGTCAAAATCATTGACAATGACCAGAGAGCGTATAAACTAAGTCCGTTAAACCAACTGGGCATCAGAACATGGAAATTGTCAATATCCACGAAGCCAAGACCCACCTATCCAGATTGCTGCAGCAGGTCAGTCGCGGTGAGTCATTCATCATCGCCAGGGCCGGTCAGCCCATAGCCAAAGTTATCGCCGTGACCAGCGCGGAGCAGGAGCCGGCCCGTCGGCTTGGCTTTTTGACCGGTGAAATCGAGGTGCCGGACGATTTTGATCGCATGGGTGAGGCAGAGATCGCTGCAAGCTTCGGAGCTACGGATGATCCTGCTGCTTGACACCCACTTGCTGCTGTGGGCTGGTGGCACGCCGGAACGACTGTCCCCGGAAGCTCGCAGCATGATTGCGGATGCGCGCAATGAGCTTTGGTTCAGCGCCGCCAGTCTGTGGGAGATCTCCATCAAGCATGGTCTGGGGCGTCGCGACTTCAGAGTCAACCCGCATGTTTTCCGGCGCGCGCTTCTGGGCAGCGGCTATTCCGAGCTGGTCGTCACCAGCCAGCACGCCATTGCCACCACCCATCTGCCACCCATTCACAAAGATCCCTTCGACCGCATACTCCTCGCCCAGGCCGAAGCAGAAGGCGCACTGCTGCTGACCCCCGATGAGCTTGTGGCGCAGTATCCTGGGCCGGTGCGACGGGTTTGAGGTCTGTTCAAGTGAAGAATGCTAAAAACTTTCGGTAAGTGGATATTCCGGCCCATTGTGAACACACATACTGGCCGAAGGTGAGCGCTGATTCTGGATTATCGTGAACACCCATTCTGATTCAACGTGAACATTTTTGCCGATTTACCAGAATCGGTGTTCACCTTGCCAGAATCAATGTATCAAACACCACCCTGAGCCGTTCCTTGGACGCGGCAAAATCAATTATGCCTTCGTCGCATTGGTAGTGTACCCCGCCATGCTCCTGCAAGATCAGCCCCTGTGCACAAACCTGGATGCGCTCGGATTGATCCTTCGAGAAACACCTCTCCGGTCAATTTTGGATTTGCTTCGTCCCAACACATGTCGTATATTTGTAATACGTTTTGTATTACATCTGGCACTATCAATGGCCAACATCAGCATCCGCCTGTCTCCCGAAATCGAGCGCGAGCTTGCCGAAGAAGCCCGCATTACCGCGCGCACCCGATCCGACCTGGTGCGCGAGGCCGTTGGCGAATATCTGACCTACAAACAGAAGGCACGCATGATTGATGCCATGCGTGAGGCTGCGCGCGCATTGTATGCAAACCCCGACGCGGCCCGTGCCGGGATCGAGACAGCCGAAGATGGCCTGCAAGACTGGCTGCAAAGCATCGAGCGTGAAGAACGTGCCGCCGGCATGGATCCCGATGCCAAGTGGTGGGACTGATGCGCAGGGGCGAAATCCGGGTAGCCAGCTTTAAACCATGGCGCGGCAAAGAAATCGGTAAGGCGCGACCCTGTTTGATCATGCAGGCAGACTGGCTGACCACGGTGTCGCCAGGCACGCTGATCGTGTTGCCATTGACATCGCAACTCTGGCAGGGCGCGGACATGCTGCGGGTTGCAATTAGCCCGCGTGAGCGCTTGCGCAAACCCTCCTGGGTGATGATCGACAAGATTCAGACGCTGGATGCCAGTCGATTCGGTGATGGTCCGCTGGCGGCCCTGAATGAACCCGAAATGAGCGTTATCGAGCAAAAACTTCAGGCAGTGCTGGGGATGTTGTAGACGAATTTCCATAAGCCAAAATCATCCACAACAACCAAGATTGGCTGACCGCCCGGGCTGCTCATGATGTTTGCTTCCCTAGCCCTGACTTAAGCCATTCCAGCGCACCGGATGTTTGCTTCCAGATGAGTTTGTAGTCGGCCGCATAGGCGATTGCTTCGTTGTTGTCGCCAGGGCCGAACATCGCTGGCAATTCCCGGGGTATCCGCCGCCGACCCAATAGATATGCGGGAACGAATGCATTGCACTCCAGCGCTGCCTGCAACAGCCGGTCGGCCATCACCGATACACCGTGCTGCCGATATGCCAGCAGAGCCCGGCCATACACCCACTCGGAAAGACAATCTCCAGCATACTCGTCGAGCAGCACGGCTGTCTCATCATCGTGCCCTGCTGCAAGCAGCAGATGCAGCAACAGGTAACGGTTACCCTGATTGTCGCCAGGGTTCAATCTCAGCATCTCACGCAAATGGCCAGCGGCTTCGTCAGTACGACCCATTTCTTTCAACAGCCGCGCCAAACCCTGGCGCGCGCGCATGTAGGGACGGGTGGCAAGCAAGCCCCAGAAATGCCCGACATCGTCAACAAATGCCTGCTTGCCCAGAGCACGCTCGCCGGCTGCGACAGCCTGCTGGTAACATTCGCAGGCCTGAGCCAGTGTATTCGCCTCATCCTCGGCAAGAATCAGCCAGGCATCGGCACAATCGGACCACAGTGCCAGCGCCTGTTTCGCCAGTTCCACGCGATCACGCGCATGCACCATCTCCCAGGCATGGTAAATCAGCTGCTGCGCCTGATGCTCAGCGTCTGTGTGTGTGCTGGCACCAGGTTCAAGTGCGTGGAGCAGAGTCTCTGCCACTGCTTGCGCTGACCTGGTTGGCGGCGAGCTTGGCGCTGGTTTACTCCTGCCTGCTGAGGACTTGCGCGGTTTGCTGTTTTTACGCTTGTTGCGTGATTTTGGCATGGTGCATCATCATGTCTTGACTGACGGTATGTTAACAACATTCAGCACTGGCTTTCATTGGTGCCCACTGGACGAAACATGCCCAATCCGTAGTGACAGGCGAAGCCCAGCGCCAGCGGACCTGCGACATCTTTGGAGAATTCCAGTTGCCAGAAACTGCCGATGCGGTCTGGCTGTTGCACACCTCGCCGCGTGCGAAAACGCTTGAAGTGGATCGGTCGTAGTGACCGATTTCTCCCCACTTTGATGGTTTCGCGCCTGGCCAATTTGATGGGTTGCGGCAGACCGCGCTCGATGCACTCGCGTCTGATTTGGTCCTCCACGCTGAAACCCTTTTTGCAATGCCATGGATGCAGATACGGCGTTACTGACGCCCATACCCTGCCGGGCTGGGTGAGGGCATTGTTGCTATGTGGGCCACCAATGCTTTCCAGCACCAATTGCCATTCACCGCCATCGCGACGCCATAGCCTGTTGACGCTTTCCACGACACGCTGCGCTTGTGCCTGCATGCCATCAGGAACATGCACCATTACCCGGTCGATGCGGCCATCATGGTGACTGTCCCAGGGCAGATAAAAGGCATGGCCGTGACGGTTGCCGTGGGGCATGCCGTGGCCTGAGAATATTGAAGGGATGCTGTCTTCACCGCAGATGTGCTTGGCCCGACTCATGACAGCCATGCGCATCAGTTCACCGATACGCAGTGTGTCCTCAACACGTGGAAGGGGTTTGCCCACAATGATGAAGTTTGCTGTGGTGGCGGCTAACCCGACCATCGCGGATGTATGATGGGGCATAGCGGCTGAAGCGCAGCGCGATTCATCACTGATGATCCAACTCTCTCGCGGGTCGAAACAGACCTAAGCCAAAGCTGCTTGAATGGCCCAATCGGATGGGGCCGACCACGGGCCCTGAGAACCGCAGTCGGACCCTCTGCCCTAGACGATCACCGATCGATGCGCGCCTTATTGCCACCCGTCGAGGAACATGCACTGATAACCACTGGGGAGATCCAACAAGATCGACGGTGACGTTCTGCTCGATTCCGCTTCGCACAAGCTCGCGACGGATCTGATCAACGATCGATTCCCCTTTCCGTTCCTTACCGCGACGGAATCTATGCCGGGGGGGCACATACGGCGTTACGGATTCCCACGTGGTCGCAGGGTTATCATCGAATCCGGGCGGCGGTGGCACGCGTCGATCAAGTGGCACAAGGCGCACCTTCCACTCGTCGATGTCAGGCCCAGCTGCCGCCCACGACAAGTCTCGCGCAGCTCCGAGCAAAATGGCCTCCTGCTCGTCGGCATCGAACGGCCGTGAGCCTCGCCAGACAAGAAGTCGCGTCGGCTGATCGTTTTCGCACCACGCAAGGAACTCGGTGTGACGATGTCCTTTCAGCGGCTTGCCATTCGAATCTTTTCCGATCATATCCGCGACCGCCTCCCGTATATTGTGACCCGACCGCGTCCAGGTCGCCGAATCGTCACCCGTCTTGAACCGCAGAAGATGGCGGAGTACGGTGCCTCGGAACCTTGATGTGAGTCGCACGACCGCGCGCGGATCTGGCGCGACATTCCACCCAATCGCAAACTGCATCAGGTGGCAATCGAACCGATGCACCGGCGCACGCCTTCGCTCACGGGATGCGGGTCGCGGAGGTCGAACCGCGTAGAGCCACTGCGCGCCGGGAGGGACGGCTCGCTTCACAGCTTCGGGATTGTCGGTCGTGCGCTCAATGTCGTCGCGCGTCGCCTCCTTGAGGGGCGATAGCACGGGGGCAGCACCGCCTACCCGCTTGTCTGCCAGCTCGCAGTTGGGCGCTGGGATGTCGTCGGCCGATTCCACGACACCAATGCGCGTGAACGTCTCGGCGCGTCCGAAGTACGTCATGCGATCGAGGCATTGCGCGAGCAGTGCGCGCAGGTCATCGGTCCAGTCGTCGCCCTCGATGAACCACCACACCGGCGACTCCGTTGGAACGCACCAGTAGTTGTCCTGCACGAGGCTTGTGCCGTAGCTGCGGATGCCAGGCTTCTGTGCAGCCTTTGGATTCCAACCGAAATCGGTCGGGTGGTACTGCCTGAGTGGGCTTCCCTTGCGTGCATCCGGTGGAAGATGGAACGCATACGCACTGTTGCACAACGCGGACTGCAGTTGTTCGAGCTTCGCAATGTCCGGCACTCCTCCCACCTCGCGAGCCCATTGATACCAGCGTGCGGTCACCGCGCGAACCAATCGCCAGGGACTGGGAGGCCACTCGCCGTGTGGGTCGTCATACGGGTTCGCGCGCCACGGCGTGGCGTGGAAGCGGCCCAGCGGAAACTCTTGTCGAAGAACAAGTTTCATCCTTCGGGCTTCCCTTCCCGATACAATCCCTCGCGCGTCCAGAACACGTCGGTGCCCGCCGGCTTGCCGAAGTCAGCAACCGAGATCGCGGTCATAATGTCGACCTCGAGTGACACCTCCTGCTCGTAGCTCTTGAGGGCGGTGCACCGCAGGTGACAACCGGACCGAAAGCGGAACGGCGACTCAAGAAGCTTCTGAATCTTCCAAAGCGCAAGCGCGACGAGAAACTCCTGCTGGTTCTCCGAGAGACCGACCGTGCTCTCGTCTTTTTTGCGCCCAAATGAGCGGATCAGGCCAACGTCGAGAACAAACGTCGCGCGAATCGACTCCGCAGTGGCGTCATCAACTGCGAAGATCGGCTGGCCGGAGGTCGTCTTTCCCAACCGGTCGAACTTCACGCCGGAGCGGTCCACGCGGCCAGCACCGAAGGCTTCGAGGTGTGCCGTCAGGGCGCGCGGGATCTTGATCTGCCACTTCGGGAAGAGTACCCCGTGAACGAGTGAGTTCGGATCGACCTCGAAAATGGTCTTGAAGACGTTCCACCACTTGTCGGGTGGCGGGTGTGCCTTCGGGCTCCCGGGCAAAACGATGCCGAACTTGTTGAGAAGTTCGGCATCGAACTTACCGCCCCCCGTTGCGCCATCGTTATTCAGCACAGCGCCATCCAGGAAATAGGACGACGCGATGCGGTGGCCCTCGGTAAGGCTCGTGACAACCACCTCGCGCTTGTCATTTGGCAATTTGCCGTCGGCGAGGTCGCCGGTTACACAGCGGATGAAGGGCATTCCATCGAGGTCATCGACCAAGTCGAGATCGTGAGCGCCGCGCTGGCAGACCGTCTCGAGGTGGTTGGCCATGCTTGCCGCGCTGTCGACGATGCAGACATTCTCGGTGCTGCCGTCCTTGCGTGGCGCCTTGTAGATGACGTGGCCGATCTCGGGGAACCCGGCAGGCTGGAACCGGTCGCCGGCGATCGGCTCAAGTGTCGCGGTCAGGACGAGCGGCGACTCACCCTTCAGAACATTGGCGGGCGTGAGCTTCATCGGGGGACTCTTCTTAGCTGCTTCAGACATGTGCTTCTCCTCTTTGTGGCCGGCGTCGAGGGCGAAGCCAGCGATTGAACAAGGCCGCCCGATCGCGGTCCTGGATGGTGAACAGCAGGGCCGCAACAAGGCGGTCAGGGTCATGCGTGGCGAAACTCGCGTCGAACGTCGCAAGCCGCGCACCGGCCATCGCGTAGCGACTGCGTGCGAGCCGTAGCGCGGCGTCAAGGTTTCCCGCGCGGATCAATGCAACGAGCGAGCGCGCCGACTTCGTCGTTCGAGCGCCCGTCTCATCCGACAGCAGGTCGTCTGGCGAATGGTCTCGAATGACCAATGAGCGCTGGTCGATGAGTGGTTGGAGCAGCCCGAGCAACGCCTGCTCGCCATCGGCTCGGGGCACACCGTCCTCCCTGTTGGCGAGCGCACGCACCACTTGCGGAACTCTTCTCCAGTCGAAGAGGGCGAGTCTCGAGAGCCATGCCGAGAACAGTGACTCGTCGAGATCCCCATCGAGCCAATGCCGAATGTGCGAGACCGTTGCAGGTATTGGCGCACGGCCCCTGGGGCGTTTGCTCTGGCTCGAGTCCAGTCTTGCCTCCTCGAGGATTTGACGCGAGAGAACCGCGCCGAGAACACGCGCAAGTCTTCCCGGCCCCCATACCCAACGCGCTGGGGCTACCTTAACGTGTTCGAACCGTCTCGGTTGGGTCTTCCAATCATATTCGTACTTGCCGTTCTGCGCGCGGGCCCACTCCACGCCGAAGCGAAAGGCCGCAAACGGCAGCGACTCGGGAAAGGCTGACACGAGCGACAAGGCAAGCCGTGCCTCCACGCCAGGCTGTTCATCAGCGAACAACGAAGGTAGCCACTCAATCGGCAGCGGCTCCCAACGGCTCTTGCCCGCTCGGAAACTCCGGTTGCGATCGATGCGATCCAGCGCAGTAACGATCGCGTCTAGCAGCGCGATGCCCGCTTCGGAGCGATTCGGCTCCGCTGCGACGTCGAGGAGCGCTGATTCGATCGGACCGCGGAGTCCGACGAAGCGCTTGCCGTCCTGCGGGAAGCCGCGCTGCTCAATCAGGGCGGTGACGCGCTCAAGCGTCGATGAGGTTGCCCTGCTCGCCAACTCAGGATCGATGTCGAGAGAGAAGCGAGCCTCCAATCGGGGCTCGAATGTGTTGGCGCTTGTCGTTCTGCCTAGCGAAAAGCGACGAAACTCGCGGACGCCGGCGTCCACTCCTCGCTGTCGAATAGCCGTCGCGAATGCAGAGGGCGTCACAGCGCCGCGCCCGTGCATCTCCGCTCGTCCACGCGAGAACAGAGTTGTCGCCTCAGCAAGGGTCATTGGGCGAACCCAGAGGGGCGTCCAGATCTCGCCCAGTATGCGACCGGCCTCGCCAGCAGCCACGGGAGCAACCGGCTGGGTGACGAAGGGGAACGCGCCGATGGCACGCGCACGAACGCCGAGGCGCCGAGAAACACTACCAGCGAGAATCGACAGCCCTTCGCACGCCAGCACCATGGCCCAAGGCGAGAGATACCCCTCGCGTGCAGGGGCTTGGCCGCTGTTGTACAGTTTTGTGGCTTCGCTAAACCAGGAGCCTGCTGCAAGCTTGTCAAGCAGCCAAGTGAGCGGCTGCCCGAGGAGGAAGGCGTTTAGTTCGGTTCGCCGGATATCAGGAGCGGCGACCGCGTTGCCGTCTCGGGCCAGCTTTTTCTTTCCCCGGCCCTTAGCTACCTTGGGTGCAGCTGTCAGTGCATCGACGGCTTGCTTCCAGCCAGCCGAAAAGTCACGACGCCCCGCGTTCCCTCCGCTGCCAAGGAGCGGGTTGAAACTCACTCGCGCGTGAGGGACCGCATGTGCAGCGAAGAATTGAATCTGGCTCTCCGGAGCCTCAGCTTGCCACAGCGCTAGCGGAGTCCCCGACTTGGCCTTCGTGCCTTTCTTTTGCGCGTCAGACCACGCCTTGTCATACTGGGTCCACTCGCGCTTGCTGAAGTCCGAGTCGACCTGTGTATTCGCGATCCGCACCAACTCGTCGAGCAGTTCATCGAGCGTCTGCGGTCCGCCGACCACCTGCAACACCTCGTCTCGCCACGCGATTCGCGTGCTCGGCCATCTTCGAGACAGCACCCGCAAGAGACCGAGCGACGCGAGGTAGTTGCCGAGGCTGTCGGGAGTCAGACCGGGCAGGGCGAGGGCAGAGAGCCGAACTTCAATCATTTTCGCTTCCCCTTCTTGGTCGTCGCATGCCCCGGGCGGGGGCTGCTTGAACCTTGCTGCCCGGCGTCCAGGCGTTGCACCGTCATCGATGAAAGCAGCGAGCGCATCTGCACGATGGCAATGGCGTTGAGCTGTTCGAGTCGCTCAGCTGCCGGCAGCCGCTGTTGGATCAGCACGGAGTTGAGGCTTTCGAGGTTCGAAAGCACAACGAGCTGCTCCAGCGTGGCGTGGTCTCGCATGTTGCCCGACAGCTTCGAGTTCTCCTTACGCCACTCGGCTGCGGTCTTGCCGAACAGTGCGACGTTCAACAGATCCGCTTCAGAGGCGTAAACGAAAGATGTCTGGGCTTTGGTGAGCGTGGGCGGGATGAGGTGCTCTTGAATCGCATCCGTGTGGATGCGGTAGTTTATCTTCGCCAGCGTGCGCTGAAAGCTCCACTCGCGGGAGCTGCGCGCTGCCTCGTCGTCCTTGAGGCGCTGGAATTCTTTGATGAGATAAAGCTTGAACTCGGGGCTGAGCCACGATCCGAACTCGAAGGCGATGTCCCGATGAGCATACGTACCGCCATAACGCCCTGCTGCGGCATAAATCCCGATCGCGCTTGTTTTCGTGGCCCATTTCTTCACTGACAAGAAGAAGCTGTTACGGCCGGCCTCGTTTCTAATTCCCTCGAATTCGAGGGAATTAAACCTTGGGTTGTTGAGCTGCTCCCACACCCCAAGAAAGATCACAGTATCCTTATTCTTCAGCCACTGCTCGATGAGCGCGCCTTGACCATCAAAGTTGCGAACCATATCCGAGAGCGAAATGTAGTCATGCTCGTTGCGTGTTGCGATGCTGACGGTCGTTCCCTGCACGACGATACTGCGGCTTTTGGTAGTCATGGTCGTGTTCCCAAGTCGGCAGGAGTGACACGCCTGCTCGGTCGTTCACTCGCTCGCCAGTCGGCGATGCGGACGAGCGCCTCCAGGTACGCCAACTCGAACGGCCCAAGCTGACGCGGCTCCGTTTCCGGCACAACGCCGGCGTCGCTTGTCTCTTTGGGGCGCCACGGGCCGAGCAAGTCGGAGACCAGGCCTGTCCAGCCGTGACCGGTCAAGACGAACGAGTCACCTTCCCAGCGACCGTCGGCACCGTCCTTTGCGATGGAGAATTCCAGTGGCCACTGGTCGGCACCGATCACGAGCTTGTCCTGATCGCGTTGCACGCCGAACACGTCGTTTCCCTCGTCAGTCGTCGAGCGCAGGACGGTGCGCGCCTTCCCATGGTGCGCGGCGGCCAGGTAGACCGCGAGCGCCGGGTACGGCTTGGTCTCGCTGGCGCGGTAGTTCCTCCACATCGCCAGAGCGGAGGCGACCTCGTGGCGCAGACCGGGGCGAAACTGGAGGTGTCCTGCCCAGCGCACGCCTGCGACACTGCGCAGCGTCTTCAACTCGCCGTCGCTGAGTTTTTCGTCGATGGCCCACCGAAGACGAACGACGTCTTCGCGACCCCTTCGGCGAGATTCATCCGGCAGCGCGTGCGCCTGCGAGCGAAGGTTCGTGAACGCCGTCCGGACAGCGGAGTCGTCGCCGACCACGTCCGCGGCGAAGACGCGCGGGCTCTTGGCGAGCAGCGCGTCGGGGATGCCAGAGCGATCGGGCAATGCGGCCTGCCACTGGGGGTGCGCCTTGCCGAGATCGTGATGCCCTGAAGCCTCGACGACCGCTTGTCGCGCGTCGCCAGTCACAGAAAGCGCCCCGCAGAGCGTCTCGGCCTCGGCTCGCGCGTCCTGGAGGTGGTCTTCGAGTCTTGACCAGTAGCCGATCTCGGTCCAGGCATCGTCTCGCAAGGCGGCACCGCGTCCGGCGCGAGGCGCTTCGGTGAGTGCGTTCGCCTTGTCACCCGTCCAGCCTTCGGTGCCGTCGTAGCCGCCGACGTCGCGCTTCAGCATCAAGAGCATACCGGGACGGATATCCCAGTGGTTCACTCGCGCCCAGCGGTCAGCCTCGTCGTCCCACAGCCATGCCTTGCCTTTGTTGGACTCAAGCATCTTCTGAACCCGAACGAAGGAGACGGGGCAGCCCTCCTTCGCGGGCTCCAGCAGGGGCCCGTCGAGTTCTTCACCGCGCGGCGGAGAGTCGCCCGACCACTCGCGCCAGAAGACCGTCGCGTCGAGGTCGGGGTCGGTGCCGCGCACGAAGGCGCTGACGTCGGTGAAGCCGCCGTGCACGTCACGCTCCGTGGAAAAGAGCCCGTGGACGTCGAGTGCACGCGGAAGAGCGCTTGGCTTGGGCTGAAGCGCTTCCTTGAGTTCCTTTGCGCAGGTCTTCGTCAGCTCGGCGATGGCCTCCGCGAAGGGGCTCTCCTGCGAAAAAGAAGCAAACGCCGCCACGAGCTTCTTCGCGCGCGCAATGTCTACCATCTCGTAAGGCCCGATTCGTTCGAGCTTCTTGTTGCCGGCCTGCTTGGGCCTCTCCCAGACCCACGCACTTGCGTCCTGGTCGTCTCCCTTTCGGTTGAGACGACCGAGACGCTGCAGCATCGACGGCCACGGCGCGAGCTCGGTCCAGAGGTGATGCGCCGAGATGTTCACGCCGGCTTCGATAACCTGGGTGCTCACGCAAATGAGGCCAGGGTCGCCATTGGGCAGGTTGCCCGCCTTGCGGTTGACGTCAAACTCGAGCAGACGTTGCTCGTGACGCATGCGATCCTCACGACGGAACCGCGAAGTCAACAGAACCTTGTACGACGGCGCTAACGCGCGGTACACCTCGCGCGCCATGTCAACGGTGTTGCAGATGACAAGCGAGAGCGTGCCGCTTACATGCTTTTCCTCAACGTCGTTGGCGATGGCATCCGGCGTGACCGTCGCATTCGACGATTTCGCGGAGCCTCGCTTCTTCGAGCCTGTCGTGCTGCCCGATACGGCCGGCTGCCACCACGCCACCGGTCTTTTCGCATCTCGCCACCATGCGAGCCCGGTGTCGGCCTCAAAGGTGGTTTTCAGTTCCACTTCGAATTCAATCTGCTCAGATGACGGCTCGCCGAGTCCATCCCGTGTTCGATCGGTGGTACTGAGGAACGAGGTGCCGACGGTTGCGCTCATCCATGTCGTCAGGCAAGGCTTCAGCGGCGGGAACCGTCTTCTGCGCATCCAGTCGAGCTGTGACGTCGTCCAGAGTCCCGGCCCCATGAGCTGAACCTCATCGATGAGCCACCGGCAGTCGTTGTTGAGAAAACCGAAGTGGACCGGCCACTCAAATCGGCTCATGGCGTAGCCACGATTGAGTGCGCGCGAGAGAAGCTGATCCTGCGTGCCCACGAGAACCCAGGGCTTGTCAGGCTGGCCAACCCATTCGTCCTCGATTGCACCGCCCATGAGTTGATGAACGCCAACCTCAAGCTCCGGATTGCTTGTCTTTAGCGCATCGAAGTAACTTGCCAGCCGTTGCGCAGTCTGGGTCACGAGACTACGCATCGGCAGACAGACCACGAGGTGACGGGGTTCGGGCTGTTCGTCTACCAACAACCGCCAAGCCCAAGCCAACGCAACCTCCGTCTTGCCGAGGCCCGTTGGAACAGGGAGCACGTCGGGCAAGCCATTCATTGCTACCAGCAGTTGCCAACTGTAGGGGGTGAACCCGTCGGTTGCGGTCTCAAAGAAGTCTTCGAAGGATGCCTCTCTAGGACATTTCGTAGTCATTGATCACCACCAACACGGTACTTGTTGGATGTACATCGCATTTTCCTAAGTCGCTTGCATACTTCCCTGAGATCATCAAGACATTCAAGCCGCTGGCGCACGGAAAGCTTCTTGGCCTGTATGAGCTGCATTTTTCGGGCACCTTCAAAGCTCGTCATGCTCCAGAGGAAGTCTTCGTCATTTTCATCGATGTGACTGTAATCCTCTTGCAGCCACTGGAGGTGCTGAATAGCGTCCAGGTCCCGGAGCCGATTGGTGATTTGCTTCTGCCGGATTAACGTGGCGATGCAAATGAAGCAGACTTCCACATCTGGCAGAATTTCGCTACGCAAAGCCTGTGCATGTTCCTGGGCGAAATCCATGTCGGAAGTCACAAACAGGTTTACGTGAGTCGACTCATCGTCAACGCATTGAAAACCGATCAAGTCCGCGACTGGCTGCTTCCCGCTCATGTGCATTTTACTGGCGGCGAGCGCCTCGGCGTCAATCTGTGTAGCAGAGTGATAGCCAATCGTAGCAAGTGCCTGAATTGCGAAAAGTATGTTGTCAGCTTTTACATCGATCGCCAGATCAATGCCGGGCGTGTAGTGGATATAGCCATGCGCGTTGACAGCGACACCACCAGCAACCAGGTAGCTAACCTGTGCGCGGTGGAGCGCCTGGATGACGGTATCGAATGCAGACATCCTCATCTCAAACCTCATGCTGGTGCAAGCGATGTCCTGACGTTATCGGACTTGTTGCTGATTGCTGACTGATCTTGCATGACTCCCCTGGAAGTGCTGTCCCTGTCTGTGACGCCTGAGCGGGTGAATCATCCCACCGGCAAGCGCCTTGTATGATTCTGCACTTAAATGCGCTTGTGTGCAACCGGCTTTCTCGGGTTGGCCGCAAAGGATTGCTGTGGTGGCTTCAGCTCGTGTCTATATTGCTGAAATCAACGCTGTGGAGCGCCAGCGTCACCGCTGGCATTTGTCCAATAATCTCTGCATACAGAAGGTTTCCGGATGCGCTGCGCTTATCCGACCTACATGCCGGATTGTCGTACTGGCCCGATCAGTGATGTGACGGTACGGTTCGTGTGCGAGCACGCTCCTACGATCAGCGTTGTTTTGGTAGCGAGATCAACCGATCTGTTCGCGTGCTGGCATGCGCCTGCAGGCAGCGTTGTTTTGGCTGTGTGATCAGAAAGCAGTTGTCGTCCCCGGTGTGCAGCTGATCGTGTTCAATCCGGCGGCAGGCCAAGCTGGTCCCATAAAAACCGGTAGGAAACCGGTTCACGCCCCTGTTCTCTGGCCGCTTCATTTTCTCCGCTCTGGTAGCTGCGCAGCAGGCCTTTGACGCGTTCCATGCCACTGGCGGTGCTAATGGCTTCACGCGGGGTCTTGTTTTGCAGCACCGGAATGGGTTCGTCAGCCCAGTTGGCGTATTGCTTGTGGATAAACTCGGTGATGATTGATGACATGTCATCCGCATCAATGTCCGGGCTTATGGCTTGCTGCCGTGGGCTGCTGTCTGGACCACCGATGCTGCCGATGGGATCAGACAGTTCCCTGGTCAGATGGCGCACGCTGTCGCCAGCCAGTTGTTCAAACCAGGGGCGGCCTTCATCGGCCAGTTTGAGTGTGCGGCAGAACATGCTTAGACGATCAGGATGACGATCTTTGGGTTTGGCGAAGTTAAGCGTCAGGCGCGAGCGCGTCATGCCATCGTCATGTTCTTCCAGATAATCCCAGCTGTACTCACCGGTCTCCTCCATCTCATCACTGGCGTCCAATGCTGCCATCAGTGCATCGCGATCGGTGATCTGGTAGTGATCGGTCACCAGCAGCACAGGTTCGCCGCTGGAGACGTCCATGATCGGCGGCATTAACGGTGCAGCCACCAGTTGCTCGAACCAGCGCTCAACCAGCCACTGTTCAAAAATCAGTTCAGGGTCGTGTTGTGGAAATTTTTTGCGCGCTGCCTGCAGCATTTCGGGAGCCAGCCCGAGTAAAGCGCCAATGAACATATTGCCGATCGGATAGATGGCACCGGTCAGCTCCAGATGATCATCGACCCGCACAATGCGGCAGGCCAGGTAATCGCCAGCGGCCAACGTCTGGCTGCCAGTTTTTTCCTGCACCGTCAGGGGTTCGGCGCCTTCTTTGATGGCATCAATCAGGGTAAGTCCATCGCCCGGTCGTGATTCGGTGATGGCATACAAGCGCAAAGGATTACTTTCGAACTGGCGCAGATAGTCTTGCTGTGCCTCGCTCAGCCGTGGTCCGCCGGGGCCGAGCAGCAAATCCTGCACCACAACGTATTCATCGTTGATCAACAACTCGCCGCGTGCCAGCAGCCATTCGAGCATATTGATCTCGATCATGCCCCAGAGTTCTTCAGAGATGTCTGACAGATCCTGATCCTTCTCAGGCCAGAATCTGCGCAATAAGAGGTCTTCGAATTCGCGCTGGAACGGTTTGCGGTGCATTTTTTCCAGCCATTTCAACGAGCGCTTGACGGCTTGCTCTGTGTCACCGGCAATGGGGTGGACGGCTGCTGGTTTGCCATGACATTGTTTGTACTTGCGCCCGCTGCCGCATGGGCAGGGTTCGTTGCGACCGATCTTGTTGCTCATGCGCTGCTTGCTGTTGGAATGCGTGACCAGTGTACTGCCCGGATATGACCTGCGTCCATGGGTGGCCGGTTGCATTTCCACTCGGAGCTTCAGCGAGCCAATCATTGTCGCCATTTGCCACCCTGCTCATCTGGTTCGCGTGCCGGCATGCTCCTGTAATCAGCTTTGTTTTGGCTGCTTGATCAAGCGCTGGATTCGCGTGCAAGCACGCTCCTACAATGAGCGCTGGTTTGGCAGCGAGATCTACCGTTGGATTCCGTGCGAGCACGCTCCTACAATGAGCGCTGGTTTGGCAGCGAGATCTACCGTTGGGTTCCGTGCGAGCACGCTGCTGCAATAAGCATAGTTCTGGCGGTGTGATATGCCTATGGATCGCCTACGGGCACGCTCTTATCAATCTGAGCGATGTCCATGGGTGACCGGCTGCAGCATTGCTCAGCAGGAATACGAGCGAATCATTCGCGGCACCGGGTGCCAGCAAGTTTACTTCTGATCCTGGTCTGCCTGCTGGCGGCGTCTGATGGTGCGGTTAACCCGCACCAGCTCCCACACTGCCAGCGCAACGACGCTGCCAGCCAGCAGCAGTTCTATCAGCATGCCCGACATCTCAGATCAGGACTTGCCGCGGGTCAGCGCGGTGGTCACGGCTTCGACCAGAAACCGGTTTTCCTGCAGCGGCGGGGTCATGTCGCGGGTGCGCTGGCGGATGCCCGCTGCCACCGAGCGGCTCAGCAGCAGCAGCTTGCGTGCGGTGGGCACCACCGCCCGGTGGTTGATCGAATCGTACTGCAGGCGGCGCAGTTCGGCACCGATTTCGGCATAGATCAGACGTGCCGCATTGATGCCTGGACGACAACCGGCAGGCAGGTAGGCCAGGCCGCTGCGCGAGCGCTGGTAAAGCTGTTCTGCAGAGTCCAGCAGGCGCTGGATGACGCTGGCAATGGCCGGGCCGTGTTGGGGGTTGGCGAGAAACGCGTCTGGTGACAGACCGGCTTCGCGCAGCCACTGGCGCGGCAGGTAGAGTCTGCCGTTGCGGGCATCCTCACCGACATCGCGGGCGATGTTGGTCAGTTGCATGGCCACGCCCAGATCACCGGCACGGGCCAGTGCGCTGGGATGCCGGGCTCCCATGATCATCGCCATCATGACACCGACGCTGCCGGCGGCGCGCGCAGCGTAGGCGTTGAGGTCGGACAGGGTTTCGTAATGGCGTTGCTGCAGATCCCAGGCAAAGCCCTCCAACAGGGCGGCCGGCAATCGCTGCGGTATGTCGAACTCGCGCACCACGCGGGCCAGTGCGCGATCGGCCGACACCGCTTCCGGCTCGCCACGATAAATGCCATCCAGCCGCTGATTCAGTCGCGCCAGTGCCTGCTGGTCGCCGTCGCGGCAGTCAATCGCGTCGTCGGCCAGCCGGCAGAATGCATACAGCGCCGTGGCCGGTCGCCTGACCTGCTTTGGCAGCACCTGCGAGGCGGCATAAAAGGAGCGTGAACCCAACCGCAGTTGCCGGTTGCAGACCTCCAGGTCATGCCGGTAGCGCAGGTAGCGACACAGCTCGGATTCAAACGTCAACGTGGGTGAAAGTGTGGGCATCGGGAACCACCTGATCCAGTACTCTTGCTGAAGATATCACACCCGGCACGCCTGCGCCCGGATGTGTGCCGGCACCAACGATGTACAGATTGCGCACATCCTCGCTGCGATTGTGTGGTCGGAACCAGGCGCTTTGTTGCAGCACCGGCTCGGGACCGAATGCCGCACCCTGCACCGACAGCAGTTCATCGTGAAAATAATCCGGGGTGATGAAGCGCGAACTGATCACCTGGGCCGGCAGATCCGGCAGCACCGTTTCGCTGAGATATTGCTCGATGGCACGACGATAGGGCTCGGCACGGGTCTGCCAGTCAATGCCGGCAGCCAGATTGGGCACCGGGGACAGCACATAAAAGGCATCGCAACCTGGCGGCGCCAGTGACGGATCGGTGGCGGTGGGCCGATGCAGGTAGAGGCTGAAATCTTCGGCCAGCACCTTGTGATCAAAAATGTCGCGCAACAGCTCGCGGTAACGCGGTCCGAGCATGATCATATGGTGTGGCACGTCCTCGTAGCGTTTGGCGGTGCCGAAATACCAGACAAACAGACTCATGGAAAACTTCGTGCGCTTGAGTTTGCCATCGCTCCAGCGCTGCCGTCTGCTGCGCGAGAGCAGCTTGCCATAGGTCCAGCCGACATCGGCGTTGGACACCACCAGATCGGCAGCAATGTGCTCGCCATTGGCCAACTCGACGCCGGTGGCGGCACCTTCGCGGGTAATGATCTGGCCGACCTCGGCACTGCAGCGGACCTGGTTGCCCTGGCTGTGGATCAGCTCTACCAGCCCGCTTACCAGCCGGCCGGTACCGCCATTGACGAAATGCACGCCCCAGTGCCGCTCCAGATACGAGATCAGCGTGTAGATGGAGGTGGTGGTGAACGGATTGCCACCCACCAGCAGCGGATGAAAACTGAACACCTGACGCAGCTTGTCATGCTGGATGTACCGGCTGACCAGGCCATAGACACTGCGGTACCCCTGCAGCTTGAGCAGATCCGGCAGGATCTTCAGCATGTCACTGAAGCGGCCGAAAGAAACGTGTCCAAGCTGCTCGAATCCGATGCGGAAGATGCGCTCGGTCAGGGCCACGAAGCGATCATAGCCGGGCACGTCCTGCGGCGAGAATTTCGCCACTTCATCACGCATGGCCTGGGCATCGCCATTGTAGTCGAAGTGGCTGCCATCGTCGAAGCGGATGCGGTAGAACGGATCCATCGGCACCAGCTCGATGTCATCGGCCAGCCTGCGGCCCGCCAGCTGCCACAACTCCTCCAGCAGAAACGGTGCGGTGATGATGGTCGGGCCGGCATCGAAGGTGAAGCCGTCCTGGCGAAACACGCGCGCGCGACCGCCTGGCTCGCTGAGCCGCTCCAGCACGGTGACACGAAACCCGCGCACGCCCAGCCTGACCGCTGCAGCCAGCCCGCCGAATCCACTGCCGATCACCACCGCGTGCGGCTTGTGCACGGGCTGTGCGTGGCGAGCGGTGTCCATGCTGGCGGTGTCGGCAGTCCGGTCAGCGGATGCTGCGGACGTCTGCTCAATGTTACTGCCGGGTGGTGACGCTTTGTCCATACTGTGCTCTGGGCCTGGTGTTGTACTCTGGGCTTTATCGGTTATGTGTGCTGGCACTGATCACAGCAAGCCGGCGGCCTGCGCCTGCTCGACAATCAGATCGGCGATGCGCTGTGGTTGCTCTTCATGGGCCAGATGACCCACACCTGACAGCCGCTGCATGCTCACTGCCACCGCTGCCGACTGCAGTCGGCGCTGCAGCGCCTGCGCCTGCGCCGGCGGCACCGCCCGATCATTGTCGGCCACCAGCAGATGCAACCTGCCCGGCAATTGCGGCAACAGCGGCTCCAGTTCGTGCAGATTCCAGTTGGCCATCATTTTCAGCACTGCGGCAACGTGTGCCGGATCCTGAAACAGGCGCTGATAGAGCTGTGCATACGGTGCGCCGACCACTGATCCAGTGCCTTGCAGCAGCCGCTGCACGGCGCGCTCATCGCGTGCGCGGCGGGCAATCATCTGCGGCAGCAGGCTGCTGCCGGCCAGCAGTCGTGCCAGCGGCCCGAACAGCTGCCCGGGCAGACCGGCAAAGCCCTGCAGGGCACCGTTGATGGCGATCAGCAGGCGGCTGTCAAGCTGCTGCTGCAAGGCCATGCGACACAGAATGGCGGCACCGGCGGAATGTCCCACGGTAATTTGCGGAGACAGTGCCAACCGGCTCAGCAATGCGCTGACACTGTTGGCCATGGCAGTCATGGAGTAGCTGTAGTGTTCCGCAGCCTGGGTATGGGCGTGACCTGGAAGATCCACGCTCAGCACCTGAAAATGGCGGCACAGCAGCGGCAGCAGGCCGGCGAATGAATGCGTCGATGCCGCCGTGCCATGCAGCAACAGCAGTGTTGGGCCAGTACCGCACAGTTGCAGATGCCAGCGCATGCCGGCATGCTTGAGCAGTCGGCTGTGGGCGCGGTTGGGCCAGTCAGCCAATGGTTCAGGTAACCCGACAGCGCCCGCTGCAGCCACATCAGCACTGCGTTTGCGCGACATGATGCCGGTGCTGCCCATGTTCAGGCAGCCGCCTGCAGCACTGCTGCCGACAGCCGCTGCGCTTCCACTCTGGGCAGCGGCAGATACAGTCCCTGCATCTGTTGCGCCAGCTGTTTGCCGTCATCGCGCGGGCGTGCTGAGGTGTCCACCAGCAGTGTGCTGCAACCCAGCATGGCCAGTTGTCTGGCCGCCAGATGGGCATCCTCGCGCGCCTGTTCGCGCCCCGGCTGACCATCCAGGCCAATGTTGGCACGACCATCGGTAAGCACCACGATGACCACATGCTGGCCGCGTTTCTGCAGTGTCGTGGCCAGTTCGGCAGCAGCCTGCAGGCCCGCCGCCAGCGGCGTGCCACCGCCACCCGGCAAAGCCGCCAGCGAACGCTTCGCACGCACCAGTGACCTGGTCGGCGGCAGCAGGGTTTCGGCGTGTTGTCCGCGAAAGGCGATCAGCGCGACACTGTCCCGGCGTACATAGCAATCGGCCAGCAGCAGCTCCACCGCACCTTTGGCTTCGGCCAGTCGCTGCGCCGCCTGCGAGCCGGAGGCATCAACCACAAACACGGTGGTGGTTTCACGCTGCTGCTGGAAGCGCTGCACGCGAAAGTCATCCGGCAGGATATGCAGTCGGTTGCGCTTGCCTGCGGCCACGGCGGTGGCGCTGTTGCCGGCAGCATGCCCGGCTGCAGCGCTGTGTTGTTTGCTCTGGCACTGACTGGCCTGGCGCAGCTTCTGCCAGGGCGCTGCCGCCTTCAGCGTGGAGGGGATGTGCAGACGCTGTCGGGCGATGTTGCGGGCCAGGCCGATGCCCACCGGGCGACCGCGCGTGGTGCCCTGCTGCAGACTGCCGGCACCCTGCCCGCCGGAAGCCTTGCGGCGCTGCTGCTGCATGCTCAACTGCAGGCGATCCAGCAGTTGCTCGGGTATCGCCGCCGCTGCAGCGGCCAGCACCAGATCATCCGGCAGTTCATCCGGACTGGGCTGTTGCTGCTCGTCATTGGGCTGCTGATCTGTCTGCTCCGACTCCGGCGGTGGTGTCTGCGGTTCCTGCTCCGGGGGTGACTCTGCGGGTGTCTGCTCGGTCTCATCGTCCTCTGCCGCCGCCGGCATGCGGGTTGCCCGTGGTGCCAGCACCAGCTGGGCGGCCTTGCCGGCGTGTTCGCTGCTCACCTCTTCGGCATCTTCCAGCACGGCCAGCAGAGTGGCCACGCGCACGGCATGCTGGCTGGCGCGCAAGGAATGCAGCCCCAGTCCGACCGCGGTCGCGCACAGTGCCCGCAATAGCGCTGCGGGGAGGTGCACACTGGCCAGTTTGTGCGGCAGCTCGGCGCGCAGTTCGGCCAGTGCCTCGGCGGCAATGCCCGGCTCGCTGTCGAGCAGGCCTCGCATGCCGTCCAGATGCACGGTGAATGCCAGCCGATCCAGCAGGTCGGCTGCAATGTGCTCGTCGTCTTCACCTTCGTCTACCGCAAGCACCGCAAAGCGGCTCGGTTCACAGGCATGAATGCCGTCGCGCGCCACCTGCACCTGGTGCTGATCAATCACCGCGCACAATCGGGCGCTGATCGATTGCGGCAGCCGCTCTGCCATGTTGATGTGCAGATAACCCTGATCCACCTCGGCCAGCAGACCGCGCGCGTACACCGCGCGCCCCTGCTGCAGACTGGTTTCCAGATCGATGCCGCCGAGCAGGCGCTCATCACTGATCTGCAAGGGCATGCGCCGCCAGGGTTGCTGCGGCATGCTGAGGGTGCGAAACTGCTGCAGCCAGCAGCGGCTCAGTTCGGCATCGCGACTGCGCAGATGTACGCCGCCCAGCGCCAGCGGATCCAGCTGCAGCAGCAGCATCACCAGCAGCGCATCGTCCAGACCTTGCTGCTGCGCCGAGGCTGCTGACGACGCCGGCATCAGCCAAACAGCTCCTGCATGGCACGCTCTACGCGGGTCATGGCACCGGATTCATCCAGCGGATTGCGGCGCAGGCGATGATGCAGGGTCATTGGCGCAATCTCCAGCATGTGCGCCAGCTCAGCCTGCCCGGACTTGCGCAGCGCAGCCAGGGCACGCGCTGCCCGCACCAGCGTCAGTTCGCCGCGCAGACCATCGATTTTGAGGTGGATGCACAGCTGGGCCGCCTGGCGCAGCAGTTGTGGATGCAATTGCACCTCCGGCAGTTGCTTGCGCGCTGCGGTGATGGCACTGCGCACCTTGCCCTGCTGGCGCTGCCAGCGCTGCATGAAGGCTTCCTGATCACGCTCAAATTCATCGCGCCGCTGCACCACCAGCATGCGCTGCTCAATGTCTTCAGGGGTGCGCACCTCCACCGACAGGCCGAACCGGTCCAGCAGTTGCGGGCGCAGCTCACCCTCCTCCGGGTTGCCGCTACCGACCAGCACAAACCTGGCCGGGTGCTGCACGCTCAAGCCCTCACGCTCAACCACGTTCTCGCCAGAGGCAGCCACATCGATGAGCAGATCGACCAGATGATCTTCCAGCAGGTTGACCTCATCGACATACAGAAAACCGCGGTTGGCACGCGCCAGCAGACCCGGCTCAAAGTGTTTTTCCCCGTGCACCAGTGCTTTTTCCAGATCCAGCGCACCGACCACGCGGTCTTCGGTGGCTCCCAGCGGCAGATCGACCACCGGCACCGGCTGCATGCGGCTTTTCGGCGGCGCAGCATCCGCCGAGCGCTGCCGGCACTGCTGGCACAAACCGGCCGGCTGTTGCGGATCGCAGTTGTACGGGCAATCAACCACCATGCGCATTTTCGGCAGCAACGCCGCCAGTGCGCGCACGCTGGTGGACTTGCCGGTACCGCGATCGCCAAACACCAGTACGCCGCCGATGCTGGCATCCACGGCCGCCAGCTGCAGCGCCAGCTTCATGTCATCCTGGCCAACTATGGCGCTGAAGGGGAAACGATAAGTCATGTCTGGTTGGAAAGGTCCCTGGAATTGAAAATCATGGTCGGTGGCACCCGCGCGCAGCGACCGTGCTGACAGGCATGCTGCAGCGCTGCCTGTTGCCCGGCGGACAGTCTGCCTGGTTTCGCTTCAGGCCGCCTTGCTACCGGCTGCGCTCAGCCGGTGATCCGCTGCCGTCTCGCGGCTCAGACGGCTGGCCATGCGCCGCTCATGCGCAGCATAACCCCACTGCCACAGCCTGCTGTCTGACAAGGGCAGCACCAGCAGCCAGTGTTCGAGCAGTCCAAGCAGAGAGATGGTGGCCAGCAGCATGGCCTGGGTGCCGACAAAGTCGTCGCTGCGCGCCTGCCAGGCCAGCACCATGAACACTGCCGTAAGCAGTGTGGCCAGCGTGACCGACAGCGGAAACAGCAGGTTCATCGGCTTGTTGCTGACATAACTGGACAGATAGCGCAGATGCTCGGGCCAGAACTCTTCATGCAGATTGGGCACACCGAGGAAGATGTTCAGCTTGGTGCTCCAGCGCATCAGCCAGAGTATGACGAAGGTCCAGCTGCCAAGCTGATTGACTTCTCCCCAGGTCAGCGCGAGCAGCAGTGCGGCAGTGGCGACGATCGCCAGTTCGTGCCACAGACTGGCCAGCAGGCCGTAACGGAAGCGCTGTCCGGCACTGCAGTCATCCGGACAGGCTTGTGCCCGCGGGCCGGTGATCAGACCGGTGTAGTAACTGACTTCGTGCCAGCCCCACAACAACACTCCGGCAGTGAACGACTGCAAGGCTGCCATCACCGTATTGCTGGCTGCGGCATGCACCAGCGCCAGCACCGACAGCAGTGCCAACAGGGTGGCTGCCAGCATGGTGCCCAGATAGGTGCGTTCGGGCAAGCCGGTGCGATACAGCATGACCACCGTGGTCAGCCACCACAGCAGCACCACGAAAAGCAGCGGCCACAGCAATTGCCAGAGTGTCTGCAACATGTGTCTGCGCAGCCGGAGTGCTTACCAGGCCGGTGCCATGCGCACGGTTTCCGGCAGCTCGTTCGGCACCGTTGGCATCATGTACAGGCGCGCGAACACCCCGAACGACAGCACCGAGCATTTGGCCCGGGTAAGCAGTCCGCCGAGACCACCGCGCGCCCTGGCCGCCTCGTTTAGTTGCGACAGGGCGCTGAGGCGATCCAGCCGCTGCCAGAATTTCTCGTTGTCCAGATCCAGCGCAAAGGGGAAAATCTGTTTGCTGATTTCCGAGGTGATGTGCAACACCTTGCGATCGTATTCGGTGGTATTGATACCGAAAGCATTGTGCAGTTCTTCGCGCGAATGATCGCGCACATACATGGTGGCAAACACTGCCAGCAGGAAAAACCGGATCCACAGCTTGTTGTGACCGCGCAGCAGATGCGGGTTGGCTTTCATCATCAGGGCAAACGATTCACCATGGCGGAATTCGTCATTGCACCAGCGCTCGAACCAGCGGAAGATCGGATGAAAGCGGTTTTCCGGATGCTTCTCCAGATGCCGGAAGATGGTGATGTAGCGGGCATAGCCGATTTTTTCCGACAGATAGGTGGCGTAAAAAATGAATTTGGGACGGAAATAGGTGTATTTCTTTTCCTTGCGCAGAAAGCCCAGATTCACCTGCAGATCAAAATCCTTCAGCGCGCTGTTGATGAAGCCGGCATGACGGGATTCGTCACGCGCCATGTAGCCCATCAGTTCTTTCAGCTGCGGATGCTTGATGTGTTTTTTGATGTCGGCATAAAGCACACAACCGGAAAACTCCGAGGTCACCGAGGAAATAAGAAAATCCTTGAACTCCTCATGCAGCGCCGGCGGTAGCTCCTTGACCTCTTCGGCGAATTTTTCATCGCGCACGAAGTGATTGCTGTTGCTGTCGTTGCGGTACTCGTCCATCATCGCTTCCCACTCATCGTGGACCGAACTCAGATCCATCTTTTCCAGTGCCTTGATGTCGGTGCGATAGAACCTGGGTGACAGCAGCGTTTCAGTTTTCGCGCGCTCGGTGCTCTCGTTGATCAGGGCGGCGTCGGTCGCTGTGGCTGTGTTCATGTTGTCACTCCTGTATTGCTTGCCCGGTTTCGGTGCATGATTGCGTTCATTCAGTTGTTGTCCGCCCTGTCGCCAGAGCCGGCAGCGGCGGCGCTCTGACTGGCCACCTGTTGCCTGTTGCCACCCAGAATGGCCTGGGTCTCATTGAAAAGATTGATGAAATTCATGGCATTGGTTTCACCAAATGCCCACAAATCGACTTCCCGATCGATTGCCGGATCCACCAGCAGGGCGCGACCGTTGTCCAGAATGCGGATTTCAAACGGCTCATCGGGGGTCAGATTGCGGCGCATGCGCTCGCGCCCCAGACCGCGCAGGGTGGAGCGCATGAAACCATTGGTTCCCGGCTCGATGGTGGTCAGCTGCTTGCCGCTGGCGGGGTCGAACACCCCCACGGCACCGTTCTCGAGGTCACGAAAGATCAGTGCCTGGCGTTCAACCACCTGGCTTGCTAGCTGCTCCGCAGCGATGCCATCGACACCCGCTTCGGGTGCCCCAAAGCGCACCACCGCCACCGCCACCAGACTGAACAGCAGCAAACCGCTCACCGCGTACAGCGGCAAGCGCGGAAACTGCTCAGCACTGGTGTCGGCGTGCGGATTGCTCATGACGACGCGCCGCTCCACTGATTCATCTGCCAGTCACCCTCAACCGCAGCCGCTTGCGACGGCGGCATGGCCTGCACCCTGCCCGGCTGCGGCCTGGCCTGGTTGGCTTCGGCAATGGCACTGGCGAGAATTTCCGCCACCTGCCGGGCCTCGGGCACCGCGCGCAACATGGCCTGGGTCTGCGCAAAGGTCCAGGGTTTGGTATGCGGCCACATGACCACATACGACAGCTTCTCGGATTCTGCCAGCGCCAGCGGAATGTCTCCGCTCACCGCTGCGTCGTCGTGGTCGGCATGCAGGCGCAGATCCACCCGGGTGATCTTGCTGAACGGCAGGTTGATGGTCATCGGCAAGGCCACGCCGATGCGCATCAGCAGACGCTTGTTGGTGATGGTGTACACCGTGGTGCGTTCGATCAGCCACGCCATCAGCAACAGAATGCCGATTGCCGTCGCCGCCAGCAGCACGAACCAGCTTGCCGCCAGCCCTACTTCAGCCAGCGAGGCACCGGCATTGGCCACCATCCACACCCGCAACAGCAGCAGCACCGAGAAGTAGATCAAAAGCTTGCGCACGTGAAACGCGGTGACCGCAAACGGCCGCCACGCCGGGGCCCCCTGCCAGAGAACCTGTTCGTCCTCTGGCAGCGGTTCCGGCAGCCCGGCTTCGTCCTCGTAATGGTCGTGCTCGGTCACAGGATCGGCTCGGTGCGGGACGGCTCGGCATACAGCTTGCCGCCGGCGTAGTAGGCACAGATCTTGTCTTCTTCCAGCAGCGTGACCTGATCCGGATGCTTGGTCTTGGGTACGGCAGAAAACTGGTCAGACATCAGCGAGCTGACCTTGACCTCGCCGCGACCGGCGTTGATGCGGCAGAAGTAATACGGCAACAGCACATTGCCACCGCCGATGCGGTCATCCAGGCTGATCTCCATATAGCGTATCTGTGGCTCGATGCGATCCACCCACAGATCACGGATCTTGCCAACGACGTAGTTGTCGGCGGCAACCACGTTCATGCCGCGCGGATCCACATCGCGGGATTCAACATGGTAGTCATCGGCAATGCGCAGCGGGGCGATCTGCGGCAGACCACGCATGGTCATGTCGGGATGATCGGCTCGATCACACCAGGCCGCCAGGCCAACACCATCCAGCATCGGGTTGCCGGTGGGCTCAAGCGGGGCGCCGGGGAAGCCGGCCGTGGCCACTGCGGCAACAGATTCGGCCGGTTCGGCACGCGGCAGCGACACCGTGGAGCCATCGCGCAGATGATAGGTCTTGGGCTTGGGCACACCGGGAAAGCCTTCGATGCTGGCCGGTCTGCCAAAGCGGTCGGCCTGCAGCGGATAGCCTTCACGTTTGCTCTCGCGGTGCAGGTAGAGCACCAGGAAGGCGAAGAAAATCCAGAACAGAGTGAATAAAATCTCCGCCAGATCAATTGAGCTTGTTAGCAAGTAGTCCATAACGTGACCTCTCAGTGGTTTTCAATTGGGAAACTCGGCCATACCGAATTTCGCCTGTTGCGATCTTGTAGCACCGCTGCCGGCGTACTTGACCAATGGGCCGATCACTGCCAGCGCAGCAAACAGCAAAACAATTTCCAGATAATAGACAAAGCCATACCCGGTGGATGGTGATTGCAGGGCCTGTCCCAGTGCCCCGCTGAGTGCCAGCGAGGAAACCAGATCACGCACGCCGCCGCCGATGGCGACCGCCAGACCCACCGCCGTTGCCTGCACCGCACCCCATGCACCCAGTGCGATACCGGCCTGCATGTGCTCGGCCAGCCGCATCGCCGCAGTCAGTGTGCCGACCGCAAACAAACCACCCCCAAATCCTATCATCAAAGTGCCGACGCGGAACAGATTGGCCGCCTGCAGCACGTCCGCCAGCAGCACCGCGCTGAACGCGGCGATGCCGACCAGCACACCGATCGCCGCCAGCAGATTGGCATCGGTGCCATGGCGCAGTTTCTGCGCGGCAAACATGAACGCCAGCAGCATACCGCCTGCCAACAGCGCGGTCAGCAGTGTGGTCTGCGCCACACTGAGACCAAGTATTTCACCACCGAACGGCTCCAGCAGCACGTCCTGCATGCTGAACGCAGCGCTGCCTATGGCCACTGCCAGCAGCAGACGCAGCGCACCGCTCTGCGCCAGCAGTTCGCGCCAGGCGGCCCGAAACGGCACGCGTTCGCGATCGGCCCGGGTCTGTTGTGGCTGGCGTGCTTCCTGTTTCCACAGGGCGATGCCATTGAGCACCACGGTGACAGCGGCCGCGCCCTGCACCACCTTGATCAGCTTGAGTTGGGTGAAATCGCTCAACAGCCAGCCAAACAGCAGCGCACTGCAGAACATGCCCAGCAGCAGCATCACGTACAGCAATGCCACCACCTGGGCGCGGTTGTCGTCGTCGGCCAGGTCGGTGGCCAGTGCCAGACCGGCGGTCTGTGTGGTGTGCAGGCCGGCACCGACCAGCAGAAATGCCAGCGCAGCGCCAATCTGACCATACAGCACCGGACCATGCGTGTCGCCGGACAGCACCAGCAGGGCAAATGGCATGATCGCCAGACCGCCGAACTGCAGCATGGTGCCGATCCATATGTAGGGCACGCGACGCCAGCCCAGCGCCGAGACGTGCATGTCCGAACGGTGCCCGATCAGGGCCCGGAACGGTGCCACCAGCAAGGGCAGCGAAATCATGCTGGCGACCAGCCAGGTGGGCACCAGCAACTCGACAATCATGACCCGGTTCAGGGTGCCGGTCAGCAACACCACCGCCATGCCCACAGAAACCTGAAACAGCGCCAGGCGCAACAACCGGCGCAGCGGCAGCCGTTCGCTGACAGCATCGGCAAACGGCAGAAACTGTGTGCCGATCTGCGACCACATACCAGCCAGACGCGCGTTGACGCGTTGCAGGGTCGCTTGGCTGGCGCGCTTGTTCATGCCGATTTCCGCAGCACCATGCTCTGTGAAGTGTAGAAGCCACTGCTGATGCGTTCGCTGCGGCCGCACTGCCAGCCCTGCAGCGGCGCTGCGCTGGCGCAGGCCCGACGCAGGCTGCGTTCTGCCACCGGCACAATGGCCGGGGCGCGATGTTCACGATGTGGAATCAGACGCCCGCTCAGATGCATCAGTGTCAACGCCGGGGTGCGCGGGGCAAAGGTGAACACGATGCTGTCACGCACCCGCGGCGTCAGCGCGGCGAGCACGGCGATGATGTCCTCCAGCGCATAATGAATCAGCGAATCCATCGCCAGCACATGGTCAAACTCGCCCAGACTGCTGTCGAGCATGTCGCCACTGCAGAAGCGGATGCTGCCGGCACTGGCGGCAGCGTCGTTGCCGTGCCGCTGTTCGGCGATCTCAACCAGACTGGGCGAAATGTCGATGGCGACCACTTCGGCTCCACGTCGGGCCAGCTCGATGGCACCAGCGCCGGTGCCACAGCCGGCATCCAGCACGCGCAGGCCGGCCAGCTGATGCGGCAGGCTGTCCAGCAGCAAAGCGCGCATGCGATCACGACCGGCGCGGACGGTGCGGCGGATGCCGCTGACCGGCGCGTCCGAGGTCAACCTGGCCCAGGTTTCGGCCGCGGTCTCGTCGAAATACGTGCGCAGCTGGCTGCGGCGTCTGGCGTAACTGCTGTCCATTCGGGCGTTTTACTCCAGCTCAGTCAAAACCCAGGAAATCAAAGATCTCGCGATCCTTCATCGGCATCGCTGCCAGAGGATCGGTGCCTTTCCACAGGCTGTCTGCCAGCTTCAGATACTCGTCCTGAACCATTTTCAGTTCCGGACAGTCCGGCATTTCAAACAGCGTCGATTTTTTCAGCCGGCTGCGACGGATCACGTCGTGGTCGCGGAAATGCGCCAGTCTGCGCATGCCCACACGTTCGTTGAAGCCATCGATCTGATCGGTTTCGGCACTGCGGTTGGCAATCACGCCGGACAGCCTCACCGCATAATTTTTCGACTTGGCCTGAATCGCCGCGATGATGCGGTTCATGGCAAAAATCGAATCGAAGTCGTTGGAGGCGACAATCAGGGCACGTTCGGCATGCTGCAGTGGCGACGCAAAGCCACCGCAGACGACATCACCCAGCACATCGAAAATGACCACATCGGTGTCTTCCAGCAGATGATGCTGTTTCAGCAGTTTCACCGTTTGCCCGACCACGTAGCCGCCGCAGCCGGTGCCGGCCGGCGGTCCACCGGCCTCCACGCACATGACGCCGTTGTAGCCTTCGAACACGAAATCCTCGGTGCGTAACTCCTCACTGTGAAACTCCACCGATTCCAGCACATCGATGACGGTGGGAATCAGCGTTTTGGTGAGTGTGAAGGTGGAGTCGTGCTTGGGATCGCATCCGATCTGCAGCACGCGCTTGCCGAGTTTGGAAAATGCCGCCGACAGGTTCGATGACGTGGTGCTCTTGCCGATGCCGCCCTTGCCGTAAACGGCAAACACTTTGGCACCGTCAATGGTGTCTTCAGGATCAAGCTGAACCTGCAGACTGCCCTCGCCGTCGGGTGGCGACTGTTTCATATGAATCGGAATGGCTGCTTGTGCAATACTCATGCTGCGATGACCTCGGTAGTGATACCTTCCAATCTGTCTTCCAGATCCTCACCTGCCTTGCGTAAGGCGGCGAGCATGTCTTCATCCGGTTGCCAGTAATTGCGTTCATGGGCTTCCAGCAGGCGGTTGGCCAGCTTGGCGGAAGCAGCGGGATTCAGGCTGGCCAGACGCTCACGCATGGTCTCATCCAGCATGAAGGTCTGGGTCATGCGCTTGTACACCCACGGTGACACCTGGCCAGTGGTGGCCGACCAGCCCATGGTGTTGGTGATGTGGTGTTCAATTTCGCTGACGCCCTGATGACCATGCTTGAGCATGGCTTCGTAAAAGTTCGGATTGAGTACCCGCGTGCGGGTCTCCAGTGCGACCTGTTCTGACAATGTTCTGACCTTGCCCTCAGCACCGGTCTGATCGCCGATGTACACCGGGGCATCACTGCCGCGGGCCCGTTTCACCGCACGGCCGATACCGCCCAGCGTGTCGAAGTAATGATCGATCGAGGTCACACCCAGCTCCACCGAATCAAGATTCTGATAAGCCAGTTCCACATCGGCCAGCAGCGAGGTCAACAGCTCCTCACGCGCCACCGGCTTGCCGGACATGCCATAGGCAAAGCACTTGCGCTTGCTGTAGGCATTGGCCAGTTCGTCCTCGTCCTCCCAGCAGCCACTGTCGACCATGCGGTTGACGTTGGAGCCATAGACGCCGTCGGCGTTGGAGAATACCCGCAGCGCAGCGGTTTCCAGATCGCAATCGTGGCTTTGCTGATAGGCCAGCGCATGCTTGCGGATGAAATTCTGTTCGATCGGCTCGTCGGCGGCGGCGGCCAGATAGGCTGCTTCGGCCAGCATGCGCGTCTGCAACGGCAGCAGATCACGGAATATGCCCGACAGCGTGATGGTGACATCAATGCGCGGACGACCAAGCTCTGCCAGTGGCATCAGTTCGGCACCACAGATGCGGCCGTAACTGTCCATGCGCGGGCGCGCGCCCATCAGCGCCAGCGCCTCGGCGATCGGGGTGCCTTCGGATTTCAGGTTGTCGGTGCCCCACAGCACCATGGCGATGCCTTCGGGCATGGCCTCGCTGTGCTGGCGATGCCGCGCCAGCAGGCGCTCGGCCTGGCGCGCACCCTGCTGCACGCTGTAGGTGCTGGGCAGGCGGAATGGATCAAAGCCGTGAATGTTGCGGCCGGTGGGAAGAATTTCCGGAGTGCGCAGCAGATCACCGCCGGGTGCCGGATGGATGTAGCCGCCATCCAGGGCATGCAGCAGTGCATTGAGTTCGTTGTCCGCCCCCATCTTCGAGTTGATGTCAGCCAGCCGCTTGAGCCAGTCTGCCAGGTCCTCATCATCGGCGGCATGCGCCTGCTGCAACTGCTCCACCGACATGCCTTCCAGCAATGCCGTCAGCGCGGCCTCGGGCAGTTCGTGTTGCAGCGATTCGCTGATCGCCAGCAGGTATTCGCGGCGCTCGTGCTGATCGGGCTCGCGGCCTACCTCGTGCAGGCCGTGTGGGATCAGGGTCTGTTCCAGCTCATGCAGCTGCAGCTGCAGACGCTGAATTTCGGTGGCCACGGCGGCGCTCTCCCACAGCGGTTCGGCCGCAGCCAGATCCACCGCATGGGCCTGCGCCTGGATCAGTTCTGCCAGCTCGCTGTTGCGTGCCTGCTGCGCCGGCGGCAGCTTGCGCCAGCTGTCCAGTGATGCCTTCAGTTCCTGCAGCCCGGCATACAGGCCGGCGTGGCTGACCGGCGGCGTCATGTAGCTGATCAGCGTGGCACCGGCACGGCGCTTGGCGATGATGCCTTCCGACGGATTGTTGGCAGCGTAGAGATAGAAATTCGGCAAGTCACCGATAAGCCGCTCGGGCCAGCAGGCACTGGACATGGCGCTCTGCTTGCCGGGCATGAATTCCAGCGCGCCATGGGTGCCAAAGTGCAGCACCGCATCGGCAGCAAAGTCCTCGTTCAGATAGCGGTAAAAAGCCGCGAAGGCATGGGTCGGCGCAAAGCCTTTTTCGAACAGCAGGCGCATCGGATCGCCCTCATAGCCGAAGCCGGGCTGGATGCCCACGAGCACGTTGCCGAACTGTGCACCCAGCACCTGAATCGAGTGTCCATCACTGAGCTGTCGCCCGGGCGCCGAACCCCATTGCGATTCGATCGCGTGCAGATGCTTTTCGCGGCGCACATGATCGTCCACCGGAATCAGCGCATGCACGTTGGCATCGGTACCGTACTGGGCAGCGTTGCCATGCAGCAGGCGCTGCTGCAGATCGTCAAGACTGTCCGGCACCTCGACGTCATAACCAGCCGTTGCGAGTGTTTTCAGCGTGTTGTAGAGCGAGGCAAACACGTCCAGATAGGCGGCGGTTCCGGTGTTGCCGGCATTGGGCGGGAAGTTGAACAGCACGATCGCCAGTTTGCGTTCGGCGCGATCGCGCTGACGCAGCCGGATCATGCGGGCCAGCTTGCCGGTCAGCGCATCGATGCGCTCCGGGCAGGGGTGCATCTTGCGTTCGCTGTCAGCGCCAAACTTACAGCGTTGCTCACAGCCTTCACAGACAGCCCCTTCACCCTGCGTGCGGCCACCGTACATGGCTGGGGCGACGGCACCATCGAGCTCGGGTATGGCCACCATCATGGTCGCCTCCACCGGCATCAGGCCGCGCTCGCCGCCGCGCCACTGCTGCAGGTTCTGAAATTCCAGCGGATGTGCGGCGATGTAGGGGACATCCAGCCGTGCCAGCATGTCCTCGGCCGCGCGCGCGTCGTTGTAGGCCGGCCCGCCAACCAGCGAAAAGCCGGTCAGCGACAGCATGGCATCGATCACCGGCTGACCATTGCGCATGAAATATTTTTCGATTGCCGGGCGCGCATCCAGACCGCTGGCAAAAGCCGTGATCACGCGCAGTCCGCGCGCTTCCAGTGCGGCGATCACGGCATCGTAATGGCTGGAGTCGTGCGCCAGCACATAAGCACGCATGACCAGCACGCCCACGGTACCGTGCTTGCCGTCACCGCTTTGCGGCAGCTGATCCAGGTATTCGGTCACCCGGTTTGCCAATTGCGGATGGTACAGACCGGTGTCCGGGTACTCGGCCGGCAATGGCGGTTTCAGCGAGCCCCGAATGCTGCGCCGTTCGCCATCGGCATAGCGATTCACCATGAACGCGACCATGGCGGCGATGTTGTCATCGGAGCCGGCCAGCCAGTATTGCATGCAGAGGAAGTAAGCGCGCACGTCCTGCGCCGTACCGGGAATGAAGCGCAGGATTTTTGGCAGTCTGCGCAGCATGGCCATCTGTCCGGCACCGCTGCTGGCATTGCCCTTGCCGCCCCGGGCACCGCGCAGGCGCTTGAGCATGGCCATAGGCCCTTTGCTCTCTCCACGCATGGAAAACCCGCCCAGCTTGTTCAGGCGGATGATCTCGCCGGCAGACATCAGACACACCATGGCATCACAGGCATCGCGCCTGGCTTCCAGGGCCGGCAGCATGGCCTGGATGTGATCTTCCAGAAACAGCATGCTGACGATGATGATATCGGCGGCGGCAATGTCGTCATGACAGGCCTGCAGGGCCTTGTCGTCGTCTGACCATTCCGCAGCCGCATGCAGACTCAGTTGCAGGCCGGGGATGTCTTTGCGCAACATTTTCTGCGCAATCTGTACCGTGGTGGCCAGATGACTGTCCAGCGTGACAATGGTGACTCGGATCGGGGAACTAGCGGTTGCCATAATGTGCCTTGGCCTCGTATAAGGTATCCAGCGTCACCTCGGCCAGCCCCTGCTCCCTGGCGTAGGCTTCGGTGTTGCGGCGCGCCTTGCCGCGTACAAAAAACGGAATCTTGCGCAATTCCTGTTGCGCCTCATCATCCCATGTCATGTCCTGTGCAGCCGCTGCGGTGTCGGTCTGAGTCGCCGGCGTCGTCGCCTCGGCTACCGCGACGCTGGCCGTTGCGTTGACAGTGTCAGCTGCGGCTGCAGCATCGCTGTCAGCGACTGCCGTGGGCCGGCTCACCGCATGGCCGCCTTCGCTGGCCAGATGTGAGGCGGTGGCGCCATCGTGGAATTCGAAATCTTCTCTGAACATGCCCAGCAGGTGCTCTTCCAGCCCCATCACCAGTGGATGCACCCAGCTGTCGAAAATCACGTTGGCGCCTTCAAATCCCATCTGCGGCGAATAGCGCGCGGGGAAGTCCTGCACGTGCATGGGGGCCGAGATCATGGCGCAGCCGATGCCCAGACGCTTGGCGATGTGGCGCTCCATCTGCGTGCCCAGAATCAGTTCCGGCTGCAGTTCGGCAATGCGCTCTTCCACTTCCAGATAATCGTCTGTAATCAGCGCCTCGACAGCAAACTCTTTTGCCACCGCGCGCACATCACGGGCAAACTCGCGGCTGTAGGTGCCCACGCCACACAGATCAAAGCCCATTTCGTGCACGGCAATCCGCGCTGCGGCGACGGCGTGGGTGGCGTCACCGAATACAAACACGCGTTTGCCGGTGAGGTAGGTGGAATCCACCGAGCGCGAGTACCACGGCAGACGCGAAGCTTCGCTGGCCAGCACCGGCTCGGCGTCGACGCCGGCCAATTCAGCCACCTCACGAATGAACTGGCGTGTTGCATTGATGCCGATCGGCACGGTTTTCACCGCCGGCTGGCGGAAGGTGCGCTGCAGCCAGGTGGCGGCGGTGTCGGCAATTTCCGGATACATGACGACGTTGAAATCGGCCTCGCCGAGTCTGGCGATGTCAGCCGGTGTGGCCCCCAGTGGCGCTGTCACCACAATGTCGATGCCCAGTTGCTGCAGCAGACGGGTGATTTCGGTGACGTCATCGCGATGGCGGAAGCCCAGCGCAGTTGCCCCCAGCAGATTGCAGCGCGGACGCTGGCCCGGCTCACGCGGCGGACGCTCGCTGCCCGGCGGCGGCGCATGCGCACCCGCAAGCTTGCGCACCAGATGGTAAAAGGTTTCTGACGCGCCCCAGTTTTCCTTGCGCTGGTATGCCGGCAGCTCCAGCGGGATCACCGGTACCGGAAAATCCATGCCATCGGCCAGACCACCCGGATCGTCCTGAATCAGCTCTGCGGTGCATGAGGCACCAACCAGCATGGCCTGTGGCTGGAAGCGGTCATAGGCTTCCTGGCAGGCGGTCTTGAACAGACCGGCGGTGTCGGCACCCAGATCTCTGGCCTGAAACGTGGTGTAGGTCACCGGGGGACGCTTCGGCAGACGCTCGATCATGGTGAACAGCAGATCGGCATAGGTATCGCCCTGCGGGGCATGCAGCACGTAATGCAGCTTGTCCATCGCTGTGGCGATGCGCATGGCACCAACGTGCGGGGGGCCTTCATATGTCCACAGGGTCAGTTTCATGTCACACCGCCAGTTTGTCCTGCCGGATCAGCGGCCGGGCGAACAGTTCGGCGCAGTCACCGGCCTGATCGTAGCCGTGTATCGGCGTGAACAGCAGTTCAATGGCCCATTTGGTGCGGATGCCGCGCGCTTCCAGAGGATTTGCCAGGCCCAGCCCGCACACCACCAGATCCGGTGCCTGCTCAATGCAGCGATCGAGCTGGTTCTCCACGTGCTGCCCTTCACTCAGGCGCACATCTGCGGGCAACATCGCAAACTCCTCGGCCAGATGCACCTTGTGCAGATAGGGACTGCCCACTTCACACAGTTGCATGCCCAGTTCGTTGTGCAGAAATCTTGCCAGCGGCACTTCCAGCTGCGAATCGGGGAAAAAGAAGATGCTTTTGTCGGCCAGCTGAAAGCGATAACGTGCGACCGCGCTGCGGGCGCGCTGCTCAGCGGCGGCGGTGACTTCACGGAAGGTCTCGGCGGCCACCCCCCAGGCCGTTGCTGCCGCCTGCAGCCAGGCGGTGGTGCCCTCGGCACCGAACGGAAACGGTGCCGGCAGACGCTGTGCACCGCGTTTGTTCAAGGCATCGGCGGTGGCGGTCAGAAACGGCTGCGCCAGCAGGTAGCGGGTGTTGCCGCCGATGCTGGGCAGATCCGAGGATTTGCGCGGCGGCAGGAAGGCCAGGTTGTCGATGCCGAGCTTGTCAAACAGGCGGCGGAACTGGTCTTCTACAATGTCCGGCAGCGCGCCGACGATGAGCAGCTGCTGGGCGGCATCGGCTGGCGGCTGCGGACACACCGGCACCAGTGCCTCAAGACAGGTGTCCTCACCTTCGGTAAAGGTGGTCTCGATGCCGCTGCCGGAATAGTTCAGCACCCGGACCTCCGGCATGTACTGCTCGGACAAGCGCTCTGCGGCGCGCTGCAGATCCAGCTTGATCACTTCCGACGGACACGAACCAACCAGAAACAGCAGTTTGATGTCCGGGCGACGCTGCAACAGGCGCTTGACCTCCCGATCCAGCTCTTCATTCATGTCGGCCATGCCGGCCAGATCGCGCTCATCGATGATGGCGGTGGCAAAGCGCGGCTCGGCGAAGATCATCACCCCGGCGGCGGACTGGATCAGGTGCGCGCAGGTGCGCGAGCCGACCACCAGAAAAAAAGCGTCCTGAATCTTGCGGTGCATCCAGACAATGCCGGTGAGACCGCAGAACACCTCACGCTGGCCGCGCTCGCGGATGACATCCAGCGGCACGGCTGCAGGCTTGGCACAACCGGGCACCGACATCAGAGCACCTCCACAGAAGAAGACAGCGTGGCAGTGGACGACAGCGGCGCGCTGGCCGCATCGCGATGGGTTTCGCTGCTCGTGCCGTGCTCGGCCTTGCGGGCCAGTTTGAATTTGTACAGGAACTGGGCCGCATTGATGACGTAGGCCAGGTAGGCGGCGATGGCCAGATACATGAGTTGCTCGGTGCTGAGCAACTGCTGCCACAGGCAGATCAGATAGGCCGTGTGCAGGGCCATCACCAGCATGCTGACCATGTCCTCCCAGTAAAAGGCGGGCACAAACAGATAGTGACCAAACACATCCTTTTCCCACAATGAGCCGGTGACCATGATGGCGTACAACACCATGGTCTTGATGACAATGGAAACCGTGGCGGCAGCTTCTCCGTGACCGGTCATCAGATAGCGCACCACCAGCGCCACACTGACCAGGAACACGAGAAACTGCAGCGGCGCAAGAATGCCCTGCACCAGAGTCCAGCGTGATGCGTCGCGGCGCAGCCTTTGCTCGGCAGTGTACAGTTCAGCCATTGTTCAGTTGCACCTGTTGCTCGTTGCCAGCATTGTCAGACTGCCCATTGACATCGCTCGATTGCGTAACCATGGGTACAATCTAAATGGAATGTCTGCCGGTGTCAACCAAACTATACGTAAACTTTTCTTGACATTTATTCCGAATGGGTGTTTAGTAGTGTCACCGGAATATTAAAGTGGCTTTGCAGACGGTCAGCACAAACGGCAACAAGGTTGATGTGAATCACGTCTTGTTCTGTGTAAGATGGTGATCCGCGATTCCGGGGTTCCTCAAATGAGACAGAGTCAAAGCAGCAATGATGTGAACAGAGACCAGGCGGTGGACAGCACAAGCGGACAGAACAGCCAAGGCAACAGCGCAAGCCAGCGCACTCAGCATTCCAGTGCCGAGATGCTGATGCTGAGCCAGACGCTGGAAAGAGAGCTGATCCCGCGCCTGATGGAAGCACTCAAAACCTCCACTGAAAACGACATCGCTCTGCAGCGACCGTCTGACGGCGATGACACGCAGACCGATCCCGACGCCGGCAGCAGGGTCAGAACCCCATCCGCCACCGAGGTCGAGGAATTCATTCACCTGATCATACACCACGATGCCAGCATCGGTCGCGGATACGTGCAGGCACTGCGCGAACGCGGCATGACCCTGCCGGTGATTTACATTCGTTTGACGCGGTTGGCGTATCCATCAGCGCAGAACGCAATCAGCAGGCGCTGCATGATCAGATCACCAGACTGCGAGAAGTTTCACGCAACAAACAGCTGCTGATCGTGGCCGGCGGCAACCTGATCAACTGCCACCCGGAAAAAGCCCAGGAACTGGGTGCCGACTGCGCTGCCCGAGATGGTGACGGCGCGGTGACCCAGATTACTGAATTACTGCAATGCAAACAGGAACTCTCCCAACAACCATGAACAGCATCTGGAACAGGCTGTGGTCGCGAGAGCTGAGCTAAGTCGCATGGATGGCGCCTCAGCAATTGCCTTCGAGCACCCGGAGGAATTTTTCCAGCATCTGGCTGCGAGCACCACTTCGGCACTGATGACTGCCGCCAGTGACATTGCGCTGGTATTGGATGCCAAAGGCGTGATCCTGGACTTCACCCTGCGTCACGCCGGTGTGTTCGTTCAGGACCGCAGCAGCTGGGTGGGCAAAAAGTGGCTGGAGACCGTCACCGCCGAAAGCCAGCACAAGGTGGAGACCCTGCTCTCTGATGCCAATCCCAACCAACCGTCCAAGTGGCGCCAGATCAACCATCTGGGCATGGAGCAGGAGGATATTCCGGTCTCCTACACCACCATCAAGACCGCCGAGAACGGCAACACCATCGCCATTGGCCGCGACCTGCGGCCACTGTCCACGCTGCAGCAGCGCCTGCTTGATGTGCAGCATTCCATGGAGCGCGATTTTGCCAACATGCGGCATGCCGAAATGCGTTACCGCATGCTGTTTCAGATGTCATCCGAAGCCATTTTCATTCTGGACGCCGCCACCCGGCAGATTCAGGAGGCCAATCCGGCGGTGATGCAGATGCTGGAGCGCAGCGAAAAGCAGCTGATCGGCAGGGTGTTTCCCAAAGCGCTGGACGATGAATGCCGCAGTGACATCGACCAGTTGCTCAGCGACGTCCGGCAATCCGGTCAGAACAGCGACATCCTGGTCCGCGCCAAGGGTTCCAAACGCCCGCTGATTCTGTCCGCAGCACTGATCCGCAATGAGCGGGGTTCATCGTTCCTGATTCGCCTGCGTCCGCAGCCGGGACATGACGGTGCCAAGCTGTCCACCGAATCATCCCAGATGCTGGCCATCATCGAGCAGTCCACCGATGGTTTTGTCATCACCGATGCCGATGGCCGCATCCTCAGCGCCAACCAGGCGTTTCTGAACATGTGCCAGCTCAACACCCGGCAGCAGGCCATCGGCGAATCGCTGGATCGCTGGCTGGGACGGCAGGGCATTGACATGAACGTGCTGAAGAACAACCTGGCCAATCATGGTTCGATACGCCTGTTCCAGAGCAAGCTGTACAGCGAGTTCGGCAGCGAGCTGGATGTCGAGCTGTCCGCCGTGTCGGCGCTGGACAGCAGCTACCCATGTCTGGGTTTCAACATCCGCCACATCGTGCAGAAGCAGCGCGCCAGCGGAGACAGCGAATCGCCGTTGCTGCGGCCGATATCCGAGCTGACGCAGATGGTGGGCAAGGTATCACTGAAGGAACTGGTTTCAGAAACCACCGAAGTGATGGAAAAGCTGTGCATCGAAACCGCGCTCAAGCTGACCAACGACAACCGCGCATCGACCGCGGAAATGCTTGGCCTGAGCCGGCAAAGCCTGTATGTGAAGCTGCGCCGTTATGGTCTCGGGGATCTGGAAGACAGCAAGAACCCGTGAGCCACGGCCAGCACCATCAATCCCGATGGTTCACCAGCAAACCTTGATGACATGAGATCCTGATCCTGTGCGCACAGCAGACAGCAAGACAGCATGAGCGACGCCACCACAGTCGATGACAAGCACAACCCGTCGCTGCCGACCGCCAGCAAGCCGCTGCCGCTGTCGGTGCTGGAGCTGCTCAAACCGATCACCTGGTTTCCTCCGATGTGGGCGTTTGCCTGCGGCCTGGTGTCGTCCGGACTGGCGCTGCAGCAGCGCTGGCTGCTGGTGGCTGGCGGCATCGCCCTGACCGGACCGCTGGTGTGCGGCACCAGCCAGGCGGTCAACGACTGGTTTGACCGTCATGTCGACGCCATCAACGAACCCAATCGCCCGATTCCCTCCGGCCGCATTCCCGGACGCTGGGGACTCTACATTGCCATCATCTGGACACTGCTGTCGCTGCTGGTGGCCGCCGCGCTGGGCCAATGGGTGCTGGTCGCCACCTGCTTCGGTCTGCTGCTGGCCTGGGCCTACAGCGCACCACCGGCGCGACTGAAACTGAACGGCTGGTGGGGCAACGCCGCCGTCGGCATCTGTTATGAAGGGCTGCCCTGGTTCACTGCGGCAGCGGTCATGGCCGGCACGCTGCCATCCATGCCAGTGATCTGGATGGCGCTGCTGTACAGCGCTGGAGCGCACGGCATCATGACACTGAACGATTTCAAGGCCATTGAGGGTGATCGTCAACTGGGCATCCGCACCCTGCCGGTACAGCTCGGCCCGGAGCGCGCGGCGGTGTTTGCCTGCTGGGTCATGCTGGTGCCGCAACTGCTTGTCTCCGGCCTGATGCTGCACTGGGACCGGCCCTGGCACGGGCTGGCGATTTTCATCATCGCCTTTGCCCAGTGGCTGCTCATGCAACGGCTGCTGCAGGACCCGGAAAAGCATGCCCCATGGTACAACGCCACCGGCATCACTTTGTACGTTTCCGGTATGATGGTGGCAGCATTCGCCATTCGTCATTTGGGCCTGTAAACGTGGACTTCGCGGAGCACAAATCATGAACCGGACCGCAGCCGCATCCGCACAACACTACCTGGGCTGGGCCGGCATCGTGCGGCTTGGCCTGGTGCAGACTGCGCTGGGTGCGATTGTGGTGCTGACCACCTCAACGCTGAACCGCGTCATGGTGGTCGAACTCGGTCTGCTGGCCATGCTGCCAGGCGCGCTGGTCGGCCTGCACTATGCGATTCAGCTGACGCGCCCCAAACTCGGCTATGCCTCTGATGTGGGCGGTCGGCGCAGCCCGTGGATCATCGGCGGCGTCGGCGTGCTGGCCCTGGGCGGCGTGCTGGCCGCGCTGGCCACTGCCTGGATGAGCACGCATTTGATGGCGGGCCTGATCCTGGCCGTGCTGGCGTTCACGCTGATCGGGCTGGGTGTCGGCGCTGCCGGCACCTCACTGCTGGCCCTGCTGGCAAAAACCGTGGCACCGCAACGGCGCGCTGCTGCCGGCAGCATAGTCTGGGTGATGATGATCGCCGGCTTCATTCTCACCGCCGGCATTGGCGGACATTTTCTGGAACCGTTCAGTCTGCAGCGGCTGATCACGGTCACCGGCACGGTCTGTGCCCTGGCTTTCGTGCTGACGCTGCTGGCCATCGCCGGCATCGAGCAGAACCGCTCGGCTGCGGCCACCGCCAGCATGGAACAGAACAAGCTGCCGTTTCGCCAGGCGCTGGCGGAAACCTGGTCAGACCCGCGTGCGCGCCAGTTCACCATTTTCGTGTTTGTGTCCATGCTGGCCTACTCGGCCCAGGATCTGATTCTGGAACCGTTCGCCGGACTGGTGTTCGGCTATTCGCCGCGCCAATCCACACAGATGGCCGGTCTGCAGAACGCCGGTGTGCTGCTGGGCATGATCGTGGTGGCGCTGGGCGGTACCTTTCTGCGCGGCCGGCTGGGATCACTGCGACTGTGGACCACCGCTGGCTGCATTGCCTCCGCGCTGGCCTTGTTCGGACTGTTGCTGGGCGGTCAGATTGCCAGCCATGGTGGCGACTGGCCGCTGCAGATCAATGTGTTTGCGCTGGGTCTTGGCAATGGCGTGTTTGCAGTGGCTGCCATCGCCTCAATGATGGCCCTGGCCGGCGAAGGTGGTGAGCACCGCGAAGGCGTGCGCATGGGTTTGTGGGGCGCAGCGCAGGCGTCGGCGTTCGGCATCGGCGGCTTTATCGGTGCTGTCGGAGTGGATCTGTTCAATCATTTTTATCAGACTCCGGCGCACAGCTATGGCGCCGTGTTTCTGATCGAAGGGCTGGTGTTTTTGCTCGCCGCCTGGCTGGCATCGCGCATTCGTCAGCAGACACAACTGCCGCAGTCAGACCGTCTGCACGAGGCCATAGCAGCCAGTTGAAGTCCGCTGGGCCCGGCACCTGACTGCATCCAGCGGCAGCAGTTGATCGATTTTATCTGCAAGCACAGGAGGACATGCGATGACCACAATGAACATTGACGCTGAATACGATGCCGTTGTGGTCGGCGGCGGTCCGGCCGGTGCCACCGCGGCGCAGACGCTGGCCGAGCGCGGCCACAAAGTGATGCTGCTGGATCGCTGTGATCGCATCAAGCCCTGTGGCGGCGCCATCCCGCCGCGGCTGATCCGGGATTTTGCCATCCCCGATGAACAGATTGAAGCCAGGGTCACGCAGGCCCGCATGATTGCTCCCTCAAACAACGCCGTGGACATGGAGATCGGCGGATTCGTCGGCATGGTGGATCGCGAGTTCTTCGACGAGTGGCTGCGCGAGCGGGCACGCAAGGCGGGTGCCGAACGCGCGCTGGGTCGCTTCCAGCAACTCAGTCACGACCCTGCAGACGGCAAACCGGTGATCAGCTACCAACCCGGCAAGGCCAGCGAGCGCAGCAAGGATCATGTGCTCAACATCAAGGCCAAAGTGGTGGTCGGCGCCGACGGTGCCACCTCGGTGATCGCCAAACAGTGCGTGCCCGGAGCGGACAAGATTCCACATGTGTTTGCCTATCACGAAATCGTCAAGGCACCACCGGCGGGCACGCCGGGGTTCGAGCCGCATCGCTGCTCGGTCTACTACCAGGGCGAGATGTCACCGGATTTTTACGGCTGGGTGTTTCCCCATGGTGACAAGGTCAGTGTCGGCACCGGTTCAGCGGTGAAAGGTTTTTCCCTGCGCCAGGCCTGCACGCGCATGCGCGATCTGTCCGGCATGGACGGCTGTGAAACCGTGCGTACCGAAGGCGCGCCGCTGCCACTGAAACCGATGAAACGCTGGGACAATGGCAAGGACGTAATCCTCGCTGGTGATGCCGCCGGGGTGGTGGCCCCATCATCCGGTGAAGGCATTTATTACGCCATGGTCTCCGGCCAGTATTCCGGCGAGGCGGCCAGCGAATTCCTGCAAACCGGCAAGGCCAGTGCGCTGCAACGGGCGCACAAGCGTTTTCGCCGCGAGCACGGCAAGGTGTTTTTCATTCTTGGCATCATGCAGCGGTTCTGGTACACCAGCGACAAACGCCGCGAACGCTTCGTCAAGATCTGCGAGGACAAGGATGTGCAGCACCTGACCTGGGAAGCGTACATGAACAAGAAACTGGTGCGCGCCAAGCCACTGGCACACATGCGCATCTTCTTCAAGGACATGGCCTACCTGCTAGGTCTGGCACGTTGACCCAACAGTTGCATAAATTCCCGGATGCAAGAGCCCGGAGAGTAGTGTTTACGGGGCGTGGCGCGGAGATTTTCCAACCGGAGCATAGTTCACACTATGTGAGGATTGCAAAATCGAGCACGCGCCACGGAAGCGCTGCTATTGCGGGCAGTGAAGCGGTCTGGCGCCGGGAATTTATGCAATTGTTGGGTTGAGCCATGCGCTTGAAAACTCGCCCGCAAGCAGGCTTACCACAGGAGCCAGGATCAAACGAAGTCATCCTCTCCAGTGATGAACCAGCAGGAGCGTGCGTGCACGCGAACCACTTGCATTCATCAATCAAATTCACCCATTCGCTTGCTAGCCCGCATTATTCGTGAGTCGACGTCGCGAGATGCTGCCAGAGCCTGCCCCGGACTTGATCCGGGGGCCTGTAGCTGTGGTGTTTCACGACCGAACGAACCGCAGGCGTACTTGACAGTACGTTGAGGATTCGTGACCGAGCGAAACGCCGCAGA
>JAHJQV010000057.1 GCA_018819105.1 Gammaproteobacteria bacterium
CCTGTATGTCGCCGGCGAACCAGGTTTTATCGGACCAGGTGAACCGGGCCAGCTGTTCTCCCGCAACCTCTCTACAGGACTGCTTACTTCTCTCGACGACCTGGAAGAGCTGAGCCTGATAGGACAACCGGCAACCACTTTTTCCAGTGACGGAACAAGACTCTATTACAGGGATGTTCTTGGTGATTCGCCACCGATCCCCGTGCTGGGTTCATTGCGCCGAGATCAGGCCAGCGGTGAAATGAGCGCTGAAGCAATGGCATTAACCTCTGCCAACAGTGCCGGATTTGATGATGATCTGGCCTTGGCCGAGAACGGGCGTCTGTTGGCAATCGCTGACCGGCTCGGCTTGTTTATCACACCAGTCATTGGCGGTGAATTCATCGACCTGCAGGATCAGATCAGCAACAGCTTGGTCGATGCCACACTGGCAACTGCGGTTACATTCAGCCCGGACGAGAAATTTCTATATGCGGCGCTGAATGATGACATCACTGCTGATGATGGCATATTGGTATTCCGCAATCGCGGTCTGCTGGAACCACCCGCTGTACCGGCACTGTCATCGCTGGCGAGTCTGTGCCTGTTTGCTTTACTGCTGCTGGCAGCAGCGGGTTATTTACGCAAGCGATCAGCCAATTGAACAGCTGCGTAACACAAAACTGATTGCTGCTACCAATCCACCGCGTCACGATTCAGCGGCATGGTCATGCAGCGGCAGCCACCGCCGCCGCGACTGAGTTCGGCACCGTCGATGGTGACCACGGTGGGCTGGCCCTCCTGCAGACGGGCTTTGTCGCTGATGATGTCGTCGGCTTCGAGCACGGCGAAACCGGCCTGCTGCAGTGCCTCGACGGTATACAGGTTGTGCTTGTAACCAATGATGTGGCCCGGCGCCATGGCAAAGAAATTGGCACCGCTGGCCCATTGCTCACGCTCCTGATTGAAGCGGTTGCTGCCACCGCAGGCAATCGGCTGCAGATCCAGTTTCTGCGCTTTCAGCGCCTTCAGTAAACTGCTGTACTCGGTGATTTTGCTCTGCCCCTGCCCGGCATAGGCAATGTGCAGGGCGCGACAGCGGTTGCTGCCGGATATCAGCGGTGGATAGATCACGCACTTGTCGCGATCGACCATAGTGAAAATCATGTCCAGATGAATGCTGGCGCGGCTTTTCGGCATTTCCAGCACGATGAAATTCTTCGCCCGGCCATGGGCCGCGATGGCGGCAATCAGTCGATCGATGCCGGCTGCAGTGGTGCGCTCGCTGTAGCCGATCAGGATCAGGTCATCACGCAGCACCAGCAGATCACCACCTTCAATGGTGACCTTGTTGTCACCGCCGTTGTCGGCGTCATCGTGGTCGTCGGTGCCGTCAAAATAGAAACCCTGGGACTGGATGGCGGTGTTGTATTTGAAGATCGCTTTCAGCAGCAGACTTTCCAGCAGACGCACTCGGTAGGCCATGGAACCGATGATCACGCGATCGTGCAGACACATGGTGGCGTCGCGGGTAAAAAACGCATTCGGCAAGGGCGGCAGCGAATGGTGCAGCGGGCTGAGGTATTTCTCCAGCGTGTCCTTGTGCATCGGCGTGCCCTGCAACAGCTGCCTGGCCAACTCGGCAGAACCTTTGGCCAGCAGTTCCGGCATGATCTCGGCACAGCCATACAGCCTGGTGGCCACCCTCAGCAGCCGCTCGCGCACATCGGCATTGTCCAGCACAGCGGTGAGCAGATCGGTAAAGTGCAGCAGGTCGGCCTGTTTTGCCAGCACGCCGGTGAGCTGGCGATGTGCCTCACGCGCCAGTGGCAGACTGAGAATGTCGTCATACAGCACTTCGGCGGCGGTCGCCGGGGTCATGTTTTCGATCTCGGCACCCGGCTCGTGCACAACGATGGCGCGGGCGCGGCCGATTTCTGATGACAGGTCGATACTGGTGGCGGCTTGTTTCACAATTGGGGCCTGCTTGGATGCTTCATGTGTGACTGTGATGGTGCCCAGGGCCGGACTCGAACCGGCACGGTATCGCTACCGAGGGATTTTAAG
>JAHJQV010000058.1 GCA_018819105.1 Gammaproteobacteria bacterium
ACCCGCATCTGCGGCGTTTCGCTCGGTCACGAATCCTCAACGTACTGTCAAGTACGCCTGCGGTTCGTTCGGTCGTGAAACACCACAGCTACAGGCACTGGCAGCATCTCGCGACGTCGACTCATGAATAATGCGGGCTAGAGTTTGAGTGCCCGTATTCTGGGCTGACAAACGAAATCAAAAATTCTCTCACCCACAGACCACATTACAACTCATGGACTTAGGCAAATAATATTTAATATAGTCTCGGACACTTCAGTTACTGCCTATTGCAAGTCGGCAATGGCCTGCTCCAGCTGCACGCGGGTGACCGGCCCGATGATGGTCTTGACCAGTTCGCCATGGGGGTCAACGATGAAGGTGGTCGGCAGCGCACGCGGCGCACCCAGTGCCGCCGGCGGGTCATAGACATCGGCGATGGCTATCGGATAGCTGGCCGGATAGTCCTGCAGAAATGTCTTGAACACGGACACTTCGGTGTCTTCATAGGCCAGCCCGAGCACGGTGATGTCATCTCTGGCATCGTGCATGGCCGACAGGTCCGGAATCTCCTTGCGACAGGGCGCGCACCAGGTGGCCCAGTAATTCACCACCACCCACTGGCCAAGATAATCGGACAGGGCAATCTGCTCGCCATCCAGCCCGGGTGAAGTGAAATCGATCGGTTCTGCGGCAGCGGGCATGCTCAGCACCGTTGCCAGCAGGACGGTGTGTGTGCAGCGATCAAACAGGGTCTTGATTGTGGTCGGCATGGCCGGGCTCTCCTTGCAGGTAGTGTTTCACGGATGTTTGCCAGTAGGCGTCGCTGCGCTGCCTGATCGCGGCCAGCAGGGCAGCCAGACTGCGATCACACTGCAGTGCAGCAGGCATGTCGGCCTGATCGGTCACCGGCAAGACCCAGCTGCCACGCGCATACAGATCAGCTATCGACAACTCGGCCAGATCAACGTTCAGCAACCAGTCGCCGGAATCCTCGCGGGTTACCAGCGCGCTGGCAGCGAGTTCACTCATCAGCTGTTGCAGCTGGTCATCGCTCATCGCCGGTTCCAGCTGCAGCAGGTCATCGCTACCCAGCCCGTGACCCCGCTGCTGCGCCTGCCACAGGTGACTGAACAGATGCAGCACCAGCACGAACTCCAGCCGCTGCGGCCAGTGCCATTCGGACTGACGAAAATGAAACGTGGTCAGCGCCGCCGCCACCACGGCGCCAAGCAGGGTGATCAGCCAGGCCACATACACCCAGACCAGAAAAATAGGAATGGTTGCCAGCGCGCCGTACAGTTTGGTGTACGTGGGGAAGGTGGTCACGTACCAGACAAAAGTGTTTTTCGCCAGCTCGAACAACAGCGCTGCCAGCAATGCACCGATCAGCGCGTAGCGCGGCTTGACGCGTCGGTTGGGTACCACCAGATACAGCAGCGAGAAGGCAAACACCGCGACCAGAAACGGCGTCAGCTTCAGCAGCAGACCCCCGGCACGGGAGCCGAACGGCAGAAACGACAGATAGGAGCTGAGCACGATGCTGCCCCCCATCATGATCGGCCCCAGCGTCAGCACCGACCAGTACATGACCAGACGGCTGCTGATGCTGCGCTTGTTGCGCACCTGCCAGATGCGGTTCAGGTTGCTCTCAATGCTTTGCATCAGCAGCAATGAGGTCACCACCAGAAACAGACTTCCGGCACCGGTCAGGGTGGAGGTGTTGCCGACGAACTGCTCTATGTACTGCTGCACCGTGGCACCGGCTGCCGGCACAAAATTGCTGAACACGAAATCCTGCAACTTTGCCGTCAGGTCATCGGCCAGCGGGAATGCCCCGACCACACCGAGGATCACTGCCAGCAGTGGCACCAGTGCCAGAATCGTGGTGTAGCACAGTGCGGCGGCGGTGAGAAAGGTATCGTGCTCCAGCATCTGCTGCCACAAATGGCGGAGAAAATCACGCTGCAGGCGGCGGTTGCGCCACCAGACCTGATCCGGGGCGGTTATACTGTGCTGCGGCTGGCTGGCTTCATCAGTTTGCACAAAATCACCTTTCACATTGTCGGTTTTCGACCATCATGTTTAGCATCTACCACAACCCGCGTTGTTCGAAATCCCGCGCTGCGCTGAATCTGTTGCAGGAGGCCGGGGCGGACGTTCATATCATTCCATACCTGCAACGGCCCCCCGATGTGCAACAACTGCAAGCGCTGCAGCAACTGCTGGGATGCGCTGTCCGCGATCTGCTGCGCGACGGCGAACCCCTGTATCGTGAGCTGCGGCTGGACCGCGCCGAACTTGATGATACACAACTGCTGCAGACACTGGCAGAGCATCCGCAATTGCTGCAGCGTCCCATCGTCGTTCGTGGTGAGCGGGCCGTGATCGCACGACCACCGGAACGCGTGCATGAGCTGCTGACATGAGCATCAGCATACTGATCGTCTACTACAGCCGTCATGGTAACACCGCCGCCATGGCCAGGCAGATCGCCCGTGGCGTGGCGCGTTGCGAACAGGCCGAAGCGGTCTTGCGCACGGTTCCGGTGGTCAGTGACGGCCGCCTGGATGATCCCGGCAAGCTGCCGGCATCAGGCCCACCGTATGTCAGCAGCGACGACCTGGCAGCCTGCGACGGACTCATTCTCGGTAGCCCGACCCGCTTCGGCAACATGGCCGCTGCGATGAAATACTTTCTCGATTCCACCAGCAGTGAATGGCTGGCTGGAACCCTCAGCGGCAAGCCGGCCGGGGTGTTCACCTCCACCGCCAGCCTGCATGGCGGACAGGAAAGCACGTTGCTGAGCATGATGTTGCCGCTGCTGCATCATGGCATGCTGCTGTGCGGACTGCCCTACTCGGAAAGTGTGTTGCACACCACACGCAGCGGCGGCACACCCTACGGGCCATCGCATCTGGCCGGCAGCGACAGCCAGCGGGCACTCGATGATGACGAAGCCGAATTGTGCCAGGCGCTGGGTCTGCGCATTGCCAGAATTGCCACGCAGTGCAGGCCATGAGCCCGCAACTGTATCGCCATCTGCTGCGGGCAAGCTGGTTACTGCTGGTACTTTGGCAGCCGGTCTGGCATGGCTGGCTGGTGCCACAGCGCTGGCTGCTTGGTGTGATTCTGGGAGTGCTGTTGCTGTTGCCGCTGGCCGGCATCTGGCTGCTGCGCGCGCAAGCCATCATCATCGGCAGTCTGCTGGCCATCGCCATGCTGATCATCGCCTTGATGGAAATCGTCGCGGTCGGGCTGCAATCAGCCGGCCCCATTGTGCAGGGCATCATCAGCAGCACCTATCTGCTCGCGGTGATGTGGCGCGGCCGGCAACTGAAACAGCTACAGGCAGGAGCCTCAAGCCATGAATGAACTGCTCATCATCACCACCGGTGGCACGATCGACAAAGTCTACTTTGATGCCAACAGTGATTATGAAGTCGGCGAACCGGAAATCGGTCGCATTCTGGAATCCTTCTCCGCCGCCTTTCGCTATCGCGTGATTCCCCTGCTGCGCAAGGACTCACTGCAGATGAATGCAGCCGACCGTGCACTGATCCGCACCACGATCGAACAGAACCCGCATCTGCATGTGCTCATCACCCACGGCACCGACACCATGATCGACACCGCACTGGCGCTGGATGGTCTCGGTGAGCGGCGCATCGTGCTCACCGGCGCGCTCAACCCGGCGCGCTTCCAGGGCTCGGACGCGGTGTTCAACATCGGCTGTGCTGTGGGTGCGGTGCAGTCGGTCAAGCCGGGAGTGTATGTGGTCATGAACGGGCGCGTGTGGGATCCACATCAGGTGCGCAAGAACCGCGATCAGAACCGCTTCGAAGCGGTCATTGGCGGCTTGACTCAGGTGCCCGCCAGCGATTGAATCACCGCCCGCACCGGTGCATAACTGCGCCGATGGATGGCACACGGCCCCAGCGTCTGCAAAGCCTTTTTATGCAGCAGGGTAGGATAACCCTTGTGCCGGGCAAAGCCATAGCCGGGATGGCTGTGTTCCAGTGCTGACATCAGTCGATCACGATGGGTCTTGGCCAGAATCGAGGCGGCGCTGATCGCCGCCACAGTGGCGTCGCCACCGACGATGGCAACACAAGGCAGCGCCAGCTCTGGCACCTGATTGCCATCCACCTGCACCTGATCCGGCGTCACCGTCAGCCCCAGCACAGCCTCGCGCATGCCGGCAAGCGTGGCCTGCAGAATATTGATCGCATCGATGCGTTGATGATCGATTTCGCTGATGTGCCAGGCCATCGCGGTGCGCATGATCCACGGTGCCAGCCGCTCACGCTGTCTGGCCGTCAACTGCTTGGAATCTGTCAGCATGGCCAATTCCGCCCCCGCGCCTGCCGCTGGCGGCAGGATCACCGCAGCGACCACCACCGGGCCCGCCAGCGCGCCGCGACCAGCCTCATCGACGCCGGCAATCAGCATGGCATGGCCCGGGGATCATCATTCAACTCGGATTATTCCTGACCCGACCGTCGCGAGACGGTTCCAGAGCCCGCCCCGGACTGGATTCGGGGTTTTGTAGACGTGGCGTTTCGCGACCGAGCGCACCGGAGGCGTACTCACCTGTACGTTGAGGATGCGCTACCGAACGAAACGGCGCGGATGCTGGACTTGGGGCCGTCGCAGGAGATTGGGTCATGAATAATCCGGGTTCAACATGGCACTGACCACTGCCGCGGCCGTAGTCACCGGTTGCGCCGCTGCAGTCTGCTGGCCGTGCAGCATGCGCTCACTGAGCTCGCGCAAGCGCTGTTGCTGTATGCGGCCTGCTTCACCCAACAGCGGCAGCAAGGCTGCCACCAGCCGGTCTGGACTGGCCTGATCCTGCAACAGCTCAGGCACCACAGGCTCAGCGGCCAGCAGATTGGGCAGGCTGACATAGGCCGCCTTGTACAGACGCAGCTGCTTCAACAGCAGCCAGCTGAGTGCATGCAGACGATAACTGACCACCATCGGTGTCGCCAGCAGCATGGCTTCCAGGGTGATGGTGCCGGATGCCAGCAAGGCCGCATCGGCCACGCGCAAGGCCTGCCAGCTGCCGTGATCGGCAGGCTCCAGCCAATGCATTGGCAACTCCGGTGCCAGCTGTCGATGTTGCTGTTCAAGCCACGGCCGCAGCCCCGCGTGCGCAGCGCAGGTGACAATCTGCAGCGGCTGCGGCAATCGCTCTGCCGCGCGCAAAAACAGCGGCCAGAGCCGCTGGATCTCACTTTCCCGACTGCCCGGCATGAGTGCCAGCACGGTGTCATCGCTGCTCAGCCCGAGCTGATCACGCAAGCGCTGCGGCGCATGCCGGGGCTGCTGCTGAAACTGCTGCAACAGCGCCACCAGCGGATGGCCGGTGTAGTTCGCGGTCACCTGGTGGCGGTGCAGGAACTGCGCCTCGAACGGCAGCAGGCACATGACCCGATCGGTTGCCTGGCGCAAGGTCTGCACCCGTCCCTGACGCCAGGCCCACACAGACGGACAGACATAATGCAACACCCTGATGCCGCGCTGGCGCAGTTTTTTCGCCAGCGGCAGATTGAAATCCGGCGCATCGATGGTGATCACCAGATCCGGCTGCCAGGCCACGATGCGCTGCAGCAACTGCCGTCGCAGGCGCAGCAGTCGCGGCAGGTGGCGCAACACTTCCACCAGACCGAACACGGCCAGCTCATCGGCATGCCACCAGCATTGCAGTCCCTGTTCTTGCAGTGCTGGCCCGCCGATGCCGGCAGACTCGAACTGCACCCGCGTGTTCAGCTCGGTCAGCAACTGCGCCCCCAGACGATCGCCTGAAGTCTCTCCGGCAATGACGATCAGGCGACTGACAGACATCGCCTAATGGATGAAGCTGCGCTGGGTGGCGGCAAGAAAATCGAGAATGGGCTGAATGTCTTCAGACTGTGCCGACAGCGCCTGCAGCTCGGCAATGCTGTCGTTGAGGCTCATGTTGTTGCGATACAGCACCTTGTAGGCACGCTTGAGCAGGCGGATGCGCTCGGCGTCATAGCCACGCCGGCGCAGTCCTTCGGTGTTGATGCCGCGAGCTCTGGCGCTGTCGCCGGCGGTGACCACATACGGCGGCACGCTCTGGTTGATCTTGCTGCCGAAGGACAAAAAGCTGTGAGCGCCGATGTGACAGAACTGATGCACCACGGAAAAGCCACCGAGAATGACCCAGTCATCGACACTGACATGGCCGGCCAGACTGGCGTTGTTGGCAAAAATGGTGTGGTTGCCGACCTGACAGTCATGGGCGATGTGCACATAGGCCATGATCCAGTTGTGATCGCCGATGCGGGTCACGCCACCGCCCTGCACGGTGCCGCGGTTGAAGGTACAGAATTCACGAATGGTATTGTGATGGCCGATGACCAGCCGGGTGGCTTCACCGGCGTATTTCATGTCCTGCGGCTCATCACCCAGCGAGGCAAACTGAAAGATGCGGTTGTGGTCACCGATTTCGGTGTCACCAGTGAGCACCACGTGTGCGCCGATGCGGGTGCCCCGCCCGATGCTGACATCAGCGCCAATGATGCTGTAGGGGCCGATCTCCACATCGTCGGCGAGACGGGCACCGGCAGCAACCTGTGCGGTGGGATGAATGTTCATTTGCTGCTGGCGCGCCGGTCCGCCGGCTTAGCTGCGGGCGGCACACATGAGATCGGCACTGATCACCATCTCACCGTCAACATAGCCGGCCGCACTGTAAATGCCCATGCCGCGGATGGTGCGCTTCTGCACTGCATGAACGACCAACTGATCGCCAGGCTGCACCAGCTTGAGAAAACGTGCATTGTCCACCTTGGCGAGATAAAACTGGTGGGTTTCCTGACCCAGTTCCTCGTGCGTCAACATGGTGATGATGCCGGCACTCTGGGCGAGAATCTCGATCATGATGACGCCTGGCAGCACCGGGTGCTCGGGAAAATGACCGGTAAAAAACGGCTCGTTCATGGTCACATTCTTGATCGTGGAGATCTGTGCCCGCTCACCCAACTTCACTCCCAACACACGATCCACCAGCAAAAACGGATAGCGGTGCGGCAGCAGCTGGCGTATGCGGTCTATGCCGAAGCCACTGTCAGGATCGTACTGCGTATCAAGCATGTTTGTTTCCATTCATCAAATCTCTAAGCAAGCGGTCAAGCTGACGCAATCTGGCCATGTTGCGGCGCCACACCCGCACCGGTTCTGCGGGCACGGCCGAGCCATAGGCGCCAGGCTCGGTCAATGAGCGTGTGACCATGCTCATGCCGGTCAATTCTACATCGTCGGCAATCTGCAGATGGCCGCCAATGCCGCAGCCGCCACCGATCAGGCAACGCCGGCCAATGCGGGTACTGCCGGCAATCCCGGTGCAGGCGGCGATGGCGGTGTGGCAGCCGATGTGCACATTGTGCGCAATCTGTATCTGATTATCCAGCCGCACATCCGGCTCCAGCACGGTGTTTTCTATGCTGCCCCGGTCGATCGTGGTGTTGGCACCGATTTCGCAGTCGTCCCCGATCTCCAAACCACCAAGTTGCGGCACTTTTTCCCATTGCTGACCTGACCAGGCGAGTCCGAATCCATCGCTGCCAAGCACCGCGCCCGGATGCACGCGCACGCGATCTCCCAACCGGCTGCGGCGGCCGATCCAGACACGGGCAGCGATGACACAATCACGGCCGATGACAACACCGGGTTCCAGCACCGCGCCGGCACCGATCCGGGTCTGCTCAGCGATCACGCAACCGGCACCGATCACGGCCTGGGCAGCAATCTGTACACCGGCACCCAGCTGACAGTCCTTGCCTATGATGGCGCTGGCATGCACACCAGCTGCTGCGGACTGATCAGCCTGGCACAAGGCGGCGATGCGGGCAAAGCTGAGATAGGGTTCTGCGCTGATCAGGCAATTGCCGGCATACTCGGAAGCATGTTCGGCGCGCAAGATCACCGCTGCAGCCTGACACTCGGCGAGCTGCGGGCGATAACGGGGATTGGCCAGAAAGCTCAGATCGTGCACACCGGCGGTGTTCAGCGTGGCAATGCCGGTGACCATAACATTACCATCACCGCGCAGCTGCAGACCGAATTTGCGCGCCAGTTCGGCCAGGCTCCAAGGCCTGCAGGTGGCAATCGACATGTCAGTCCTGCGCGTCTGCGTTCTGCTGCTGTTGCAGCACTTGCAACACGCGTGCGGTCAGATCAACGCGATCATTGGCGTAGATGACCGGGCTGGAAAGGATCAGATCATAGGCATCACTCCTCGCCACCGCCGCCACCGCACTGTTTATGTCGTCCTCCAGCGCCTGAATGGCCTCATTGCGACGAAACAGGATTTCCTGGCGCAGGTCTTCCCGGCGGCGATTGATCGACAGCTGCAGATCGCGGATCTGATTCTGCAGCATGAGGCTGTCGCCACCGGCTTCCTGCAGCCGCCGGTTTAGTACCTGCAGCCGCTCTTCATCGGCTGCGATGGCATCATTGCGGGGACGGAACTCGCGATCAATGGCTTCCCGGCTGAGCGTGATTTGTGGAGCCTGGTCCAGCAGCTGACGCATGTCCACATAACCGATTTTCAGCGTTGTCTGTTGTGCTGACACAGGTGCCAGCGACATGCCCACCAGCGCCGTGGCGGCAAGCATTTTAAAAAGTCGCGAGGTCAGGCAGCGCATTGACATAGTTTGCCACATTAGTGACCGCTTCTCAGAGCTGTCTGTGACAATCTGCAAGCAGAAAGCCACCTGCTATCAGAATATGGTTCCGAAAGAGAACTGCAGCGTCTGCGTGTCGTCACCGACCTTGTCACGGAAGGCCTTGCCGAGGCTGATGGTGATCGGGCCCACCGGCGCCTGCCAGGTCATGAACACACCGGCGGAGGCACGAATCTCATTGAATTCAAACGAACCGATGTCTTCATAGACATTGCCGAAATCGCTGAATACGCCGATTTTTGAACCCCCGCCGCCAAACGGTGCCGGCATGCTGATCTCGATACCACCGCTGACCTTGAAGTCACCACCCACCGCACGACAGAACTGATCCTTGGGACCCAGCGTGTTGTCGTTGAAACCACGAATGTCACGCGTGCCACCGCCGAAAAAATGCTCGTAAAACGGCAAACCACGATCGATGGTCACCACATCATCCGGGTTGCATTCGCCACTGACCAGCTGACCATCACCGGGGATACCCTGGCTTTGGCTGTCGAAATTGTCAAAGCTGTCGCCGTAGGCCAGATTGATGCGTGAACCAAACACAAAATCGCCGAACACCGGAAAGAAATTGGCAAAACGGTAGAATGCCTTGTAGAAATCCCGTGTGCTGCCGGGCCCGGTCACTTCCAGCGACAGCGATTGTTTGGTACCGCGGGTCGGAAACAGAAAACTGTTGGTGGTATCCCGACTCCAGCCGGCGGTGACTTCATAGCTGGTCACCGTACGCTCGGATGAATCCAGCACGCCATTGCCGTCAAAATCCAGTGAGTTGGCGAACGGCGCATCGGCGACAAACTGGATTTCATCACAGATGCCATCATTGTCCAGATCATTGAAACACTGTCCGAACTCGTCACGTTGCTCCAGCGTGGCGCGGCCAACGTTGATGTCGCGGCTGGTAAAGGACAGCCCGGTATTGAGAAAGTCCACTTCCGACAGGGGCAGACCGAAATTGACCCCGGCGCTGATGCTGTCACTGGAGAACACCGAGATGTTGGCGCCACCGGGATTGAACTCGCTGTAGCTGGCAAAAAACCCGCGGCTGACGCCGGAATCGGTCCAGTAGGGATTGGTGTAGTTGAGGGCAATCGAGGTCAACACTGAACTGCGCGACAGCGACAGACCCACGTTCTTGCCACTACCCAGAAAGTTGTCCTGCTGCACCGAAGCAGAAAAGATGAAATTCTGCACCTGCGAGAAACCGACACTGAAGGAGATGCTGCCGGAGGCCCGCTCGGTCACGCTGACGATGACATCGACCTGATCATCAGAGCCTGGCACTGCGGGGGTTTCCACATTGACTTCTTCGAAGTAGCCCAGCCGGTCCAGCCGCAGTTTGGAGCGATCCACGGCCGCCTGCGAGAACCAGGCACCTTCGAACTGACGCATTTCCCGCCGCAGCACCTCATCCTTGGTCTTGGAGTTGCCCTGAAACAGGATACGCCGGACATACACACGCTTGCCCGGATCTACCACATAGGTCAGGTTCACGGTACGGTCATCGCGCTCGATCGCCGGCATTGGCGTGACGTTGGCAAAGGCGTAGCCGACATTGGCCAGCACCGCCGTGATGTTGTCGATGCTGCGCTCCATCTGGCCGCGCGAGAACACCTGACCCTGGCGTGTCAGCAACAGCCGTCGCAGTACCGGCTCGTCGAGAATCAGCTCACCGGTGAGGTTGATCTCGTTGAGGGTGTAGACATCACCTTCGCGGATGTTGGCGGTGATGAACACCGAGCGCTTGTCCTCACTGATGGACACCTGGGTGGATTCGATGGAGAAATCCACATAGCCGCGATCCTGGTAGAACGAGCGAAGTTTTTCCAGATCACCGCTGAGTTTTTCCTGGGAATACTGATCTTCGCTGCTGAAGAACGAGAACAGACCGCCCCTGGTGGATGATTCGAACTCCTCGGTCAGCTCTTCATCGGAAAACACGGTGTTGCCGACCACATTGATGTGCTTGATCTTGGCCGTCTTGCCCTCGTCGATGACGATGGCAAGACGCACGCGGTTGCGGTCCAGTTCAGTCACCTGGGCATCGACACTGACGCCATACTTGCCCTGGTTGAAATACTGCCGCACCAGTTCCTGCTCCACCCGACCCAGTGCGACCGGATCGAAGGTTTCACCCTCGGCCAGGCCGATGCCGCCCAGCGCAGCCTGCAGCGACTCGGTTTCGATGGCCTTGTTGCCGACAAAGCTGAGGCTGGCTATGGCCGGTCGTTCACGCACGCTGATGACCAGAATGTCACCATCACGACCCAGCTGAATGTCCTGGAAGAATCCGCTGCGGAACAGCTCGCGGATGGCCAGTCGACTGTTGCGGGCGTCCAGCCGGTCACCGACTTCGAATGGCAGGAAGGTCAATACCGTGCCTTCGGCGATGCGTTGCAGACCGGTGATGCGGATGTCACTGATGACAAAACTGTCGTCTGCTTGCGCCTGCAAATCATTTGATAGGAACAGGCAGATTGTTGCCAGCAGTATGATTCGAACTATCAAGAAATGACTCCGTTTACTGGTCGCTCAAAAACGTGCCGGGCAGTTTATGTGAACAGACGTAAAATATCGTTAGTGAATGCCAGTCCCATCAATGCTGCCAGCAGCAGCAGTCCAATGCCCTGGCCAACCATCTGTATGCGCTCCGAAACCGGCTGACCGGTGACCGCTTCGATGGCGTAATACATCAGATGTCCTCCATCCAGCATGGGGATCGGCAACAGGTTCAGAATCGCCAGCGAGAGACTCAGCAGACCCAGAAAGAACAGGAATCTGGACAAGCCCATACCGGCCGACTCATTGGCCATCTGTGCGATGGTGATGGGCCCGGACAGGTTCTTCACCGACGCCTGACCGCTTAGCATTCTACCAAGCATGCCGAGGGTACTGGTAGTCAATCGCCACAACTCACTGCCAGCCGCGCCGACGGCAGCCAGCGGACCGAAGCGCCAGTTGAAATAATAGGTCTCGCGCCATTGCGCAATGCTGGCCTCATCCGGCTGGCTTGCGCCAATGCCCAGCAGTACGCGCTGGGAGTCCTGCGCCAGTTTCGGCACCAGTTCATAGCGCTGTTCGCGGTCATCGCGCCGTACCGTCACCTGCAGCGGAACACCGGCGCGGGCATGCTCATCCATGTACTCGCTCATCGCATACCAGCTGTCGATCCTTGTGTCCTCGATCGCCACTATGGTATCACCGACCTGTAGCCCGGCTGCGCTGGCCGCACCATCTTCGGTAAGCTGGCCCAGCTGTGCCGGCATGGCCATGGTGAACTGCCAGGGCCTGAGACCGAGGTCATCCAGCAAATTGGCCTCATCCACCGGCTTCAACAGTTGGGCAAAGTCCAGCTCACGCTGGATGGTCGCTCCGCGTCCGGCATCCTGTTGCAGCGTGAGCAACACCCTGTCACCATCCAGCGCTGGCCCCATCAGCCCAAGCACGACATGGGTCCAGGTTGCGGTGGTTTGCTCATCAATGGCCACAATCTGACTGTCGGGCGGTACACCGGCGCGGGCGGCAAAACCCTCACTCACCCCCACCACCGGACGCAGCTCCTGGGTGCCGACCATAAACATCAGCCAGAACGCGGCAATGGCAAAGACAAGATTGAACACCGGCCCGGCAGCCACTATGGCGGTGCGTGCCGCCAGCGATTTGCGGTTGAAGGCCTGATCCAGTTGCTGTTCGGGCACATCGTCTTCACGCTCATCAAGCATTTTCACATAGCCGCCCAGCGGCAGCGCGGCGATGACGTATTCGGTGCCATCGCGCGCGGTTTTGCGGAACAGCGGACGACCAAAACCAATGGAAAAGCGCAGCACCCGCACACCCATGCGTCTGGCCACCCAGAAGTGGCCGAACTCGTGAAAGGTCACCAGCAGGCCCAGTACGACCAGCAGCCACCAGATGGATCCAGCGATATCAGCGAGCATGACATGGCCCCGATGGGCAGGCATTGATGTGTTTAAGCATGGCTTTCATGATTCCGTCAGAGCAGCGGATACAAGAGCAGTTCGACCGTCAGGGCATAAAAAGGTGCCGCCGCCATCAGGCTGTCGAGGCGGTCTACCAGTCCGCCATGTCCCGGCAGCAGGCTGCTGCTGTCCTTGCGCCTGGCCTGGCGTTTCAACAGGCTGGCAAGCAGGTCCCCGGCCACCGACATCAAGGCGATGACGAGGCCACTGGCGATCAGCAGTGCAGCATTGGGCAACTGCAGATACCAGACCCAGCCAGCCGCCACCAGGGTCGCGCCGAGCATACCGCCGACGAGCCCGGAAACGGTCTTGTTGGGACTGATTCTGCTCGCCATCTTCATGCCACCGATGCTGCGACCGACAAAATAGGCACCGACATCGGCGGCCCACACCAGTGACAGCAGCGCCAGCAGCAACCACGGGCTGATTGCCTGCATGGCGGCCACGACGATCACCGTTGGCACCACAAACAGCAGCGCAATCAGCAGCTTGACGGTGCGATTGAGCCGGCCAGTTGCCGCGCTGGTCTGGGCATGCACGATGACACCCAGCATGAGCAGCCATCCGCCACAGGCCAGATGGATCAACTGTCGCTGCCAGAACCAGGGCAGATAAAGCAGCACAGCGATGACCAGCGCTGCCAGCAGCCAAAGCACAACGGCCTGGGCTGTGTGCGCAAAACTGAACCCGGCCAGTCGCAACAACTCCCAGCTGGTGACCAGCATGATCAGCGCCGTGAGCAACCGCCACCAGTTAGGCGGCAAGTAGAACAGCAGCAACAACATCGGCACCGCGATCACCACTGCCGTCGTGAAGCGGGTACTAAGCACTGGATGTCAGTACGCTGTATGCAGCCGACGCATCCTGATTGTCTTCATCCTTTACCATGTCTTCGACCTTGCCAAAGCGCCTGTCGCGCTGCTGATAACTGTGCAACGCGGCAAGGAAATCCTGTGACGAGAAGTCCGGCCAGAACACGTCGGTGAAGTACAGTTCGGTGTAAGCCAGCTGCCATAACAGAAAGTTGCTCAGTCGCTGTTCACCGCCGGTACGAATCAACAGGTCCGGATCCGGGCAATCGGCCAGGCTCAGGTGGCGGCGCAGACTGTGCTCATCAACCAGCCCCTGCGGATGCTCACGCGCTGCAGCAGTGGCCGCCTGGGCCAGATCCCACTGGCCGCCATAATCGATGGCGACATTGAGCATGGAACCGGCGTTGCCTGCTGTCAGCTCCTCACTGTGCCGCAACTGCGCACACAACTCGGTCGGCAGCCGGGCTCGGTTGCCGATGAAGCGCACGCGAACGTTTCGCGCATGCAGTTCGGAGACATGTTTGCGCAGGCCGCGCACCAGCAGGTCCATGAGCAGGCTGACTTCATGCTGGGGACGGCGCCAGTTTTCACTGCTGAAGGCGAACACGGTGACACAGGCAATGTCATGATCATGTGCCACTCGCAGAATCTGGCGCAGGGTTTTCAGACCGGCCTGGTGACCGGCATTGCGCGGCAGGCCGCGTCGCTTTGCCCAGCGGCCATTGCCGTCCATGATCAGGGCAATGTGTGCGGGCAAGGGGGTGATTGCTTCGGTCATAGTTGGGCGGCCATGGCAGACTGCAGAATCAGATTTCCATCAATTCCTTTTCCTTGGCGGCGACCTGTTCATCGACTCTGGCGATGTGTTTGTCGGTCAATTCCTGCACCTGCTGCTCAGCCTGACGCTCCTCGTCCTCGGTGATGGCCTTGTCCTTGAGCAGATCCTTGATGCTGGTGTTGGCATCGCGGCGAATGTTGCGGATGGCGATCTTGCCATGCTCGCCCTCGGCATGCACCACTTTCACCAGATCGCGCCGGCGCTCTTCGGTCAGCGCTGGCAATGGCACACGGATAACGGTGCCTGCGGTGACCGGATTCAGACCAAGATCAGAGGTCATGATGGCCTTTTCGATGGCCTGGATCATGCTGCGGTCAAACGGCGTGACGGCGATGGTTCTGGCATCCTCCGTGCTGATGTTGGCAGCCTGACTGAGTGGAACCTCGCTGCCATAGTAGCTGACATTGACATGATCAAGCAGACTGGGATGGGCCCGACCGGTGCGAATTTTGCTCAATGACTGTTGCAGCGCAGCGATGCTTTTCTGCATACGCTGATCAGCATCCTGGTAGATTTCTTTCAACATGCTCAAGATTCCAATGTTTCGGGTTCGCGCTATAGTGTAACCTGCATACGAATGGCTGCATAAGTAAGCCGTGCACATGGCATACCGCTGTACTCATGCCTGCACTTATTGCGTGACCAGAGTACCGATGTTCTCGCCGCTGACCAGGCGAATCAGCGCGTCCGGACGAAACATGTTGAAGATGCGAATCGGCATGTTCTGATCCCGGCACAGGACCACCGCGTTGGTGTCCATCACCGCCAGTTTGCGGTTTATGACCTCATCGTAACTGATCTGTTCATAGCGCACCGCAGCACTGTCCAGCTTTGGATCACCACTGTAAATGCCGTCCACCTTGGTTGCCTTGATCATCACGGAAGCGCCGATCTCAATGGCGCGCAGGCTGGCGGCCGAATCGGTGGTGAAAAACGGATTGCCGATGCCGGCGGCAAAGATGACCACACGTTTTTTTTCCAGATGCCGCACTGCGCGACGCCGGATGTAGTCTTCACACACATCGCGCACGGAAATGGCCGACATCACCCGTGTGGTGACACCCACACTTTCCAGTGCGTCCTGCAGCGCCAGGCTGTTGATCACCGTGGCCAGCATGCCCATGTGGTCGCCGGTGATACGGTCCACGCCGGAAGCCGCCAGCCCGGCACCGCGGAAGATGTTGCCACCGCCGATGACGATGCCGATTTCCACGCCAGCCTCGTTCACCACCTTCAGCTCGGCGGCCATACGCTGGATGACCTTGGGATCGATGCCATAGTCTTCCTCGCCCAGCAAGGCCTCGCCGCTGAGCTTGACCAGAATGCGTCGAAATGCCGGGGCTTTGTCCATCAGTTGTCTGCGCTGGGCTGCATGCGCTGGCAAGCCAGCCGCTTAGCTGCCCTTGACCTGCTGCATCACTTCGGTGGCAAAATCCACCGTTTCCTTTTCGATGCCTTCGCCCACGGCCAGACGCACAAACATGGTCACCTCAGCGCCTTGCTGCTGCAGCCATTTGCCCACCGAGATGTCGTTGTCCTTGACAAAAGGCTGGCCGTGCAGGGTCATCTCGTCAACCTGCTTGCGCAGACGACCGCTGACCATTTTCTCAATGATGTCGGCTGGCTTGCCAGAGTCGGCCGCCTGCGCAATGAGAATGTCCTTTTCTTTTTCCAGCACCTCTGCCGGCACCTCGTCAGCGCGGATGTAGGCGGGCGAGAACGCAGCAATGTGCATGGCCACATCACGGGCCACGGCTTCGTCTGCGCCGGTCATGCCAACCAGCACACCAATGCGACCGCCATGTACATAACTGCCTACAGCCTGGCCCTGCTTGCTCATGCGCAGCATGCGCCGCACCTGAATGTTCTCGCCGATCACCGCCACCAATTCCTGCCGCGCCTGCTCCAGCGTGCCGGCACCGGCAGACTGCGCCAGCAATTCGTTGACATGATCACCGGCGAAGCTCAATGCCGCCTGCTCGACCTGGCCAACGAACTTGCGGAACGAATCGTCCTTGGCGACGAAATCGGTTTCGCAGTTGATTTCCACCAGCACCGCCTGCTGACCATCCTCGGCCAGCGCGATGATGCCTTCGGCGGCCACGCGGCCGGCTTTCTTGTCGGCCTTGGCCAGACCGGTTTTGCGCAATTGCTCGATCGCGGCTTCCAGATCGCCGTCGCACTCAACCAGCGCTTTCTTGCATTCCATCATGCCCGCGCCACTGCGTTCGCGGAGCTCTTTTACCTGTTGTGCAGTTACTGCCATGATCATCTCTCAAACTGTATCTTGAACTGTGGATGTGTTGGCCCTGCCGCAGCACAAACGTGGTACCAGCGGCGCGCTGTGGGCGGCAATTGCCGTGGCCAGATGTGACTCAATCGTCGCTGCTGTCGGCGTCCTTCTTCGCTGCCACTTTTTTCTTGGCGACCTTTTTCTTGGCAACTTTTTTGCCTGTTGAGGCTTTTTTCGCCACCTTTTTCTTGCTGGTCTTCTCTGCCGCTACCGCATCGTCGTCCGCGCTGGCTGAGTCGGCATCTGCCGCTACTGGCGTTGCACTTTCGGCGCTGGCCTCTGTGGCAGGTTCAGCGGCAGTGACGACCTCTGTCTCGGCCTGCTTGACCACCACCCTGGCAGCTTTGGGTTCGGATGCCGGGGCTGTTTCAGCCGCTGCTTCGGCAGCCTCCTCGGCAGCTTCGCCTTCGCCAGCCACTGGTGCCGAGGCGCGGCCTTCCAGAATGGCCTCTGCGGCCAGTTCGGTGTACAGCTTGATCGCACGAATGGCATCGTCGTTGCCGGGAATGACATAATCAATGCCATCTGGCGAATGGTTGCTGTCGACCACGGCCACAATTGGAATACCCAGCGTATGGGCTTCCTTGATGGCGATGTTTTCGTGACCGATATCGATGACGAACAGACAGTCAGGAATGCCGCGCATGTCCTTGATGCCGCCGAGGCTGCGCTGAAGCTTTTCCAGCTCACGCTCCATCTGCAGCTTTTCTTTTTTCACCAGGTGATCAAGCCCGCCGCTTTCCATCATTTCTTCAAGCTGCTTCAAACGCTTGATGGATTTTTTCACCGTGCGATAGTTGGTCAGCATGCCGCCCAGCCAGCGATGGGAAACATACGGGCAGCCTGCCTTGGCGGCATTTTCCGCAATGGCGTCGCCAGCGGCACGTTTGGTGCCGACAAACAGAATCGTGCCTCGCTTGGCCGCCAGACTGCTGAGGAAGTTCATCGCATCCTGCATCAGCGGCATGGTTTTTTCGAGATTGATGATGTGAATCTTGCCGCGTGCCCCGAAGATGTAGGGAGCCATCTTGGGGTTCCAGTAACGCGTCTGATGTCCGAAATGTACGCCTGCTTCAAGCATCTGGCGCATGCTAACGTTTGGCATTTGCAGCCACTCCATAAGTCTGTTTGCGACAGCCATGACGCCCGCACGGGCTGGTGCTGGCTGATCGCAGGGTTGATACCTCCACTTTTCCCGTCTGACAACCGGTCTTGCCGGCACCCAGCCAGAACGTGACGAAAAGTGTGTGAATTCAATCATCTGAACCCGCAAACCAAGATCAAAATCGATGTCTTGCGGGGCTGATTGTCAGTTTCAATCTGCGCGGACAAGCCTTGCCCGCGACAAATCCCATCCATTATGACACCTGACCTGCCTGAAAACAAGCAACAGCCTCGAACAACGCCGGGCAGGTGCTGAGCTTGCGGATTGCTGCCATGGCATGTCGCCAATTCCGGCGAAACCCATACGGAACAGGCGCGTGCAGAGTTATGCATAGGTTCCCCAAGCGTGCTCAACGCGCGCTGCAGTGATCGCAGCGCCGCAGCATTGCAAAAAACATGCGCTTGTCGCATATTGTCAGGTTGTCCGTATCGACCTGTCGCCATCATGAGCAAAGCTGTACACATTGCCACGTTTTATCGGTTCACTGCCATCGAGCGACCGGGAGAACTGCGCGCGCGGCTACAGCGATTGTGCCAGGAGAACGACTTGCTGGGCACCATCCTGTTGGCCAGCGAGGGCATTAATGCCACCGTGTGTGGCTCCCGCGAGGGACTGGAGAAGCTGTTTGCCTGGCTGCAGACTCAGCCTGGAATGGCTGCGCTGAAGCCCCGCTACAGCAGCGCCGACAACCCGCCGTTCAAGCGCATGCTGGTGAAGGTGCGGCGGGAAATCGTCAGCTTCGGCCAGGATCGCATTGATGTGCCCGCCAACACTGGTGAGCATGTGCCGCCGGATCGCTGGGATGCCCTGATCCGGCGTCAGGACGTGCGCCTGATTGATACCCGCAACGATTATGAGGTGGGCCTGGGCCGCTTTACCGGGGCGGAAGACCCCAACACGCGCAATTTCCGTGACTTCGCCGAGTATGTGGAGCGCGAACTGGATCCCCAGCGTGACCGTCACGTGGCAATGTACTGTACCGGCGGGATCCGCTGTGAAAAAGCCAGCGCCTGGCTGCGGCAACAGGGGTTCGAGCACGTTTATCAGCTGGATGGCGGCATTCTGAACTATCTGCAGCAGGTGCCGTCCGAGCAATCCAGCTGGCAGGGCGAGTGCTTCATCTTTGATGACCGGGTATGCCTGGATCATCAGCTGCAGCCCACCGCGCGACCAATCTGTTATGCCTGCCGCATGCCGCTGAGCGCCGGTGACATGGCGTCACCGCATTATCAGGCCGACATCAGCTGCCCGCACTGCATTGATCAGCTCACGCCCGAGCGCGAGGCCAGTCTGCGCGAACGCGCCAGACAGCTGCGTCTGCGCGCCAGATAAGCCCGGATAATTCAAAACTCTACCTACCGCGACGGTCCCATGCCCTGCATCTGCGGCAATTCGCCCGGTCACGACATGCCGCAGCCATATGGCCCCGGATCAAGTCCGGGACAGGCTCAACAACCGTCTTGTGGTGATTTCGTCTTGCATAATCCGGGGTAGCGGCAATGCCGCCTGATCAACGCGGATCGGCGGACAAATCAAACTCCACCTGTTCCGTGGGTACGTTCAGGCTGATTTCATCCAATACGTTGATCTGCGGTTCACCAGAGCCATCATCGGTGGCCACCCGATGCGGCCAGACGATGCTGACCTCTTCTCCCGCAGCAGCGACGCGGCGGTAATCGCTGTAACGCACGGTCAGCGTCCTGCTGCTGCCATCGGCAAGGCGATCCTCGGATGCCACAATTTGCGGCAGCCAACTGCTGCTACTGAGTTTCCAGATCGAGGTTTCCTCGACAGACTGCGTCGTGACCTTGCCTGCTGCCGCATCTTTACTGACGTCTTCGCCGGTCGCGGCTGCTGCTGCTGGCAAACTGAAACTGCGCCTGACCTCAATGCGCTGCAGCGTGCCATCGCCGGTGGTTTCCGGCGTCAGCAGGCGCAACGCCACCCGCTTGCCATCAGGCTGGATCAGTGGGCCGAAAAAATCAGCCTGTTCACGAATCTGCAACAGGTCAGCCCCCAGCATGGGCATGGCCTGACGGTTGCTGATCACCGGAAGCACGTTCCAGCCGCGCTCGCCGTCAAAACTGACCACGCCGGGCACCCCCAGGTACAGGTACTCCAGCCGCAGATGATTTTTGGCCGGCTCATACCAGGCCTTGAACGGCATTTCCGCCGTGTTTTTCGTGGCCAGCGTTCTGCCCTGAATGAACACCGAGCGCACTTGCGCGATGGCATCATCGCCACCGATCGCCTGGCGATAGTTCTCCAGCACCGTCGCCAGGGTCAGATCCTGAGCCGACCCCGCTGGCATGATCAGCAGCAAAAAAATGGCAGCAATGGTACGCAGAAAACTTGCTCGGACTAGCCCGGATTGCTCAGCACCGTTCGTCGCGAGGACGTCGAGACGCCGTTGTGACCGGGCACGCGGACTGGAAGACGCCGCCGACGCAGCCGAAACCACGTCAAGGTGGCTGGAGGGAGCTCGCCCCGTCACAGCGAGCTGATCGGCGTCCGCAGTAGAGGGGTGGTGAGCAATCCGGGCTGGGCACATGTTGAACTCGCATGCATTGGCATAGGGAATGGAAATTGTAGACCAGCCAGGGCGGTGTTGCGTTCACTGGTGACCGCGTCGCCGGTGCGTCACGATCGGGAAGCACCGTCGTATCGTTGCAGACTTGTGCCGGGTTCCCGGCTCAGGCCGGCAGAAAGATCGCCTGCAGATCATTGAGAAACCGCCAGCCCAGATCGGTGATGTGCAAATCATCGCCGTCAATCCACACCAGCCCGCGCTGCTGTGCTTCGTCCAGCGGCTGCTGCAGCCAGTTCATCGCCAGCCCGGTGCGCTGCTGAAACAGGGCAAGATCCACGCCATCACGCAGACGCAGCGCGTTGAGAAAAAATTCGAACACCAGGGTCCTGGCATCCGGACAGGATCGGCTTTGATCCCATTCGCCTGATTGCATCGCCTGCAGGTAGCGTTTTGGGCTGGGTTGCCGCACATAGCGCACAATGGCCTGCTCGGCCGGCAGCGTGAGCTTGCCATGAGCGCCGGCACCCACTGCCAGGTAGTCACCGAAACGCCAGTAATTCAGATTGTGACGGCATTCGTGCTGCGGCTGCGACCAGGCGGAAACCTCATACTGGCGCAAGCCGGCGGCCTGCAGGTGATCGGCACAGGCCTCCTGCATGCTGGCGATGATGTCCTCATCGGGCAGCGGCGGTGGACGATGTGCAAACAGCGTGTTGGGCTCCAGCGTGAGCTGGTAATGTGATACGTGCGTGGGCGCAAACGCCAGTGCGCGCTGGACATCGTCCACCGCAGCAGCCACGTCCTGCTGCGGCAGCCCGTACATCAGGTCGATGTTGAAATTGTCGAAACCGGCCTGCCGCAGCCGGTCAATGGCGGTGATTGCTTCCTGCCCGCCGTGGATGCGTCCAAGCTGCTGCAGGGCAGCATCGGCAAAGCTTTGCACGCCCAGACTGACGCGGTTCACACCCGCGGCGCGGTAAGCGGCAAAATGATCGTGTTCAACCGTGCCGGGATTGGCCTCCAGAGTGATTTCCGCCGCTGGTGCCAGCGACATTCTGGCACGCACACCATCCAGAAAGCGCTCGATCTGAGCACCGCTGAACAGGCTGGGCGTGCCGCCACCAAAAAATATGCTGTGCAGCACCCGCCCCCACACCAGCGGCAGTTGCTGGTCCAGATCAGCCAGCAGCGCATCCACATAGGCTTCTGCCGGCAGCTCACCGTGCAGCGGGTGGGAATTGAAATCGCAGTAGGGACATTTGCGCACACACCAGGGCAGATGCACGTACAGCGCCAGCGGTGGCATGCCCTGCAGTGTCAATCCCTGCGCTGACATACCCGATTTCTCAGGCTGCGCTGCGGCCATGGATTACCACCAGTCCGGCAGGCTGGCCAGCAGCTGCTGCAGGGCCTGACCGCGATGACTGGCGGCGCGCTTTGCTGCCGCAGGCAGTTCTGCTGCGGTGCAGTCCATGCCGGTCGGCACAAACAGCGGGTCGTAACCGAACCCGTGCGCACCGGACGGCGACAATGCGACATGGCCATGCCAGCGCGCCACGGCGATCAGTGGATCGGGGTCTGTCGCATGATGCAGACACACCAGGGTGCAATGAAACCAGGCGCGTCTTTGCTCACCCTGCAACGCCTGCATGTGTTGCAGCAGCAAGCGGTTGTTGTCGGCGTCGGTGGCGGCTGCACCGCTGTAGCGGGCCGAATACAGGCCCGGCGCGCCATCCAGGGCCGGCACCACCAGCCCGGAATCATCTGCCAGCACCGGCGGCAGCGGCGACCGGGAGCGCTGCGCCAGCGTTGCGGCCATGTGACGCGCCTTGAGCAGGGCGTTTTCGACAAAGGTCAGTCCGGTTTCTGCGATCGAATCGATGCCCAGTTCGGCCTGTCCCAGCACACTGATCCGCTGCGCTGCCAGCAGTGCAGACAATTCTTCCAGCTTGCCCGCATTGGCGCTGGCCAAAGCCAGCTGGCGGGCGGCATTGCCGGGCTTGGCCGTGCTGCTGATGCCGGCTTCTGTCACTGCTGCAGTCCTGCCCCGGCATAACACCGACATGGTCTTGTCGCCGGGCGTTTCCGGCTGCACGCAAGCTGAACGTGGTGCCGACTGGAGTACACCGGCTTAGCCCTGCTCCAATGCCTCGGCCTGCGCCTCAAGCAGCGTGCGGATGCCGTCATCCGCCAGCTTCAGCATCTGTTGCAGTTCGTCTTCGCGAAAGGCGTGGCCTTCGGCCGTGCCCTGCAGCTCGATGTAACCACCGGCGGCGTTTTTGACCAGGTTCATGTCGGTCTCAGCATTGCTGTCCTCGCTGTAGTCCAGATCCAGCAGCACCTCACCGGCGACCACGCCGACCGACACCGCCGCCACCTGCCCATGCAGGATTTCCTGCTGCATGCCGCGTTGGCGACGCAGTGCATCGATGGCGTCCACCAGCGCCACCCAGGCACCGGTGATGCTGGCGGTGCGGGTGCCGCCATCGGCCTGAATGACATCACAATCCAGCGTTACCGTGCGTTCGCCCAGCGCCTGCAGATCCACCACCGAGCGCAAGGAACGCCCGATCAGACGCTGGATTTCCATGGTTCGCCCACCCTGTTTGCCGCGTGCAGCCTCACGCTGGTTGCGACTGCCGGTGGCGCGCGGCAGCATGCCGTACTCGGCGGTGACCCAGCCCTGTTTCTTGTTGCGCAGCCAGGGCGGCACGCGCTCTTCGATGCTGGCGGTGCACAGGACCTGGGTACGGCCACAGTGGATCATCACCGAACCCTCTGCATGCATGCTGACATGGCGCTCTATGCGCAGCGGGCGCAACTGGTCGGCGCGGCGTCCGTCGGATCTGTTCATTGGCTGGATTCATTGTTGAAATTGGTCAACAAGGTTACCATGACGGTTGTCGCCACTGCCTGCAGAATTCCCATGATCAACAGCATGACAGCGTATGCCAGTGCCAGCTCGGACCAGGAACTGGGCCAGCTGAGCTGGGAAATGCGCGCGGTCAATCACCGCCATCTGGATGTCAGCATGCGCCTGCCGGAAGAGTTTCGCAGCCTGGAGTCGGATTGTCGCGACATCATCGCCCAGCATGTCAGTCGCGGTCGCATTGAAGCCCTGCTGCGTTTCCAGCCTGCCGCAGATAGCATGGCTGCAGGCATTCATGTCAATGAAGCGCTGGCGGAAAACCTGCTGGCAGCCCATGCGCAGCTGTGTGATCTGCTGGCTGTGGAGGCAGCCCCGGATGTGCAGGCCTGGCTCGGCTGGCCGGGCATGATCGAGCAGGATGCCCCCGATCTGAAGCCACTGCATGACAGCGCCAGGCAACTGTTGCACACGGCGCTGGAGCAGCTTTGCGCACAGCGACAGCGCGAGGGCAGCCACATCAGCGCGCTGCTGACACAGCGCCTGGACAGCATCGCTGAACTGGTCGCGCTGGTGCGCGGCTGGCTACCGGACATCCGCCAGCAGTTGCAACAGCGCCTGCACGAGCGACTGGCGTCCCTGCAGGCCGATGCCGAACCCGGCCGGCTGGAGCAGGAACTGGCCATTCAGATCCAGAAAATCGATGTGGATGAGGAACTGGACCGGCTTGACGGTCACATCAAGGAAGCCCGCATGACCCTGCAGCAAACCGAGCCGGTGGGTCGGCGGCTGGATTTTCTCATGCAGGAATTCCACCGTGAAGCCAACACGCTGGGATCGAAATCGGTCGACACCCGCACCAGCCAGGCCGCGATCGATCTGAAAGTGCTGATCGAGCAGCTGCGCGAACAGGTCCAGAACATCGAATGACACAGCCACACGCAGCATCACCACAATGAGCACCAGCGGCAGCATGATCATCGTCTCGGCACCGTCCGGGGCCGGCAAGACCAGTCTTATCCATGGCCTGCTGCAGCGTGATGCACGCTGCCGGCTGTCGGTGTCCTACACCACCCGCGCCGCGCGCACGGGTGAACGCGACGGCATCGATTATCACTTTGTCGACCGCACACAATTTCAGCAGCGCATGCAGCAGGGCGACTTCATGGAACATGCCGAGGTGTTCGGCAATCTTTACGGCACCTCGCACAGCGCCACCGCTGCCCTGCTGGATGCCGGTTACGACGTGCTGCTGGAAATCGACTGGCAAGGTGCGCAAAAGATTCGCCAGCAGCGTCCACACACCCACAGCGTGTTTGTGCTGCCCCCCTCACTGGCGGCGCTGGAGCAGCGCCTGCGTCAGCGCGGCCAGGACAGCGCCGAGGTCATTCGCGCACGCATGGACGCCGCCCAGGCCGAGCTGTCACACTGGCCGGAATACGAATATCTGCTGCTCAACGACGACTACGACACCACCCTGGAGCATTTCCACGCCATTATCATGGCGCTGCGCTGCGAGCGACAGCGGCTGCAGGGGGATGTGCAGTCACTGTTTCCCCCACCGCACTGACCACGTGCCGCGCTGAGTCATGCGATCCTGTGGCGCTGTTCATCCACTGCCACGGGTCGGCGCCCGCTCGCGCAACCACTGTTGCGCCTGACGCTGTGTTTCCGCATGCAGCCGCTGCCATTGCTGCGGCACTGCCTGCCAATCCTGCAACTGCGCTGCCAGCGCCTCGGCGTCCACTCGGGCGAGCAGCTGCAATGCTGATTTGGCCACACCTGGCGCGTTGGACTGCAGCATCTGCATGATCAGCGCACGGTCTTTCTCGCTGACACTGCTCCGATCGTCCAGCACCGCCATGCCGGTGCGCAGCAATTGCGGCGTGTAACTGGCCAGATCATGCGGAGGTGGCCGCTGCCGAAGTATCTGCAATGCCTGTTCGTGCAGCCAGCCCTGGCGACTTTGCGCTGGCAGGCCAGCTGCCGCCAGCAGCAGCATGTCCAGCAGTTCATCCGACCAGTGCGGCTGCAGCAGCTGCAGCCGCAGACTGTCGGCCTGCACGCTGGTCGCCTGCGTCATCCAGTCAGCATGCATGGCCAGCTCGAAGGCCGCCATGCGCCGGGATGGCTGATCTGCACTTTCGAGCAGCTTCAGCAAGGCATCCAGCGGTGGCGACGGGACTGCGTCCGGCTCTGCCTTGGCCGCCAGCACATGCTCGACGACCGTGACAAAATCGTTGCTGCAGGCAAACTCACCCGCACCAACCAGGTTCAGTTCCTGCACGGTAAAGCCTTGCGGATCGTCGAGAAACTCATCCCGGTAAAGCGGGTGGCGAACGTATTTGCTCAGCACCAGAATGCGGCATTCAGTCGGTTGCTGCAGCTTGCTGATGCGGATGCGATCGGTCTCCTGCAACAGCTGTTCAGGATCCCACAGCCGCCGCTTGATGCGCAGCTCACCACTGGCATCCGGGGTCGGGTGAGCAATTATTAACACATATCGAGATTTAAGCGATGCCTCGAACGGCGGTCTGATAATCTCGGCAGCTGGAGTCACTGCGACTGTGAGCGACAGCAGCCAGACCAGCACCCCTGTTACCGCCACTGGCGGCGCATCCGGAAGCCATCGTTGTCTGGCAGCATTGCAGCTTGCCTGCACTGAGCCGTACTGATTCCTGCTTGACATTATTATTATCGTCCATGATCACGCAACAACCTGGAGCCATAGCATAACAGACAATTCCGACGGCTTGATTATAGACGTTCACAACAAAGACAAAATATTGATAAATAATGAAATTCTAATCACAAAGACGGTTTTGAAAGAAACCGGATAATGGAGCATAACAATGAAAATAACTCAACCAGGAAAGGTTTGCCTTGCACTCGGTCTGCTGGCCTCCAGCATGCTGGGTACGGTGATGGCCCAGAACCATGACGGCATCGCTGCCGCGGCGGCAAAGGTGACCACTGCCAAGGCTGTTCGCAGCGGTCGTTCTCCAGCGCTGGATGAACTGCTGAACATTCGAGCAGACAACGAGCGCGCCGGCCTGCTCGCCGAAATCAAGGATGGCGCCGTCAACAACCATCAGATTCCCACCCCACTGAAGTTCGCACCGCAGAATCCGGACGACGTTCGGGCCGGCAACGATACCGTGGCCGAACGCAGCAGCGTGGGTGCCATCCGGGCACCATCAGCGCTGCTGTCCGTACCGGGCTACTCCAACGACGACAACGCGGCGCTGATCGGTGGCCGCATCACCCCTCCAGACACCAACGGCGACGTGGGTCTGAACCACTACGTGCAATACATCAATCTCGGCTGGGTGGTGCTGAACAAGTCCGACGGCTCGGTGGCTGCGGGACCATTCCCCGGCAACACCTTCTGGCAGGGTTTCGGCGGCGTCTGCGAAACGCAGAACGCCGGCGATCCGGTGGTGCTGTACGATCACCTGGCCGGACGCTGGCTGTTCAGTCAGTTCACCGGCACCTCGGTGCCTGATGGGCACCAGTGCGTGGCCATTTCCGATGGCGAAAATCCACTGGGGCCCTATACGCTGTATGATTTCGTGGTCAGCCCGAACGCGTTCAATGACTATCCCAAGATCGGCTTGTGGACCGACGGTTACTACATGACCACCCACGAGTTCGCCGGCAACACCTTCCAGGGTGTCAACCTGACCGTGTTTGACCGCACACAGATGCTGGCGGGCAACCCGAATGCCGGCTTCATCCAGTTCAGCAATGCCAGCTCAGGCGAAAACCCGGATTTCGGCACCATCGCCGGAAACCTGGAAGGCCCGGCACTGCCGCCAGCGGGCTCCTGCAACTATCTGGTGCATGCCACCGATGTGCAGGCGTTCGGCCTCACCGGCCAGGATCGCTACCGGTTCTGGAAGGCCTGCGTCAATTTCAGCAATCCAGGCAGCTCCAGTCTGGCCCAGGTGCAGAGCGTCAACGTCCCGGCGTTTGATGTCAACCTGTGCGGCTTCAGCCGTGACTGCATCCGCCAGCCAGCGACACAACGGCTTGACCCGCTGGCCGGATTTACCATTTATCGCTTCAACCTGCGCTTCTTCGGCAGCGAAGGTGTACTCAAGGGCGTGGCCACCAACAATGTGGATGTGGGCAGCGACATCGCCGGTGTGCAATGGGCGGGGTTCGACATCAATCCGACCACCGACACCATCGCCATTGGCGATGGCGGTGATCTGCTTGGCGTGATCAATTTTGGCGATGGACTCAGCCGCTGGATGGGCTCGGCCACACTGGATCAGGATGGCAATATCGGCCTTGGCTACACCCGCTCCGGCACCAGCTCGTTTCCGTCCGTGTACTTCACCGTGCATGAGCGCGGCGTTGACGGTGCCGGTCAGGTGCAAGCGGAATCGGTGTGCGTGAATGGCACCGGTTCCACCACCGGCGCCAACCGCTGGGCCGATTACGCCAGTGCCAGCATCGACCCGGTTGATCAGTGCACGTTCTGGATCACCAATGAATACGTGGAAACCACCGGCAACTTCAACTGGGACACGCGCATCTGTGCGTTCCAGATTCCCGGTTGCGGCGGCGGTGGCGGCCCGGCCAATCAACCGCCGGTGGCCAGTTTCACCTTCAGTTGTAACGAACTGAGCTGCAGCTTCAATGGAGCAGGCAGCACTGACAGCGACGGCAGCATCGTCAGTTATGCCTGGAACTTCGGCGACGGCAGCAGCGGCAGCGGTGTGAGCACCAGCCACAGCTATGCGGCGGGCGGCACGTTCAACGTGACCCTCACGGTGACCGATGACGACAACGCCAGCGACAGCGACACCCAGGCGGTAACGGTGACGGCACCACCGCCGCCGCCCACCAGCTGTCCGGCCGGATCGATCGATTTCAACAATTTCGCCCTCACGACGTTCGCCACGCAGGATGGCAGCGGCACGGTGGAAGTGCTTGATGGCGGCGACAGCCTGCGTCTGGTCGGCAACCGTTGGCGCGCCTCTACCCAGACCTTCCCGATCACCGCCAACACGCGCATCGAGTTTGATTTTGCCAGCAACGCAGCCGGTGAAATCCATGGTGTGGGCATGGACGAGGACAACACACTGACACAAAATCGCGTGTTCAAGGTGTTTGGCACACAGACCTACGGCAACATCGTCAATCCGCAGTACAGCGGTGCCGGCGCGTTCCAGAGCTACAGTGTTGCCGTGGGCGAGAGCTTCACTGGCCCCAGCTTCCGGCTGGTGTTCGTCAACGACAAGGACAGCGGCACGCTGAACAATGAAAGCGTGTTCCGCTGTGTCCGCGTGGTCGATGACACCCCGCCGCCACCGCCTCCGCCTGCCGGCTGTAGTGTCGAGGTGGATTTTGAAAACGGTGCCGACGGCTGGAGCAATGCCGCCTCTTCCACCTGCAGCACAGGTGCGTACACACTGGGTACCCCGACGCAAACCACTGGCGGCGGCGTGGTCATCCAGCTGGCTGGCGACCACACCACCGGCACCGGTGCCGCGGTATTCAGCGCCACCAACACCAACGCCGGCAATGGCGACATTGATGGCGGCAACTGCACCCTGTTGTCACCGGTTTGGAGCGTCACGGAAGCCTCCACCCTGGAAGCGTTCTACTTCTTTGGGCAGCGTGATGCCGGCGACGACGCGGCCGGTGACTTCTTCCGCCTGGAGGTATCAACCAACGGTGGCAGCAGCTTCACCCCCATCGCCAGCATCGGTGATGTGCGCATCGGTGCCGCCTGGACTCCGGCAACCGCCAGCATTCCTGCCGGCAGCCAGGTGCAGCTGCGCATGCAGGCCTCTGACGGCAGCGGACCTGGCGATCTGGTCGAAGCCGGGCTGGATGATGTCAGCATCTGCAGCAACTGATGCGCTGAGCTGATCACGGTGATTTAGTGATCAAACACAACGCCGGGCACTGCCCGGCGTTTTTTTGCGACGATGTAACGCCATCCACCTGCCAGAAATGGCTGCACAAGAATCTAGCCCGCATTATTCATGAAACCGACTACTGCGATGCCTCCAGTACCCGCATCTGCGGCGTTTCGCTCGGTTACGAATCCTCAACGTACTGTCAAGTACGCCTGCGGTTCGTTCGGTCGTGAAACACCACAGCTACAGGCACTGGCAGCATCTCGCGACGTCGACGCATGAATATTGCGAGCTAGTTTGCATAGTCGTGAACCTGTGGATGGTTTACAATGTTTGCCATTGTAGAAAACATTGAGTAAGTAACGATGGCCCGAATTACGATTGAAGACTGCATGGATCACGTGGAAAACCGCTTCGAGCTGGTGCTGACCGCGTCCAAGCGTGCCCGCCAGATTGCCCACGGCAGCGAGGCACTGGTTGCCGAGGAAGGCGACAAACCAACCGTGGTGGCCCTGCGCGAAATTGCTGATGGCCTGATCACCAATGAACTGGTCAGTGACATGCAGCTGCAACTGGATGCAGCACGCGCTGCGGCCGAACACGAACGCGAGCAAATGCAGGATGACGAGGCTGACGACCGCTGAAGCCCCCCGCAAGCCAGGTTCCAGGCGCGATTCGAAAGTATTGCGCGAACTTCGTGAATGCCTGCAAAGCTATCTGCCAGCAGATCAGATCGAACTGATCAACAAGGCGATTGCGGTTGGCACTGAAGCGCACTCAGGCCAGTTCCGCAAAAGCGGCGAGCCCTACATTGAACACCCCATCGCCGTGGCCCTGCTGCTGGCGGAACTGCGGCTGGACCATGAATGCCTGTGTGCCGCCATCCTGCACGACACCATTGAAGACACCCCGATCAGCTTCGCCCAGCTGAAAAATCTGTTCAACGAAAACATCGCCTATCTGGTCGATGGCGTGACCAAACTCGATCAGGTGAAATTCCGCACCCGCCAGGAAGCCACGGCGGAAAGTTTCCGCAAGATGATCCTGGCCATGGTCAACGATCTGCGCGTGCTGCTGATCAAGCTCGCCGACCGCCTGCACAACATGCGCACGCTGGGCGCCATGGCCCCGGCTGCCAAGCGCAGGATCGCCCGTGAAACACTGGAAATCTACGCTCCGCTGGCGGGCAGGCTGGGACTGCAGAAGTTTCGCGAGGAACTCGAGGATCTGGGCTTCCGCCACATGCATCCGCGTCGTTATGAGGTCATTTCCCGGCGAGCCCGGAGCCTTTATGGTGACCAGCGCAGCCAGATCCGCAAGCACACCGCACTGCTGGGCAAGGCCATGCAGGAACACGGCATCAAGTCAGACATCAAGAGCCGCTGCAAGGCACCCTACAGCATTTACCGCAAGATGGTGGACAAGAACCTGTCGCTGGACGAGGTCGCCGACATCATCGCCTTGCGGGTGATCACCGACACGCTGGGCAAGTGTTACATGGCGCTGGGTGCCGCGCATCAGCTGTATCAGCCCATTCCAGGGCGCTTCAAGGACTACATCGCCCTGCCGAAGCCGAATGGCTATCAGTCCCTGCACACCATCGTCAAGACCGAGGACAACACCACGCTGGAGATCCAGATACGCACCGAGGACATGAACGAGATCGCCGAGCACGGCCAGGCTGCACATTGGGCCTACAAGTACGAACAGGACAAACCCGATCGCACCGCGCGCGTGCGCGGCTGGTTCACCCAGCTGTTCGACCCGGCCCGCGAAGACACCAACTCGCTGCAACTGCTGGATTCCATCAAGTCGGAGCTGTATCCGGACCAGATCTTTGTGTTCACCCCCAAGGGCCGCATCATTGATTTGCGCAAGGGCTCCACGGCGCTGGATTTTGCCTACGCCATTCACACCGAAATCGGCAACCGCGCCTGGGGCTGCAAGGTGGACAACCTGACCGTGCCGTTGAGTTATGAGCTGGTTTCGGGTGAAACCGTGGAGATCGAAACCCGCGCCGACAGCAAACCAAAACCGCAATGGCTGCATATCGTCAACAGCAGCAAGGCGCGTGCCGCGATCAGGCATTCGCTGCGCGAACTGGATCTCACCGACAGCGCGCGACTGGGCCATCGCATGCTGGAAAAAGCTCTGGCGGCCTACAACTGTGCGCTGGAAGACGTGCCCAAGCGTCGGCTGCAACGCTATCTGCGGCGGCACAATCTGGATCGCATTGAGGATCTGCTGATCAAACTGGCGCATGGCGACATGCTGGCGAACATCGCTGCGGCCAAGCTGTTGCCGCTGCTGCAGCGGCGTGATGGCGAGCAGGCTCAGGACAGCCAGGAAGCGCTGACCATCACCGGCGATGAGGGCACGGCGATGGTGATTTCCAACTGCTGCTACCCGATTCCGGGCGACCGCATCATCGGCTACGTGCATTCCGGCAGCGGCATCGCCATACATCGTCGCGAATGCAAACTCGGCCAATCGCTGTGTCAGAAACATCCGGAACGACAGATCAGTGTTGATTGGGCCCAGGCCATGACGCGCAGCTTCCATTCACTGCTGCGCCTTTACTGCATCAATGGCAGCGGCGTGCTGGCCAGCATTTCGCAGAGCATCGGCCGCGCCGACACCAACATCGTGCACATTGAACAGCCAGCAGGGGAGGAAAACTCCGCCACGCTGATGTTTCTGCTCAGCGTGCGCAATCGCGACCATCTCGCCCGGGTCATCAAGCGTCTGCATCACAATCCTTATGTGGTCAGGGTCGAACGGGAAATGCGGCTGCCGGGCAGCATGAAAACCGAACCGCCGGCAAGCAGTGAGGACGCCCTGACAGCTGCCGATGTGAGCAACTGAACCGACACGCAACCATGCGCATCAATCAGCAATACCCGAACCTGACAGAATCCAGCATCCCGGTACGCACCGCAGCCTGCAGACTGTGCAGCAGTGCTGCAGGGTCAATCATGACCGTGACACACCACACCTGACAAACCGCAGGAACCCAAAACATGAAACAGATCATTGCCACATCCGCCGCACCGGCCGCCATCGGCACTTACTCACAGGCCGTCGCCGCCGGAAACTGTGTCTACCTGTCCGGCCAGATCGGACTGGACCCGCAATCCATGGAGCTGGTGGCCGACAACCTGGAACTGCAGCTGCATCAGGTGTTTCGCAATCTTGCTGCGGTCTGTGCCGCCGCCGGCGGCAGTCTGGCTGACCTGGTCAAGCTCAATGTCTATCTGCTGGACATGGCCGATTTCGCCACCGTCAACCAGATCATGGCCGAACATGTGCCGGAACCATTTCCAGCCCGCGCTGCCCTGGCTGTCAGTGGTCTGCCCAAGGGTGCACGCGTGGAAATCGACGGCGTCATGCTGATCCCGCAACAACGTGGGGACTGATGATCCTGCGAACGATCTGCTGCAATTGCGTGGCGTGGGGGTCAAGTTTCGCGAACAGCTCAACGGCATCGGCATACAGCAGGTCCATGATCTGCTGCTGCATCTGCCCATTCGTTATGAGGACCGCACCCGACTGACAGCGATCGGCAGTCTGAGCCCCGGCATGCGGGTGCTGGTGAATGGCCGGATTGAATACTCCAGCGTGGTGTTCGGCCGTCGTCGCGCCCTGCTGGTGGTCCTCAACGACGGCACCGGCCTGATCCATCTGCGGTTTTTTTACTTCAACCAGGCCCAGCAGCAGGCCTACAAGGCCGGTGGTCATCTGCGCTGCTTCGGTGAGGTGCGGGCCGGATACAAGGGCCTGGAAATGGTCCACCCCAGCTGCCAGCGCATCCGCCAGGCCCAGTTGGGGGTGGTCGAACAGCAGACCCTGACGCCGGTGTATCCATCCACCAGCAGCATCAAGCAGCATCGCTGGCTACAATTGACCGATCAGGCACTGCGCCTGCTGCACAATGATCAGCTCAAACTGCCCGAACTGTTGCCGACGGCCATACGCCAGCGGTTTCAGCTGCCGTCACTCAGACAGGCACTGCAAACGCTGCACCGGCCAGCCATCGACGATGATCTGCCGGCCATACTGGAGCGCCGACATCCAGCCCAGCAGCGGGTCATCCTGGAAGAACTGATGGCCCACCATCTGGCCATGAAACGACTCAACCTGCAACTGCAAAAGCTCTCCGCACCAGCCTTGCCCAACACCCAACTGTGGCAGCAGCTGGCACAACAGCTGCCATTTAAACCCACCGCTGCGCAGCTGCGGGTGATTGCGGAAATCGGTCGTGATCTGGCCCGCCCCACACCGATGCTGCGTCTGCTGCAGGGCGATGTCGGTTCCGGCAAGACCGTGGTGGCCGCAGCGGCGGCAGCCATGGCGCTGGCCAGCGGCCAGCAGGTGGCGCTGGTGGCACCGACCGAACTGCTGGCGGAACAGCATCTGCATACCCTGCGCGCATGGTTTACCCCGCTGGGCATCGACGTGGCCTGGCTCAGCGGCCGGGTCAGCGGCAAGCAGCGCAGCGCCGCACTGGCACAGATTGCCGCCGGCGGCTGCCTGGTGGTGGGCACCCACGCACTGATGCAGGAAGGCGTGACGTTTCACCGCCTGGGCCTGGTCATCGTCGACGAGCAGCACCGCTTTGGCGTCGGCCAGCGTCTGGCGCTGCGCGACAAGGGCGGTGGCAGCGACATGCGCCCGCATCAGTTGATCATGACCGCCACCCCGATCCCACGCACGCTGGCCATGACCGCCTACGCCGGACTGGCGGTGTCGGTGATCGATGAATTGCCACCGGGGCGCAAACCGGTGACCACCGTGGTGATCAGCAGTGAGCGCCGGACAGAAGTGATACAGCGGTTGGCAGACGCCTGTGCCGCCGGTCGCCAGGCGTACTGGGTCTGCACCATCATCGAAGAATCAGAACAGCTGGTGGCACAGGCCGCCGAACAGACCACCGAAGCCCTGCGCAAGGCCCTGCCGCAGCTGACCATTGATCTGGTGCACGGCCGGCTCAAAGCGGCCGACAAGGAACGTGTGATGCAACGCTTTCGCGACGGGCTGAGTCAGTTGCTGGTGGCCACCACGGTGATTGAGGTCGGCGTTGATGTGCCCAATGCCAGCCTGATGATCATCGACAATGCCGAGCGTCTGGGTTTGTCACAACTGCATCAGCTGCGTGGCCGGGTCGGTCGGGGCAGCGATGCCGCCAGCTGCGTGCTGCTGTATCAGTCGCCGCTGGGCCACATGGCCAAAGCCAGACTGGAAACCATGCGCAACAGCAACGATGGTTTCTACATCGCCGAACAGGATCTCAAGCTGCGTGGACCCGGCGAGGTGCTGGGCACCCGCCAGACCGGCATCCAGCAGATGCGCATTGCCGACCTGGGCAAGGATCACCATCTGCTGGATCAGGCCATCGAACTGGCGGATGCGGTCGCCAGTGCCTCACCGCGTGCCGAGCAGGCGTTGATCCAGCGCTGGATTGGCGATGCTGCCAGTTATGGTGAGGTCTAAGCCCGGATTATTCCCGCACAGCTGCTGTGGTCAGCAGCTTGAATCTGCGCAAAACACTGACACTGGCAGCATGTGCGACCGCGACAAGCATGTCATCGTCTGCTGCTGGCGTGCTGATGTGCAGACTGTGCAGCACATCGTCGCTTGGCTCGTTGATGGCGGCGGTGAGGCTGACTTGCTGTCCAGACAAGGCCACGGCAAAGCGGTCCAGCCCGGAAACAATGCCGCCTCCGGTGGCCTTGACCACCGCTTCCTTGCAGGTCCACAGGCGCATGAATGCTGCAGGTTGTTGCGCCGGCGGCAGGGCTTGCAGCCAGCGCACCTCGGCGGGATGAAAATGGCGTCGCGCCATGCGCATGGGGTCGCGCACGCGGCGACTGGCGGCTTCCATGTCCACCCCGAGCGGGTGATCCCGGCACAGCGCCACCAGCATGGCGCTGCCGACATGACTGAGGCTGAAGTACAGCGGCGGTCTGCTGGTCGGCGTGTGCTGGGCTGATGGCCTGACCGCGGTCGGTCCGCCTGCGCCGGTGGCAACATAAGGCTTGCCGCTGGCGGTCCTGCCAATGCGCACGGCATGCGCGGGACGCTGCAGGTGAGCGGCCAGCAGCAGACGCAGATAAAATCGCTGCTGAAACCTCAGCAATCGCGGTGATGCAGAAGACCTGCTGTCCGCGTTATCGATCCTGGCTTGTGGTTCGAGCGCCGCCGGATCCGGCAGATCTGCCATCTGCAGATGCCACAAATGTACCTCACCCGACGGCAGCTGCAGGTCGCGCAGCGGCAGCGGCATGGCACGCACATCCGACGTCATCTCGGTCAATGCTGCAACCCCAGCCAGTGCCGCAGCTTGCGCCACAGCCATTCCGCCGCAGTGACCTGCAGCTTGTTCCGGTCAGCGCCGGCGATCCGGGCATAGTGACCGTGGTACTTGTGCTTTAGCACGGCATTGATGTCGGCGCGGCAATGCTGGCGGAACAACCAGTTGTTGAACACATGCCACCAGGCCTTGCGGCGGATCGCTGTGCCCAGATCCAGCACCCAGGGCTGACCGTCGCTACCGGCGAGCAGATTGGCCTTGCGCTTGAGATCACCGTGACTGACGCCGCGCGCATGCATGGCGCGCACGATCTGCTCCAGCTGCTCGAACCAGCGCTCACGATCAGCCAGCTGCGCCTGACGATATGCGGTGCCCGGCACGTATTGCAGTACCAGCGCCCAGGGCAGCGGCATGCCGTGGCAGCGCGGTATGCCGGTGATGCCATGCAGGCGCTGGTAAGCCAGCTGTTCGCGCCGCAGCATCCAGCAGCGCGCCCACCGCAACAGACCGCTGCCGCTGGCGCACTTGACCGCCAGATCGTGCCCGGCATGACGCTTGCGCACGATCACCCCCTGATGACCGCTGGCCAGCACACTGGCCGGATCCCTGCATGCCGGCCGCAACCAGTCACGGAACTGCGCCGATGTCAGCCAATCCTGCAGAAGCCGGTCATCATTTCTGGCCGCACGCTCTGAGGCGTTGCTGTTGTTCGTCTGCTCAGACATGCGGCTATGATAGCGGAGTATCCCGCAGTCGAAATATTTTTGGAGTCCCGGCATGAACAAATCCTGCACCCGCTCGTTCTCGCACACAGGTTCATACCTGCACAGCGCGACCAGGCATGGCCTGATGCTGCTGCTGTTATGCATCGGATCGCTGGCACTGCTTGTGCCAGCCGGCAGCATGGCAGCAGACGCTGCCGACGATACCGACAGCGGCCCGCTGCTGCCAGCAGAACCGGCACCGCCAGCCACCCCGCAGGACACGCCAGAGGCTGACGACAACGACGCGGACGCCGATGCGGCCAGCGCCAGCGGCGCGCCGATGAACCTGGAGCGGCTGCATGATTTGCTGCTGCGCATCGATCCGGCGCTGCAGCGAGACAGCAATGTCTGGCAGTTCCGCCTGCGTGGCAGGCAGATGATCACCGTGGCCGATGCCAATGCCGACCGCATGCGCATCATGAGCCCGGTGATCGAATCGGGCGAGTTGGACGAGGCGCTTATGTTCCGACTGTTGCAGGCCAATTTCGACTCGGCGCTGGATGCCCGCTACGCGGTTGCCAACGATGTGCTGTGGTCGGTGTTCATCCATCCACTGTCGCCACTGGATGAACAGCAGCTGTCCAGCGGCGTGTTTCAGACTTTCACCGCTGCCGCCACATTTGGCACGCTGTTTTCTTCCGGCATGTTCATCTACGGTGGCGGTGACAGCAACGAGGAACTGGAACAGTTGCAGCAGGAACTGGACGCTCTGCTCAAACCGACCATCTGATGATCTGCTATGCTGCCAATCTCATCGCGAGACAAACCGGACGACGGGATACACTGTGAACAAGCCACTTTTCTGCATACTGCTGGGCTTAATGCTGCCCGGCGTCTCCTTCGGCGCTGACAGCGACGCAGGCTTTGCCGCCGAGGACAGCTATCCTTCCACCTACCAGCCAGCAGCCAGTGAGCCGCTGCTGCTGCGCAACGCCACCGTGCTGACCGGCACCGGTGCCCGGCTGGAAGCCGCCGATGTGGCCATCCGCAACGGTCGCATCGAAGCGGTGGGCGTGGACCTGCCCAATCCCGATGGCCACACTGAAGTTGATGCGAGCGGTCGCTGGATCACCCCCGGCATCATAGACATACACTCGCATCTGGGCGTTTACCCCAGTCCCGGCACGGCTTCTCATGCCGATGGCAATGAAATCACGGCGCCGGCGACGCCGGGCGTCTGGGCCGAGCATGGTGTGTGGCCGCAGGACCCGGGCTTCACCGCAGCCCGTGCCGGCGGGGTGACGGCCATGCTGGTACTCCCCGGCTCGGCCAATCTGTTCGGCGGTCGTGGCGTGGTGCTGAAAAACGTGCCGGCAGTCAGTTATCAGGCGATGAAGTTTCCGGCTGCCCCGCACAGCCTGAAAATGGCCTGTGGGGAAAACCCGAAACGGGTCTATGGCAGCAAGGGGCAGGCACCGATGACGCGCATGGGCAATCTTGCCGGTTATCGCAGCCAGTGGATCAAGGCGCAGCAGTATCTGCAATCCTGGGAGGATTATCACAATAGCGATGACGAGGATGCCAAACCTCCGCAGCGCGATCTGGCCATGGAAACGCTCGCCGGCGTGCTGCGCGGCGACATATTGGTGCAAATGCACTGCTACCGCGCCGATGAGATGATCACCATTCTGGATCTGGCGGAAGAATTCAACTACCGCGTGACCGCCTTTCACCATGCCGTCGAGGCGTACAAAATCGCCGACGAACTGGCCGCAGAGAATGTCTGCGCAGCGATGTGGGCCGACTGGTGGGGTTTCAAGATGGAAGCCTACGACGGCATTCAGGAAAACATTGCACTGGTGGATCGCGCTGAGCACAGCTGCGCCGTTGTGCATTCCGATTCAGCCGAAGGCATCCAGCGCCTGAATCAGGAAGCTGCCAAGGCGATGGCGCGTGGCAACCGCGCCGGACTGGACATCAGCGCGGCCGAAGCGATCCGCTGGATCACGCTGAATGCTGCGCAGGCCATGGGCATTGCCACCGAGACCGGCAGTCTGGAACCCGGCAAGGCCGCCGATGTGGTGATCTGGAACCAGCATCCATTCAGTGTCTATGCGCTGGCAGATCAGGTCTATATCGATGGTGCGCTGATGCATGATCGCAATGACCCGCAGCTACAGGCGGTTTCCGATTTCATGCTGGGCCAGCCAGCCGCAGGAGAATGATCGATATGCGTATTCTAACCGTCATCATTGTCGTCACTTTGGCCTGCTGCAGCTGCCTGGTCAGCGCCCAGCAGGCCACGCTGATTCGCAATGCCACCATCCACACCATGCTGGAAACTGCGCCGCAGCAGAACAGCGATGTGCTGATCCGTGCCGGTCGCATCGTCGCCATCGGCAGCGGTCTTGACGTTGACGCCCAGACCAGGGTGATCGAAGCCGAAGGCCGGCATCTGACACCGGGTCTGTTCGCCGGCATCACGCAACTGGGTCTGGTCGAGGTCAGCGCCGAACAGGACACCAGCGACGCGGCTTTCGCCAGCAACAGCATGCGTCCGGAATTCAGCATCCTGCCGGCCTACAACCCCGCCTCGGCGCTGATTGACATAACCCGCAGCGAAGGTCTCACCTGGACCCTGCTGGGTGCCGCAAGCAGCGGTGGACAGGATGCCGGCATGGGCGCACTGATCGCCGGCCAGGGCGTCAGCCTTGATCTCGGTGGCGCCATGACGCTGCCAGACACGGGCCCGAGCGTGTTGTTCGTGAACCTGGGCGGCCGTGCAGCCGAGCTCAGCGGTCAATCACGGGCCGCACAATTCATGCTGCTGGAACAGGCCATGCGTGAAGCGCAGTCGAGCGGCAGGCAGCTGGCCAATGAACCACGCCTGCTGACCGTCACCGGCCGCGAGGTGCTGGCGACATTCATCGCCGATGGTCGCTGGATGGTCCAGGTTGATCGCGCCAGCGACATCCTGCAGACACTGGCCTGGGCCAAGCGGCATGATCTGGACATCGTCATCGTCGGCGGGGCCGAGGCCTGGCGCGTGGCAGCGCCGCTGGCCAGCGCCGAGGTGCCGGTGATGCTGGATCCGCTGACCAACCTGCCGGGTGATTTTGACCAGCTGGGTGCCCGGCTGGACAATGCCGCCCGCCTGCATCAGGCCGGCGTCACCCTGGCCTTTTCAGCTGCCGGCATGGACAGTCACAATGCCCGCAAAGTGCGACAACTGGCCGGCGTTGCTGTGGCCCACGGGCTGCCATGGCATTCCGCCCTGCTGGCGCTTACGCGCAATCCGGCGCAGCTGCTCGGTTACACACAGCAGCCTGGCACGCTCAGCAAGGGCGGACCCGCCACCATGGTGCTGTGGCACGGTGATCCGCTGGACGTGACCGGCTATGCCGAGCAGGTCTGGATTGACGGCGAAACACAGCAGCGACCGTCGCGCCAGCAGCTGTTGCTGCAACGCTATCTGCCACAAAATCCGCCGCGCGCCAGACAGTTTCTGCACTGATCAGGGCTGCGCTGATCTGGGCAGCGCAGATCAGGCCTGTGCGTTGATCTTCTGCAGTATGCTCATGATGATGTGCTGTAGTTTGCCAAACGGCAGACCGCGCGCAGACTGATAGCGCAGACAGGTCTTGCTGGCGCGGACCGGCTTCAGATCCTCTTCATACTCGGCCAGCAGTTCCGGTGCCATCAGGTAAATCACCGGACCAGTCGGCTTGTAGGCAAAACCTGCCCGCCACTGCTTGCCGATGGTGTACTCAGGAAAGCCTCCCGGTCCGATACCGGGTCTGGCAGCGGGAAGATTTTTTTCAATCAGGCGTTTGATTTCTTCCAGTTCGCTGCGCTGATCCTGTGGGCCAATATTGAGGTATTCATCGATGTTTCTGGCTGTTGTCATAACTCTGATTCGTGGCTGTGGTAGTTGGATTTATAGTTATACGAACAATAGCCTGCACGTTTTGTTGCATGCTTGAACCAGCCGGTGGTTTTGTTCAGCCCCCTCCCTGAAACACTGCACGGATCAGCTGTATAAGGCACTGATCCGCTGATGCTGGCGGCCATTGGTATATTGTTGCCGCTGTATCACGGCGCCGCAAGTGTCATTGGTACCAATCGTCCTGCACTTCATGGCGTGTGTCTCATCGCAGCGATGCAGGCGATTGCTTTTGCTAAGATAAACCTCCATCCACCGCGAGGATTCCATTCTGATGCAACATTCAGCCAAACTTGCCAACGCCCTGCTGCTACTGCGACTGTCCGTGTTCCTGGTCATGCTGATGTGGACCCTGGACAAGTTCATCAACCCGGATCACTCGGCAGCGGTGTATGCCAATTTTTATCAGCTGGGCGGTCTTGGGCCACAGGTTTTCCTGATGATTGGCGCACTGGAACTGCTGTTGCTGCTGGCATTCGTGACCGGATTCAGAAAAACCATCAGCTATGCGCTGGTGCTGGGCATCCATGCCGTGTCGACACTTTCGACCTGGCAGCAGTATCTGGATCCATTCAACAACCTGCTGTTTTTTGCCGCCATTCCGATGCTGGCGGCGTGCTGGACGCTGTTCAGCCTGCGTGAGCTGGATACCCGGCTGAGCCTTGGCGGCTGAGGCTGGGCGGTTGAATTCTGCTTGCATCATGCGCGCCTTATCTGCCTGGAATCTTTGCCAATGAATACCAAGGAACCTCTGAACAACTCTGCACGGGCGCGACGGCACCCCCACATCGGGATCCGCGACATGCTTTGCGGGAGGCTCCGACTTGGCCTGGGTAAATGTGGTTTGACCATGATTAAATATTTTTGCCCAAACGAGCGCGCCCAAACGAGACGCAGACCTCGCAAAGAGCCTGCCCCGGACTTGATCCGGGATGCGTCCCGAAAGGGTTTCGCCGGAAAAGACGCAGCTCATGCACGGCATCACGAGGCCGTAGCGACGGCTACTGTCACTCGTGCCGCCGCACACAATCTGCGGCGTTTCCGAACAAAACGCGCTCCGCGCAGAGCTATTCAGAGGTTCCTTAACCTGTACCAATACGCCATGTCATTGATCCCTGTACAAGCATTAGTAAGTTGCTGTCTGCTGGCGGCAGCCATGACTCTGTCTGCTGCAGATGCGGCGGAAAATTTCGCCGCTGCCACCGCAGGCCTGCAGCCCGATACCGGATTTATCGAGGTCTACCCTGATGTCGATGCTGGCCGCTTGCTGATGCACCTGCCTGCCGCGAACAGCGACGGCAGCATTCTGCGTCTGATCCACGCCGTGCGTCTGTCCGGCGGACTGGGCTCCAACCCGCTGGGGCTGGATCGTGGCTGGGGCAACAGCGGCCAGCTGCTGCATCTGCGCCGCATTGGCCCGCGCGTGGTGTTCGAGGTGGAAAACCATCGCTATCGGGCCGAGACCGACAACACGCTGGAGCAGCAGGCGGTCAGTGCATCGTTTGCCAACTCTTTCATCTGGTCCACCGACATTGTTGCCAGCGCTGACGACGGCAGCCTGCTGATTGACGCTGCCGGGCTGTTGACCCTGGATCTGCTCGGTCTGGCGTCTGCTCTGAATGAAAACGGCAGCGGTTTCAGTCAGGCGCAAGACCGCTCGCTGCCGGATCTGGACAGTCTGCTGGTGTTTGCGGACAACGTGGAAATTGATGCCTTCGTCACCTTCACATCGACCCAACCGGGCGATCAGGTCAGCGCCACCGCCGCCAACCCCAATCACGTCACACTGCGCCAGCATCACAGCTTTGTGCGACTGCCCGAGCCCGGCTACCGGCCGCGTCGCGCCGATCCGCGCAGCGGCACCTTTACGCTGGGTTACTACGACTACGCTGCAGCCTTGCACGAGCCGCTGTTGCGAGGTGTCGCCATGCGTCACCGGCTGCAGTACAAGGAACCAGGCAATGCTGCCAGTGGTGTGCGCGATCCGATCGTGTTTTACATTGATGCCGGCGCACCACCCGCCATACAGCAGGCGCTGCAGCAAGGCGCCAATTGGTGGCGCGAGGCATTTGCCGCCGCCGGTTTTGCCGACGGTTACCGGGTCGAGATTCTGCCCGCCGATGCCCATCCACTGGACATACGCTACAACGTGGTGCAATGGGTGCACCGACAAACCCGTGGCTGGTCGTACGGTGGCGGCATCATAGATCCGCGCAGCGGCGAGTTCATCAAGGGACATGTGATTCTGGGCTCGCAGCGCATCCGCCATGACCGCATGATTTTTGAGGGCCTCGCCGGCACCGCGCAATCCGCCAGCGGCAGTGCCGATGATCCGGTGCAACTGGCCCTGCAGCGGATTCGTCAACTGGCGGCGCATGAGGTCGGCCATGCCCTGGGCTTCGGCCACAATTTTGCCGCCTCCAGCAACGACCGTGCCTCGGTGATGGATTATCCGGCCCCGTGGATCAGCGTGAACGATGCTGGCCAGCTGGATTTCAGCCGCGCCTATGCCAGCGGCATAGGTGCCTGGGACAAAGTGACCGCGCGCTGGCTGTATGGCGATTTTCCACCGCAAACCGAACGGCAGCAACTGGACGCCATTCTCAGTGAGGCAAAATCGCAGGGCCTGCTGTTCATCGCCGACCAGCATGCCCGTGGCGTCGGCACGGCGCACCCCAGCGCGTCGGTCTGGGACAACGGCAACGACGCGGTGGAAGAACTGAACAATGTGCTGGCGGTGCGCAGGCACGCGCTGGAGAACTTCGCCGCGGACCGCGTACGCGCCGGTCAGCCACTGGCCGCCCTGCGCGAGGTGCTGACGCCGATCTACCTCTATCACCGTTATCAGATCAACGCTGCAGCCAAGGCCATCGGCGGACTGTGGTTTGATTATCGACAACGCCCTGCAGACATCGACAGCATGCTGGCTGCTGAGCAGGCCACGGCGTGGACACCAGCGGCCAGAACAGTCAGTGCTAGCCAGCAGCTGCGTGCGCTGGAGGCACTGATTAGCACGCTGGACACCGCCCTGCTGGACCTGCCGGAAAACCTGCTGCAGATGCTGCCACCGGCCAATCACGGCTACTGGTTCATGGTGCCCGGGGAAGGCTTCGAGCAGCGCAGCGGCGTGCTGTTTGATCTGCTGGCAGCGGCAGAAACCGCTGCCGATCTGAGCTATACCGCGCTGCTTGATCCGCAGCGACTTGAACGCATGTTGCAGCAGCATCTGCGCGCGGCCGACACGCCTTCACTGGATCTGCTGTTTGAACGCATCGAACAGCAGCTGCGACGACAGCTTGCTGCCGCGTCCGAGCCCAGACAGATCGCTCTGGCCGGGGTGCTGCAGCAGCGTTACATCGCGCATCTGCTGCAGCTTGATGAGATGACGCTGTCCACTCCACTGGCTGCCAGCATCCAGTTGCGCCTGCAGCAGTTGCAGCGCAGTCTGACTGACAGCGGCCGTCGTGATCGCTTGCATGCACAGCAGCAGTGGCTGGCACGACGCATCACGCAGCAGTTACAGCGGCCGGCACCGGCAGCGAGCGCGGTGCCGGCAACTCCGGTGACCCCGCCCGGCAGCCCCATTGGCAGCAGCGGTGGCAATGGCCCAGACCATGGATCTGGTCCTGGCATGCCGCGCAGCAGGGCTGCCAGCAATGGCTGGGTCCGCGAAGACTGCTGGCACTGTGACAGTCACTGAACAGCAGCATCATTCAACTCACAGCACAGGATATCCCCGATATGAGATCCACAGCATGGCCACACATCTTCTTTGCCTGCATGTTGTTCACAGCCTGCCAGTGCTGCGCTGTCGCCGCCGAGAGCATGCTGCCCGCCGAGAGCATGCTGCCCGCAGAGAGCATGCTGCCCGCAGAGGAAGGCTTTGCTGCCAGCATTCCCGCACCAGACCGCGTACTCGGCTGGCCGCTGGGCTCATGGCATGCTCGCCCGGAGCAGATCACGCGCTATTTCGAGCAGCTGGCTGCAGCTTCCCCGCGAGCCACCCTGAGCACCATCGGCCACAGCCATGAACAACGGCCACTGCTGCACCTGACCATCACCAGTGCCGCCAACCAGCAGCGGCTGGAGGCGCTGCGGCAACAGCATCTGCAGGGGGAAGGGCCGCTGGTAATCTGGCTGGGTTACAGCATCCACGGCAACGAAGCCAGTGGCAGCAATGCCGCCATGCTGGTGGCCTACCACCTGCTCGCCGGAGAAGCCGCCTGGATCGATAACTTGCTGGCCAACACCATCGTCATCATTGATCCGATGCTCAACCCCGATGGACTGGCACGCTTCGCCACCTGGGCCAACATGCACCGCGGACAGCAGCCGGTGGGCGACAAGCTGCATCGCGAACACAATGAGGTCTGGCCCGGCGGCCGCTTCAATCATTACTGGTTTGACATGAATCGCGACTGGCTGCCGCTGACACAGCCGGAATCCCGCGCCAGGGTGCGCCAGTTTCAGCGTTGGCAACCGAATGTCTTCGGCGATTTTCATGAGCAGGGTGCCGATGCCGGCTACTTCTTTCAACCCGGTGTGCCCGAGCGCAAACACCCGCTCACCCCGGATGAGAACGTGCGCCTGACCACCGCACTGGCAAGCTATCATGCCCAGGCACTGGATGCCATCGGCACCCGCTACTTCAGCCGCGAACGGTTCGACGATTTTTACTATGGCAAAGGCTCCACCTACCCCGATGTGCAGGGCAGTGTCGGCATACTCTATGAGCAGGCCTCAGCGCGTGGTCATCTGGTCGACTCCGCCAACGGTACTTTCAGCTTTGCCGACGCCGTGCGTAACCATTACGCCACCAGCATTTCCACCCTGCGTGGCGGTCATGCCCTGCGCGCCGAGCTGCTGCAATGGCAACAGGACTTTTTCGCCCAGGCCGCACGTCGCGCTGCCAGCCTTGATCACCGCGGCTGGGTGTTTGCCGATCGCGGCCAGAGTGACCGCGCCGCAGCGCTGGCCGAGGTTCTGCAGGCGCATCAGATCGACGTCCGGGTGCTCGACGAGGATCTCAGCATGGCCGGCCACACCTACACTGCCGGCAACAGTTATGTGGTGCCGGTGCAGCAGCGCCAGGCCGCACTGATCGAGGCCATCTTCGAGCAACGCAGCGAGTTTGCGGACAACACTTTCTACGATGTCTCGGCATGGACCCTGCCACTGGCCTACAACCTCAGCTTCGCCAGGCTAAAGCGACTGCCTGACAGCAGCAGCATGGATGCCGACAGCGCCAGCGACCAGCCTCAACAGGGCAGCGTGGTATTGCAACAGAACATTGTCGGCTGGCGTTTTTCCGGCGACAGCCTCAACGCCAGTGCGCTGGCCATGGCCCTGGTGAACAACGATGTGCCGGTGTATCGGGTGATCAACCCGGCTCGCAGCCTGGCTGCCGACAGCAGCATTCAGCGCGGCGACTTTGTCATCATGCTGCTGCACAATCTGGAGCACAAAAAAACCGTAGAGCAGATCAATCTGCAACTGCGTCAGCACCCGGTGACGCTGAGTCTACTGCACAGTGGTCTGAACCTGGCCGGCATCGACCTGGGTTCACCCGGCATCCAGCGCATCCAGCCGATCAGGCCCCTGCTGCTCACCGGCAAGGGCATCAACCCGATGGAAAGCGGCCACATCTGGCACCTGCTGGATCGCCGTTTGGGACTGACCGTGCCGATGCTGGATGTGAGCCAGGAACTGCCCGCGCTGTCTGACTACAGCCACATTCTGCTGGCCGATGCCGATTACAGCGCAATTCCCGATGGCTGGCAGCAAGCGCTGCACGAATGGTTGCGACAGGGCGGTGTACTGATCACGCAGCAGCGCAGTGCCGCCTGGGCTTCTGCGGTGTTTTTGACCGCCAGCAGCGAACTGGCCAAAGACCAGACCCTGCCTGAGTTGATCGGCGAAAAGCTCAAGCAACTGGCCAGCAACAACGATCAGTCGCGCGAGCAGTTGGGAGCGCAAGACTACGCCAGCCACGCCTCGAAAGCGGCCGAGCGTGTGCTCGGGGGTGCCATCTTTTCTGCTGAGGCCGATCTGACCCATCCGTTGCTCACCGGCGTGTATACCGCACAGATGCCGGTGTTTCTCGATCAACTGGTGCGCTTGCCGCCCAGCCGCAATGCCTGGAGCACACCACTGCAGCTGACCGATGAGGTACAGCCGATGGCGGGCTATGCCAGCGCCTGGATGCGGGAGCAACTGCAGCGGCAGCCGCTGCTGGCGGCCGAACGCATCGGCCAGGGCAGTCTGGTGCAGTTTGCCTTCAATCCCAATTTTCGCGCCTTCTGGCGCGGCACCGAACTGCTCTATGTGAACGCCCTGCTCAATGCCGGACTGCTGGACAACACCAGTTTGCCCAATTATTGAATCAGAGGCTGTCTGAAAGTCACTAGCCCGCATTATTCATGAGTCGACGTCGCGAGATGCTGCCAGTGCGTGTAGCTGTGGTGTTTCGAGAGCGAACGAACCGCAGGCATCCTTGACAGTACATTGCGGATTCGTGACCGGGCGAAACGCCGCAGATTCGCGAGCTGGAGGCATCGCAGTAGTCAGATTCATGACTATTGCGGGCTTGCGCCAACGCGCGGATAATGCCGGCATGACACTGCAACTGAAACGCTGGCTGGAAATACTGCAGTCCAGCTATTGGGTGATACCAAGCATCATGGCGCTGCTGGGCATGCTATTGGTACCGGCCCAGTTTCTGATCCATGATCTGCTGCCGGACGCGCTGCTTCGACTGGGCTTTTTTCAGCATCTGCAAAACATGGGGCAGGCCACCGCACGCGGCATCCTGAGTACGGTGGCTGCAGCTGCCATCGGCACTGCCAGTGTGGTGTTCTCGGTCTCGATCGTGGTGCTGTCACTGACCGCCAGCCAGTTCGGCCCACGCCTGCTGAAGAACTTTCTCAAACAGGGCGTGGCGCAACTGACGCTGGGCACTTTCATCGCCACGTTCATGTTCAGTCTGTTTGGTCTTACCCTGCTCGACAGCGCCATGCAGGGAGTGCAGTTGACCTATCTCCTGGTAACGGTGTCGATTCTGCTTGGTGCCGGCAGCTTCTTTGTGCTGATCTTCTACATACACCACATCGCCACATTCATTCAGGCGCCCCGGGTCATCGATGATGTGTCCAGAGCATTGATGGCACGACTGAAGAGCCTGCCGGCAATAGATCGAGATGCCGCGCAGAACGGCCATTGTCCGCAGGATGACCGCGAGGAGCCGGCACCTGCGCTGCAGCGTGAGTTGAAGACAGCTCGTTCCGGTTACGTACAGGCCATCGATTTCGACGCCTTGCTGGAACAATCGGTCACGCATGACCTGTTCATCAGACTGGACATTTATCCCGGCCAGTTCGTGCTGGTTGCACAATGCCTGGGCATGGTTGGCCACGCCGATGCAGTCAGCGATGATCTGCTTGATGCATTGCTTGACTGCATCACCATCGGCAACGAGCGCACTGCCACCCAGGATCTCAGCTACGCCATGGATCAACTGGTGGAAATCGCCGTGCGCGCCTTGTCACCGGGCATCAACGACCCGTTTACCGCGATCAACTGCATCGATCAACTGGCTGCCGGACTGTCCCTGCTGGCTGATCGCGAGCTGCCTTCCGCCCAACTGCATGATGACCAGGGCAAGCTGCGCATCAGCAAGCCTCGCATGGGTTATGGCAACCTGCTCGACGCCGCGTTTGCGCAGATCCGCACGCATAGCCAACGCGACCTGGCGGTCACCAGGCACCTGCAATCAACACTGCAGAATCTGCATGCACTGTCACTCCCGGAACACTATCACCAGGCCATTGCTGACTGGTGTGAGCAGCGCGAAGAGCACAGCAAATAAGCACGCTGACCTGAACAGATGCAGCATTTGACAGCGTCACTCTGATGCGCCAATGTCAGCGCTGTCTGTCACACTGTCATCATTTCGCTTACTTCGAATGTCCTAATGTACGTTCTTGACATGAATAACACTTAAGTGATAATTTCATCAATGCGAGCAAGGAATGGCTCTGCATTAAGGGTAATGCAAGGGACATGTTCGCAATCGACAGGACGTCATTATCTCTTTGGGAGGCGACATGGAAGTACTATCATCGGCACAGATTCTTGTGCGCAGGGCTTTTTTTCGTGCCACCGCAGTATTGCTGCTGGCCTGTATCTTTGCAACGACTGCCTCAGCAGGTTTGTTGTTTTCCGGCACCGCAGTCAGTGACGCCGGTACCGACAACAGCATTGCCTCCGGCAATACCACGCGCAATCTTGCAGTGGGCGCCGACGGCACCATCTATGCTGTCTATCGCGGGGCCACTGGCGGTATCCGGGTCGCACGCAGTGTCAACCGAGGGGCCAGCTTTCAGCCCAGCGTGCAGGTCTCCAGCCAGAACTTTGAGGCTGAGATCGCGGTCAGCACCACCGGCATCATCTATGTGGTTTGGGCCGACAGTTCCAGCCGTGCCCGCATCAGCCGCAGTCTCGATGACGGACTCAGCTTCTCCGCACCCATTGATGCCGGACCAGCGTCCACCAGCGTGCACATGGCCACCGACGGCAGCCGTGTGTACCTGATCGACCGCCCGGGCAACAACATTCTGGTCAGTGAAGACAACGGTCTCAGCTTCAGCCAGGTGGCTTTGAACGCCAGCCAGGTTTTTTCCGATATCCATGTCGATGAACAGACCCGTGAAATCATCGCTGTGCTGGACAACCCCGCAGTAAAGTACTTCACCAGCAGCGACTTTGGTGCCAGTTTTGGCGCACAGATCAATCCGAATCCAGGCGGTAGCATCTTTTTCTCCGTGGGCACCGTCAGCAGCGGCAGCGGTGGTCGTTTTATGTTCGTCAGTGGACAGGGTACCAATGCGCTGAAAATCAATCTTGATACCGGTACGTCTGAAACCCTGACATTCGGCAACAACACCAGCAGCCAGGGACGCTCGCTGACTTCCGATCGCTGTGGCAACGTCATTGATGGTTTTGTCAATGGCGGCAACGTCAACTTCCGCATCAGCAATGATCTTGGCAGCAGTTTCGGCAGCCAGCAGACGGTGGCTGCAGCGAACGCCGCCAACGTCTTCATCAACCCAACCAATGGCGACATTCTGTATCTGTTTGATCAGGGTGGTGAGGTGTTCCTCAGCGTGTTCAACGAGGAACTGGGCAATTGCTACACGCCGACACTGAACCAGTCGGCCCTGGTCTTCAGCGCCCTGCTGGTGGGCCAGACCAGCCAGCCGCAGCAGGTCGTGATCAGCAACTCCGGCATCGTTGATGTGCAGATTCTTGGTATCACTTCAACCTCTGCTGAATTTTCTCAAAGCAACGCCTGTGTCGGCACACTGGCCGTTGGTGACAGCTGTCCTATCGACGTTACCTTTACCCCTTCCGGCACCGGCACCAGAACTGGCGAGCTGCTCATTGACACCAATGTCTTTGTCGACGCTCGCCAGGTTTCTCTCACAGGTGAAGGTGTGGCCACCGCCCCGGTGCCGCAATTCAGCACCGGCAGCATAGATTTTGGTGCCGTATTGAGCGGCAACAGTGCCAATGCCAGCGTCCAACTGAGCAACGCTGGTACCAATGATCTGACCATCAATGGCTTCAATGTACCAGCTCCATTCAGCGTGGTCAGTGAGGATTGCGGAGCCAGCCTGATCCCGACGGCAAGCTGCACCATCAATCTGGCCTTCTCTCCCACCAGCACTGGCAGCTTCAATGCCTCGCTGGTGCTGGATTCCAACGCAGCCGGGGCACCGGCATCGGTGGCGCTCAGCGGACTGGGCTCCAGTCTGTTCAGCGTTGCAGGCAATGTCTCGGGACTGTTGGGCACCGGACTGGTGCTACAGAACAATGGCGGTGATGATCTGCTGATCAACGCGGACGGTGCCTTTGTGTTCAACACGGAACTGGCCGATGGCAGCCTATATGCCGTCACCATACTGAGCCAGCCCAGCGGCCCGAGCCAAACATGCAGCGTTGCCAATGGCAGCGGCAACATCAGTGGTGCGGACGTCACGAATGTCAGCGTGACCTGCTCCACCGCGCAGTTCAGCGTTGGCGGCAGCGTCTCCGGTCTGCTCGGCAGTGGCCTGGTGTTACAGAACAACGCCGGTGACAACCTGGCCATCGGCGCCGATGGCAGCTTCAGCTTTGCCACCGCACTGGACGATGGCTCGACCTACAACGTCAGTGTCTTCAGCCAGCCGGCATCACCCAGCCAGACCTGTGCTGTCAGCAATGGGACCGGCGCACTGGCCGGCAGTGATATATCCAACGTTAGCGTCAGCTGTGTGACCAACCAGTTTACCGTTGGCGGCAGCGTCTCAGGTCTGGTCGGCAGTGGCCTGGTGTTACAGAACAACGCCGGTGACAACCTGGCCATCGGCGCCGATGGCAGCTTCAGCTTTGCCACCGCACTGGACGATGGCTCGACCTACAACGTCAGTGTCTTCAGCCAGCCGGC
>JAHJQV010000059.1 GCA_018819105.1 Gammaproteobacteria bacterium
CACCCTTGAGCGCTTCAAGGCCGATCTTTGCCTTGAAAGCCGGGGGGTAGGACTTGCGTCTCTTTGTCTCACTCATTCTTCTGCTCCTCAAACCTCGGAACGTAGCTTAAACTACTGTCCAGAATCTGGGGTCCACTTTAGCGGCTCAACTCGCGCGATCGAAGTGCGCATGAGCATCAGTATCAGCGGACTGCAGCAGAGCGGACTCGCCGGGCAGATCGCTGCCAAGCCTGACCGTGACAGCGTCAACCCGGCACATGTGGAAATCATCCGCACACAGCCGTCTGCCATCGCTGCGACCAGCGAAACCGCCATGCTGCACAGCGCTGACATGACCGCCAGCGCCCATCAGAATCTGGTGGCCGAGCTGGAAGATTGCCTGCAACAACTGCCCAGTGCTTATCGCCAGCGGCATGAGTCGCGTCTGCTGGCAGCCTGGCAATCGAGTGCTGATGCGGTCAGTGACGACTGTCTGGCCAAACTGCAGCTGTTGCGCCAGTGGGAGCGGCTCAATCACCGGATGTGCTGACTTCCAGAAAGCTCTGCTGACGGCTACAGCTCCGGCTGGGCAGCCAGCAGACCGGTTTCCATGCCATCACGAAACAGCGTTTGCGGTGGCAACGGGTGCTGCAGGCACAGGGTTGCGCCCGGCGACACGGCCACAGCAACATTGCAGGCGGCATTCACTGCCGTCAGCAACTGCTGCTGCTGCATGCCGATGGTGGCCGAGCTGCTGTCCGGCAACACGCTGCCATACTGCATGACCACATCGCGCGCGCGCCGGTACAGCAGCAACTGAAAATCCACGCCGTCGGCGACGCCATCGAGCACCCCCCAGTTCTGCCAGGAGATGACGCTGCAGGCGTCGCCGGGCAATCTGCCCGGACGCGGGCAATCAGCAAATTCTGCTGCCGTCAGACTGCCATTGTCTGCACGCAGATCATCATGCCAGACCATGATGCGACCGGCCGCCGTGGCATTGTTGTCCGGCACCGCCGGCAGACTGCAGTCGTTGCTGAAATCACCGCCATTGTCAGCCTGCAGGCTGTCAGCAAAACTGACATAGCCATTGCTGGAAACCACCAGTTGTGCCGCCAGTTGCTGGTAGTATTCAAATGCCCAGGGCAGCGTCACGAGCGCACCGCCATCGTCGCTGGCAGCGACCTCTGCGCTGGCCGGCTGCAGCACCAGAGTCTGCCCGGCACTGCTGTCGACCCACTGCGACTGACACTGTGCTCCGCTGCCGAGTTGGTAACCGAAGCGGTCAGCGGCAAAATCGATGGCTGGTCGCTGCTGCGCCTGCACTGCTGTCACCAGCACGGACAGGGCAAGCAGGGTCAGGGCTGACGGCAGCAGGCTCGCGGCCATGCTGCCGATATGATCACAACGTTGACGGTAGCTGCTCATGGCTCAATCCTCGCGCTGTAGATCTCCGGGTTCTGGTCCGGGTTCTGGCTGAGCAAATCGTCGTTGCTGGCAAAATGCATCCAGCGGACGTTGCCATCGCGGGCGATGCTGAAGCCGCCGTCCAGACTGCCGGCACCCAATGCTGTGCCGATCTGGGTGACAACATCCACATGCCACAACGTGGAGCTGCCTCCGGCCAGTATGTCCAGGCGTTCCAACGCCATGTCATTGCCATCGTTTTCGTCAATGATGCGCACACCGATCACCGGCAACAGGGCGTCGCTACTGCCAACCGCCAGCGGCTGTGCCTGCCCCATGTCACGTCGAAATGCTGTCAGATTACCGCTGCCATCGCTGCCAACATAGGCGATCAGCACACCATTGCTGTTGATGTCCACCACATCGCTGGCGGCCACCGCCTGGGTGTCCACCAGGGCGAAGTTGCCATTGTTGCGGTCGAAGCGGAACACACGCATGGTGGCGGCCGGGTTTTGCCCGCCGTGGTTGCAGTTGGAGGCAAACGCGGTGTAGCGGCGGTTGTTGTTGCCGTTGATCGCCGGGGCGAAATCACGGCAGCTGCTGGCCCCGTTGCTGTTGATGAAGCTGCCGTTGTTCCAGATCACAACCTTCGGATTGCTGCCGCCATTGTTCAGAAACGCCGGGCAGGTGCTGAGAAAGGCAATGCCGCTGCCATCGTTGTTGATCGATGGTGAACGGTTGTCGCAGGCCGTGGTGCTGGTGATCTGCTGCACGCTGCCGTTGTTGCGGTCGATGCGGTAGATCTCCAGATTGTCACCCGCCGTGGCACGCGCCGCCACCGTCAGCCAGCGACCGCCACGGGCTATGTCCAGCCCCTGGATCACTTCGCTGTCGGTGTTGTTGCCAAACGCCGTCAGCCGTTGCGTGGTGGCGCCGCTCCGGGCATAGATCTGCTCGATCAGAAACGGGTTGTCGCCGCTCAGGTCGGCACTGGAAACAAACGCCACCACACTGCCATCGCTGCTGCTCACCGGTCTGCGACTGGCGGCAAAGCGCTGCACCAGACCACCGTTCTTCACCTCGACATCGACCGCTGCGGTGGTCAGGGTCAGTTGCTGCAGACTCACCTCGGCTGCATCCACACAGGAATCGTCCACCCGCACATTGTCGATCAGCAGGCCGGAGTCAAAGGCGTTGTCGGCCTGATCGGCAACAAAGAACCGCAACGGTATGCTGTTGCTGCCATTGATTGCCCCAGGGATGTCCACACAGGCACTGGAAAACACCGAAATGCCATCGCCATAACTGGAGTTGTCGGTGACACCGGGGCTGTTGACCACCACGCCCGGAGGCAGCGCCGGCGGTGCATCGGGAAACGGTGAACCACCGCCGGGCTTGTTGACGCTACCGGTGAACACGAACTGATTGTTCAGCAGCAGACCGAAAACATCGTCGAACTGATTCGGCTGGTTCGCCTCGGCAGTGGCGAAAGCCCAGTCAAAACGCAGCACGGCGGGGGCAAAATTGAACACCAGCGTGGTATCCAGCGTGGTGATGTCATCTTCATTGACACCATTGCCATCGATGTCCTGGCTGGTGCCGAACACGTTGCCCGGACCGGTGCTCAACAGCGCCATGCGCTGGCCCTCAGGAGGTTGTGGCGGGTTGCCGGGAAACATCGCTGCGGTCACGCTCTCAGCGCGTTGCTGAAAGCCAGGCGTCCAGCCGGTCAGTCCGTTTTCGAAACCACCGTTGGGCAACAGCTGGGCCGCGACACTGCCGGATACACCCAGCAGCAGCAAGCCCAACAGCCGGGCAGGGTTCAGTTCACGTTGATGCCAGTGCCGCTGATTCTGCCGCTGATTCATTCTTCATCCTCCATGACCGGACACCGCTGACCGGTACTGATATTCTGCCCGAAAACAAAGCTCTCGCGCAGGGTTATGCCGATGCCCTGCTCCGGGGCGGCCTGCCATTGCAGGCGATAATCGCCAGGAGCCAGTCCGTCGGCGCGATAAAATCCGAAGCGGTTGCTCTGCAGCAGTCGCAGCACGGCCCCATCGCTGTTGAGCAGAGCCAGCGTCTGCTGCGCCAGACCGCAACCGTCAACACCGCGCAGCTGACCGGCGAAGCCCAGTTGCAGTTCGGTGTCGAAATCGACCCGACTGACAGCACCGGCACTGACCTTGACCCAGAACTGGTCCTTGACCGGCTGCAGCTCCAGTGGCAGGCCGTCCAGATCCAGCTTGACCCGGTACAGACCCGGTGGCATGAACTGGATGGCAAAACTGCCGTCCGCTTCCGTGCGCGTGTGCACCTGACCATCCACCATGATGGCCACATCCTCCAGTGAAAAGCCCTGCAGCGCAGCGCTCTGCGGCAGACGTATGCTGCCGGCGATCACCCCGCGATCCACCAGGGCGCGGCGGAATGCACCACGGGTCACCCCACCGGCCAGGTTGAAATCGGCCACCAGGCTCAAAGTGAACACGGTGTCTGCGGACTGTTCGAAAGCGGCCGAGAATGGATCGCGCAAAGCCTCGACACGGGCGCGCAACCCCGGCGTGAATTCATAATCGGCCTGCAGCAGAAAGCCGAAGGTATCGTTCCCCGCCAGTGCCCCCACCGCCCAGCCCAGGCTGCCGGTGCCCAGCGCCGCACGTCGCCAGGTCAGCGCCACCCGCTCACCGGCTTGAGCACGATCCGACAGCTGCAGAAACAGGTTGTCACGCAGGTTGAACTGATGCACCCACTGCAGGATCGACTCATCCTCATTGAAGATGCCGCTGAGGTCATTGCTGCGATCAGGACGCCAGAACGCCTGCACGGTGTAATCGCCATCAAAATCCGGCCTGGCACGCAACAGCCACTGCATATTGGGACGCCATTCCAGCCCCGGCAGCAAAAAATCAAAACTGCGCTGATCGGTGTTGAAATCGCGCCCGATCAACGATGCCTGCCAACGCTCATTGAAACGATAACCGACTTCGGCAAAGGCATCATCCAGGCGATCATCAACACCCTGCCAGCCGCGCGGTGTGCGCTGCGCGAAACCGCGCCAGAACAGGTGCTGCTGACGATTGTCCAGCTCCACCCGCCAGCCGGTCAGCCCATCTGCCTGTGCCACCTGGGCCGAGACGAAACCCAGCGTGTCGAAATTGGCCTGCACACCGGCCATGCCGGTGTCGATGTTGTTCTGGCGCTGATATATGGCCTGCGCCGTGAAGCGGTCGTTGAGCGCATACTGCACATCCATGAATGCAGCCAGATCAGTCTGCCCGGACTGCGCTTCGAGCAGATTTTCATCCACCCCGAAGCCGGTGCGCAGCAGCATGGCCCTGGCCGGCAGGGTCTGGTTGGTGTTGAAGCCACTGAAATCGATGACCTCCACCGGTGAGCCCTCATTGCCGCGCTCGAACACCCAGACTTCGATCTGCACCACGCCGCCGCTGGGCAGCACCACATCGCGGAATTCGAAGCGCCCGTCCAGTGAAATCACGTCGCTGGCGATGACCCGGTTTTCGATGCGCAGCTGGGCCTGCCCACCGGGCGGGCCTTCGCCAATGAAGGTGCGTATCGAGCCACGCTGGTTGCCGATGAACTGGCTCTGGCCGAGACCGTCAGTGAACAGGCCGATGTCGCGGTTGGTCAGCACCAGCTGAGCACCGGTAAATTCGAACCCACCCAACAGGGTGTTCAGGGAGGTGGTCTGGTTGCCGATGAAATAACGTTTGTTACCGCTGTCGCGCACCCAGGCGTAGTCCTCGATAAATGGATCGGATTCGATGTAGTCGCGCACCCGTGCCTGCCAGAATCCACCGGCCAGACTGCCGCCGGTGTCGGTAATGATGGAAGTGGTGCTGGCATTGCGATCATCACGATGCAGGACTTCATTGCGCAGAAATGACACATTGGCCGCGCCCGCAGTAATGTCGGCCTGCACCTGCGGCTGCACGATCTCCTGCGGATCCAGCGGCTGGCGCAAGGACCAGGCTGGTGACATGCTCAGGGCAAACTGCTGACGATCAAACTCAAGCGGACTGGCAAGCCGCTCTGCCAGTACCGGCAGCAGCACCATGCTGCGCCCATCCAGCTCACGCACCGCCGCGGTGGGGATCAGGGCGGTACCGATCGGTGTCTGCAACTGCAGACTGTGCACGCCATCATCGATGCCGCTGCTGAGGCCGATATTGAGCGCCGCAGCAAAGGCTTCGATTTCGATGTATTCGGCACCGCTGGACTGGTCCAGTGCGAGAATCAATTCTCCGCGCTCTTCCCGGTCATTGATCAGCAAAGGCACAATGAACAGTTCCGGACTGGCTCCGGACCAGCGCGTTGCGGTCTGCAGCGGTGCAGCCAGCAAGGGCAGCTGCAGCAGCCCCAGCAGGAGCAGCAGCACAGATCGCATGCCTGAGCTGATGAGCATGAACTGGTGTGGCCGGCACGGGGCGATTTAGCCGCCGTCTTGATCTTGCTGCCGCTTTGCCTGCGCGCTGAACAGGCTGGCTGCCGGCAACTCGATGCGCTGCTGCAATTGCTGCTCACCAAGTCTGCCCTGCACCACCAGCAACACGTCCAGCGGCCACTGGCGCTGCTCGGCTGGCGGCAGATCCAGACCTGTCACCAGCGTGCGTTGGGTGCCCGGCAGCACCGGCGTGGAACTCAGCTTGCCAAGCGCCAGCATGCCATCGGGCAAGGCTGCGTCCGGCCGCAGCATGGCACTGTCCAGTCGCCAGCCGTCGTCACCCGGATAGGCGTCACGGTGCCACAGACTCCACACACCATCCATACGCAGATGGCGGTTGCCGCGATTGTCCACGTCGAGCAACAACGCCGGACTGGCCACATCGCTGCGCAGTGCAAAGTCACCTGTTGTCAGATCTTCTATGTTGGCACCGGTGTGGGCATAGATTGCCGCACCAATGCGGAACCTGGAACGAAACATCGCCGTGTCTTCTGTTTCCGGGTCCACGATCTGGGTGAAATACAGCATGCTGCGGTACTCTCCCGCCGCCAGCTGCTGCTGTGGACGGAACGCCAGGCGCACCGTTTGTGATTGTCCGGCAGGAACGGAAAAGCGCAGTGGATTGACAATCAGCCACTGATCCAGTGAATCCGGTTCCGGTGCAATCACCACGGGCTGATTCTGCTCATCCATGGTCCAGTTGGCCAACGACACCTCGACCTCGACATCACGCTCGGACATGTTCAGCAGGCGAAAACTGTGTCCGCGTGGCTGCTCATCCAGATTGACCACCAGCATGCGTGGCGACACACCGATTTGCGCCTGACCCAGCAGCGGGCATAGCAGCAGCAGAAACAGCACAACGCGGCTTGCTGTGCCGACTGATTCCTTGAGGTGTTGCATGGGGATGATGTACATGGCGCTGGTTAACTCGATAACAGGCAATCAGAAATTCAAATAATCAATCAGCAGACGTCCGCGCAGACTGCCATCGCTCGCTGCCGCTTCCAGCAGTTCCACCGGAATCTGCAGCCGCACACCACCGGCGATCACCTGCCAGCCATCGCGCTCGACCCGACGCTGTTGCACCCACGGCGTGACCCGAACCTGTGCCCCCGGTGCCAGGCGGTCATTGGCCATGGCGGACTGCCAGCTGACCGTGACCGGCTCACTGCTGCGGCCGAAGCTGCGACCTGGCGGAACGCGCAACTCCCACAGCATGGGGATATCGCGATAGATGAATGGCGTCAGTTGCGGGATGTTCAGCTGTCCCTGCACGCTGAGACCGCGCCCCTGAACCTGTGCACTGGCAGTCATCGCGCCCAGGCGCTGTTCCGGAGCCCCGGCTAGTTCAAGCGTGCTCACCGCCGGCAGACGCAGTCGCGGTTGATCCAGCAACAGCAGTTGCACTGTCTGCGCCTCGGCCTGTTGGCCGATCTGGCCGCTGCCACTGTCAAAAAACGCGCTGTCGGATTGTGCAATCACAGGCATGCTACCAAGTGTTGCCAACAGGCAGATGAGCACAATAGTCGGGGATAACCTGATCATGCTGGGCAGTCGTGGAGCAGGCACAGAGAGTCGGAGCTTGCGCACGGTGCAAAACAGCTGCCGACCGAGTCGGTCGACAGCCTGGGATGCGGTCCGGGCTACGCCGATGTGATCAGGTGCCAGTCACTTCGATGGTGTACAGCAGGGCACCGCCATCGTGCACGCCATCTGAGGTCACGCCACTGAGATCCAGCGACATGGTGACGTTGCCGGAAGTCGGAGTGCCCAGACCCGGATCGGCTATGGTACCGCCGGGAACGCTGAGACCGCTGACCACGATCTGGGAAGAATTCGGACCGGTCAGCGTGCTGTTGGCACCGCTGATGGCCGCTGCCACCGTGGTGTTGGTGCTGGTGCCGCCAATGGCACGCACGGCCCAGACGTTCTGCAGCGTCAGCGGTACCGCATTGACATTGGCCAAAGCACCCGGAGTGATGCCACCGGCAAATTCCAGCGCGCCGCTGTTGACGGTGGCATTGCCGCTGGCAGTGCCTTCATCACAGTCGGTACCGACAGTGGCTGCCGTACAACCGGCTGGAGTGAACAGCTGTCCCAGCGCGGTGTCGTCGATGTTGACGCTGATGTCGCTGAGTGCGTAGAGGATAGTGATCGAGCCGACATCAATGTCCACGTCGACATCAATCTGTGCCTGCGCGGTTCCGATGCTGGCCAGTGCCAGCAGCAGCGTCGCCACCAGGGCCTGTTTCATGGTCATCTTCATTTCAAATTACCTCGTATACGTTTGATGCATGCAAAGACAATGGCCGGAAACGGGCAGTCACCGGCCGGTTTTCTCCAAGAGTTTTTTTATCCCGGCAGGTGAGAGAATTGCTTGCTGCAAACGTCATAC
>JAHJQV010000060.1 GCA_018819105.1 Gammaproteobacteria bacterium
ACCATGTCCAAGGCAAAATTTGAACGTTCCAAGCCGCACGTCAACGTCGGCACGATTGGTCACGTTGACCACGGCAAGACCACGCTGACGGCAGCGCTGACGAAGGTCTGCGCAGAAGCCCGTGGTGGTGAATTCAGAGCCTACGATCAGATTGACAATGCGCCGGAAGAGCGTGCACGCGGCATCACCATTGCCACCGCGCACGTGGAATACGAATCCGACAACCGTCACTACGCCCACGTGGACTGCCCGGGTCATGCCGACTACGTCAAGAACATGATCACCGGCGCGGCGCAGATGGACGGCGCGATCCTGGTGTGTTCGGCGGCGGACGGCCCGATGCCGCAAACCCGCGAGCACATTCTGCTGGCGCGCCAGGTTGGCGTACCCTACATCGTGGTGTACCTGAACAAGGCCGACATGGTCGATGACGAAGAGCTGCTGGAGCTGGTGGAGACGGAAGTGCGCGAGCGTTTGTCCAGCTACGATTTCCCTGGCGACGACACCCCGATCATCACCGGCTCGGCGCTGAAGGCACTGGAAGGCGACACCTCAGACATCGGCGTGCCGTCGATCATCAAGCTGGTGGAAGCGCTGGACAGCTACATACCCGAGCCCGAGCGCGACACCGAGAAGAACTTCCTCATGCCGATCGAAGACGTGTTCTCGATCTCCGGACGTGGCACCGTGGTCACCGGACGCATCGAGCGCGGCATCATCAAGGTGGGCGAGGAAGTCGAGATTGTCGGCATCCACGACACCACCAAGACGATTGTGACCGGCGTGGAAATGTTCCGCAAGCTGCTGGACGAAGGCCGTGCTGGCGACAACGTGGGTCTGTTGCTGCGCGGCACCAAGCGCGAAGACGTGGAGCGTGGTCAGGTACTGGCGAAGCCGGGCAGCATCACCCCGCACACCCGATTTGAAGCCGAAGTATACGTGCTGAGCAAGGAAGAAGGCGGACGTCACACGCCGTTTCTGAAAGGCTACCGGCCGCAGTTTTACTTCCGCACCACCGACGTCACCGGCGCCGTGGACCTGCCTGAGGGCGTGGAGATGGTGATGCCGGGTGACAACATCCAGATGACGGTGGAACTGATTGCACCGATCGCGATGGAAGACGGCGTGCGCTTTGCGATTCGTGAAGGCGGTCGTACCGTGGGCGCCGGCGTGGTCAGCAAGATCATCGCCTGAGCCTGCACCAGCAGCCACAGACAGACATTCAGTGATTCATGAGACAGGCTCTCGATAAAGGTTTGGAGTAGACAATGGCCGAGCAGAAAATTCGCATCAGACTCAAGGCGTTCGATCACAAGTTGATTGATCGTTCCGCCCAGGAGATCGTCGACACGGCGAAACGCACCGGTGCGCAAGTGAGTGGGCCAATCCCGCTGCCTACCCGCATCGAGCGCTATACCGTACTGATTTCACCGCACGTCAACAAGGACGCACGCGACCAGTATGAAATGCGCACGCACAAGCGCCTCATGGACATCCTTGATCCCAACGACAAGACTGTTGATGCGCTGATGAAGCTTGATCTTGCCGCTGGCGTTGATGTGCAGATCCAGCTCTCCTGAGCTGGCATGTCATCACAAAACAGATGAGTGAATGAAATGAATATTGGAATCATAGGCAGAAAGCGCGGCATGACACGCGTGTTCCAGGAAGACGGCACCAGTGTACCGGTGACCGTGGTGGAAGCCGCGCCCAACCGCATTGCCCAGTTGAAGACGCCCGACAACGATGGCTACAGCGCCGTGCAGGTTACCGTGGGCACGCGCAAGCCGTCTGCGGTGAACAAGCCGCTGTCCGGACACTTCGCCAGTCGCGATGTCAGTCCCGGTGAAGGTTGTTGGGAACTGCGCGTGGATGATCTGGCTGATCTGCAGGTCGGCAGCGAGCTCAGCGTGACCCAGTTCGAGGTTGGCCAGAAGGTGCTGGTGACCGGTGTCAGCAAAGGCAAGGGCTTTGCCGGTGTCATCAAGCGGCACAATTTCCGCATGCAGGATGCCACCCACGGCAACTCGCTGTCGCATCGTGCGCCGGGTTCCATTGGCCAGTGCCAGACCCCGGGACGCGTGTTCAAAGGCAAAAAAATGGCCGGCCATATGGGCAGTGAACGCACCACAGTGAAAAATCTTGAGATCGTCAGCGTCGACGAAGCCCGTTCGCTGCTGTTGATCAAAGGCGCGGTGCCCGGCAGCAAGGGCGGTCACGTCATTGTGCGTACCGCGCAGAAGCATTAAGGAGTTAGCAGAATGGATATGGCAATTACCGGCGCAGACAGCAGCATCAAGGTTTCTGATGCCGTGTTTGCGAGGGATTTTTCTGAGGCTCTGGTGCATCAGGTCGTCGTGGCCTATCAGGCTGGTGGCCGTGCCGGCACCAAGGCGCAGAAATCCCGCTCAGATGTGCGCGGCAGCAACCGCAAGCCATTCAAGCAGAAAGGCACCGGCAACGCCCGCGCCGGCACCCGTTATGGGCCGCTGTGGCGCAGTGGTGGGGTGACTTTCGCTGCCCGGCCAAGAAACTTCAAGCAGAAGGTCAACCGCAAGATGTATCGCGGTGCCATGCGTTCGATTCTGTCCGAACTGATCCGACAGCAGCGCCTGCTGGTGGTCAAGGATTTCGCCGTGGACGCACCCAAGACCAGTGCCATGCAGGCGTTCCTGGAGCAGCTGGGCGTGGGCCATTGCATGCTGGTCAGCACCAGCACGCCGGAACATGTCTATCTGGCTGCCAGAAACATTCCCGGTGTCTATACCGTGGACGTCAGTGATCTGGATCCGGTCAGCCTGGTGCAGGCATCGACCGTGGTGATGACCGTTGACGCGATCAATCAAATCGAGGAGTGGCTGGCATGATCAGGGAATCACTGTACAACGTGGTGCGCCGCCCGCACGTGTCCGAAAAGACCGCACGGGTGAGTGCTGACAGCAACCAGTATGTGTTTGAAGTCGCCACCAGCGCCAGCAAGAAAGACATCCGCCAGGCCGTCGAAGCACTGTTTGAAGTCAGCGTGCGCGATGTCACGGTGGTGAGCATGCCGGCCAAGCGCAAAAGTTTTCGCGGCCGCCCCGGCGCGCGCAATGCCTGGAAAAAGGCCTATGTGCGACTGGCGGACGGACAAAGCATCGACCTGATCGATGGCGAACAGGCCTGAGGAGCAATAGCATGGCGATTTTGAAATCCAAACCGACCACGCCCGGCCGCCGCGGACTGGTGCAGATCAAGCATGATCATCTGCACAAAGGTGCGCCGTATGAGCCGCTGGTTGAAAAACAGACCCGCAATGGCGGACGCAACAACAACGGTCGCATCACCACCCGGCATCAGGGTGGCGGTCACAAGCAGCGCTACCGCAAGATCGATTTTGTCCGTGACAAGGACGGCATCCAGGCACGTGTGGAACGGGTTGAATACGATCCCAACCGCACCGCCCACATTGCCCTGCTGGTCTATGCAGACGGTGAGCGCCGCTACATCGTGGCCCCCAACAAGCTGCGTGCCGGCGACCAGGTGATCAGTGGTGCCCGTGCTCCGATCAAGGTCGGTAACACGCTGCCGTTGCGCAACATCCCGGTGGGCTCAACCGTGCACTGCGTGGAAATGAAGCCAGGCAAGGGTGCCCAGTTGGTGCGCAGCGCCGGCGCCTCGGCCCAGCTGGTTGCGCGTGAGGGCATGTATGCCACGTTGCGTCTGCGCTCGGGTGAAATGCGCAAGGTATTGGCCCAGTGCCGTGCCACCCTGGGTGAAGTGTCCAACACCGAACACAGTCTGGCCAAACTCGGCAAGGCTGGCCGCAAACGCTGGATGGGCAAGCGCCCGACGGTGCGTGGTGTGGTCATGAACCCGGTGGACCATCCACATGGTGGCGGTGAAGGCCGTACCTCTGGTGGTCGTCATCCGGTGACCCCGTGGGGTGTGCCGACGAAAGGCTACAAGACCCGTAAAAACAAACGCACCGATGACATGATTGTACGTCGTCGCGGTGCCGGCAAGAAGTAACCATAGGTTAAGCAGTTATGCCTCGTTCATTACGTAAAGGACCCTTTGTTGATCACCATCTGCTGAAGAAAGTGGATGATGCCGTGGCCAGCAACTCCAAGAAACCGATCAAGACCTGGTCGCGTCGTTCCATGATCCTGCCGGACATGGTCGGGCTGACCATCGCGATCCACAACGGCAGACAGCATGTGCCGGTGCTGATCAACGAAAACATGGTTGGTCACAAACTTGGTGAATTCGCAGCCACCCGGACTTTCAAGGGTCACTCCGGTGACCGCAAGGCCAAGTAACAGGCTAAAGGACATGAATATGGAAACCAAAGCAGTGCTCCGGGGTGCCCGGATTTCGGCCCAGAAAGTACGTCTGGTGGCAGACCAGGTGCGCGGTATGCCGGTGGAAAAAGCCGAGCAGTTGCTGAAGTTCAGCGATAAAAAGGCTGCCCAGATCGTGCGCAAGGTGCTGCTGTCGGCAGTGGCCAATGCCGAAAACAATCGCGGCGCGGACATCGACGAATTGAGCATCTCGACCATTTTCGTGGACGAGGGCCCAACCCTGAAGCGTGGTATGCCGCGTGCGAAGGGTCGTTATAACCGCATTCTGAAACGCACCAGCCACATCACTGTGGCTGTGGCCGAACAATAAGGCTTAAGCAGATGGGACAGAAAGTACACCCAACAGGTATTCGCCTTGGCATCTCCAAAGACTGGAATGCCAAATGGTTCGCCGGCAAGCGTGAATATGCGCGCAACCTCAATGAGGACATCCGCGTGCGTGAATTCATTCACAAACGGCTGCAGGATGCCGCCATCAGCCGCGTCCACATCGAGCGCCCGGCCAAGGCCATGAACATCACCGTGCACACTGCGCGGCCCGGCATCGTGATCGGCAAAAAAGGTGAGGACATCGAGCGTCTGCGCAAGGAAGTCTCCGCCATCGCTGGCGTGCCGGCGACCATCAGTGTGGCGGAAATCCGCAAGCCGGAGCTGGATGCCAGGCTGATCGCCGAAGGCATTGCCGCACAGTTGGAAAAGCGTGTCATGTTCCGCCGTGCCATGAAGCGCGCGGTGGGCAGTGCCGTGCGTCTGGGTGCTCTGGGCATCAAGGTCAGTGTCTCCGGTCGTCTCAATGGTGCCGACATTGCTCGCACCGAATGGTACCGCGAAGGCCAGGTTCCGCTGCACACGCTGCGTGCCGACGTCGACTATGGCGTGATCGAGGCACACACCACTTACGGTGTGCTGGGCGTCAAGGTATGGGTCTACAAAGGTGAGATTTTCGACCTTGAACAGGCTGGCAAGGAAGAGCAGTCCGGCGCACGCCGGGCCAATCGTTAAGCCAGGCGACAGGACAGGAGATTAGAGATGTTACAGCCCAAAAGAACCAAGTTCCGCAAGACCCACAAGGGCCGCAACCGCGGTCTGGCCCAGGTCGGCAATCAGGTGAGCTTCGGTGAATTCGGACTCAAGGCGACCACGCGCGGCCAGATCACGGCGCGCCAGATCGAGGCTGCCCGTCGTGCCATCACCCGTCACGTGAAGCGTGGTGGCAAATTGTGGATCCGCGTGTTTCCGGACAAGCCGATCACGAAAAAGCCCATCGAAGTGCGCATGGGCAAAGGCAAGGGCAACGTTGAATACTGGGTTGCCCCGATTCAGCCTGGCCGCATGCTGTATGAGATCGAAGGCGTCAGTGAAGACGTGGCGCGGCAGGCGTTCACGCTGGCTGCAGCCAAGCTGTCGGTCAAAACCACTTTTGTCAATCGCACGGTGATGTGATGAAATTTGAAGATTTGAAAAACAAGGATGCGCAGCAACTGCAGCAGATTCTCAACGATCTGCGCGGCGAGCAGTTCAAGACCCGCATGCAGCATGGCAGCGGTCAATTGACCAACACTGCAGCGATGCGCCAGTTGCGTCGTGACATTGCCAGGGTAAAAACCATGCAGACCCGATTGTCTACAGATCAGGGGTCTGCACAACAGGCCGCATCGGCTGATGCCGCCGGAGAGCAAGCATGAGTGAAGTGACAGAAGCCACTGCCAGTGCCGACAGCCGCGAAGCTGTTGCCGACAGCCATGTTGATGTGGTGCGCAGCCGGGTTGGTGTGGTCATCAGCGACAAGATGGACAAGACCGTGACCGTGCGTCTGCAGCGGCGCGTGAAACATCCGCTGTATGGCAAGTACATTACGCGTGACACCAAAGTGCACGCGCACGACGAGAACAACGAATGCCATGCCGGTGATACCGTGCGTGTGGCCAGTTGTCGCCCGCTTTCCAAGACCAAGGCCTGGAAAGTGATCGATATTGTTGAACGTGCCAGATAAGCTGCAGGAGTAGTGACATGATTCAGATGCAATCCAATCTTGCGGCAGCCGACAACAGTGGTGCCCGCCGCCTGCAGTGCATCAAGGTGCTGGGCGGCTCCAAGCGTCGCTACGCCGGCATCGGTGACGTCATCAAAGTGACGGTCAAGGATGCCATTCCGCGCGGCAAGGTGAAGAAAGGCGAAGTCTACAACGCTGTGGTCGTGCGCACCGCCAAGGGCGTACGTCGGCGTGACGGTTCGCTGATTCGTTTTGATGGCAACGCTGCGGTGCTGCTGAACGCCAAGCTTGAGCCGATCGGAACCCGCATTTTCGGGCCGGTCACGCGCGAGCTTCGTACCGAAAAATTCATGAAAATCATCTCGCTGGCACCAGAAGTGCTGTAACAGGGATGCGGAGACTACGATGAAAAGAATACGCAAAGGCGATGAAGTGATTGTGACCACCGGGCGCAGCAAAGGCAACCGTGGCAACGTCCTGCGGGTGCTGGACGAAGATCGCCTGCTGGTGGAAAACGTCAACATGGTGAAACGGCACACCAAGCCGGATCCCAACCGTCAGCAGCCTGGCGGGATCATTGACAAAGAGGCACCGATTCATGTCTCCAACGTCATGTTGTACAACCCGCAGCTGGGTCGCGGTGACCGCGTGTCATTCAAGACGCTGGACGACGGCCGCAAGGTTCGGGTATTCCGTTCCAACGGCGAAGTAGTGGACATTTAAGGTAAACCATCATGAGCAGACTGCAGCAGATGCACAAGGAACAGGTTGCGCCGCAACTGACCGAGAAGTTCGGTTACAAGAACCCGATGCAGGTTCCCCGCTTGACCAAGGTCACCATCAACATGGGCCTGGGTGAAGCCACCACCGACAAAAAGGTGCTGGAACAGGCAGTGGACGAGCTGGCCAGAATTACCGGACAGAAGCCGGTGGTGACCAAGGCACGTAAATCGGTGGCCAGCTTCAAGATCCGCGACGGCTACCCGGTCGGTGCCAAAGTCACGCTGCGTGCCGAGCGCATGTATGAATTTGTTGATCGTCTGGTCAACGTGGCGCTGCCGCGCGTGCGCGATTTCCGCGGTCTGAACGCGAAATCGTTCGATGGTCGTGGCAATTACAATATGGGCGTCACCGAACAGACGATTTTTCCGGAAATCAATTTTGACGAGATCAGTGCGATCCGTGGCATGGACATCGCCATCACCACCACCGCACAGAGTGACGCCGAGGCGCAGGCATTGCTGGCCGCTTTCGGTTTCCCGTTTCGTCAACGCTAACAGGAACAGAACATGGCCAAGAAATCAATGATCGCCCGTGAAGTCAAACGCACCAAGCTGGTGGAGAAATACGCCACCAGACGCAGCGAGCTGACCACACTGATCAAGAACCCGGAAACGCCGTTTGAAGAGAAGATGGCTGCGATCAAGGCGCTGTCTTCGCTGCCGCGCGATTCCAGCAAGGTCAGACAGCGCAACCGCTGCCAGGTGACCGGACGTCCGCGCGGCTATTACCGCCGCTTCGGTCTGGGACGCAACAAGCTGCGTGAAGCCGCCATGCGCGGTGACGTGCCGGGCCTGCGCAAGGCCAGCTGGTAACAACGAGACGAACATGGTTTTGCGGTCATGGCTGACCACAGATTCCGCTAACACGATTGTGAACAGGACAACGCGATGAGTATGAATGATCCAATTGCAGATATGCTGACACGTATCCGCAATGCTCAGGCAGTAGCCAAGAAAACCGTCAGCATGCCGGCCTCCAAGATCAAGGCCGGAATTGCTGCAGTGCTGAAACAGGAAGGCTACATCGTCGACTACAAGGTCATCGACAACGATGGCAAGCCGACGCTGACCATAGAGCTGAAGTACATGCAGGGTCGCGGTGTGATTGATCGCATCCAGCGCGTCAGCCGGCCCGGTCTGCGCAATTATCGCGGCAAGGACGAACTGCCGCGTGTGCTCAGCGGTCTGGGTGTGGCGATTGTCAGCACCTCAGGTGGCATCATGACCGATGCTGCGGCCCGACAGAAAGGTGTCGGTGGCGAAGTGCTGTGCATCGTCGCCTGATCGACGGCACATTGAGGAGATTGAAACATGTCTAGAATTGCAAAAAACCCGTTGCCATTGCCGCAGGCGGTGGAATTCAGCCAGCAGGGTGCCACGGTCAAGGTCAAAGGCAGCAAGGGCAGCCTGGAACTGAATCTGCCGGAAGGCATTTCGGTCGAGAACAACGATGGCGTGCTCAGCGTGAACGCCACCGATGACAAAAACCATGCCCTGCAGGGCACCATCCGGGCACTGCTGGGCAACATGGTGACCGGTGTCACCGATGGTTTCGAGCGCAAGCTGGAGCTGCGTGGCGTCGGTTATCGTGCGCAGATGCAGGGCCAGCAGCTGAATTTGAGCCTGGGCCTGTCGCATCCGGTGGAATTCATTGCTCCGGATGGCATTACCATTGAAACGCCAAGCCAGACCGAAGTGGTCGTGCGCGGCATTGACAAACAACAGGTCGGTCAGGTTGCCGCCAACATTCGCGCCTATCGTCCACCCGAGCCGTACAAGGGCAAGGGTGTTCGTTATGCCGGTGAGCGCGTCATCATGAAGGAAGCCAAGAAGGCTTGATGACAGCCGTATTGCCCGCAGCGCTTAGGAATACCAGGAGAGCACAGAAATGCTGAACAAGAAAATTGCAAGAATGCGTCGCGCACGCAAGACCCGGTCTCAGATCAGCCGTCTCGGCGTGACCCGGCTCAGCGTGCATCGCAGCGGACGTCATTTTTATGCGCAAATCATTGCTGCCGAAGGTGGCCGCGTGCTGGCCGCTGCCTCGACCTTGCAAAAGGACGTGCGCGAAGGTCTCAGCAGCACCAGTTCCAAGGCGGCCGCAGCTGCGGTCGGCAAGGCCATTGCCGAGCGCGGCAAGCAGGCCGGTGTGGAGCAGGTGGCTTTTGACCGTTCCGGATTTGCCTATCACGGCTGCATCAAGGAACTCGCCGATGCCGCTCGTGAAGCCGGCTTGAAGTTTTAATTTAATTTATTCGCAGGGTCAATTCTATGTCTGCAAAGCATATGGACAACAACGACGGCATGATCGAAAAGCTGGTCGCCGTGAATCGCGTTGCCAAAGTGGTCAAGGGTGGTCGCCAGTTCGGCTTTACCGCATTGAGCGTGGTGGGTGATGGTGACGGCACCGTCGGCTTCGGTTATGGCAAGGCTCGTGAAGTGCCGGCCGCAATCCAGAAGTCGGTGGAAAAAGCACGCCGCAACATGATCAAGGTACAGCTGAAGGATGGCACCTTGTGGCACCCGATCAAGGCTGCACACAGCGGTTCGCGCATCTACATGCAACCGGCATCAGGCGGTACCGGTGTCATCGCCGGCGGCGCCATGCGCGCCGTGCTGGAAGCGGTCGGCATTCGTGACGTACTGGCCAAGAGCAATGGCTCCAACAATGCCATCAATCTGGTGCGGGCGACGATCAAGGGTCTGGAGTCCATGGCTTCGCCTGAGTCGGTGGCGATCAAACGTGGCAAATCAGTTGACGAGGTGATGGCAAATCATGTCTGAGCAGGAAAACAAAATCAGCGCTGCGCCAGCAGATTCCGATCAGCCGGCAAAGAAAGCCAGCAAGAAAGCCGCCAAGAAGTCTGCGGCGAAAAAAGCTGCCGGCAAAAAAGCCACTAGCAAGGTTGCGGCAAAAAAGTCTGGCAGCAAAAAGGCCACTGCGGTCAAGGCTGACACTGTGCCGGCTGCGGCGGACAAGGCGGCTGACAAACCGGCTGGCAAAGCTGTGGGCAAGACGCTCAGCGTGACCCTGGTGCGCAGCACCAACAGCTGCATCGCCCGGCACCGTGCCACCGTGCGTGGCCTGGGGCTGCGCCGTATGCACCATACCGTGCAGCTGGAAGACACCTCGGCCATTCGCGGCATGCTGCGGCAGGTGGCCTATTTAGTACGAGTGGAGCAGCTCTGAGCTGCACTGCGATCTGATCACACAGGAAAGTACCATGAAATTGAACAGCATCAACTCCAACGCAGGCCGCAAGGCACGCAAGCGCGTCGGTCGTGGCATCGGTTCCGGACTGGGTAAAACAGGCGGACGTGGCCACAAGGGCCAGAAATCGCGTTCCGGCGGTTTCCACAAGGTCGGTTTTGAAGGCGGCCAGATGCCGCTGCAGCGGCGCCTGCCAAAAGTCGGATTCAACAGCGCGATCTCGCGCGTCACCGGCGAGATCTATCTGTACCAGCTGCAGCAGCTGCCGGGTACCGAAGTCACCATGGAAACCATCCGTGCGGCCGGCCTGATCAAGGGCAGCATCAAGCGCGTCAAGCTGGTTGCCACCGGTGAGGTTGACAAGGCCTATGAGGTTTCCGGGATTCGCGTGACCAAGGGCGCGGAAGCGGCCATCGTTGCCAAAGGTGGCAAGGTAGCAGCCTGATGGGAGCTTCTTCAGCACAGATGTCCGGCATGCTCGGCAACATTACGCGCATGACCGAGCTGCGACAGCGCCTGCTGTTTCTGCTGGGTGCACTGCTGGTGTTTCGCGTGGGTACCTTTATCCCGGTACCAGGCGTGAACCCGGCTGCACTGCTGCAGTTCATGGATCAGCAGCGCGGCACCATCATTGACATGTTCAACACCTTCTCAGGCGGTGCCCTGGGGCGTTTTTCGCTGTTTGCGCTGGGCATCATGCCTTACATCTCGGCGTCGATCATCATTCAGTTGATGACCTCGGCGGTGCCGCAACTGCAGCAGCTGCGTAAGGAAGGCGAGTCCGGTCGTCGCAAGATCACCCAGTACACCCGCTATTTCACGCTGATTCTGGCTGTGTTCCAGTCAGTCAGTGTGGCGCTGGCGCTGCAGCAGCAGACCGCTGGTGCGGGCATGCCGGTGGTGATCAATCCCGGTACCAGCTTCCTGTTCAGCGCCATGGTCAGTCTGACTGCAGGCACCATGTTCCTGATGTGGCTGGGTGAGCAGATCACCGAGCGCGGCGTCGGCAACGGCATTTCCATGATCATTTTCGCCGGTATCGTGGCCGGGCTGCCTTCGGCCATCACCTCCACCCTGGAGCTGGCACGCACCGGGCAGCTGGGCATCATGACGGTGATCTTCTTCCTCATCATGGCAGTGGTGGTCACCGCCTTTGTGGTGTTTGTCGAGCGCGGGCAGCGCCGCATCACGGTCAACTATGCACAAAAGCAGGGCGGACGCCGGGCGTATCAGAACGCCTCCTCGCATCTGCCGCTGAAGGTCAACATGTCGGGTGTGATCCCGGCCATATTTGCATCGTCACTGGTGCTGTTCCCGGCCACCATGACGCAGTGGTTCGGTCAGGGTAGCAGTTCACTGACCTTGCAGCGCATTGCCAACTGGCTTGCGCCGGGACAGCCTGCCTATTTGATTCTATATGGCGCACTGATCATATTCTTCTGTTTCTTCTACACCGCGATTGTGTTCAATTCCAAGGAAACGGCAGACAACCTCAAGCGCTCCGGGGCCTTCATTCCGGGCATCCGGCCGGGTCGGCACACTGCCGATTATCTGGATGTGGTGCTGACCAGGCTGACGGCCGTCGGTGCCGCCTACCTCACCGCAGTGTGTCTGTTGCCGAACTTCCTGGTGATGCAGTGGAATGTGCCGTTCTTTTTCGGTGGCACCTCGCTGCTGATCATCGTGGTGGTGATCATGGACTTTATCGCCCAGGTCAACAATCATCTGGTGACGCATCAGTATGACAGTGTACTCAAGAAAGCCAATTTGAAGAATTATGGCCGTTCCGGCAGCGTCGTCAGACGCTGACAGACGGTATTCAGGAGAAGATCATGAAAGTACAGGCATCGGTCAAGAAAATCTGCAGAAATTGCAAGGTCGTGCGACGCAAGGGCGTTGTGTTTGTCATCTGCAGCAGTGACGCCAAGCACAAGCAGAGACAGGGTTGAGCATGCGCCCTGATATTCATGCTATAATTGAATGTTTTCACCGGCCACAGCGGTATGCTGTGGTTGACAGCTACAGCGGAGTAAGTTAATGGCTCGTATTGCAGGCGTCAACCTGCCTGTGCAAAAGCACACCTGGGTTGCACTAACTCAAATTTACGGCATCGGTCCTGCGCGTGCGCGGCTGATCTGCGTCGACAGCAAGATCGATCCGACGACCAAGATTCGTGAACTTGACGACGAGCAGATCGACCGCATCCGTGCGCAGGTTTCGCGTTATGTGGTGGAAGGTGATCTGCGCCGTGAAGTCGGCATGAACATCAAACGGCTGATGGATCTGGGCTGCTACCGCGGTCTGCGTCATCGTCGCGGCCTGCCGGTCAGAGGCCAGCAGACCAAAACCAACGCCCGCACCCGCAAGGGCCCGCGCCGTCCGATCAAGCGCTGATACCGGAACACTTCTCCGGTGGGTGACAGCAGAAAATTGAATGACAACGCAGCAATGCATCTGATAGATAGAGAACTGTAATGGCGAAAGCAAAACAGGCCAAACCACGCAAGAAGGTCAAAAAGGTCGTGTCCGATGGACTGGCGCACATCCATGCGTCTTTTAACAACACCATCATCACGATCACCGACCGTCAGGGCAATACCCTGAGCTGGGCCACCGCGGGTGGTCAGGGCTTCCGTGGATCCAGAAAAAGCACACCGTTCGCGGCACAGGTTGCGGCCGACCAGGCCGGTCGTGCGGCATTGGATTACGGTTTGAAAAACCTTGAGGTTCGGGTCAACGGACCTGGCCCGGGACGTGAATCTTCCGTGCGTGCGCTGAATGCGATCGGCTACAAGATCCTCAACATCATCGATGTCACGCCGATACCGCACAACGGCTGTCGGCCACCCAAAAAGCGCCGCGTGTAAGGAGAGATAGCATGGCAAGATACACAGGACCAACCTGCAAACTGGCGCGTCGCGAGGGAACTGACCTGGGCCTGAAGAGCCCGGCCAGAAGCCTTGAAACCAAATGCAACCTGGGTCAGGTACCCGGTGTGCAGGGTACCGCAAGGCGCTCGAAAACGTCTGATTATGCACTGCAATTGCGTGAAAAGCAGAAGGTGCGCCGGATTTACGGTGTGCTGGAGCGCCAGTTCCGCAACTACTACAAGGCGGCCGCGCAACAAAAAGGCGCGACCGGCGAAAACCTGCTGCGGCTGCTGGAAAGCCGGCTGGACAACGTCACCTATCGGATGGGCTTTGCGGTGACCCGTGCCCAGGCGCGACAGATGGTCAGCCACCGTGCCGTACTGGTGAATGGTGAAGTGGTCAATATCCCGTCTTACCGGGTGCAGCCCGATGACGTCATTTCGATCCGTGAAAAGGCCAAAAACCAGTTGCGCATCAAGGAATCACTGACCCTGAGTCAGGAACTCGGACTGGCACCGCACTGGATCGAAATTGACGCCGATAAAATGGAAGGCAAGTTGAAGATGTTGCCGGATCGTGATGATCTGCCGGCTGAAATCAACGAAAACCTGATCGTCGAGCTGTACTCCAAGTAAGCCGCAGAAGCTCTGGCGATATGCCGGAGATCTGCCTGCCGATCGCAGTGGTCGGCAACTCTGGATGTCATGCAGACCAGGGAATACGGCGCAGACATCGGCATGAACTGGTTCAGCCGATGTATTTGCTGCCATGTGCCACGGCCTGATGCCGTGGTGTTGAAGCAATCAAGTAGAGAGAGAATCCATGTCAGTTGCTATTGAGCAGATCGTCGACAACATGCTGAAACCAAAAGCGGCTGTGGTTGATGAAATATCGCCAACCCGGGCCAGAATCATTCTGGAGCCGCTTGAGCGTGGCTTTGGCCACACCATCGGCAATGCCCTGCGCCGGGTGATGCTGTCATCGATACCAGGCGCTGCGGTCACCGAAGTCGAGATCGACGGCGTACTGCACGAATACACCGCCATCGAAGGTGTGGCCGAAGACGTCATTGATGTCCTGCTGAATCTGAAACAGCTCAGCGTCATCATGCACAATGATGAGAAAGCCGTGCTGACTCTGGAAAAAAGCGGCCCTGGCCCGGTTACCGGTGCCGACATCACTTCTGTGCATGATGTCGAGATTGCCAATCCAGAACACCTGATCTGCACGCTGACGAAAAAGACCGACATCAGCATGCGCATCACCGTGGCGCGTGGTGTGGGCTATCAGGCCGCCACCCAGATTGACATCGGCGAGGCAGAAAGCCGGCCGATCGGCAAGCTGATGCTGGACGCATCATTCTGCCCGGTGAAAAAAGTTTCCTACAGCGTCGAGGCGGCGCGCGTGGAGCAGCGCACCGATCTGGATCGACTGATTCTGGACGTGGAAACCAACGGCACCATTGACTGTGAAGACGTGGTGCGCCAGTCGGCCAACATCCTTGCCGACCAGCTTTCCGTGTTCGTCGAGTTCGTCGCTCGCAGCGAACAGCAGGAGCAGCAGGAAACCAAGGAAGTCCCGGCCATACTGTTGCGCCCGATCGATGAACTGGAGTTGACCGTGCGCTCCACCAACTGCCTGAAGGCAGAGAACATCCTCTATGTCGGTGACCTGGTTCAGCGCACCGAAGTGGAATTGTTGAAAACACCGAATCTGGGCAAGAAGTCCCTGACCGAGATCAAGGAAACCCTGGAAGCGCAGGAGTTGAGTCTGGGCATGGAACTGGACAACTGGCCACCACCGGGACTGCCGGGCACCGGAGCCTGAGCGCTGCCAGCAAGAATCACCAGGAGATATACCAATGCGTCACCAAAAATCCGGCCGTAAGCTGAACCGTAACAGTTCGCATCGCAAGGCCATGTTCCGCAACATGTCGGCTTCGCTGATCAAGCACGAAGTGATCAAGACCACCTTGCCCAAGGCCAAGGAACTGCGCCGCGTGGCCGAACCGTTGATCACCATGGCCAAGACCGATGGCGTGGCCAATCGTCGCCTGGCTTTCAGTCGTCTGCGCGACAAAGAAGCCGTGGGCAAACTGTTCGTCGAACTGGGGCCACGCTACGCCACCCGTCCGGGCGGCTACCTGCGTATCCTCAAGTGTGGTCACCGTGCTGGTGACAATGCACCGATGGCGCTGGTTGAACTGGTTGATCGACCGATGAACGAGACCGTTGTTGAGGCCGAATAGGCCGATTTGACCGCCACTGATCTATGCAAAAAACGCCAGCTTCATGCTGGCGTTTTTTGTGTCTGCGTGTTGACCCCCCGCGGGACAATCATGCCATGATCGCTGCTGCTTCCAGACTTTCTCGGTGATCACGCGGTTGCCGACGCTGAGGCAGCAGGCAGTGCCGATGCGCATCGGAATATGGTGAGAAGCTGGGCAGCGCAGATGTGGGAGGTGTGGTCGCCGCATCATGATATTGTGCGCAGCTGGGTGACAAGAAAAAACTGATGCAGGTGAGGCAGTGTTGTGCGCTCAGGTGAGATACATGCCAGCCAGACGCTCCAGCGCCTTGCGCTGATCCGGTCGCAGCCATGCCGCAACCAGACTCAACACCTGCCAGACGGCGAGATTGGGGTTTTGCGCCAGCGGATCAGGCGAGATGGCACTGAAACTCAGCCAGCTGTTCATGATCAGCAGCATGTTACGTGCCAGGGTGGCGCGCTCCAGTGCATTGGCCTGTAGCTGGCCACTGTCGGCGAGCTGATTGAGCAGTCGCTGAATGCTGCGCTGCTGCAATTCCAGTATGGCCTGAAAGCGCTTGCGCAGCGCCGGATACTCACTGCTCAACTGGTTGATCTCACGATACCAGAAGCGGTGGGCGATCTGTCGTTCAAACTGCAGGTGCAGGAACATCCAGATGTCCTCGGCACTGTCGAGACTGTTGTCCGGCACCACAGCCAGCTCCAGCAGTGACTGTTCCAGCATATTGAACAGCCCGCTGATGATGTCGGCTCGACTGCGGTAGTGGTAGTGCAGGTTGCCCGGACTGATGTCCAGTTCGTCTGCGATCTGGTTGGTGCTGACGTTGCTGGCACCAAGTTCGTTGAACAGTTCCAGCGCACAGAGCAGAATGCGTTCGGCGGTGTCTCTGGCCATGCAGATCGGTGCTCAGGCTGCGGTGTGCCGTGCAGCAGCCGGATCAGTGGTCCTGCAGGCGGGCAACCAGGTCAATGTAACGCTGCTTGGCGCTGTCGCTGTCGGTGCCTTTGAGACGTTGCCAGGCTTCGTACTTGGCGCTGGCCTTGAAATCGAACATGCCAGGCTTGTCACCGTGTACATCGCCTTCGGTGGCCTGTTTGTACAGGCCGTACATTTCCAGCAGTATGTCGTTGTCGGGACGGTCAGGCAGTGCTTGTGCCGCTGTGGCGGCTGCTTGAAAGCGGGTGTCCAGATCACTCATTGATGACGCTCCTGTGCTTGTGCGGTGACCAATGCCTGTGCAGGCATTACTCAGGCATTATGCCAGAGGCCGACCGGCCGGGATAGGCCGCGCGCAAGCCAATACTGTACTCACCCGATATTTTGCTTACAATGTCGGAGGCATCACAATCACAACAACATCGGCAGCAAGCAAATCACAACGGTGTTTCTACAGGAGCAACCATGAGCTATTTCATCACCGGCGGCACCGGCTTCATCGGGCGGCATCTCATCGACCAGCTGGTTCAGCGCAAGGGCAACATCTATGTGCTGGTGCGCAAGGGGTCGCGGGACAAGTTCCGGGCACTCGTGCAGGAACGCTGGCCGCAACACAGCAAGCGACTGCTGGCCGTCAATGGCGATTTGACCAAGCGTCGTCTGGGGGTCAGCGCCAAGCTGCTGGATGAACTCGACGGCAACATCAAGCATGTTTTTCATCTGGCGGCCATGTACGACATGACTGCGAGCATGGAAGACCAGCATGCGGTCAACATCGATGGCACCCGTCATGCGGTGCAATTTGCCGAGGGAGTCAACGCCAAATGCTTCCATCACACCAGCTCCATTGCCGCTGCCGGCATGTACCGTGGCGTGTTTCGCGAGGACATGTTCGAAGAGGCCGAGCATCTGGACCATCCCTATCTGCGCACCAAGCACGATTCGGAAGGTCTGGTGCGGTCTGAATGCAGGATTCCCTGGCGCATCTACCGCCCCGGCATTGTGCTTGGACACTCTGAGACCGGTGAGATCGACAAGGTCGATGGGCCGTATTATTTCTTCAAGATGATCCAGAAGATGCGCCGCATGCTGCCGCAGTGGATGCCGACACTGGGTGTTGAGGGCGGTCGCATCAACATGGTGCCGGTGGATTTCGTTGCCCGCGCCATGGATCACATTGCGCACCAGCCGAAACTGGATGGCAAGTGCTTCCATCTCACCGATCCGAAACCGCGCCGCATCGGCGAGGTGCTGAATATCTTCGCCAGCGCCGGCCACGCACCGCTGATGACCATGCGCATTGATGCGCGCATGTTCAGTTTCGTGCCGGCGGCGATCAAGCAGGGGCTGAACATGCTGCCACCGGTGCGGCGCATCAGCAACCATGTGCTACACGAGCTGGGCGTGCCGCGGGCGGTGCTGGGCATGCTTAATTACCCGACCCGCTTTGACAGTCGGGAAACCGAGGCGGCGCTGAAAGGATCCGGCATCGAGGTGCCGCCACTGGAGGACTATGCCTGGATTCTGTGGGATTACTGGGAGCGTCATCTGGATCCCGATCTGTTCATCGATCGCAGTCTGCGCGGGCACGTGGCAGGCAAGAAAGTGCTCATCACCGGTGGCTCATCCGGCATCGGCAAGGCGGCTTCGGTGATGATGGCCAAGGCCGGTGCCGAGGTGCTGGTGGTGGCTCGCGGCGAGGAAGCACTGCAGGAAACGGTGGCTGAAATCAACGAGGCTGGCGGTCTGGCGCATGCCTACCGCTGTGATCTGTCCGACATCGCCGAGTGTGATCGCCTGGTGGCCGAAGTGCTCAGGGACCATGGTCATGTGGACATCCTGGTGAACAACGCCGGACGGTCGATTCGTCGCTCGCTGGCACTGTCCTACGACCGCTTCCATGATTTCACCCGCACCATGCAGCTGAATTACTTTGGCAGCCTGAAACTGATTCTTGGGTTTCTGCCGCTGATGGAGCAGCGCCGCAGCGGCCAGATCATCAATATCTCGTCGATCGGTGTGCTCAGCAATGCGCCACGATTCTCTGCCTATGTGGCTTCCAAGGCGGCGCTGGATGCTTTCTCGCGCTGTGCCGCAGCCGAGTTCAATGACACCGGTGTGGCCTTTACCACCATCAACATGCCGCTGGTGCGCACCCCGATGATCGCGCCGACCAAGATGTATGACAATGTGCCGACGATTTCACCCGAAGAGGCGGCCGAGAAAATCCGCGATGCGGTGATCTACCGGCCACAGCGCATTGCCACCCGACTGGGCATCTTCTCCCAGGTGTTGCACATGCTGGCGCCGAAGATTTCCGAGATCATCATGAACTCGGCATTCCGCATGTTTCCCGATTCGGCGGCTGCCAAGGGCATGTCAGGAAGAAAGACCAAGGAAGAGCAGCCATCGGATGAGCAGATCGCCTTTGCCTCCATCATGCGCGGCATACACTGGTAACTGCAGCGTGCCGATGGGCTGATCGGTGTTTGTGGATGCACAAAGTGCACAGATTTCACCGGGAGGTCATGAATAATCGTTGTCAGTCTTTGGCCATTGTGGAGGGTCAGGTTCTGATTGATGTTTACTGATCCGCAGCAAGCAAAAAAAAGCACCGCATGGCGGTGCTTTTTGCTGGCTGACTGCAGCCCGGTCAGGTAATGCGGGGAATCGCAATGCTGATGACGCCCAGCGCCAGCAGGGTGAAGCCGACTCCGGGTAGCAGATAGACAAACGGCACCGCCAGAATCAGCAGTGCCAGGCCAATGGCCGGCAGATCCCCAATGCGGCGATCATCGCCACCACGTGCAGTGATTTTGCGCAGCAGCGTGTCCAGGCTGAGCTTGCCACCGCCATGGAAGATCAGTGGCAACAGGATCAGCATGAACAGCAGCGGAATGCGGTAATTGCCAAAGCCCTTGTCGCTGACGGCATAGCCTTGCCACAACTCGGCCAGACTAGACCATTCCGCCGGCCAATGGGTAGAGACGATGGCGATGGTGGTGATCACCAGCAGCGAAAAGGCGGCAAAGCGGGTGAACAGACCCAGCAGCAGCAGAGCGGCAAAAATGACTTCGCCATAGGCCACCATGTTCCAGTTCAGGCCGGCCGGAAGCCAGTCGAACGGCACAGGGAACTCCTTGTTGGCAAACCACGAGGGGGCCCCGGATTCGCCCACGCTGGCACCCATTTTCATGCGTCCGGCTTTCCAGAATTCGGCGAACATGATCAGCCGCAGTCCCAGCGGCCACACCCAGTCACCGGAGGCGCGCAAGCGTGCGGTCAGATCATCGTACATGTCGGTCAAATGCATGTTTCACTCCTGTTGCTGTGAAGTTTAGAAAGATAATGGTCAATTAACCCGAGGCGCTGCTGTGGCCTGGCAAGCAACCCGGCAGCACGCCTTTGCGCTGCAGCTGTTGCAGTTCCGCGTGACCGCGCTCGATAAAGGTCTGATCTGCGGTCACGCCGAGTCTTGCGGCAAGCGTGATCAACAGCTGCTTGCCGCTGGCACTACGATTATGTTGCAGCAGTTCGCACAATGCGGCTGTGGCCGGCTGTAACTGCATGAACGAGACACGCTGGCGGCGGTTGCGATACAGCAGCAGCCAGACCGGTTGCGCAGCGGGCGCGGTTGGTTGATAGTCCTTGCTGATGCGGTGCACTGGCCAGCGATAGCCCAGCAATCGGATCAGTGGCGACAGGACCGGAATCCCGTCGAGCAGATCACAGTCGCGCTGGTAGTCGTTGGGATTGACGCTGGTGGCGTCAAGCAGCAACTCGGTCTCGGACCATTCGTAATGCGCCAGCTCCAGCAGATAGCCGGGATCCCCAGAGTCACTGCCACGGTGGTCATGGATGAAAGCGATGAACTCCTGGCCGATTTCCGGAAACATGGGCGTGTTCGCCTGATGCCGGCGCAGAAAGTCGCGCACCAGTTCTGACCAGGCCGGCTCGCCGTAAATCGTTTTCAGTACCGGAAAGTTTTTGCCCAGCAGGTTATTGATGTTGTTGAAGATCAGGCGTCGATAGATTGCCATGCGCCGGTCCTCGATGCCATCCGGGGCCGGACTGCCATCGGGGTCACGCAGGTGCCGGGTGAACTGATGCTGCAGCTGCTGAAAGCGCGGAATGTCGGTGTTTTTCATCTGCTTTGATCAGGCAGCAGTGCCAGCGGGCTAACAGGCGGTGCCGACACCGGCTCAACCGTTGCTGACGGCGGCAAGTTCAGGCTGCATGGCCTGGTGTTGCTGTTGCAGCGACTTGATGTGGTCAACTTCATCCAGCAGTTCCACCACCGGGGGGAAATTGAAATCGCGTTCCAGCAGCGTGGGGAACACGCCGAAGTGCGCATAGGCCGCATCCAGCAACTGCCATACATCGGGAATCACGGCGGCACCGTGGGTGTCGATGATGAGATCATCGGCCTCGTTGTAATGCCCGGCGATGTGGGCATAGGCAATCCGCTGTGCCGGCAGCGAACGCAGAAACTGGAGCGGATCGTAGCGGTGATTGATACTGTTGACGTAAATGTTGTTGATGTCCAGCAGCAGGTCGCAGTCGGCCTGCTGCAGCACGCTGTTGATGAAATCGATCTCGCTGATTTCCTGGCCCGGCGCAGCATAGTAGGAGGCGTTCTCAATGGCGATACGCCGTCCCAGCAGATCCTGCACCCGCAGTATGCGTTCGGCGGTGTAGCGGGCTGCTTCCTCGGTGAATGGAATCGGCATCAGATCATACAGATGCCCGCCATCGCTGCAGAATGTCAGGTGATCGCTGTAGTAGCGAATGTCATGGCGGTCCATGAACCTGCCGATGCGGCGGATGAAGTCTTCATCCAGCGGGTCCGGGCTGCCCAGCGACAATGACAGGCCATGCAGCAGCATGGGGTAGCGTTCACAGTAGGCATGAAACTTGCGTCCCAGGTGACCGCCAACATCAATCCAGTTTTCCGGTGCCACTTCCATGAAGTCCACCGCCGCCATGCGCCCGGCCAGCTGCTCATCATTGAGCTTGCTTAGCAGGGCACGGCGTAAACCAAGACCGGCACCCTCAACAGGGTGCCGGCTCGGGATTTTCTCTATGCTGGTAGAACCAGTCATAGTGCATTCAGACATTCAGGCTGAATGTTGGCTCAGGAAAGACCGCCGCAGCTGCCTTCGCCGCAGGAACCTTCACCACAAGAGCCTTCTTCACCCTTGTCGTCGCCTTCACCACAAGAGCCTTCTTCGCCCTTGTCGTCGCCTTCACCGCAAGAGCCTTCTTCACCCTTGTCATCGCCTTCACCACAAGAGCCTTCTTCGCCTTTGTCGTCGCCTTCACCGCAGGAGCCTTCACCACAAGAGCCTTCTTCGCCCTTGTCGTCGTCTTCGCCGCAGGAACCTTCGCCACAAGAGCCTTCTTCGCCCTTGTCACCGCCCAGCATGTAGCCCTGATCCAGGTCTACCGAGCCGAACGCAACGTCGTTGGCGTCAAGATCTGCAGCAACCGCAGATGAAGCGATGAATGCCGAACCAATGGCCACAGCAATCGGGGTATTGATCAATTTACGCGTAGTCATAAATAACATCTCCGTTTTTTGCAAAAAATGAACTTGGCTGGCTGTCTGTCGAGTCTGACTCTGGTACCAAATTCCAATACATCGACAGCAGGCTGCCGAATCAGTGTTGCACCAACCTGGGCAGGCGGATGCAGTTCGCTGTACAAGACCCACATCGGTAGTCGTATCTTACACATTGGCCAATGTTTTCTCTGGCTGCCGGTGCAGATCCCGAATGCGCAATCCAATCATAGCACTTTGGTATGAGCATAGCATTGACAGGATCGACAGTTCAATCGCAGCAAGGTTCATGTGCTCAGGCTGTCTTGGCGCGGTATTCACACAGATCACGGATGATGCACTCGGCACAGTTGGGCGAGCGTGCCTTGCAGGTGTAGCGGCCATGCAGGATCAGCCAGTGATGGGCATGCTGCAGGTAGCGTGGCGCGATGCGTTTGAGCAGCAGCTTTTCCACTGCCAGCGGGGTTTTGCCACGCGCCAGCCCGGTGCGGTTGGCGACGCGGAAGATGTGTGTGTCCACCGCCATGGTCGGCTGGCCGAAGGCGCAATTGAGGATCACATTGGCGGTTTTGCGGCCCACGCCAGGCAGTTGCTCCAGTTCCTCCCGGCTCTGCGGTACCTGACCATTGTGCTCGCTGAGCAACTGCTGACAGCAGGCCAGCAGGTTTCTGGTTTTGTTGTTGAACAGCCCCAGGCTCTGCAGATGGGTTTTCAGTCGCTGCTCACCCAGTGCTAGGATGGCGGCCGGTGTGTTGGCGACCGCAAACAGCTTGCGGGTGACCTTGTTGACGCCGACATCGGTGGATTGCGCCGACAGTGACACCGCCACCAGCAGCTCGAAAGGCGTCCGATACTCAAGTTCGGTTTTCGGTTCCGGGTTCTGCGCCTGCCAGCGCCGGAACATCTCATCGCGCTGCGCCTGATTCATGTCTGCTGTCTGGAGGCAGAAACCTGCTGTGACAGCGATTGTGCAGCCTGCACTACTCTGCCGGAGTGCTGCTGTCGAGTTTGCAACAGCTGCCGGTGCGCCGCCACCAGCAGGCCCAGGATCAGAAACGCACCGGGTGGCAGACTGAACAGCAGAAAATGATATTCATCACCGGCCAGGTAAAGCGTCAGCGCCTGAGCATCATCACCCAGCCAGCCGCCGAACAGCAGGCCGGCATCGCGCAGCAATGTGCTGTAGCCGATGATCTCACGAATGGCCCCCATCAGCAGCAGTGCCAGCATGAAGCCGGTGCCCATGGCCAGTCCGTCCAGAGCCGCCGCCGCCACGTTGTGGCGTGAGGCGAAGGCTTCAGCGCGGGCCAGGATCAGGCAGTTGGTCACGATCAGCGGAATAAAAATGCCCAGCACGCCGTGCAGGTCAAACAGCCAGGCCTCCATCAGCCGTTCGATCACTGTCACCGTGCCGGCGATGATGATGACGAACATGGCAATGCGCACTTCCTGCCGCAACACCGGCCGCAGTGCGGACACCAGGGTGTTGGTCAGAGTCACTGTGAGCAGGGTTGCCAGGCCCAGACCGATGGCATTGACCAGCGTATTGCTCACTGCCAGCAGCGGACACAGCCCGAGCAGTTGCACCAGAGCCGGATTGTTCTCCAGCACACCCTGCTGCCAGGCTTCAGATTTATTCTGCTGCGGGTGGTTCATGCCGGGTTTGCTTCCTGTTGCCGCGCCTGTTGCCACAGCTGCGCGCTGTGCTGCTGATGATAACGGCTGATGCGTGCCACCGCATCGATCACGGCGGAACTGGTGATGGTGGCACCGCTGATCTGGTCGAACTGACTGCTCCAGGAGCGCTCCTGCTGCTGCTCGTAGTCCATCACAGCGGCGCTGACGCCCGCGAACTGTCGCAGCCAGTCGCTGCGCCCGGCTTCGATCTTGTCCCCGATGCCTGGTGTCTCCTGGTGGCGAGTCACGCGCACGGCCAGCAGCTCGCCACTGGCAGCAATGGCCACCAGCAGGCCGATGTCTCCGGAATAGCCGTCGTGGGTGGTCAGCGCATACACCACAGCGCTCGGTTGCCCCTCCAGGGTGGCCAGATAGGCGGTCACCGCTGCCCTGGTCTGCAACTGACCTGGTGCTTCCACCGGCACCGTGTGCAGCGCCGGGTTGTTGTCATAGCTGTGTGCCGGCAGCATGCCGGCAAGCTCATCCAGCACACGCTGCTGACGGTTGTTGTGGATGCGCTGGTCGGTGCTTTCCGCCACCAGTCCGATGATCAGCCCGGCCAGCGCCGCCACCAGCGCCAGCAGAGCAGCCGCCTGCCACGGCCAGGGTGGTCGCTTGTCGGTGGTGGGTTTCTGCGCAAGATCCGGCATGATGGCGCACTCAGCGAGGATGACCGAAGACGCGCGGCCGGGTGTACTGATCCAGCAGCGGGGCGAACATGTTCATCACCAGAATGGCGAAAGCAACGCCGTCCGGATAGGCCCCCCAGCGCCGGATTGACAGCATGATGATGGCAACGCCAACACCGAACAGCAGCTGGCCGCGTGGCGTGGCGCTGCCGGAGACCGGATCGGTGGCGATGAAAAAGGCTGCCAGCACGGTGGCACCGCTGAAGATGTGCTGCAGCGGCAGCGGGTTGGCATCCGGATCAAACAGATAAAACGGTGTGGTGAGCAGAAACGTGGTGAGCAGCAGCGCCACCGGCACACGCCAGTTGATCACCCGTCGCCACAACAGCCACAGGCCGCCGATGGCGTACCAGTTGGCGATCCATTCCCAACCCAGGCCGCCAAAATCGCCAAATACCGGATTCTGCCGCACTTCGGTCACCAGCAGACCGGTCGCGGCACCAGTGCTGAGCTGATCCAGCGGCGTTGCCTGGGTGATGGCATCCCAGCTCAGCGCGCCCGGCGGCTGGCTGGAAAAGATCGTGTACAGCACGTCGCCCAGCGACAGGCTGGTGTCGGCCAGCATCTGCGGCGGCGTCCAGTAGGTGAAGATGCGCGGAAAGCTGATCAGCAACACCGCCAGGCCGACCATGGCCGGATTGAAACGGTTGTGGCCAAGCCCGCCGAACAGATGTTTGGCAATGACAATGGCAAACAGCATGCCGATCAGGCTGCACCACCAAGGTGCCAGCGGTGGCAGGGACAAGGCAAACAGCAGTGCGGTGACGGCCGCAGACAGATCACCCATGAACATGCGCAGCGGCTGTTTGCGCAGCAGCAGCGACAGCCATTCGAACAGATAGGCGAAGCTCAGCGCCAGCACGATCTGTACCAGCATGCCGATGCCGAAATAATACAGATAGGCGAGCACACCCGGCAGCAGCGCGACCAGCACCTGTGCCATCACCTTCTGCACCGAGTTCTGTGCCGGGATGTGCGGTGCGCCAGCGGCGGTGGTGACGGCCATGCTCAGGATGCCTCGCTGTCTTGCTCGCTGTGTACGTCACCGGCCTGACTGTCACCGGCCTGACTGCCGCTGCTGCCGTCGCGCTCCTGCTGACGCTGACGTGCGCGTGCCAGCGCGGCAGCGATCACCGCCTGTGCCTGGGCCGGATCACTGGCGCGCGCCTGGCGTGCGGCGGCTTTTGCAGCGCGCTGTTCGGCGGCCTGTTGCAAGCGATCTTCGCGGGCGGCATGGCGGCGTGCCGATTTGTCGGCGCGGGCCTGCTGCTGGCGCTGCTGTGCCAGCAGTTGCTTGCCAGCGCGGAAGTGATCAGTAAGGGGAATGTGGCTGGGGCAGACCAGGTCGCAGCAGCCGCACTCGATGCAGTCGGGCAGCTTGAGTTCGGCAGTCAGCCCCAGATCACCTTTGCGCACGCCATGATAGAGCAGTTGTGGCAGCAGCATGGCCGGGCACACCCGGACGCATTCGCCGCAGTTGATGCAGGGCATGCTCTGCTCCGGCTGGCGCAGTCGATCCGGTGCCAGTGCCAGCAGACAATTGCTGCCCTTGTCGATGCCCAGTGCACGATCCAGCACCTGCTCACCCATGATCGGACCACCGATCACCAGCCGCGCGTTATCCTGCTCAAGCCCGCCGCTGTGGCTGATCAGGTGCTCAATCGGCGTGCCCAGCAGTGCCAGCCAGTTGCGTGGCTCGCGCACCGCGCCGGTGACGGTGATGACGCGCTCAATCAGCGGTTCACGATCGATCAGGGCATGTTTCACCGCCCAGGCCGTGCCGACATTGATGCAGGCCAGTCCCAGGCTTTGCGGAAAGCCATCGGCGGGCACTTCCAGACCGGTCAGCATCTTGATCAACTGACGTTCGCCACCCTCCGGGTACACCGCCGGCACCTTGACCACACGCAGTTGGGCATCGTCGAGTTGCGCGCGCGCCGCCTCCAGGGCCCGGGCCAGTGCACCCAGCTGATCCTCGATGGCAACGATGATGTCGTCGATGCCCAGGGCGTGGGCAACAATGCGCGCGCCCAGCAGCACTTCGCCGGCATGCTCGCGCATCAGCATCTCGTCACAGCTGATATAAGGCTCGCATTCGGCCCCATTGATGATCAGGGTGTGCGCCGGCATGCCCCATTGCGAGGACAGCTTGCTGCCGGTGGGAAACACGGCACCGCCAAGGCCGACAATGCCGGCTGCGCTGATGCGCTGCAGAATGTTTTCGGCGCTGAATTCGCGCCAGTTGCCGATGCGGCGCTGGCAGTCCGGGTGCCATTCGTCGTGACCGTCGGGCAGCAGCGTGATGGCAGCAGCCGCAAGCGTCGGTTTGCGCAGCAGGGCTTGCTCTTTGATGGCATCGATGCGACCAGAGGTGGGCGCATGCACAGCTGCCGACAGCCCGGCCGCAGCCGTGGCGAGCAGTTCACCCTTGCGCACCTGTTGGCCGACTTTGACCACAGGCTCTGCCGCCACCCCCACATGTTGCAGCAGCGACAACTGCAGGTAGGCCGGCAGCGGCGGCCGTGCCAGTCCCAGCCGCGTGGACATCTGTTTGTAGTGACGCAGTTTCAGCCCGCCGTGGAAGCCGTGCAGATAGGCGCCGGGCGGGTGCGTCATGCTGGCCGGCAGGCTCATCAGGCGGCCAGGTCGGGAATGTGCACGTGCAACGGGATCGGGCGCTGCGAAGGCGGCGTGACTTCGATCAGATCAATGCAATCGACCGGACACGGTGGCAGACACAATTCACAGCCAGTGCATTCGGCGGCAATCACCGTGTGCATCCATTTCGCCGCTCCGCTGATGGCATCCACCGGACAGGCCTGGATGCACAGCGTACAGCCGATGCAGCGCTGTTCGTCGATCACCGCCAGCAGGGTCGGTTTGTGTTCGCCGCAGCTGGCATCCAGCGGCTTTGGCTCGCGTCCTAGCAGCTCGGCCAGCGCGGCAATGGTGGCGTCTCCGCCGGGCGGACAGCGATTGATGTCGGCGTCATCGCGGGCAATGGCCTCGGCATAGGGGCGACATCCGGGATAGCCGCACTGGGCACACTGGGTTTGCGGCAGCATGGCATTGATGCGCTCGGTGAGCGCATCGCTGTTGTCTCGCCAGCGCGAGGCAGCCAGACTCAGGCCAAGCCCGATGCCCAGGCCCAGCGCTGCCAGCAGCAGCACTAGCGTCAAGGTTGCCGGCATGCTAAAGACCCATCCCGGTAAAACCCATGAAGCCCATGGCCATCAGGCTGGCGCTGATCAGCGCGATCGGTGCGCCCTGAAACGCTGCCGGGACATCGGCCAGTTCGAGCCGTTCGCGCATGGCGGCAAAGGCCATCAGCACCAGGCCGAAGCCGGCTGCGGCACCAAATCCGAACAATGCAGATTGCAGCAGATTGTGCTGCTCGCGCACATTCAGCAGGGCCACCCCAAGCACCGCGCAATTGCTGGTAATCAAGGGCAGAAAGAGCCCCAGCATGCGGTGCAGCAATGGCTGGAAGCGCCGCATGGCCAGCTCCACCAGCTGCACCATGGCGGCAATGATAAGAATGAATCCCAGCGTTGCCAGATATTCCAGCTGCAGTGGCAGCAGCAGGTACTGATACAGCAGGTAACTGCTGACCGATGCCAGGGTGAGCACAAACATGGTCGCCAGCGCCATGCCGCGGGCACTGTCAAGCTGACTGGAAACGCCCATGAACGGGCACAGACCGAGAAAGCGTGTCAGCACAAAGTTGTTGGCGAACACGGTGGCGATGATAATGAGCAGATAATCCTGCAGCATGGCTAGGGTACGGCTTCGGTGCGGATCAGGTGTATCATTCTCAAGTTGTTGCAGTCAATGGCAGGCATCGGCGGTCGCGTCAGCGCACGCGCTGGCCAGGCTGTGCACCGCTGTCCGGGCTGAGCAGGAAGGGTCCGCCGTCATCGGGTTCGCCAGCGGCCAGCACCATGCCCTCGGACACGCCAAAGCGCATCTTGCGCGGTGCCAGATTGACGACCATGACGGTGAGCCGGCCCTGCAGCTGTTCCGGGGTATAGGCCGACTTGATGCCGGCAAACACCTGACGCTGCTGATCGCCCAGATCCAGCTCTAGCCGCAGCAGCTTGTCGGCTCCTGCGACAGCTTCTGCCTGCACGATGCGCGCCACGCGCAGCTCCACCTTGAGGAAGTCGTCGATGCTGATGCTGGTCGATGTTTCGCTGCTGTGCATGCTGTCCACGGGGGTTGCGGTGGTTTCGGTGTTGTTGCCGGCGTTGTTGCTGGCGCTGGCGCTGCCCTCCAGTGACGCCCTGGAATCTTCGATGATAGCAGCAATCTGGCTTTCCTCGATGCGCTGCAGCAGCGGTTCGTAGGCATGGATGCGATGGTTCAGCAGTGGCTCTGCCAACCCCGACCAGCGTGTCGGTTGGGTGTCGTGCAGGTTGAGAAAGGCAAATGCGCGCGTCGCGGTGTCGGGCAGCACCGGTGCCAGCCAGGTGATCAGCAGACGGAACAGGTTCAGACCCTGGGTGCAGACAGCGATGGCAGCGGGAACCTGGTCGGGCTGTTTCGCCAGTTGCCAGGGGGCTTTTTCCGCCAGGTACTGATTGGCCTGATCGGCCAGCGCCATCACTTTGCGCACCGCAGCCTGATAATTGCGCTGCTCGAAATCTGCGGCGATGGCCTGCTGCTGATCCAGAAACTGCTGATACAGCTGCTGATCCGGCAGCACCGGCCCCAGCACACCATCGTTGAGCTTATGAATGAAGCCGGCGCAACGGCTGGCGATGTTGATCAGCTTGCCGATCAGATCGGCGTTGACGCGCTGGCGAAAATCATCCAGCTGCAGATCGATGTCACCCAGGCCGTTGCCGAGCCGGGCAGCAAAATAGTAGCGCAGGTAATCGGCATGCAGGTGGTTCAGGTAGGTGCGAGCCATGATGAAGGTGCCGCGCGACTTCGACATTTTGGCACCGTTGACGGTGAGGAAACCGTGCGCAAACACCGCAGTGGGGATGCGATAGCCGCCACCGTGCAGCACCGCTGGCCAGAACAGCGCGTGGAAGTAGATGATGTCCTTGCCGACAAAGTGATAGAGCTCGGTGTCACTGCCGGGTCGCCACCAGGCATCGAAGTCCAGCTCCGGGCGACTGGCGCAGAAATCGGCAAAGCTGGCCATGTAGCCCACCGGGGCATCCAGCCAGACGTAGAAGAACTTGTCCTGCTGGCCGGGAATTTCAAAGCCGAAGTAGGGGGCATCGCGGGACACGTCCCAGCTGCGCAGACCGTCGGCAAACCATTCCTGCAGTTTGTTGCGCACTTCGTCCTGCAGCCCCGGAGACTGCATCCACTGTTGCAGCATGTCGGTGAAATCGGCCAGGCGGACGAAAAAGTGCTCGGATTTGCGCAGCACCGGCGCGGTGTTGCTGAGCGTGGAGACCGGGTTGACCAGGTCGGTGGGGTCGTAGGTGGCGCCGCAGACCTCGCAGCTGTCGCCATACTGGTCTTCGGCAGCGCATTTGGGGCAGTTGCCGCGGATAAAGCGATCCGGCAGAAACATCTGCTTTTCGTCATCGTAGCATTGCTCGATGGTGTGGCTTTCGACATGGCCTTTGGCCTGCAGATTGGCCCAGATGTCGTTGACAATGGCGCGATTGCTGGCGCTGTTGGTGGAGCCGAAATGGTCATAGGAGAGACCAAAATCACGAAAATCCCGCTGATGCTCTTCGGCCATTTCGGCAATCAGCTGATCCGGCGTGATGCCGCGCTTCTGCGCATGCAGCATGATCGGCGTGCCGTGGGTGTCATCGGCCCAGATGAAATAGGCCTCGTGCCCCTGCGCGCGCTGAAACCGCGCCCAGATGTCGGTCTGGATGTATTCCACCATGTGCCCGAGGTGAATCGGGCCGTTGGCATAGGGCAGGGCAGCGGTGATCAGAATACGGCGTTGTTTCATGTTCATATTATGGCATGATGCAGCGGCCATCAGAACCGTGTCGATGGCATGCTGCCATCAGTCCGGGCGCAGAAATCTGCGCGCAGCGTTGATGTCCAGGCCGATGTGCCCCAGATTGTTGTGCAACCATGGCTAACCCGGCACCCACGCATGCATGATTCCGATCCGCGAGCGCAACAGCAGGCCACCCTGCAATCACTGCTGCAACAGCAGCGCAACCCTTACAGCGGACAAGCCTGGGCAGAGCATTGTCAGGCGCTGGTGATCGATGCGCACGATGGCAGGCTCAGTGCCGCCATCCAGTTGCAACTGGGCTATCCCGGTGCCGCGCAGGCGCGACTGCAGCTGGGCGAGCAGTTGCAGCAGGCAGGCTTTGCCTTGCCGCTGAGCGTCAGCGTGGCGCAGAAGATCCGCAGCCATCGCGTGCAGGGGGAGCTCAAGCCGCACGCCCAGATTCGCAACATCATCGCGGTGGGCTCCGGCAAGGGCGGGGTCGGCAAATCCACCGTCAGTGTCAATCTGGCGCTGGCGCTGGCCGCGCTGGGCGCGCGTGTGGGGCTGCTGGATGCCGACATTTACGGCCCTTCCCAGCCGACCATGCTGGCCTTGCGCGGACGACCGGAGATCACTGCCGACAAAAAGATGGTGCCGCATCAGGCGCATGGTCTGCAGGTCAATTCGATCGGCTTTCTGGTGGACACCGATGAACCGATGATCTGGCGCGGCCCGATGGTTTCGCAGGCCCTGCAGCAGCTGCTCAACGAGACCCGCTGGGAGCAGCTGGATTACCTCATCATCGATCTGCCGCCGGGCACCGGTGACATTCAGTTGACCCTGTTGCAGAAAGTGCCGGTGGCGGCTGCGGTGGTGGTCACCACACCGCAGGAAGTGGCCACACTGGATGCCGGCAAGGCGGTGCAGATGTTTGCCAAGCTGCAGGTGCCGACGCTGGGCCTGGTGGAAAACATGAGCCAGCATGTCTGCTCGGCCTGCGGCCACGTCGAGAGCATCTTCGGCAGCGCCGGTGGGCAGCGCCTGGCAGATCGCTACGACCTGCCGCTGCTGGCACAGTTGCCGCTGGACAGCTGCTATCGTGAGCATGTGGATGCCGGCCTGCCAACGGTGGCGGCGGCACCGCAGTCCAGTCAGGCGCAGGTGTTCATGGAGCTGGCGCTGCAGGTTTCGGCACGGCTGGCACAGCAGCCGCTGAGCAAATCGGTGCCGGAGCTGAAAGTGAAGCTCAGTGGCTGAATTCCAGGCCGTTGCATTCTGGTCTGTGCAGCAAACCATTTATAATCCCTGCCAGATCACACTACAGGCAAGCGCATGAGCATTAAATCCGATCGCTGGATCCGCCAGATGGCCAACCAGCACGGCATGATTGAGCCGTTCGAGCCGGGCCAGGTCAAAACCAATGGTGCCGGAGAACGGCTGATCTCTTACGGCACATCCAGCTACGGCTATGATGTCCGCTGTGCCGATGAATTCAAGATCTTCACCAACATCTCGTCGGCCATGGTGGATCCGAAAAACTTTGACGAGCGCAGTTTTGTCGATCAGCAGACCGATGTCTGCATCATTCCGCCGAACTCGTTCTGTCTGGCGCGCACGGTGGAGTATTTCCGTATTCCGCCGGACGTGCTGACCATCTGCCTGGGCAAATCGACCTATGCCCGCTGCGGCATCATCGTCAACGTCACCCCGCTGGAGCCGGAGTGGGAAGGCCACGTCACGCTGGAGTTTTCCAACACCACCACACTGCCGGCCAAGATCTATGCCAACGAAGGCGTGGCGCAGATGATCTTCATGCAGTCCGATGAGCGCTGCGAGGTGACCTACAAGGACCGCAAGGGCAAGTACATGGGCCAGCGCGGCGTGACCCTGCCAACCACCTGATCGCGAAACTGGCCGCGCTCAGGCGGAAACTTAACTTATCCGGGGGCCGGCTGCTGCAGCACCTGCAGCGAGGTGGTGAAGACCAGACCGCCTCGCTCGACGTTGAGCTCGATGTTGCTCATCGGTGCGGTGTTGGCGATCATCAGATTAAGCTGGTTGCTGTTGTCCACGGGCTGACCATCCCAGCTGAGGATGACATCACCCGGCTGCAGGCCGATCGACCAGGCCGGGCCACGACTGAGAATCTGCTCCACGCGCGCTCCACTCAGACTGGTGGCAGACTGCTCGCGCCGGTTGATCCAGTGGTTGTCGGAAAAGCTGGCACCGATCCAGCCGCGGCGAACGCTGCCATAGGTGATGATCTGATCCAGCACCTTGCTGGCGATGGCGATCGGTATGGCAAAACCAATGCCCTGCGCACCCAGACTCTGATCCAGCATCGAACTGTTAATGCCGACCACTTCGCCGCGGGCATTGATCAGCGCGCCGCCGCTGTTGCCGGCATTGATGGCGGCATCGGTCTGGATAAAATCCTCCAGCGCGCTGAGATTCAGATCATTGCGGCCCTTGGCGCTGACTATGCCCATGGTGACGGTGTTGTTCAGTCCATAGGCGTTGCCAATGGCCAGTACCACATCGCCGACCTTGAGCTGCTCCGGTCCGGCCAGGGCGGCCACTGGCAGATCGCTGGCATCGATCTTGAGCACGGCCAGATCGGTGTCCTGATCCGAGCCGATGATCTCCGGCTGAAACACCCGGCCATCGGCCAGCGCCAGGCGGATGTCATCAACGCGGTCAATGACGTGGTTGCTGGTGAGGATGTGGCCGTCGCTGCGCACGATTACCCCCGAACCCAGCCCGCGCTGCTGTCGCTTCGGCAGCTTGTGCTCGAGAAAACGCTTGAACAATGGGTCGGTGACGCCGGGCAGGGTATTGCGCACGGTGGTGTTGGTGTAGATGCTGACCACCGCCGGGGCAGTCAGGTTGACCGCATCGGCATAGGAAAACGGCGCGCTGACCGTGTTGCCGACAGCGCCAGGACTTGCCTTGCTGCTGGCGTTGCTCATCGCCGGCAGCCAGTGTGGGCGCAGCCAGACGATGATGAATGCCGCCGCCAGCCCGAGCACGACAAAACGCCCGACAAACCTTGCCGTGTCCGTGATTTGAGTTAAAAACCTGTTCATTCAGAATAGCTTAGCAGCTTGTTTGCAAGAATTAAGTAAATTCATCGGATGGCATGGCGCAGACATGGGGGCGGCGGCAGGCCAGTTCATCCCCGCGCGACTGCGCAGATCACTTCCATGCCAGCTGATACAGGTCCAGGCGCCGATCGGCCAGATTGCGCACCGAGCCCTGGGAACGGATCTCACGCAGATTGTCCAGATCCAGATCGGCAATCAGCATGGTTTCGGAATTGGCGGTGGCCTCGGCGGCCACGGCATCGTGCGGAAAGGCAAAATCAGATGGTGTGAACACCGCCGCCTGGGAATACTGCATGTCCATGTTCTCCACCTTCGGCAGATTGCCCACCGAGCCGGTGATGACGACATAGCATTCGTTCTCGATGGCGCGCGCCTGGGCGCACAGGCGCACGCGCAGATAGGCGTTCTTGGTATCGGTCCAGTAGGGCACAAAAAGAATGTTCATGCCAGCCTCGGCCAGCAGTCGGGGCAGTTCGGGGAACTCCACGTCGTAACAGATGAGGATGCCGATCTTGCCGACATCGGTGTCGAAGACCTGCACCTTGTTGCCGCCTTTCAGACCCCAGCAGCTGACTTCGTCCGGTGTCACATGCACCTTGTACTGCTTGTCCCAGGTGCCGTCACGGCGCAGCAGAAAGCAGACATTGTAAAGACTGGTGCCGTCGTATTCCGGCATTGAGCCGGCAATGATGTTGATGTTGTAGCGCACCGCCAGCCGCGACATTTCCTCGCGGATGGCCTCGGTGTAGGTGGCCAGCTGGCGCACTGCCTCGGCCGGTCCCTGATCGTTCCATGGTGCCATCATCGGGCCATTGAAGAATTCCGGGAACAGCACCAGGTCGGCCTGATAACCGGACACGGCATCGACAAAGAACTCGATCTGGGCGTACAGGTCTTCCAGTGAGCGGGTCGGACGCATCTGCCACTGCACCGCACCGACCCGCACATCGGACAGTCGACCTCCGATGACACCGGCCTTGGGCTCCTCGAAATAGATGTTAACCCACTCCAACAATGTTGCGTAACCCGCTGATTTTCTGTCATCCGGCAGGTAGTTGCGCACAATTCTGCGCACCTGGAAATCGTTCGCCAGCTGAAACGTCAGGATCGGGTCCACCAGTTCCCGCGCGCGCACCCTGGCCACATACTGCTGCGGCGTCATCTCGTTGCGGTAGCGGTGATAGCCGGGGATGCGACCGCCGACCACAATGCCGCGCAGATTGAGCTGTTCGCACAACTCCTTGCGCGCGTCGTACAGGCGTCGCCCCAGACGCAGGTCGCGGTAATCCGGGTGCACGAACACATCCACGCCATAGAGCACATCACCTTTGGGGTCGTGGGTGGTCAAAAAGCCGTCCCCGACGATGTCCCAGTAGCGGTGATCCTGGCCCCAGCGGCTGTATTTGACGATCAGCGCAATCGCCGCCGCAACCACCTTGCCGTTGTCTTCAATGCACAGCTGGCCCTCGGGGAAACGACGGATCTGCGATTTGAACTGGGCTTCGCTCCAGGCGCCTTCCAGATCACCGGCGTAGACCAGATCCATGATTTCGGCAATGTCCTGATAATCCTCGGCGCGCGTCTGGCGCAGCACCAGGCGATGGGAATCGGTGTCTTGGCTCATACATTTGTGCAGTTGTGAATCCAGGCTACAGGGTACAGGCTGTTGTGCCCGGCTGCCACAGCCGCTGTGTTGCGGTGGTCAGGCATTTGTGCCGTCTTGACGACCTGAGAGCAGGTCGAACTTCAGCGCCCCCATCCTCACCTTCCCCCGCGCACGGGGGAAGGGACTGCTCATTGCCAGCGTGATGCTCACAGCCATCCGTAGCATGGATAACTGAGCATCAGGTATACGTCGATGCAAGCAGTTTGATGTGATGCCTAATCAACGTTTCGGAAGCTCCCTCCCCCGCATACGGGGGAATGGGCTGCTCATTGCCAGCGTGAAGTTCACAGCCAACCGTAGCATGGATAACTGAGCATCAGGTATACGTCGATGCAAGCAGATTGATGTGATGTCTAATCAATGCTTCGGAAGCTCCCTCCCCAGTGAGCGGGGGAGGGTTGGGGTGGGGGCATCACTCACTTCGTGCTGTGCTGGAATCAACACGCGAACCAAGCGCCTGCAATATCATCTCAAGGCAAGCATCGGTATGCTGTAGAACCTCATGGTTCCAGAAGCGCAATACCCTGAAGCCCTGTCGATTCAGGTAGCGGGTGCGCCTGGCATCCTCAGTCTCCAACTCGCCGTGCTGTCCGCCATCCACCTCGATCACCAGTCCGGCCTGCAGGCATGCGAAATCTGCAACGAACGGGCCAATCGGATGTTGCCGCCGGAACTTGTAACCGAGCATCTGTCGCGCCCGCAGATGCCGCCACAACCGTTGCTCCGCATCGGTCATCTGCGTGCGTAAACGGCGTGCCCTGGTGGTGGAGTTGGGGGTTCTCATGCCCCCATCCTAACCTTCCCCCGCGAACGGGGGAAGGGACTGCTCACAGGCAGCGTCGATCTTATGGGCTACTGCACCAGGCTGCCACAGCCGTTGCTCCGCATCGGTCATCTGCGTGCGTAAACGGCGTGCCCTGGTGGTGGAGTTGGGGGTTCTCATGCCCCCATCCTAACCTTCCCCCGCGAACGGGGGAAGGGACTGCTCACAGGCAGCGTCAACGTTATGGGCACAAGCAATCCAGCATCGAATTATCAGACGGCCAGCATCGATACTATTCATTTGCCGCGGTGTTGCGGTGGTGATTTCGACATGAACAGCGCTTCGGAAGCTCCCTCCCCCGCGCGGGGGGAGGGTTGGGGTGGGGGCTGGTCTGCCTCAGGTCAGCCTTTGTTGTGGCATCAGGACTCAGTTGTCCAGCACCGGGATGCGACCGGGGGTCCACGGTGCCTCGCCGGCCACGGCAGCCTCTAGCGCCTGCAGCCTGGTGTTGGCCTGATCGAGTCCCTGCTGCACCTGCTGGAACTGCTCACGGGCAATGTCCAGTGATTGCTGCTGGTTGCCGCTGACCGCAGCCAGCGCGTTCCAGTGTGCCCACGAGAACATGCCGACGCGTTCAGCCAGCCCCATCGGACGCGGCTCGCTGGCACTTGCCTTGACGGCATCGCCATTGAGCAGCAGGTTGACATCATGCAGTCCGGCATCGATCTGCTGCAGTTGTGTGCTCAGGCTGTTGTCCAGTGCCGGGGTGTCGCGCAGTGCCACGCGCAGATGACTGACGCGATTCTGCAATTCGCCCAGTGCCTTGCCAGCCCCCTGCACAGCGCGACTGAGATCGGCTGCCGCCTGCATGGTACGGTGGTGATCCTGCAATGAGTCGGGACGGAACTGGCCGCGCTGCAGCGGCTTGACGATGAAGCGTTGCGGCGAGCCCAGCGCGGTGCGCTCGCCGCGTACCAGCTTGACCATCTGCACGGAGTACTCGCCGGGTGCTGTCAGCACGCCGCTGGGTTCGGATTCCCATGGCGCGCGAAAGCCGCTGCCACCGAGTGACACCGGGTCCGGTGCCGGCAGACGCAGATCCCAGTTGCTCCGGTGCAGACCCTTGGTGGTGCTGCCGGACACGCGCCGGATCACCTCACCGTTGGCATTGCTGATTTCAAACCACAGCTGCGGTGCCTGTTCGCGGTCTTCTGCGCGCAATGCATCCCAGCTCGGGTAGGGGTTGTCGTCGCCGCCTTTTTTGCGTTCGCTCTCCTCCTGCTGACGCTGCTCGCGCAGGCTCTGGTAGCCGTCGCGCAGGTGGTAGGTGAACACGGCACCGAACGGCGGGTTGTCGGCGGTGAAGTAAGTCACCCCCTGGGCACCCTTGCTGCCGTAGACCCAGACATCGTCCTCCACATACAGCCAGGGATCGCGCACGGCAAACAGCGTGGCCTCTGCTTCCTGCAGCTCTGTGGCCGGTGTACGCAGGGCGCTGTAGTCATCGAGTATGCGTATGCCGCGGCCAAAACTGCCAATGACCAGATCCGATTCGCGGCGCTGGATTTCCAGATCGCGCACGGCAATGGTGGGCATGTTGCCCTGTAGCCGGAACCAGTTCTGACCGCCGTTCTGGGTAGCAAACACCCCGAATTCGGTACCGACAAACAGCAGCTGCGGATCCACGTGATCCTGCACGATGGTGTGCGCGCTGCCGCGTTCGGGCAGGTTGCCGCTGATCGACTTCCAGCTGCGTCCGCGATCGCTGCTGACATAAACATACGGTCGGTAATCGCCGCGCTTGTGGTTGTCGAAGGCGGCATAGACAGTGTCGACATCGTGCAGCGAGGCTTCCACATCGCTGACATAGGTCATGTCCGGAACCTTGCCAAAGCGCTCACTGCGGCGCCAACTGGCACCGTTGTCGTCGCTGACCTGAATCAGGCCGTCGTCGGTGCCGACATACAGCAGGCCCTCCTGCAGCGGGCTTTCCGACAGACCGATGATGCTGCCGTACATCGAGGTCGAGGCATTCTTGGCGATCGCATCCACGCTCCATACCCGGCCCATGACCGGCAGTGCGTTGCGGTCAAGCTGGCGGGTCAGATCCGGGCTGACCACGCGCCAGTTGTTGCCGCCGTCGTCACTGCGAAAAAGCTTTTCTGCGGCAAAATACAAGCGTTTACGGTCGTGCGGGCTGATGATGAAGGCGGAATTCCAGTTCCACTTGTAATTGTCCTCGTCAGCGCCCGGCATGGGCGTGATCAGCACGCGCTCGTGGCTGCTGCGATCGAACCGTGCCAGCATGCCATGTTGCAGTTGCGAGTAAACGGTGTCCGGGTTTTCCGGGTCAACCTGCGTCTTGAAGCCGTCGCCACCCAGGGTGATCACCCAGTCGTGGTTGGCGATGCCGTAATTGAAGGTGGTGCGCGCCGGTGCGCCAAGGCTGGAATTGTCCTGCGTGCCGCCATAGACGTTGTAGAACGGCAGCGCGTTGTCCGGGGTGGCGCGGTAAAACTGGGTGATCGGCAGATTGCGCACGTGCCGCCAGTTGGCGCCGCGATCCCAGCTTTCGTAGATACCACCGTCGTTGCCGGTGATCAGATGGTCGGTGTTGGCCGGATCGATCCACAGTGCGTGCTCATCCACATGTTTGTGCTCGACGCCCACCATGTTCCAGGTCTTGCCGCCATCCTCGGACACCTGCATAAAGGTGTCCATGGAGTACAGCCGGTCGGGGTTGTGCGGATCAACAATCAACTCGTTGTAATACTGCGGGCTGCCGGCGACATGGTCGGAGCGCTTTTCCCAACTGACGCCGAAGTCGGTGGAACGGTACAGGCCCTGGCTTTTGCCATCGGCCTCGATGATCGCGTACACCGTGTCAGGCGACGATGGTGCAAACGCCAGCCCGATGCGACCCATGTCGCCGCCAGGCAGGCCGGCGGTGATTTTGCTCCAGCTGGCACCGCCATCGCTGGAGCGGTGCACGCCGCTGCCCGGGCCGCCGTCGATCAGGGTCCAGACCTGCCGATGTCGCTGCCAGGTTGAGGCCAGCAGCAGATCGGGATTGTGCGGATGCATCAGCAGCTCGTTGGCACCGGTGTATTCGTCCACTGTCAGCACCGCTTCCCAGCTGGCGCCGCCGTCACTGGTCTTGTACACGCCGCGCTCGCCGCCGGCACTCCACAACGGTCCCTGGGCAGCCACGTAGACGACATCGGAATCGCGCGGGTCGATGACAATGCTGCCGATGTGCTCGGAGGTCGGCAGACCCATGTTGCTCCAGCTGCGGCCACCGTCCAGCGACTTGTACACGCCGTCACCGTAGGCCACCGAACGCTGTGCGTTGTTTTCGCCACTGCCGACCCAGACCGTGTCCGGGTTGTTCGGATCAAGCTCCACCACACCGATGGAGTAGGAACCTTCCTGGTCAAAAATCGGCGTGAAAGTGATGCCGCCGTTGACGGTTTTCCACAGCCCGCCCGAGGCGGTGGCCGCGTAATACACTTGCCAGCCGTCCGGATGCATGGCGAAATCGCTGATGCGCCCGGAGGTCACTGCCGGGCCGAGGTCACGAATGGCCAGGCCGGCATAGATTGAGGCCGGATCGGGTTTGTCGTCCTGGGCGCACAGCGCAGCGCTCAGCAGCAGGGCTACACAGCAGGCCAGCAGCGCTGGCAGTGACTTGGAGGTGGGTTTGTGCATGGTCTGTCTCAGCATCGTGGTGGTTTGCAATCAATTTCAATGCATTACTCTACACCGGCATGACTGTGCTTGCATCGGTCTGCGGCGGGAGGTCGTTTGGGCAGGTTATGAGGTGGTCTGCGGCTTAACCGGAACTGGATTCAGGCCGGTTGCGCGGGACTGGGCGTGCGAGGTTGTTCCTGAGCGGCAATATCGTCGTCAGGTTCTTGCTCTTCCAGCGGATACATCGCATCCAGATTCACACTGTGCCAGCCATCCAGATGCAAAATCAATGATTCGCCTGGAATGCTGATCCATGCGTTTTCCTTGCCGTCATCTGCCAATCGGCGACGTCGTGCGAACTGCAGCACGATGTATTCAGGCTCACCCGCCTTATTGTTGATGTGTTTCTCGTAGATTCCAGCGAACAACCAGGTTTTGCCATCAAACTCCATCGCGACAGTCGTCCACAGCACCACTGGTTTGTCTTTGGTCAACAATTCATCCACTTTGCTTGCCAGCCAGTTTTTTTCGGTCTTTATCTTATTGATAAGCTGTGCAAAAAAAGCAGACAGTCCTATGGCTGTTGCCTGATACAAGCCTAGAGCGTATAGGTGATGTTGTATGTTTTTCAGTGCTTTGAGTTGCAATGAGGAATCTTCAATCCCGACAAGGATACCTGCGACAACGATATCTGGGCGTGGCGTGGACAATATGCCAGCAGCCGACTGGGCAATGAAATATGTTAAGAAGTGAATCAGAAAAGCACCGGTTGTCGCTGTAGCCAGCACTTTCCAGCCTGCATCCATGATGACAGGTAGCCCAGATTCCTCTTTTCCCAGTCTGGCAAAGACTGTCATCAGAATGCCGGGTAGTGCAATGAAAATCACTGCAATCCCCGTCAATCCAATCCCCATTCTAGCGCCCCCTGATGGTGATCAGCCGGTGGCAGCAGATGCTTTCTTGGGCGGGTCGGTGTACACGCGTATTCCGCCAGATTGTGCTGAGCGTGAGTTTGGACTGTTGCGGATCTGCTCGATCGCGTTGACCAAAGCTGTTGACTTAGCTGGATCCTTCAGTATTTTTCGGACTTGGTCAGAATAGTTGGCTTTGTATCCAGATTTCATTGCATTCACTCAGATGGGTTGCATCACTGAACTTTGGATTTGCAAGAATTCATTAAGTTGCAGAAAGTAACGTAACTAAACTTTACCATAGAATCATAAGCTTTTTACAATTGGTTGTTGGTCGATAGCTCAGCCTGTCGCAGCACCAGTTGGGTGGCGCCTTCTGCCAGATCGGGTGGATAGCCGTACTTGGCCAGCATACGCCGCACGCTGCGTCGCAGATTGGCGCGCACCGATTCACGCTGGGTCCAATCCAGTTTCGGCATCTTCTTGACCATTTCGGTCAATTCACGTGCCATCAATCTTAACGTGTCGATTTGCATGGCCTCACGGGCAGATTCACTCTCGGCCAGAGCATCATAGAAGGCGATTTCATCGCCGCTCAGGCCCATGTCATCTCCGCGTCGCTGCGCCTCGCGCATGCTTTTGGCCAGATCAATCAGGCGCGTGATCATCTCGGCGGTAGTGATTGCCTTGTTGGTATAGCTCAGCATGGCGTCTTCGAGTGCTTCCCGAAACTTCTTGCTCTGCACGAGATTGGAGCGCTCGGTGACGCGAATCTGATCGTTGAGCAGCTTGCGCAGCGTTTCCAGAGCCAGGTTTTTCTGTTCCAGCGCCGCCACGCGCTCCAGGAATTCGTCGCTGAGTATGTCCAGTCTGGCCTCGTCCAGTCCGGCCACGGCAAACAGATCAACCACCTGGTCGGCATTCACTGCGCCGCCGATCACCTGACGCACTGCAGCATCGATGTCACGTTGACGAGCATTGACAGCAGGTTGATCGTTGTCATCGGCCAGTCGCTTGCGAATCATCGCCTGAACACGCTGAAAAAACGCCAGATACGGGCTAATGAGCTCGGTTTCAGCTCTGGGCACGGAAAGCGCAAAAGCGGTGGACAGCTCCTTCACCAGCGTCCGAAATCTATGCCAGCCATCGTTTTGTCCCAGCACATGGTCAATCGCCTTTAGGTAGACGGGCAGAACCCCGCTTGCATCCGCGTTCAAGCCCTGTTGATAATCACAACCGTGCATGAAGCCTTGCAGTTTCTCAAAAGCCGATTGCATCGCCGGCACCGCCTCGTCCTGTATATTCCGCACGGCCTCGCCGCTGCCACCAGCCTTGGTGTAGGTGGCCAGGGCATCGGCCAGCCTATCGGCCAGGCCGAGCAGATCGACGATCAGCCCGCCCGGCTTGTCACCATATACGCGGTTCACGCGAGCAATGGCCTGCATAAGATTGTGCCCACCCAGCGGTTTGTCCAGATACATGGTGTGCGCCGGTGGACAATCGAAACCGGTCAGCCACATGTCGCAGACAATGGCCAGCCGCAAATCGTCTGCCGGATCCTTGAATCGCCCGGCCAGGCGTTTGCGCGCGAACTTGCTGCGCACGTGCTGGCGCAGTGGTTGCGGATCCACGTCGCTGCCGGTAACGATGACCTTCATCTGGCCCAGTGCATCGTCGTCGTCGTGCCAGTGGGGCCGCAATGCCTTGATGGCCTCGTACAAGCGCGCAGCGATATCACGACTCATGGTCACCACCATGGCCTTGCCTTCCATTGCGGCGCGCCGCTTTTCCCAGTGCTCGACGACAAACGCTGCCACCCGTTCGATGCGCTCCTGTGCACCAACCAGTGACTCCAGAGGAATGCGGATGGTGTCGTCTGTCTGTGCGCCAGAAAGATTGGCCTGCACGGCATAATCAAGCTTCTCCTCAGCAACGCGAGCACCCTCGTCGTTGACGTTCAGTTTGACGATGCGAGATTCATAGTAGAGTGGTCGGGTGGCACCATCCTCGACAGCCTGGCGGATATCGTAGATGTCAGCATAATCACCAAACACCGCCATCGTGCTTTTGTCATCCAGCTCCAATGGTGTGCCGGTGAAGCCGACGAAGGTGGCATTCGGCAGCGCCTCGCGCATCCAGCGTGCGCCGCCTTCGACAAAGCCATACTGGCTGCGATGCGCCTCATCAGCCATCACAACGATGTTGTGACGTTGCGAAATCGTCCCATGCGCCTCGGTGAATTTCTGAATCGTCGTAAACACCACACCACCGGCCGCCCGGTCCAATAATAGCTTCAACTTGTCGCGGCTTTCAGCCTGCACCGGCAACTGACGCAACAGCGCCCGGCCAGCAGCGAAGGTCTCGAACAACTGGTCGTCCAGATCGTTCCGGTCGGTGATCATCACCACAGTGGGATTGGCCATCTTTGGTTCGCGAATCAGCGCGCCAGCCAGCATCATCATGGTCAGTGACTTACCGGAGCCCTGGGTGTGCCAGATCACACCACCGCGTCCGTCGCCTGCGTTTTCTCCCTCTTCCCCGGTGAGAGGGCCGGGGTGAGGGTGGCTTGTTCTCAACGCCTTGAGAACGCTCTCCCGCGCCTTGCGTACGGCACGGAACTGGTGATAGCCGGCAATCTTCTTGATGATCTCGCCGCGCTCGTCCTCTTCAAAGGTGACGCAGCTACGCAGATAGTCCAGCAGCGTCCGTGGCTCGAACAGTCCGCGAATCAGCGCCTCCAGCGTCGGCGCGCCGCCGTCTTCGTCAGTCAGCGGCCGCCAGGGCATAAAGCGGCTGCGTCCGGCAGTCAGCGAGCCGACCCTTGTCAGCATGCCGTCTGAAACCACCCGCAAGACATTCGGCCCAAACAGATCGGGTGCCGCCTGCTGATAGCGGTCGAGTTGATCGATGGCGACGCCGAGATCGGACTGGGTGTCGGTTGGGTCTTTCAGCTCGATCACCGCAATCGGCAGCCCGTTCAGGAACACTGTCAGATCGGGCCGGATGATCTTGCCCGATGCTCCGGCGACGCTGAGCTGGCGCACCACCAGCAGGTCGTTTGCCGCCGGGTTGTCAAAATCGATCAGGCGCGCGCGGCCGCCGCGGGTCTCGTCGGTCTTTTGGTCGCGGTATTCGACCTCGATGCCATCCGTAAGCAGCGCATGGAACCAGCGGTTGTTCTGAATCAGCGTCGGATGCGGCGGGCGCGACAGCAAGCGCACCACCTCCTCGACCGTGTCGTGCGGCAGATCCGGATTGAGGCGATGCAGCGCGGTACCGAGACGGCCAGTCAGCACGACATCGGTTGCACCGCCACGTTCCCCGGCGTCGTCGATCACAACGCCGCGCTTGGTGGCAGCGCCGATCGCACCGAAATAGACAACGGCGACGTCCTCAACGAGCTGTTCGGTGGGCGAGGACATCGTCATTCCGCCTCCTCCTGTGCTTCATCCGCCGCCGCGGCAGGCGTCCCATTGTCGTCTCCGTCGCGCTCGGCGGTGTGGTCGTTCAGTGCTGCCTTGTATGCCTCACGGTCTGTGTGGAAGAGCACCCGGCTGGGCAATAGTTCCAGGTCTCCAAGCCGAATTACCTCATTGTCGCGGTCAAACGCCTCGTTGAAGTCGGCATGGTCGTCATAGTAGACCCGTGCCCCTGGCGTCTGGGTCAGCGCGTCACGATGGATGCGGTAGAGAAACGAAACGATCGTATCCGCTGCTTGTGCCGCCAGCGTCGCTTGTCGCTGATCGAGCCGGGCAGAGAATCCGTCGCGGCCGTGTGATGCGATGCCATAGTTGTTCCGAAGCTCGCAAAGTCCCTGCACCGTGGTATGGAGACCGTTCAAAGTCTTTGTGATTGAGTCTCGCGTCTTTGAAGGATCCGGATGGTTGCGAGGAATCAACGACAGATAGGCCGTGGTCTCCCGCATGATCTTCGGGGCATCCCAGCTCGGATCCGCAGGGCGGCCTATGTCCTCGAGAATCGTCTTGCAGATGGTTTCGACCAGAGTTTTGGCAAGATCGAACGCAAAGTCAGGCACCCGCTCAATAGCGTCCTCCAATGCTTGAATCTGCTGCTCAATGATTTCCGGGGTTGGCCCTTCGAGCATCGCGGCTCTGGAGCCGGCCATCTGGAATCGAGCTTGCACCATGGGGGGGTCAGCCATTGGCGACCTCCACGCGGACGTCGCCACTCAACAGCTTGGGCAGCAGGTAATCGCGCAACTCGGCGAGCTGTCCGTTTTCCTTGACGCAAGCCGTCAACACATCGAAGAGGGGATCAGCAGCTTCCTGATAGGCGGCGACAACATTGGTAGTCGGCAAAACCACAGGCAACGGACGGAAGTTCTTCTTGCTAATCTCGGCGAAAGTGGTGCCGCTAGCGTGGGCTTTGATAGTGTCCATTGAGGTGAACGCCCAGTTAAAGACATAGGTCGGCGGCAGCGGGCCGTCACAGACCATCGCAATGAAGCCCTGGTTGACCGCGGTCGGCACGCCAGCAATCGCCAAGTAACCCACTGGGGCGCGTGATGACATCAGAACCGTGCTAACTGGGAGGATGCCGGAGCTGATCGAGTTGACTCCTGCGTCGGTGATGCGGCGCTCCGTGTCCAGCAGCACCGGATGGGAGAGACGAGACATGTCCTTCGGCGTCGCCCAGCAATGCTCGCCACCGTCCCAGTAATCCGGGTTCTTCGTGCTCGGGGTGCCCCCGCCCTTCGCTGTGACAACGTCGCCGATCGCCTTCACCTCCCACCCCGCCGGCACTGGGCCGATGTCGGAATCGACGAAGCGGGTGGGCAGGGCGTCGAAGACGGGCTGGAGCATGGAGGGGAAGGCGGTGGCACCGGCGGCCTTGGCCTTGACAGGCAAGAAGTCCACGAACCACGCGCGAAAAATTGCTCGTGCCAGCCTCTCCAGCACCCGCGCCGTTCGCCGGTTCTGCTCGATTTTGTCGTCGAGAGCTTTTAACGTGTTTCCGATTGCCGACTGAGTTGCGATATGCGGCAACGTAATTTTCAACTGATTGAGCATGTCATTGTTCAGGCTTGCCCTCGTAGACATGGACGACATTGCAGTCACATCGCGTCTGAATAGTGGGCTCCGAAAGAAGTAGCCCGCGTACTCAGGGACAATCTCCGCATCGGACTTCGGGCGTAATCGTTTGGAAAAGCCATTGAATGTGGCAAACGGGATGTCTCGAAGGGCAACGCAACTCATTCCAAGCTCATCCATCGTCTCGCTAGTTCGCGCCAGGAAAACATCGCCACGCTTTATGTCGCAGGATTCACGTTCCGCTTCCGTCGAGTTGACTAGATTGCCAAGCTCATCGGGAACGAAGAAGTTATAAAAAACGTCCTTGAACGTGAGAAATGGATGACCCGATCCGAAAGCGGATGCAGGCTTTGAAAGTCCAGAACGAAAGTCGTACACCTCACCGAGAAGTCTTTCGACTCGATCACTCGTCATGTCTGAGTCTCCCCATCCGCTCCCGCACCAGAGCCATCAACCGCTCCCCCTCGCCAAAGCATTCCTCTAACTCCGCCAGCAAACGCGGGTACTTCTCCTCGAACGGCTCGCCGTCGTCATCCTGCGCCTCGGCGCCGACGTAGCGCCCGGGCGTGAGCACGAAGCCGTGCTTGCCGATGCCCTCGATCGTCTCGCTCTTGCAGAAGCCGGGGATGTCGCGGTATTCCCATTTGCCGTGTTCGGCCTCGCTCCACCAGTCGGGCGCGGGTTCGCCGCGCCACTGGCGGAAGGCGTAGACGATGCGGCCGAGGTCGGAATCGAAGTTCGGGTCGCCCATGCCGTCGGCCAACATGCTCTCCCCATCGTCGCCGCCAGTGAGCACCCGCAGCGTCCGGGTCTGCATGGCGCCCAGCTTGCGCGCGTCGATGAACAGGGTCTCGCCTTTGCGATCGCGCCCGCCATGCTTGAGGTTCTTGCCCGTCTTGTCGCGAGTGAGGAACCAGAGGCAGGCGGGGATGCCGGTGGTGAGGAAGAGCTGGGCCGGTAGCGCGACGATGCAATCGACCAGGTCGGCCTCGACGATGCGCTGACGGATCTCGCCCTCGCCGCCGGAGCCACTGGAGAGTGAGCCGTTGGCCATGACAAAGCCGGCCACCCCGCCGCCGTGGCCGTTGGGGGGAGCCAGGTGGTGGATAAAGTGCTGGATCCAAGCGTAGTTGGCATTGCCGACGGGCGGCGGGCCGTACTGCCAACGCACGTCGTCGGCCAGCAGCTTGCCCGACCAGTCCGAGATATTGAACGGCGGATTGGCGAGGATGTAGTCGGCCTTGAGGTCAGGATGCAGGTTGCGCAGGAAGCTGTCGGCGGGCTGCGATCCGAGGTTGGCCTCGATGCCGCGGATGGCGAGGTTCATGTGCGCCAGCCGCCAGGTGGTGGGGTTCGACTCCTGGCCGAAGATCGAGATGTCGGTCGTCTGCCCGCCGTGGGCCTCGACGAAGCGCTCCGACTGCACGAACATGCCCGCCGAGCCGCAGCAGGGGTCGTAGACGCGGCCCTCGTAGGGTTCGAGCATCTCGACCAGCAGACGGACGATGCAGCGCGGCGTGAAGAACTCGCCGCCGAGCTTGCCCTCGGCCTGGGCAAACTTGCCGAGGAAGTACTCGTAGACCCGGCCGAGCGTGTCGCGGGCCTTGGCGCGATCGCCCTTGAAGCCGATGTCGGCGATCAGGTCGATGAGGCCCTTCATCTTTTCCGGTGCGATGCTGCGCCGGGCGTAGTCGCGCGGCAGCTTGCCCTTGAGGCTCGGATTGTCGCGCTCGACGGCAATGATCGCGTCGTCGATCAACGTGGCGATGTCGGGCCGCGCGGCCTGGTTCTGCAGGTTCTGCCAGCGGGACTCGGGCGGCACCCAGAAGACCCGCTCGGCGGTGTACTCGTCGCGGTTCTCCAGCAGGCCTTCGAGCTGGGGGCCGGTGATGCCGTCGGCTTCCAGCTCGGCCTTGAGTTCGTCTTTACGGGCTTCGAAAGAGTCGGAGATGTACTTCAGAAACAGCAGGCCGAGCACCACGTGCTTGTACTCGGCGGCATCAATCTGTCCGCGCAACGTATCGGCGGCCTTCCAGAGTTGATCGGCGTAGGCCAGGTCGGAGTCTTGTTTGCTGGTCTGATTCATGTTGCTGTGTTTAGCCCGGTGATGTTGGTGACAGAATTTACGCGCTTGTTGCACGTTGCCAGAATAACCGTTTTCTATGGCGGCGTTGGCTGTTCATAGAGCAGAAGTTGATCCTGCCAATCGTGCATGAATCCCATGTGTACGTGCGGAATTGACGGGTATTCGCCGGTGAGGTCAACCAGCTTGGCCAGCCAGCCACTATCTGGCGCTATCTGTTTGCACAGATAGCACAACATTGCCGCGATTGTGATGTAGCGGCGGGGCGGCTGCGTTCTGTTGGTGCCGTCAGGTTTTGGCAGTTTTTCATGCCAGCGTGGTGGCACGGCAAGCTCGCGATTCCAAAGTCGGGCATGGTGTGCGCAGATGTTGCGAACAAAGGTCAGAGTATGGAGCCAGCTGCCTAACACGTTTTGCGGCAAATCAAAATAGTGTGCGATTTGCTTCCGGTCACGGTCCCGAGCCAAGCCGCTGTAAAGATGGGAAATTCTGCCCAAGCTCAATTCCTCGGTCATGGCCCAAGAAGGGGGCAATGCTGGCTTGTCATAGGTTTCTGCATAAAAGCGCAAATAGTTGTCGCGTTTGCGTCCGTCAATTTGACGTGCCTGCCTTTCCGGGCAAGCACTGCTTTTCTTGATGTGTTGGCATTCGCGTGAGAACTTTTGCCGCTCCCGATTGAGTTGGGTCTGCAGTGTATTGATTAGTTCATGGTGCCTGTAATTGTCCTTGAAGCGACTGCGTTCCAGATACCAATGCGCCCCATGTGTAGAGGCCATGTGATTCGAGATAATGGCACGGATGGCTACCTCGAGCCGCTCCAGCGCGGTCATTAAAGTGGACCCCAGATTCTGGACAGTAGTTTAAGCTACGTTCCGAGGTTTGAGGAGCAGAAGAATGAGTGAGACAAAGAGACGCAAGTCCTACCCCCCGGCTTTCAAGGCAAAGATCGGCCTTGAAGCGCTCAAGGGTG
>JAHJQV010000005.1 GCA_018819105.1 Gammaproteobacteria bacterium
ACCCGCATCTGCGGCGTTTCGCTCGGTCACGAATCCTCAACGTACTGTCAAGTACGCCTGCGGTTCGTTCGGTCGTGAAACACCACAGCTACAGGCACTGGCAGCATCTCGCGACGTCGACTCATGAATAATGCGGGCTAGCAGCCTGTCGGACTTAACGCTGATCTACTGCGGATAAGCCGGATAGGGCCAGCTTTCCCGCTCTTTTGCGTTAAATAGTCGAACTATTTGCCTTAAAAGACCAGAAAAATCTGGCGCCAACCGGCTTGCCCTCGCGAGGATCGGATAAGTCCGACAGGCTGCTAGACAAAATCGTCTCACGTCTGTATAAAACAAGTGAAGGAATGCCGCTGCGCCCAGCCAAGCTGTAAAGGAGGCATGCTTGATGACTGCAATCACATTCACAGCCACCGGCATGCAGGCCGAACTGCCGCTGCCGTTTCCGGAATTTGCCGGGGACCTGCCATTGCTGCCGGTACGCATGGTCAACGAGTACGAGTATTGCCCGCGGCTGGCCTATCTGGAATGGGTGCAGGGCGAATGGGCCGATTCTGGCGACACGGTAGAAGGCCGCTGGGTACATCGTCGGGTGGACAAATCCGGCGGCAAGCTGCCCGCGCCTGCAGACGCTAAGGACAAGTCCGATGACGATACAGCGGTTGACGACAAACCCTATCAGGCCCGCGCCATCACCTTGTCGTCCGCGCGTCTGGGCATCATCGCGAAAATGGATCTGATTGAAGGCGAGGGCAATGTGGTCACGCCGGTGGATTACAAGCGCGGCAAGCGCCCTCACGTCGCCGCCGGTGCCTATCAGCCTGAACGTATCCAGGTTTGTGCACAGGGGCTGATCTTGCAGGAGCATGGTTACCATTGCGACGAAGGCGTGATTTATTTTGCCGCGTCAAGGGAACGGGTCAGGGTGGTGTTTGATGAGGAACTGCGTCAGCAGACCCTGTCGGCCATCAACGGTCTGCGGCTGGCGGCGGCCTCCGGTCGCATACCGCCGCCGCTGCAGGACAGCCCCAAATGTGCACGCTGTTCACTGGTGGGCATCTGTCTGCCCGACGAGATCAATCTGTTGCGTGGCACCGGCAACGTCAATCCGCGCCCCATGGCCACCGCTGAAAACAATGCCCGACCCCTGTATGTGCAGGCGCACAGTGCCAAGGTAGCGAAATCAGGTGAAATCCTCAAAGTCAGCATCAAGGACGAGCAGGTCGCCAGCGCCCGGCTGATCGATGTGTCGCAACTGGTGCTGCTAGGCAATGTCTACCTCACCACGCCCACGCTGCACGAGTTGATGCGGCGCGAAATCCCGGTCACCTGGTCATCCTATGGCGGTTGGTTTATGGGCCACAGCCAGGGTATCGGCCACAAGAATGTGGAATTGCGCACCGCCCAATACCAGGGCAGTTTCGACCCCCAGGTGTGTCTGCACATCGCCCGCGGTCTGGTACGCGCCAAGATTCAGAACAGCCGCACTCTGTTGCGGCGCAACTGGCGCAGTAACGACGACCCATCAGCACATCTGCAACGGCTCAAGCGTTATGCCGACCTGACCGCTCGCGCGCAGGATCTGAATACCCTGCTGGGTTATGAAGGTTCGGCCGCCAGCACTTATTTCAGTCAGTTCCGCAACATGATCAAGCAGGCTGACAACGACGAGTTCCAGTTTGACTTTATGCATCGCAACCGCCGCCCGCCCAGCGACCCGGTCAACGCCATGTTGTCGTTCGCCTACGCCATGCTCACCCGCCAATGGGCAGTGTCGCTGAGTGCGGTGGGGTTTGATCCCTACCGGGGATTTTTTCATCAGCCCCGCTATGGTCGCGTCTCGCTGGCACTGGACATGATGGAACCCTTCCGCCCGCTGCTGGCCGATTCAGCCGTGCTCACCGCCATCAACAATGGCGAGGTTCGCCCCAGCGATTTCATTAGCGCAGCCGGCAGTGTCAATCTGGATCAAAGCGGTCGCAAACGCTTCATCGCCGCATTCGAGCGGCGTCTGGCGCAAGAAATCACCCACCCGCTGTTTGGTTACCGGGTCAGTTACCAGCGCCTGCTGGAGATCCAGGCCCGCCTGCTGGCACGCTACCTGCTCGGCGAAATCAGCAGCTACCCCAACTTCACCACCCGCTAGGAACAGCCAGCATGAGTCAGGAACGCCTATACCTGGTCGCCTACGACATCAGCGAACCCAAGCGCTGGCGGCGCGTGTTCAAACTGATGAACGGCTATGGCGAATGGCTGCAGTTGTCACTGTTCCAGTGCCGACTGGATGCTGCCCGCCATGCCGAACTCATCGCCATGCTCGATGAGCTGATCCACCATCAGGATGACCACCTGTTGTGCATCGACCTGGGCCAGGCCGACAAGGTCGAACCCAAATTCATCAGCCTTGGCAAACGCTTTGCCGTGGTGGAAAAAGGCCCGATCATCGTCTGACAGCAACTCAACGATGCCAAAGACAGCAAACACAGGCCGCATATGCGCAGTGCATGCGGCAACCAGCTTGCGATGCAACGTAGCCATGCGCTAACATCAAGGCGTGCCGGATTGATTTGCTGCTTGCCAAAGGGCAAGTTTGCCATCCATGCCCGGCAACAGCGAGCGCTGCGGTGCTGCAAATAATCCCGGCAGCGCTCGCACTGCGGTTTACTCTTTAACAATCAGCATGATATGATCCCAGACAGCTTGTGTGACGTGAATAAAACCTGCTTGAAACCGAGCCAGCACTCAAGCGCTCGCAAACAGCCCGTACAGCCCAGTGCCCATGCGGGCTGCAGACCGGGCACCTTTCCCCGCTGACAAAGCGGGGCCTCATTGAAGCGACGTTGTTTTCAGAGGCAGTCTGGAACGTGTCAACCCTTTCCCCGCTGACAAAGCGGGGCCTCATTGAAGCATTGTAGCAGCAGGCTCGTCGCCTCTGGCATGTTGGCCTTTCCCCGCTGACAAAGCGGGGCCTCATTGAAGCCAGGTCGATCAGCTTTTCCATGAGCCTGCGGAAGTCTGCCTTTCCCCGCTGACAAAGCGGGGCCTCATTGAAGCACGATGTCAGGATGGCGAACCAGCGCACTGAACGCTGCCTTTCCCCGCTGACAAAGCGGGGCCTCATTGAAGCTTCTCCTTGTGCAGAGTCTGGTGCTCGTAGTCGATCCCTTTCCCCGCTGACAAAGCGGGGCCTCATTGAAGCAGAGAGAAAATCGACGCCCTGATCACACCGATCAGTCCTTTCCCCGCTGACAAAGCGGGGCCTCATTGAAGCATGACTGGCGTCTCACCGAGCCGTCTGCTGTCACCTGCCTTTCCCCGCTGACAAAGCGGGGCCTCATTGAAGCATGTTGTCGATGGCGTCGTTCATGTCGGCCTTGATGCCTTTCCCCGCTGACAAAGCGGGGCCTCATTGAAGCGACTGTTGGCCAGCATCACCGATGCCAATGGTCTCGACCTTTCCCCGCTGACAAAGCGGGGCCTCATTGAAGCTGCTCTTTGCCAGCCAGGGCCAGCTGAAAACGTTGCCTTTCCCCGCTGACAAAGCGGGGCCTCATTGAAGCGTGGCCGGCATCGTGTTTGTCGATTCGTTGTACCGACCTTTCCCCGCTGACAAAGCGGGGCCTCATTGAAGCAAAGCGTGCGATCAGCGCATCGGCTTCAGCGGTTTGTTCCTTTCCCCGCTGACAAAGCGGGGCCTCATTGAAGCGCCTCGAGATATTGTCATTGGCAGAGACCAGCACGCCCCTTTCCCCGCTGACAAAGCGGGGCCTCATTGAAGCGCTGATCGCGGCAGTGGCAACCACGCTGCCCTGCCAGCCTTTCCCCGCTGACAAAGCGGGGCCTCATTGAAGCGCCGGAGCCGTCCTGCCTGATGACCAGCTTGACCGCCTTTCCCCGCTGACAAAGCGGGGCCTCATTGAAGCGGCTTCCGTGGTGAGGAGGCCGGCACCGCACTGCGCCCTTTCCCCGCTGACAAAGCGGGGCCTCATTGAAGCGAGCATCGATGTCAGTTATGTCAACTGGGCCAGCGAGCCTTTCCCCGCTGACAAAGCGGGGCCTCATTGAAGCACCTACCGGCTCTGCGGACTGCTGGGGCCTGGCTGGCCTTTCCCCGCTGACAAAGCGGGGCCTCATTGAAGCGAACTGGTCATGGCTGATGCCCATCTGGTTGCAGATCCTTTCCCCGCTGACAAAGCGGGGCCTCATTGAAGCGAGGCCAAGTGCCGCTGCAAACGGTGGATTGAGCTGCCCTTTCCCCGCTGACAAAGCGGGGCCTCATTGAAGCTACTGAGAATGGTGAATCCTGATGCCAGACAACAACATCCTTTCCCCGCTGACAAAGCGGGGCCTCATTGAAGCACAGTTTTTATGTAGTGTTTAATAAGTTGTTTAGTAGCCTTTCCCCGCTGACAAAGCGGGGCCTCATTGAAGCAGGCTGGTGCAGCGAGCAGCCAGGCAGAAGCCGGCAGCCTTTCCCCGCTGACAAAGCGGGGCCTCATTGAAGCTCCAGGCCGGCAAGCGCGTCATCCAAGCGTGGCCAGCGCCTTTCCCCGCTGACAAAGCGGGGCCTCATTGAAGCAGCGAGGGCCAGCGCTGGAACGAACTGCTCAGCGTGCCTTTCCCCGCTGACAAAGCGGGGCCTCATTGAAGCTTTACCGACTACCATCTGCGCGCGAAGATACTCGAACCTTTCCCCGCTGACAAAGCGGGGCCTCATTGAAGCAGGGCGAAAGCTGGGTAGAGCGCGGACTGATCATTAGTCCTTTCCCCGCTGACAAAGCGGGGCCTCATTGAAGCCCCAGCTGCTGCACAACGCCTGCTACAACGTCGTGCCCTTTCCCCGCTGACAAAGCGGGGCCTCATTGAAGCATGTCTTCATATGGTATTACAGAGAACCTCATGCCGGCCTTTCCCCGCTGACAAAGCGGGGCCTCATTGAAGCGCAGCCTGCAAATCAGGCAGATATAGCGATCTAATCACCTTTCCCCGCTGACAAAGCGGGGCCTCATTGAAGCCATGAGCTTGCGGAAGTCTGGCGGGTAGGTGCCGGTCCTTTCCCCGCTGACAAAGCGGGGCCTCATTGAAGCAATTTGTACGTCAGCCATTGTTACCGCCGGCGTTGGCCTTTCCCCGCTGACAAAGCGGGGCCTCATTGAAGCCTCGAATCGGCGCGCATCATCAGCAGTGATCTTTTCCCTTTCCCCGCTGACAAAGCGGGGCCTCATTGAAGCGTGTTCATTGACGATAATCTAGATAATTGCAAAGCCGCCGCCTTTCCCCGCTGACAAAGCGGGGCCTCATTGAAGCGGTTAAATGTCAATACATTTATTCAATGTTTTTACGCCCTTTCCCCGCTGACAAAGCGGGGCCTCATTGAAGCGGCTTCCGTGGTGAGGAGGCCGGCACCGCACTGCGCCCTTTCCCCGCTGACAAAGCGGGGCCTCATTGAAGCATTGCTGAGACATCGGATTGATACTTGAGATATTGCCCTTTCCCCGCTGACAAAGCGGGGCCTCATTGAAGCTCTCTCACGACAGCATTATCTCTCACGACAGCATTCCTTTCCCCGCTGACAAAGCGGGGCCTCATTGAAGCGTCTTGAGCATGTTCCCAGTAATACACACGGTCCATCCTTTCCCCGCTGACAAAGCGGGGCCTCATTGAAGCTAGGGGCGGTCTGGCTGACAGCTGCACTAGCCTGGCAGCCTTTCCCCGCTGACAAAGCGGGGCCTCATTGAAGCCTCTGTGGCTGGCCGGGCTGCCACTTGGTTTCGGCCCCTTTCCCCGCTGACAAAGCGGGGCCTCATTGAAGCCAGATTCGCTGGGCGATTTTGCGCCAATCGTCGGAGACCCTTTCCCCGCTGACAAAGCGGGGCCTCATTGAAGCCAGTCAATGGCTGAAACGTCGCCTCATACTGCTTGCCCTTTCCCCGCTGACAAAGCGGGGCCTCATTGAAGCATAACGCTTGTATATGGCCAAATCGTCTTGATATTCCCCTTTCCCCGCTGACAAAGCGGGGCCTCATTGAAGCGCAGCACCGCAGCACTGGATGAGCTGGGTGGATTGCCCTTTCCCCGCTGACAAAGCGGGGCCTCATTGAAGCTCCAGCGTCCATTCGCCATCGGCATCGCTTTTTATCCTTTCCCCGCTGACAAAGCGGGGCCTCATTGAAGCACGTTTATAAAACGATCAACGGATTGCCGCTTATGTACCTTTCCCCGCTGACAAAGCGGGGCCTCATTGAAGTCAAACAGGCTGCTTTCAGGCGAGCGGTAATGCATGAGCCACGAAGCGTGGGATGGGTTCGCGTGCAAGCACGCTCCTACAAGCTCAGCCTGGAGATTTGTTGCTGCAGGCTATCATTGAGGCTCGTCATGTTGCGTTATTTGAGATCTCTCCGCTGCGCAGCACTTGGTGCTGCTCCGGTCGAGATGAACTGTGCTTAATATGATGAAAGCCCGGGGATTTGCTCCACTCGATAACATTAGGCTGTCACCTGTCTCGCCACCACCATGTTGCTCACACTCCAGCCAATACGATGGATTCCGGCTCTCCGCTGCGCTGCGGCGCGGAATGACGGCTTTGTTTTGCGCATCGGGCAGGTTACATCGTCTTAGACTGCCGACAGGCCAAACCCCTGCCGTCATTCCGGAATCGCGCCAGCGATATCCGGAATTCATGTGCTACGTTGACCTCCTCGACTCTCCATCGATGGCGCTCCAGGCAGGTTAAGCAAGAATAGGATGACAAGCTGGGGTTTTGGTTTAAGTGCGGCTGCATGCTTGCAAGCAATATTCGGTATCGGTATAGTTTCTTACCATAATCTTACTTTAGCGCCGGGCATGAACAAAACAAGACTTTCCAGCAAGGGACAGGTGATCATTCCCAAATCGCTGCGCGACAGTCGCCACTGGCAGGTGGGTCAGGAATTGGAGGTGATTGATACCGTGGACGGGGTATTGCTGAAACCTGTGCGCGCTGTCAAACCGGCTGCGCTGGACGAATTGTATGGCTGTTTGCAGTATCCAGGCCCAGCCAGGTCGCTGGAAGATATGCAGAAGGCCATTGCAGAGGGTGTGACGCAGCAGAGTATCATCTCAGATGATCAGCATTGACACCAACGTGCTGGTGCGTTTGCTGACTGCAGACGATCAGGCTCAGGCCGGCAAAGCCCGACACCTGTTCGCCAACAATGACATCTTTATCACCAAAACGGTGATTCTGGAGACGGAATGGGTGTTGCGTTATGCCTATAGGTTTGCGTCCGCAAAGATCGCTGTTGCATTGATCAAGACTTTGGGTCAGTCAAACGTCAGGGTGGAAGCGGCGGAACAGATTGCGATGGCCGTTGAGCTGCTACAGCAAGGCATGGACTTTGCCGACGCTTTGCATCTGCTGGGCTCGGAAGATCATGCCTTTGCAACCTTCGACAAAAAACTGAAAAGTTGCGCCGATGCCGTTGCATGGCAGTCGGTGCGTTTGTTGTAGGCGTTTATGATTGCTGGGATTGTTGTGAAAAATGCCAGTGGGGACGCTGGCGCTCCAGAGCATGTAGGTCGGATAAGCGCAGCGCATCCGGTGGTCGTTAATGAATGCAGAGATTATTGGACAAATGCCAGCGGGGACGCTGGCGCTGCACAGCGTTGATTTCAGCAATAATGCTGGCGCACTGAACCGCTAAAACCAGCGGGGAGACCAAGACCACAAGCCATTGCAACAAGCCATCGCAAAAGGTGCAGCGCTCAACCCCTTATCGATGCAGGCTTATGGCCGAGTGTGCCAGCTTACCAGGGCCAGCGCGGCATGCGAAATGGTAGCATCAGTTGGGTGCTGGTTCTGATCAGGCGGCGGCAGTCCAGGTTTTCGTGCATGGCGAGGCGTGGCTGTCCCTGCAGGGTGGTGCGGATCAACGAGCGGGCGTAGAACGGGGCGCTTTCCAGCGTGCGCAGCAGTTCGGCCTGGCTGGTGTCGCTGCCGGTGCTGCGTGGCAGTCGCCAGAAGCTGGTTGGCAGCGTGGCATTGGTCGGTGCGGGCTGTTCGCTGATCTCGCCGTTGGCGTTGACATGCAGTGCCAGGCGGTGCTGACTGCCGTCGCGCAAGGTGCGGTTGTACAGAATCATGGCGTCATTCTGCTCAGCGTTGGTATCGGCGGTGCGGCACCAGTCCCAGTGCGCAAAGGCCTGCTCCAGCGGTTCGCTGCCGGCGTTGCTGTCGACGTAGGCGCGACCCTGCCACTGCTGTTGCGGTGCGCTGAGATCGACCTCGATGCTGGCCAGCGGAGCCAGTGGCCACCAGGCATGGCGCTGCTGCGTATCCAGCAGAAACTGCCGCGGTTGCGCCGGGCCCAGCTGGATGCGCAATTGCCCGCGCAAGCGGCGTGGCAGCGGCGCACAGCGTTCATCGATGTCGACGATGAGCTGGTCGTCGTGCCAGTGCAGCTTACTTGCGCCAATGCGCAGCCGCTGCGGCTCGCAGTGCAGTGCGGCATGGCCGCGCTCGGTCATGGCCCAGCGCTTGCCGTGGCGTCCGTACACGGCGACATTCAGCGCCACGTGGTTGTCGGCATGTGCCCGCTGCCGTTTTCTGGCATGCCGGTAATAAGGCGAAAACACGCTGCCGCGAAAGGCGATCACGGTGATGGCCTGGCTGTGGTCGGCACTGGCGGCATCGATGTACCACCAGCGATAGCCAGGTGTCTGCAGCGGCAGATCAAAATGCGGGAAGCGCGTCGTCTCCGGTGGGAACAGCAGCATGCTCAGGTGCCGGCGCCACTGTCGGGCAGGCCACAGTCGCGCGCCACGGCCTCTGCCGCCAGTCGCCCGGAGATCGCCGCCATGGGAATGCCGGGGCCGGGGTGGACGCTGCCACCGCACAGATACAGGCCGGGGACTTTGGTGGCGCTGCCGGGGCGCAGAAACGCGGCACGCCAGCCATGCACGGCGCTGCCATACAGCGCCCCGCCGGAACCGGGAAAGCGCAGCGCGAAGTCCGCCGGGGTGGTGATGCGCATGCTGGCGGTATCGCTGCGCAGCAGCAGATCACATTCCGCCAGCTGCGCCAGCATCTGCTCGGTCAGGCTCTGCTGCTGCCGGCGGCACTGTTCCATGCTCATGCCGGCCGGGGCATTCATCAGGCAGAACAGGCGCTCGCTGCCGTTGCTGCTGCCGGCGGCAGCATCGGCCTGTGCGGCCGGATTGCCGTCGCCGCGATCCTGCGCACAGACATAGATGGTGGCCGGGTTGGCGATGCTCTGGCGATGGAAGATGGCGCGAAACTCTGCCGCGTAGTCGTGGTTGAAAAACACATTGTGATGGGCCAGATCAAAACCCCTTGGTTTGCCCAGCATGGACCAGGTGAATGCCGACAGCGACGGCTTGCCGGTATGCAGGGATGCGGTGCCGGGAATGCCCAGCGGGCCGCGCAGACGGCGCTTTACCTGTTGGCCCAACTGGCCATTGAGCAGGGCGCGCGGATCGCAGTTGGCGATGACATGCCGGGCCGGTATGGTCTCGCCGCTGCTCAATCTGACTGCGCTGATGCCGCTGCGATTGATCTGGATGTCGTCGACCTCGGCGCGAAACTGAAAGGCCACGCTCAGCGCCGAGGCCAGTTCATGCATGGCCCTGGCCAACTGCTGCATGCCGTCTTGCAGGTACCAGACACCGGTTTGCTCCACGTGAGCAATCAGCATCAGTGTGGCCGGTGCCTGCCACGGCGAGGAGCCGGAATAGGTGGCATAGCGGGCAAACAGCTGGCGCAGGCGTGGATCGCGAAAATATTCCCCCAGCAGCTGCCACAGCGAACGAAACGGGTTGACCCGCAGCAACTGCAGTTGCTGACGCAGGCTCAGCGCCGGCAGCAGTCCGGTCAGACCCGGTTGCGGACGGCGCATGAACTGCAGATCAAGCAGGTCGTGCAGACGCTCGGCATCGGCACAGAAGCGCAGGTAGCCGCTGGCCTCGCGCTGATCGGCAAACTCGCGGATGGCACGCGCGCTGCGTTCGCGACTGGCATGCAGATCGAGTCGGGAGCCATCGCGCCAGCCGTGGCGGGCGAGCACTTTTGCCTGCTGCAACTGCACATGATCGCTGAGTCTGCTGTCGGCAGCCTGGAACAGCTCATCAAACACGTGCCGCATGGTCAGTACGGTGGGGCCGGAATCGATCGCCTGACCATCGATGTGGACACTGCGCAGTTTGCCGCCGGGCTCGCTGCGGCGTTCCAGCACCAGCACCGGGAGACCGCGACTGGCCAGGCTGATGGCGGCGCTGAGGCCGCCGATGCCGGCGCCGATGACAATCACTGGGAGTTGCTTTTCTGCCATGCTGCAGTCAGTCCGCGTCCATGCCTTGGGTGACTTCTTATGATAGAGGATTGACTTGCCTGTCGATAGTGTCTATTGTAAATGACACTGAATGTGACAACCCAAGTTAACACTTTGCTGCGATGCCCGTCCAATGCACGCAGATTGTCGGAAGCGATGCCATGATTGATCCAGCCCAACGCATAGAACTTGCCATACAGAACACGCTGGAGCAGGGCAATGGCCGGCACTGTCCACCTTTGCTGACACAGGCGATCGAGCATGCGGTGATGCCGGGCGGTGCCCGCGTCAGACCGCGACTTTGTCTGGCCGTGGCCGCAGCCTGCGCCGGCGATGCAAACACGGCGCAGCAGGATGCCGTCATCGCCGATGCGGCGGCGGTGTCGATCGAGTTGCTGCACTGCGCCTCGTTGATCCACGATGATCTGCCCTGTTTTGATGATGCCAGCACGCGCCGCGGCAAACCGTCGGTGCATCTGGCCTATGGCGAACCGCTGGCGGTGCTCAGTGGCGATGCACTCATCGTCATGGCGTTCCAGGCGCTGGGACGGGGCGCTGCCACACAGCCACAGCGACTGGTTGCCCTGCTGGACATACTCGGCCGGGCCGTGGGTGCGCCGCATGGCATTGTCGCCGGTCAGGCCTGGGAATGTGAGCAGAATGTCGACCTGGCCCGGTATCAGGATGCCAAGACCGGTTCACTGTTTGCCGCAGCCACCATGATGGGTGCCGCCGCTGCCGGTGCCGACCATCACGCCTGGGCGGCACTGGGCGACTGCATCGGCAGTGCCTATCAGATCGCCGACGACATTCTTGATGTCAGCGCCGATCCCACCGAACTGGGCAAGCCGGTGGGGCGGGACGAGTCACTGGGGCGGCCGAACGCGGTCGCCGAGTACGGCATGCAGGGCTCCACACGCAAGCTGCGCGAGCTGATTGATGGTGCCATTGCCACCATCCCCGCCTGCCCGGGCCGTGCGCGTCTGTGCGAGGTGATCGCCGTCGAGTCGCAACGTTTCATGTCGCATGCCCTGGATCGCGCCACCGCTGCCTGAGCGCTGACGCTGCAACAGCGGCCTTCAGCACGCTGTGCTGTCCTCACTCAAGAACAGGTCGAAAGACTGGCGCAACCGGCTTATCGCCGATCCCCGCTTCCAGCGTTTTGCCGCCCGTTACTGGCCGTTTCGCAGCGTCGCCCGACGCCGCGCAGTGCAGTTGTTCGACCTCTGTGCCGGTTTCATCTATGCGCAGGTGCTGTATGCCTGTGTACAGCTGGAATTGCTGCCACAGCTGCAGGCAGGAGAGAAATCACTGCATGATCTGTTGCCCGGCAGCGGACTGCAGCCGGAGGCGTTACGGCGTCTGTTGCTGGCGGCGGTGGCGCTGGATCTGCTGGAGCAGCGGGCGACGGATCGATTTGCGCTGGGGCCGCAGGGCGCGGCCATGCTGGCCAATCCCGGCATCGCGGCGATGGTGCGGCATCACCGCTTTCTGTATCAGGATCTGGTTGATCCGCTGGCCCTGCTGCAGGGCAAGCAACGGCCCACCCGGTTGCAAAGCTTCTGGCGTTATGCCCTGGACAATGCCCTGCACAATGAGCTGGACATTGACATGGCCCGGAATGGTGACAAGGACGCGGACAAAGGCTCAGCTCGGGATCTGGATATGGATCACGCGCCTGCGGTCGGCAGCTCCGGGGCGCAGACCGATGATTACCAACTCTACAGCGAGCTCATGGCCGGCTCGCAGCACATGATCGCCGAGCAGGTGCTCAATGCCTACAACTTCTCCTCCCACCGCGCGCTGCTGGATGTGGGTGGCGGCCTGGGCGAGTTTCTGCGCCGGGTCGGCCAGCGTTATCCGGGTTTGCAGCTGGGCCTGTTTGATCTGCCGCCGGTGATCGAGACCGCCCGCCAGGGCTTTGCCGGTGACAAGCTGGTGCCACGCTGTTTTGCCGGCAACTTTCAGCACGATGCGCTGCCCTCTGGCTTTGATCTGATCTCGCTGGTGCGCGTGCTGCACGATCACGATGACGCGGTGGTGCAGCAACTGCTTGAACGGTGCGCGCAGGCGCTGCCGCCCGGCGGCCGGCTGCTGATTGCCGAACCGCTGGCCGCCACCCCCGGCGCCAAAGCCATGGGTGATGCCTACTTTGGCCTCTATCTGTTTGCCATGGGGCAGGGCAGGCCGCGTACTTTCAAGGAATATCAGGGGTTTCTGCAGCAGGCGGGCTTTTATCGCGTGCGTCGGGTGAAAACATCGATCCCGATGTTGTGCAGTCTGCTTATTGCAACGGTGAAGAAAAAGGTGTAAATTGAACTTGACAATTAAAACAGTAAGCGTAGACTGACACTTAATGAACATGAACGCCCATCAGCCAGGTATCGACCCAGCCAGCGAGCAGGCACTCAAGTGCACCGCTGTGGTCATGCAACAGCCCGGTGAGCTGGCGCTGCAGGACATTGCCCTGCCGCAGCCGGGTGCCGAGGATGTGGTGGTGGACATTGAATGGAGCGGCATCAGTACCGGCACCGAGCGACTGCTCTGGGAAGGCACCATGCAGCAGTTTCCGGGCATGGGCTATCCACTCGTGCCGGGTTACGAATCGGTGGGTCTGGTGACCCACGCCGGCAGCAATGTCGGCATTCCGGTAGGGACCAGGGTGTTTGTCTCCGGCGCGCGCTGCTACGGCGACATTCGCGGCCTGTTTGGTGGTGCCTCATCACGTGTGGTGGTGCCGGCCAGCAAGGTCATCTCGCTGCCGGAATCCATTCGCGAACAGGGCGTCATGCTGGCACTGGCGGCAACCGCCTGCCACGCGCTGCGGCTGCCGGGACAACGTCCGGCAGAACTGATTATCGGTCATGGTGTGCTGGGGCGGCTGCTGGCCCGGCTGTGTCTTGCGTTTGGGCATGCCGCACCAGTGGTGTGGGAAATCGATCCGGCGCGCCGCACTGGTGACCACGACTACCCGGTGCTGGATCCGGCCGCGGACAGCGACGGCAAATACCTGTCCATCATCGATGCCAGCGGCGCTGGCCAATTGCTCGACACCATGATCGCCCGGCTCAAACCCGGTGGCGAAGTGGTGCTGGCAGGTTTTTACCACGACCGGCTGAGTTTTGATTTTGCCCCTGCTTTCATGCGCGAGGCGAGCATTCGCACCGCCGCCGAATGGCGTCCGGACGACCTGCAGCTGGTGCGCGACCTGCTGGATTCCGGTGATCTGGTCGTGGACGACCTGTTGACCCATCGACTTCCAGCACCACAGGCAGCCCAGGCCTATGCCACGGCATTTGCCGACCCTGCCTGTCTGAAAATGATTCTTGATTGGAGAAGCTGAATATGTCTATCGCTGCGCTGAACCAGAAACAAGCCAACGGCAAGCCGCTCAACATCCAGGTGAAAATGACCGAGGATCTGCGCGCCGAGGCTTCTCAGGAGCCGGATGCGCCACCGGCAGCCGGTTCGGAAACCAAGCAGACCCAGATCATTGCCATTTACGGCAAAGGCGGTATCGGCAAAAGCTTCACCCTGTCCAACCTCTCCTACATGATGGCGCAGCAGGGCAAGAAAGTTCTGCTGATCGGCTGTGATCCCAAGAGTGACACCACCTCGCTGCTGTTCGGTGGCCGCAGCTGCCCGACCATTATCGATACCTCGTCCAGAAAGAAAGAAGCCGGTGAGGAAGTTGAGATCGGCGATGTCTGCTTTGTGCGCGATGGCGTCTATGCGATGGAGCTGGGCGGCCCGGAAGTGGGTCGTGGCTGCGGTGGACGCGGCATCATCCACGGCTTCGAGCTGATGGAGAAACTCGGTTTCCACGAATGGGATTTCGATTACGTGCTGCTGGATTTTCTCGGCGACGTGGTCTGCGGTGGCTTTGGTCTGCCGATCGCCCGTGACATGTGCCAGAAGGTGATTGTGGTCGGTTCCAACGACCTGCAGTCCCTGTACGTGGCCAACAACGTCTGCTCTGCGGTGCAGTATTTCCGCAAGCTTGGCGGCAACGTTGGTGTTGCCGGTCTGGTCATCAACAAGGATGACGGCACCGGGGAAGCGCAGGCGTTTGCCAAATCGGTGGGCATTCCGGTGCTGGCGGCGATTCCGCAGCATGAGGACATCCGCCGCAAGAGCGCCAATTACGAAATCATCGGCCGGCCGGACACGGCCTGGGCATCGCTGTTCGAGGAACTGGCGACCAACGTCGGTGAGGCACCACCGGTGCTGCCGACGCCGCTGGATCAGGATGGCCTGCTGGGTCTGTTTGATGGTGGTGAGACCGGTCGCGAAGTGCCGCTGACGCCGGCCACACCGGCCGACATGTGCGGCGTCAACAGTATCCAGAAAGCTTCTCTTGAAGTGGTCTACGACAACGTTTGATCAGACATGACGATGCCCAGCGACAATCTTGACAACAGCAGCACCGAAGTGGTCTACGACGACAGCGGTGCCGCCGTGATGGACAACGATGCCGTGTCGGCAGAGGCCGAATCGGCCTCAGCGTTGCATACCATCAATGTGCAACCGCCGCAGCCGACCACAGCGAAAACCGCCAGTCAGAGTCAGTCACAGGCCGAGGCCGATGGCTGCCATGGCGGCAAGCAGACCATGCAGGAAGCCGCCCGCAAGGCCGGCAAGAGCGAGATTCTCGACCGCTACGCCGAAGACTACCCGGTGGGTCCGCATGACCAGCCGCAAAGCATGTGCCCGGCGTTTGGTTCACTGCGGGTGGGTTTGCGCATGCGCCGCACCGCGACCATCCTGTCGGGTTCGGCCTGTTGTGTCTACGGCCTTACCTTTACCTCACATTTTTACGGTGCCAAGCGTACCGTCGGCTACGTGCCGTTCAACTCCGAAACGCTGGTCACCGGCAAGTTGTATGAAGACATCCGCGACGCCGTGCACAAGATGGCGGATCCGGAAAAATACGACGCCATCGTGGTGACCAATCTGTGCGTGCCAACCGCATCCGGCGTGCCCTTGCGCATGCTGCCGAAGCAGATCGATGGCGTGCGCATCATCGGCATCGATGTGCCGGGTTTTGGTGTGCCCACGCATGCGGAAGCCAAGGACATTCTCGCTGGTGCCATGCTCAACTATGCCCGCACCGAGGCCGAGCAGGGCCCGGTGGCGGCTCCCAGAGACGGTGTTTCCGAACAGCCCACGGTGACCCTGCTGGGCGAAATGTTCCCGGTGGACCCGATGATCATCGGCGGCATGCTGGAGCATCTGGGTCTGAAAGCCGGACCGGTGGTGCCGACGCGCGAGTGGCGCGAACTGTATGCGGCGCTGGATGGCGCGGCAGTGGCGGCCATTCATCCCTTTTATACTGCCTCGATTAGAGAATTTGAAGCGGCCGGACGCCCGGTGATCGGCTCTGCGCCGGTCGGCTATGACGGCACTGCAGCGTGGCTGGAAAGCCTCGCCGAGGTGTGCAACATCCCGGCTGCCAAGCTGGATCTGGCCAAACAGCAGATTCTGCCGGGCATCCGCCAGGCCTTGCAGGGCATGCCGATCAAAGGCCGCATCACCCTGTCCGGTTACGAAGGTTCCGAACTGCTGGTGGCCAGACTGCTGGTGGAAAGCGGTGCCGATCTGCGCTATGTGGGCACTGCCTGTCCGAAGACGCGCTGGTCCGAGGCCGATCGCGACTGGCTGCAGGCGCATGGTGTGACAGTGAATTACCGCGCTTCGCTGGAACAGGATCTGGCGGCGATGCAGGAGTTCCAGCCGGACCTGGCCATCGGTACCACGCCGGTGGTACAAAAAGCCAAGGAGCTTGCGATCCCCGGCCTGTACTTCACCAATCTGATTTCCGCGCGTCCGCTGATGGGCGCAGCCGGTGCCGGATCGCTGGCCACAGTAATCAACGGTGCCATGCAGAACAAGACTCGCTTCGACATCATGCACGACTTCTTCGGTGATGTCGGCATGGGCGACAACGCCGGCATCTGGGAAGACATTCCGCAGGTGCGCAAGCAGTTCAAGGCTGCCAAAGGCGTCAACATCATCGCCGACTCCACTGCGGAGGAAGGTGTCTGATGCTGGTACTTGATCACGATCGTGCAGGTGGCTACTGGGGTGCAGTGTATGTGTTCACTGCGGTCAAGGGACTGCAGGTGATCATTGACGGCCCGGTTGGCTGCGAAAACCTGCCGGTCACCTCGGTGCTGCATTACACCGACGGCCTGCCGCCGCATGAACTGCCGATCGTGGTCACCGGACTCAGCGAGCATGAAATGGGTCACGGCACCGAAGATGCCATGAAACGTGCGCATGAAGTGCTGGCCGGCGATCAGCCCAGTGTGGTCGTCACCGGCTCCATTGCCGAGATGATCGGTGGTGGCGTCACCCCGGAAGGCACCAGCATCAAGCGTTTTCTGCCCCGCACCATCGACGAGGACCAGTGGCAGAGCGCCAATCGCGCGATGTTCTGGCTGTGGAACGAGTTCGGGCTGAAACGCGGCAAGATGCCACGGGCGAAAAAGCGCAAGGACGGTGACAAGCCACGCGTCAATATCATCGGTCCGTCCTATGGCTACTTCAATTCCGCGTCGGATCTGGCCGAGATCCGCCGCATCGTCGAAGGCATCGGTGCCGAGATCAACATGGTGTTCCCACTGGGCACCGATCTGGCCGACATTGCCAACCTGGTGAATGCCGATGCCAACATCTGCATGTACCGCGAATACGGCCGCATGCTGTGTGAGGCGCTGGACAAGCCCTACCTGCAGGCGCCGATCGGGCTGCACAGCACCACCAGCTTTCTGCGCAGTCTGGGCGAGATTCTGGGACTGGATCCGGAACCGTTCATTGCGCGCGAAAAGCACACCACGATCAAGCCGCTGTGGGATTTGTGGCGCTCGGTGACGCAGGACTTCTTTGCCACCGCCAACTTCGGCATCGTCGCCAACGACACCCACGCACGCGGTATCCGCAATTTCCTGGAAAACGATCTGGGGCTGCCGTGCGCCTTTGCTTTCTCGCGCCGTGCCGGCGTGAAACCCGACAACGAGGCGGTGATGGCCGCCATTGATGAGCACAAGCCGCTGATCGTGTTCGGCAGCTACAACGAGCGCATGTACCTGGCCGAGTCCAAGGCCGGTTCCATCTACATTCCGGCCTCGTTTCCCGGTGCCATCATCCGACGCCACACCGGCACCCCGTTCATGGGCTATTCCGGTGCCACCTATCTGGTGCAGGAAGTCTGCAATGCCCTGTTCGACGCCCTGTTCAACATTCTGCCGCTGGCAGGAGAAATGGATCAGGTGGAACAGACGCCGACCCGGCTTGGCCGCTCACTGCCGTGGGATGCCGATGCCAGAGCGGCACTGGATGAAGTGGTCGAGGCGCAGCCGGTTCTGGTGCGCATCTCTGCGGCCAAGCGCATGCGCGATGCCATCGAGCGCATGACCGAAAACAGCGACGGCGAGCGGGTAACGCTGGCCATGGTGGAAAAATATCTGGCTCAGAGCAAAGCGGCATGAACATGTCGTTGCGCCAACTGTGCCGCCCGTTCAATGACTCCTTGCTATGGAGAGTATGACGATGAGCAGCAAAAGCAATTCCGGTTCCATGCACATGATCAATCATCAGCAGGCTGATCGCGGTTATCAGCTGCTGTACTGGTGTTGCATGGGCATTTGCCTGCCGCTGGTGGTGCTGGCCAGACTGGCCGGCTGGCGCGGTGAGTCCTGGTCAGGATCAGCGGCACGCAAGCCATCCATGCTGCGGGATGCCAGGCGCAAGGCCAGAACCATTGCTGCCTACGTGTTCAATGTCTGAACACAAACAGTTCAATTTTAGCCATGACGGTAGGCGTCATGGTGATCCCCGCCATACGGGATTGTTGGTATGGCAAAACGGCCGCAAGGCCATTTGGATGAGGAAAAGTGTATGTCTGAGTTAGATCGTTCAGGCGGGTCCATGTCGGGACTGTCGGAGAATGAAGCTCAAGAGTTTCACAAACTCTTTATGACAAGCTTCATCATATTCACGGTCATCGCCATCATTGCGCACTTCCTGGTGTGGCAGTGGCGTCCGTGGTTCCCAGGTGAAGGCGGATATGCCGCGGTGATCGATACCGCACAAGCAGTCTTGTCTCCAATTTCACAACTACTGTCATAGGAGTAAGATTATGTGGCGTGTATGGATGATATTCGATCCGCGGAGAACCCTGATCGCATTGTTTACGTTCCTGTTTGTACTGGCACTGGTGATTCACTTCATCCTGCTGAGCACAGACCGGTTCAACTGGATCGAGGGTCCGTCAAAAGCAGGTGGCATGGCTACAACCATCAGCCTGGATGCGGAAAAGTCTCAATCATTGGCTTCACTGGAGCCCTTGGTATAACTGAGGCGACCTGGCGATGCTGACAACGGACAGCTTGCAACCACGGGATGTCTCATCCCGTGATGCAGTCTGCCGTTGTCAGCATTATTTTCAAATGAATTTACAGAAGCCTCTGGTCTGCTCCACACAAGGCGGTCGCAATGTCCTGCGACGGCGCTTGCGCGCGGGTGGACCAAACCAGAGGTTTCTCATTGGCCCAGTCTGGAGGGTGTAATCATGTCCATGCTCAGTTTTGAGAGGAAATACCGGGTGCGTGGAGGGACTCTGATCGGAGGCGATTTATTCGACTTCTGGGTGGGCCCGTTCTACGTTGGATTTTTTGGTGTCACGACAGCGTTTTTTTCATTGCTCGGCATTGGTATGATCCTGTGGGGAGCATCCCAGGGGCCGACGTGGAACATCTGGCAAATCAGCATAGCGCCGCCGGACCTGTCTTATGGCCTGGCGTTTGCGCCATTGCTGGAAGGCGGGCTATGGCAGGTGATCACGGTGTGTGCCATCGGCGCGTTCGTGTCCTGGGCTTTGCGTGAGGTGGAAATCTGCCGCAAGCTGGGGATGAAACTGCACGTGCCGATTGCCTTTGGCGTGGCCATCTTTGCCTACGTCAGCCTGGTGGTGATCCGGCCCCTGCTGATGGGTGCCTGGGGACATGGTTTCCCGTACGGCATCATGAGTCATCTGGACTGGGTGTCGAACACCGGCTACCAGTACCTGCACTTTCACTACAATCCGGCCCACATGCTGGCCGTGACCTTCTTTTTCACCACCACGCTGGCCCTGTCACTGCACGGTGCGGTGATCCTCTCCGTGGCCAACCCCGGTAAGGGTGAAGTGGTCAAGGGTGGTGAACATGAGAACTCGTTCTTCCGCGATTCGATCGGCTACTCCATCGGTTCGCTCGGCATCCATCGCCTGGGTCTGTTTCTGGCGCTGAGTGCAGGATTCTGGAGTGCGGTGTGCATCATCATCAGCGGCCCGTTCTGGACCCGGGGCTGGCCGGAATGGTGGAACTGGTGGCTGAACTTGCCAGTATGGCCGGGAGCAAATTGACATGGCTGATTATCAAAACATCTATACCTCTGTGCAGATTCACGGTCCGGTTGATCCGGGTGTGCCGTTGCCTGCTGACAGTACCTGGAAGCGTGACTTTCCGCCACGCATGAACTACTGGCTGGGCAAGATCGGTGATGCCCAGCTCGGTCCCATCTATCTGGGTGCCACCGGTGTCATGTCGCTGATCTTCGGCTTCATCGCCATCGAGATCATTGGCCTGAACATGCTGGCATCGGTGAACTGGAACTTTATCGAGTTCATCCGTCTGCTGCCATGGCTGGCGCTGGAGCCGCCGGCACCGGAATACGGGCTCAGTTTTCCGCCGCTGAATGACGGTGGCTGGTGGCTGATGGCGGGCTTTTTCCTCACCGTGTCGATTCTGTTGTGGTGGGTGCGCATTTACCGTCGCGCCAGAGCCCACGGCATGGGCACCCATGTGGCCTGGGCCTTCATGGCTGCGATCTGGCTGTATCTGGTGCTGGGTTTCATCCGGCCGCTGATGATGGGCAGCTGGGCTGAGGCAGTGCCATTCGGTATCTTCCCGCATCTGGACTGGACCGCTGCGTTCTCGATTCGCTACGGCAACCTGTTCTACAATCCGTTCCACATGCTGTCGATTGCCTTCCTGTATGGCTCCACGCTGCTGTTTGCCATGCATGCCGGCACCATTCTTGCCACCAGTGCATTCGGTGCTGAACGTGAAGTCGAGCAGATTGTTGACCGCGGTACCGGTGCCGAGCGTGGTGCCCTGTTCTGGCGCTGGACGATGGGCTTCAATGCCACCATCGAATCCATCCATCGCTGGGCCTGGTGGTTTGCTGTGCTGACTCCAATCACCGGTGGTATCGGAATATTGTTGACAGGTACGGTGGTGGACAACTGGTACATGTGGGGCATGGAACATGGCCTGGTGCCGCCATATCCTGAAACGACACCAGCGGTGGTTGATCCGGCGCTTGGTTCTGGAGGCTGACAATGAAAAACAAGCATTCAATGCACAAACTGTTGCTGCCAGGCACCGCCCTGTTGGCTCTGCTGATGCTGACGGCGTGTGAACGTCCGCCGATTGATGCCCAGCAGACCGGCTATCGCGGCACCGCCATGGCAGACATCAACAACCCGCGTACGGAAGTGAAAACGGCAGCGGCGAATCAGGTGCCTGATCCGTTGCCGCTGGCCCCTGCTGCCGGCCCCAAGGCCCGTGACATCTATCAGAATGTAGAAGTCCTGGGCGACCTGTCGGTCGGCCAGTTTGCCCGGGTCATGGCGGCCATGACGGCATGGGTTTCGCCGGAACAGGGTTGCAACTACTGCCACCTGGGTGAAAACCTGGCCTCGGATGATCTCTACACCAAGCGCGTATCCAGACGCATGCTGCAGATGACCCAGGACATCAACAGCAACTGGGATCAGCACGTGGCCAACACCGGTGTGACCTGTTACACCTGTCATCGCGGCAACAACGTGCCGTCAGAAATCTGGTTCACCGGCGACAGCCCGGCGGCATCGGCCAGCATGGCCGGTTATACCGCCGGACAGAATGTGCCGGCACCGGCTGCCGCCTATGCGTCATTGCCGGCAGATCCGTTTACCGGTTATCTGACCCAGGGTGACGAACCGATCCGTGTACAGACCGGTGCCTTGTCCGACCAGGACAACTACATCACCATTCAGCAGACCGAGAAGACCTATGGGCTGATGATGCACATGTCTGATTCACTCGGTGCCAACTGCACGCTGTGTCACAACAGCGCTTCGTGGGGCAACTGGTCAACCAGCAACCCGCAGCGCGTGACCGCATGGCATGGCATTCAGATGGTGAAGGCGCTGAATGAAAATTACCTCAGCCCGCTGCAGCCGGAATATCCGGATTATCGCCTCGGCAGCCTGGGTGATGCACCCAAGGCCAATTGCGCAACCTGTCACCAGGGCGTGCAGAAGCCGCTGTACGGCGTCAGCATGCTGCCAGATTATCCCTCCCTGGCAGGGGACTGATCAGTCTGTGAGTGTTCAATAACAAGTCTTGGACAGTTATATTTGAAGTGATTGACCCGGCCGCCATGGCCGGGTTTTTTTGTCCGCCTGTGTCTGGATTAAAGCAGCGTATCCAGCCACTGCTCGGCTGTGGCCAGCGACCAGCCTTTGCGATGGGCATAGTCTTCCAGTTGATCGCGATCAATGCGACTGATGACAAAATAGCGGCTGTCGGGATGGCTGAAATAATAACCGCTGACTGAGGCCGCCGGCAGCATGGCCATGGATTCGGTCAGTTCGATGCCGATGCTGGCATCGGCACCCAGCAGCTGCATGATCTTGATTTTCTCGGTATGGTCGGGGCAGGCCGGGTAACCCGGTGCCGGCCGGATGCCGTGATACTGTTCTGCGATCAGCGCACTGCTGTCCAGCTGCTCGTCGCTGGCATAGCCCCAGTGCTGAGTGCGCACCTGTTGGTGCAGCCATTCGGCCAGCGCCTCGGCGAGGCGGTCGGCCAGCGCTTTGAGCATCAGCGCCCGGTAATCGTCGTGGGCCTGTTCGAAGGCCTGCACGTGCTGTTCGATACCGATGCCTGTGGTGACCGCAAACAGACCGATCCAGTCCTGCCCGCTGTCAACAGCGTCTGCAGGATCCGCACCAGCCTGGATGAAGTCGGCCAGTGACAGGTTCGGGTTGTCGTTGCGCTTGTCGTTCTGCTGGCGCAAAAAACACAGCCGTTGCTCACCCGCAGCGGTGCTCACCAGCACATCATCGCCATCACGCCGGGCCGGCAGCAGCCCGTATACCGCCTTCGCCTGCAGCCAGCGCTCATCGACAATCTGTTGCAGCATGCTCCTGGCGTCATCCAGCAGGGCGCGTGCCGCCGATCCCTTGTCGGGGTCTTGCAGCAGGTCGGGGTATTTGCCCTTGATCTGCCAACTGCTGAAAAACGGTGACCAGTCGATCAGCTCCACCAGCGCGGACAGGTCGACGTCATCCAGCACATGCACGCCGGACTGCTGCGGCTGTGGCGGCCGGTACTGCTGCCAGTCGATGTTGGCGGCGCGCTCGCGGGCCTCGGTCAGGCTCAGCAAATGCCTGGGCTGAGATTGCCGCTTGGCATGCAGTGCCCGCACACCAGCGTATTCCTTGCGCAGTGCCTGACTGAAATCATCGCACTGCTTGCCGATTAGTTTCTGCGCCACGCCCACTGCGCGCGAGGCATCTTTCACCCACACTGTCGGCGCATTCTGATAACACGGCTCGATCTTCAGGGCTGTGTGGGTGCGTGAGGTGGTGGCACCGCCGATCAGCAGCGGCAAATGCATTTGCTGCTCTTGCAGCAGGCCGGCAACCTGGCTCATTTCGCGCAGCGAGGGCGTGATCAGCCCGCTCAGGCCGATCATCGCCACCTGATGTTTTTTTGCCGCATCAATGATCTGCTGGCCCGGCACCATCACGCCCAGATCGATGACCTCGAAATTGTTGCAGGCGAGCACCACGCCGACAATGTTCTTGCCAATGTCGTGCACATCGCCCTTCACCGTGGCCATGAGAATCTTTGGTTTGTCGCTGGATTCGCCGCTGTCACGTTGCGCCTGCTCAATGTAGGGCAGCAGATGGGCCACCGCCTTTTTCATCACTCGGGCGCTTTTCACCACCTGCGGCAGAAACATGCGACCGGAGCCGAACAGGTCGCCGACCACGTTCATGCCATCCATCAGCGGGCCTTCGATCACCGCCAGTGCCGATGCCGAAGCCTGCCGCGCCTGTTCGGTGTCCTCGACCACATGGGCATCAATGCCATGCACCAGCGCATGCTGCAGGCGCTCGTGTACAGGCAGTTCGCGCCAGGACGGCCCGGCGTCGGCGTCACTGTTGTCCTCACCCAGATAGCCCTGGGCGATTTGCAGCAGGCGCTCGGCGGCATCTTCGCGGCGATCGAAAATGACATCCTCGATGGCCTCGCACAGCGCGGCGGGAATGTCGTCGTACACCGGCAGCGCGCCGGCGTTGACGATGGCCATGTCCATACCAGCGGCAATGGCGTGATACAAAAACACCGCATGCATGGCCTCACGCAGGGGCTGATTGCCGCGAAAGGAGAACGACAGGTTGCTGACGCCACCGGATATGTGACAGCGCGGATAGTGCTCGCGCAGCCAGCGCGTGGCCTCAATGAAATCCAGCGCGTAGCGGTTGTGCTCGGGGATGCCGGTGGCCACGGCAAAAATGTTGGGATCGAAGATGATGTCCTCGGCGGCAAAGCCCGCCGTGCCGGTGAGCAGATCAAACGCGCGTGCGCAGATCTGCTGACGCCGTGCCAGCGTGTCGGCCTGACCCTGTTCGTCGAACGCCATCACCACCACGGCGGCACCATAGCGGCGTATCACCGCCGCCTGCTGCAGAAACGCCTGTTCGCCCTCTTTCAGGCTGATGGAGTTGACGATGCCTTTGCCCTGCAGATTCTGCAGTCCGCATTCAAGCACGGCAAAATCCGAGGAGTCCAGCATCACCGGCACCCGTGCGATGTCGGGTTCGGCTGCGATCAGACGCAGAAAACGCTGCATGGCCGCGGCAGAATCCAGCAGACCTTCGTCCATGTTGACGTCAATGATCTGGGCGCCATTGTCGACCTGCTCGCGGGCAACCTCCAGTGCGGTCTCGTAATCGTCGTTTTCGATCAGCCGGCGAAAGCGTGCCGAGCCGGTGACATTGGTGCGCTCGCCGACGTTGACGAAGCCAAGCTCCGGCGTCAGCGTCAGCGCTTCCAGACCAGACAGTCTGGTCATGGCCTGATCCGCACAGGCGTCGTCAGCACCGGGTTGTCTGGGCGCGACACCCTTGAGCGTGTCAGCCACTGCCGCGATGTGCGCAGCCGTGGTGCCACAGCAGCCACCGGCCAGATTCAGCCAGCCGCGCTGACCGAACTCGCCCAGCCAGCGAGCCAGTTCAGCCGGGCTCTGATCGTATCCGCCCAGTTCGTTCGGCAGCCCGGCGTTGGGATAGGTGAACACCGGGCAATCGGCAATGGCAGCCAGTTCGCGCACGTGCGGGGCCAGTTCCTCTGCCCCCAGTGCGCAATTGAGGCCGACGGCAAAAGGTTCGGCATGCCGCACCGAATGCCAGAATGCCGCCAGCGTCTGCCCGGACAGGGTTCTGCCGCTGGCATCGGTGATGGTGCCGGAGATCAGCAGCGGCACCCGGCTGCCGCGCTCAACGAACAGGTCCATACAGGCCTTGATGGCAGCCTTGCAGTTGAGCGTGTCGAACACGGTTTCGATGATCAGGCCGTCGACTCCGGCGTCCATCAGCGCTGCTGCGGCCTCGGTATAGGCGGCGTGCAGGGTGCAGAAATCGATGTTGCGATGGCCCGGATTGGTCACATCCGGCGACAGCGAGGCGGTGCGGTTGGTCGGCCCCAGTGCACCCAGCACAAAGCGCGGCTGTGCTGGAGTTTTGTGACTCCACGCTTCGGCAGCTGTCCGGGCGAGTTCGGTGGCGGCGCGGTTGATCTCTGCCACCAGTGCCTCGCAGTGGTAATCGGCCTGCGAGATGGCGTTGGCGCTGAAGGTGTTGGTTTCGATGATGTCGGCACCGGCAGCCAGGTAGTCGTCGTGGATCTGCCGCACCAGCGCCGGTCGGGTCAGGCACAGCAACTCGTTGTTGCCGAACAGGTCACTGGCATGTTTGGCAAAGCGCTCGCCGCGATAATCGGCTTCGCTGAGATCGTGTTCCTGCAGCATGGTGCCCATGGCACCATCGATGACCAGCACGCGCTGCTGCAGCTGCTGCTGCAGACGCTTCACCTGCGGCGGGTTCTGCCACGGCAGTTGCTTGATACTCATAATCTGGTTGTGGCCGTGCTGATGACGGTGGTCAGTGTTTGCATGCGGTCAGTGTGAGTACGGTGAAATGCGGTGGTCTGGATTCGCGCGTGGCCTGCTTGACCTGTACCGACTGCAGTCCGGCCTGCTGCGCCATGCTGCTCAGTTCGCCGGCAGTAAAGCCATGATTGAGGTGATCGTAATTGGCCACGATCTGTTCGTGCGAATGCCGCTCCAGCGTGGCCAGCAGCAGCATGCCGCCAGGGCGCAGCACGCGCGCGGCCTCGGCAATGGCGTGCGCGGGCTCGCGCGAATAGGTCAGGGCATGCAGCATCAGCACGGTGTCGAAGCTGGCATCGTCCAGCGGCAGGGCGTGCATGTCGGCCTTGTGGTAGCTGACATTGTCAATCTCGCGGGTGCGCTGCTGACCGGCCTGAATCACCTTGTCGCTGCTGTCCACACAGACCATGCTGCGCGATTGCGCGGCCAGCAGTTCGGCGGTAACCCCGTCACCGGCAGCAATGTCCAGCACATCGCCGAGATCCAGCAGGCGCATCAGTGCGCGCGCGGTGGTCTCCCAGGTGCGGCCGGGTGAGTAGTGTCGTTCCATGTCGCCGGCCACGCTGTCGGCCCAGTTGCGCTCCTTCGAGCGTTCGGCCAGCACCCGGTCAATGTGGTCCAGGTCCTGTTGCAGCAACGGGTCGTCGGTCTGTGCGGCCAGGGTGCGCCACAGCGCATGTGCCGATGATGACGGCTCGCCACTGGTGGCACGGTAATACACCGACACCCCGGCGCGGCGATCGCACACCAGCCCGGCTTCCTTGAGCCTGGCAAGATGGGTGGACACGCGCGGCTGCGCCAGATGGGTGATGGCCGCCAGCTCGGCAACACTCAGCTCCTCGGCTTCCAGCAGATGCATCAGCCTGACCCTGGTGTTGTCGGCAAGCAGGCGGCACAGCGCATTGGTCTGCAGCAGGTCGATGACTATATCCTTCTATCCTGATAGAAAGATAAGCCTAGCCGTCATTGCTGTCCGGGTCAAGCCTCTGCAGCGTGTGACCACTTCTGGCAGACCTGGTTTTTGCCTGCAGGCAGGCGACAGCAGGGGGGTGTTTGCGTTATCCTGTGCTGTCACCCGTCACATACAAGGTAAGGCATGCAAGTCAAAGAAAACCACGTCGTGCAGATCGATTACACCCTGACCAACAACGAAGGTCAGGTGCTGGACAGCTCCAACGGCAAGCAACCGCTGGCCTATATACACGGCCATGGCCAGATCATCCCCGGTCTGGAGCAGGCGCTGGAAGGCAAAGCGGCCGGCGACAAGCTGGATGTTACCATCCCGGCCGAGCAGGCCTACGGCGAGCATCGCCCGGATCTGGTGCAACAGGTGCCGGCTTCCGCCTTTGCCGGCGTGGAAAAAGTCGAGCCCGGCATGCGCTTTCAGGCCGAGACCGATCAGGGACCGATTCCGGTTACCGTGACCGCCGTCACCGACGAGGCTGTCACCGTCGACGCCAACCATGAACTGGCCGGTCAGGAGCTCAATTTCGCGGTCAAGATCGAGGCAGTGCGCGCAGCCACCGAAACCGAACTCGACCATGGTCATGTGCATGGCGCGGACGGACATCAGCAGCACTGAGCCCGCCATGAACTCGACAGCAGCCACCGCGTTGCCACCCGGATCTGCTGCGGACAAGCTCCAGAGCGGGCCTGGGTCGCGCAGGCCTGGGCCGAGCAGACTTGGGCCGCAGCAGGCTCAGGCATCATGGTCTGCCGTTCAGGTCGAGTGTGACCCGGATTGAGCCCATTCAGTGACAGTGCAGCGACCGTTGCATGATCATCGCAGGCAGTGACCGTTCCAAAGCCGGATGGCTGACGCTGGTGCTGGTCAATGACCAACTCAAGGCGCACCTGTTTGCTGACTTCAGCAAGCTGCTGCGCGCACTGCCGGCACTGGATGTACTGGTGGCCGACGTGCCGGTGGGGCTGCCGGAGAAATACCCGCGCCAGTGCGACAAACTGGCGCGGCAGGCCATCAAACCGCGCCACAACAGCGTGTTCATGACGCCGTTGCGGCAGGTGCTGGACAGCGCCAGCCACGCCGAAGCCAATGCAAAGCATCGACAGCTGTCCGGTGTTGGCCTGTCGCAACAGGCTTACCACATACTGCCCGTGATCCGCGAGATCGATGCCGCCATCCAGGCCGGCAGCATCAGCACCGATGTGCTGCATGAAGGCCACCCGGAAGTCAGCTTCTGGGCCGCCAACGAGCATAAGGGCATACTGGATTACAAGAAAACCCCGGTGGGTCATTACTTCCGCCGCCGCCTGCTCGAACGCGAGTTCTGTAGCGACCATTTCCCCGCCATCCGCAAACAGTTCCCGCTCAAGCGCCAGGCCGCCGACGACGACATCCTCGATGCCCTGGCCATGCTGTGGACTGCACAACGCATAGCCACGGGCAGCGCCCAACGCATCCCGACAGCACCCGAACGCGATAAGACCGGCATCGACATGGCGATCTGGTACTGATGCGCAGGTGCTGATCCCGGGAGAATAATCCGCGCCCATCTGCGAAATCTGCCGACGATCGTACAGTTCCAAAGAGCCCGGCACCTCACAACTCGTCATATATAACGAATAAGAGCAAAATCAGCAATATTAATCGTCAGATATGGCGATAATGACTGATGCTATACATGTTCTTAGTGGTTTTCTCTGGGTATATACACTGATTTAAGTCGCCATATATGACGTATAATCTTGCTATTAAGCTTTATTTCGTCATATATTACGATATAATATGAGCTTATCTTTGTTGTGGGGCGTGGCGGTATGAAGTTTCAGGATCTACAACACGACGAAGCGATGCTGGAGGAACTGGGACGACGCTTGGCCCAACTCCGTATCGAAATGAATCTGACGCAGGCAGACCTGGCTCGGCAGGCTGGTGTCGGCAAGCGGACGCTGGAAAGACTGGAGGCCGGGGAGACGACCCAGACCCGAACGCTGTTTCGCATCCTGCGCGAGCTGGATTTGCTTTCCAGGCTGGAAGCCATGTTGCCCGAACCCAAAGTGCGTCCAAGGCACGTCGCCAAAGAGGGCGGCAGGCTTCCGCAACGGGCGACAAAGACAAAGCCGAGCCATGTTGATGCCGGGGAGTGGAAATGGGGAGATGAGGAGTGACCACGCAGGCCACGGTAAGCTTATGGGGTACCGATATCGGCTACGTTACCCTGGGCGACGATGAACAGATTGCTGAGTTTGAATACAACCGGGACTTCCTGCGCAGCGGCATCGAGATTGCGCCGATCTGTATGCCGCTGTCTACCAAGGTCTATCGGTTTCCTGAGCTCCCGTTGAAATCCTTCCATGGGCTGCCCGGACTGCTGGCGGACTCGCTCCCCGACAAGTACGGCAACGCCATCATCGATACCTGGTTGGCAACAAGGGGGCGCAAAGCGGAATCGTTCAATGCTTTGGAACGGTTGTGCTACATCGGTAATCGGGGGATGGGGGCACTGGAATTCAAACCTGCAATGAGCAGCGGGCGCCCGAATACGTCCAGCATTCACGTGGCAGAGTTGGTCAAACTGGCCTCCGAGATTCTCACGCATCGTTCGTCGCTTGCGACTGTGTTTGAGCACCGTCAAAACGAACAGGCCGTGCGTGAAATTCTTCGCGTGGGCACTTCTGCGGGAGGAGCGCGAGCCAAAGCGCTGATTGCATGGAACCCTGCCACCAACGAAGTACGCTCGGGGCAGGTCAATGCCGGGGATGGGTTTGAATACTGGCTGATGAAGTTTGACGGAGTGAAGAACAACAGAGACAAGGAGCTGGATGATCCGGAAGGCTTCGGCGCGATTGAATACGCCTATGCCAAAATGGCGCAGGACGCGGGTATCAACATGATGCCCTGTCGGCTGTTTGAAGAAGGAGGCCGCCGCCACTTCATGACCAAGCGATTTGACCGCACTGATGACGGCGAAAAGATGCACATGCAGTCATTGGCCGCAGTGGCTCATTATGACTTCAATAGCGCCGGCGCGTATGGCTACGAACAAGCGATCATGGTCATGCGGGAGCTTGGGTTGGGACAAGATGCCATCGAACAACAATTCCGGCGCATGGTGTTCAACATCGTGGCGCGTAACCAGGATGATCACGTCAAGAACATCGCATTCCTGATGAACCGGAAAGGTGAATGGTCTTTGTCTCCGGCATTTGACGTCATCTACAGTTTCAACCCGGAAGGTGACTGGACATCGGCCCATCAAATGAGCTTGAACGGAAAGCGGGACAACTTCGCTCTGGCGGACTTTGAAGCCTGCGGAAAGCTTGCACGGCTCAAGCAGGGTGAGGCAAAAGCCATCGTCCACGAAGTGCAGGATGCGGTATCGCGATGGCGCGACTTCGCAGATGCGGTGGGGGTACACCCCGATCAGCGCGACAGGATCCAGCACGCCTTGCGGCTGGGTCCCTTCTCATGAAGCCGGGCGAGCACATCTGCCAAGCAGCCATATGGGTGCACTAAGCGCATCATCGTGGCATAATCGATTCAGGAGTGATCGTTGAGCATGGAAGCCTAAGGCAGATCATCAGGCAAAGCGGACTGGGGACAGTGTCAGGGATGAACGAGCAAGATCGAACAAGAACAAATCAACAACACATCAGTTTATTGAACCTGTGTCAGTCGCCACTGGCTCATTCACTGCGCACTGAGCCTGCGAGCGGAAGTTGTACCGATGAAGGCTGATGCGATATCGCTGGAATCGTGGATCTGGAATGCCGCCTGCTCCATCCGCGGGGCCAAGGACGCGCCGAAGTACAAGGACTACATCCTTCCCCTGATCTTCACCAAGCGCCTCTGCGACGTCTTCGACGACGAACTCGATCGCATCGCCAGGGAGGTCGGTTCGCGCAAGAAAGCCTTCGCCCTGGTCAAGGCCGACCCGAAGCTGGTCCGCTTCTACCTCCCGCTCGAGCCGGACGATCCCGATGAGCCGGTCTGGTCGGTCATACGCCGGCTCTCCGACCGCATCGGCGAGAGCGTCACCAGCCACATGCGCGCCATCGCGAATGCCAATCCGGCGCTGCAGGGCATCATCGACCGCATCGATTTCAACGCCACCACCCACGGCCAGCGCGACCTCGACGACGATCGGCTCTCCAATCTGATCGAGGCGATCAGCACCAAGCGCCTGGGGCTGGAGGACGTCGAAGCCGACATCATCGGCAAGAGCTACGAATACCTGATCCGCAAGTTCGCCGAGGGCGGCGGCCAGAGCGCGGGCGAGTTCTATACCCCGCCCGAGGTCGGCACCATCATGTCGCGCGTGCTCCAGCCCGGCCCGGGCATGACCGTCTACGACCCCTGCTGCGGCTCCGGCGGCCTACTGGTCAAGCTCGAAGTCGCCATGGAAGACCTGGCCGATGACACCAAGCCTTCGCCGCTCAGGCTCTACGGCCAGGAGTACACCGCCGACACCTGGGCCATGGCCAACATGAACCTGATCATCCACGATTTCGAGGGCGAAATCGAAATCGGCGATACCTTCAAGAACCCGAAATTCCGCGAGCGCGGAAAACTCCGCACTTTCGACCGCGTCGTCGCCAATCCGATGTGGAACCAGAACTGGTTCACCGAGGCCGACTACGAAAACGACGAACTCGACCGCTTTCCCGCCGGCGCCGGCTTCCCCGGCAAATCCTCCGCCGACTGGGGCTGGGTCCAGCACATGCACGCCAGCCTCAACGACAAGGGCCGAGCTGCCGTCGTCCTGGATACGGGCGCCGCGTCGCGCGGCTCGGGCAATGCCGGCAGCAACAAGGAAAAGACCGTCCGCCAGTGGTTCGTCGATCACGACCTGATCGAGGCCGTGCTCTACCTGCCCGAGAACCTCTTCTACAACACCACGGCACCGGGCATCGTGCTGTTCCTGAACAAGGCCAAGCCGAAAGCGCGGCAGGGCAAGGTCTTCCTGGTCAACGCCAGTCAGGTCTTCGAAAAGGGCGATCCCAAGAACTTCATCCCCGATGCCGGCATCGCCCACATCACTGACACCCTCATCGGTTGGAAGGAAGCGGAAAAACTCAGCCGTATTGTCGATCACGCCGAGCTGAAGAAAAACGACTACAACATCTCCCCCAGCCGCTACATCCACACCTCCGATGCCGAAACCTACCGGCCCATCGGGGAAATCGTCGCCGAGCTCGATGCCATCGAGGCCGAGGCAACGGAGACCGACAAGGCCCTGCGGGAGATTCTCAAAAAGATTGGTGTATGAGCGAGAACGACGACCTCCAGATCATCCAGAGCGACGCCGGACTCGTGGCCGACGTGCGGGCCATGATCGCGCAAACCCGCGAGGGGGTCGCCCGCACGGTCAATGCAGGCATGACCCTGCTCTACTGGCGTGTCGGCAAGCGCATCCAGACGGAAGTCCTTGGAAACGAGCGGGCTGAGTATGGAGATGAAATTGTCGCTACACTGTCGCGACAATTGGTTGAAGAGTTTGGGACAGGATTCTCGGAGAAGAGTCTCCGGCGCATGGTTCAATTCGCCGCCGTGTTCCCCGAAGCCGAGATTGTCGCTACGCTGTCGCGACAATTGAGCTGGTCCCACTTCAAAGAGATCATCCCCCTCAAAGACGACATCCAGCGCGACTTCTACGCTGAAATGTGCCGGGTCGAGCGCTGGAGCGTCCGCACCCTGCGCAAAAAGATCGACTCCATGCTCTACGAGCGCACCGCAATCTCGAAGAAGCCCGAGGAAGTCGCCAGAGCCGAACTCGCCGCCCTTCGCAGCGAGGATCAGCTCACCCCCGACCTCGTCTTCCGCGATCCCTACATTCTTGACTTCCTCGGCCTCAAGGACCGCTACCTCGAAAAAGACCTCGAGGACGCCATTCTGCGTGAACTCGAAACCTTCCTCCTCGAGCTCGGCAGCAGCTTCGCCTTCCTCGGTCGCCAGACCCGTATCCAAATCGATTCAGACGACTTCTACCTCGACCTCCTCTTCTACCACCGCAGCCTGAAACGCCTCATCGCCATCGACCTCAAACTCGGCGACTTCAAAGCCGAATACAAAGGCCAGATGGAGCTCTACCTCCGCTGGCTCGCCAAACACGAGCAGCAACCCGGCGAGGACTCGCCCCTCGGCATCATCCTCTGCGCCGGGAAAAAGACGGAACAAATCGAACTCCTCGAACTCGACCAGAGCGGCATCCACGTCGCGGAGTATCTGACGGCCCTGCCTCCACGAGAACTCCTCCAACAAAAACTCCACGCAGCCATCGAGATCTCGCGGGCACGGCTGGAGGCAAAGGACGACAGCGATCGCCAATCAGTTGTCCGAAAATCTCGGATAACTGCCGACGATGACTCCAAACCGAAGGGAGGCGGGAAATGATGGACGGCAAACCATATCCACTTCCCGACTCGTGGACGGAATCGTCCATTGGGAAAGCCGTCGTCAAAACCAAGCAGCGCGATCCGCGAAAGAAACCCGACGAGGTGTTTCAATACGTCGATGTTTCAGCCGTCTCCAACACGTCGTTCAAAATCACCGGTGCAGCGCCCACGCTTGGATCTGAAGCGCCAAGCCGAGCACGAAAAGCGATCGAGACTGACGACGTTCTCTTTGCAACGGTTCGCCCGACCCTCAAACGGATTGCACTGGTCCCGCCGGAACTCGACGGGGCGATTGCGAGCACCGGATATTGCGTATTGCGGTGTAACAATGCGAAAGCTGAACCGGGATTTCTCTACTCGTTTCTGATTACTGATCACTTTAATGCTCGGATGGTAGGTCTGGAACGAGGCGCAAGCTATCCAGCAGTGCGGGACTCCGACGTCAAAGATTCTTGGTTCCCACTACCCCCACTCCCCGAACAAAAGAAGATCGCGCACATCCTTTCGACGGTGCAGCGGGCGATCGAAGCGCAGGAGCGGATCATTCAGACCACCACCGTGCTCAAAAAGGCCCTCATGCACAAGCTCTTCACCGAAGGCCTCCGCCACGAACCCCAAAAACAAACCGAAATCGGCCCTGTCCCCGAAAGCTGGGAAGTGGTGGAGCTTTCGGACGTCTGCCGGTTCCAAAGCGGTGGAACTCCATCAAAGAGGAATCCAGATTTCTGGCAGGGAACGATTCCATGGGTATCGCCGAAGGACATGAAGCGTCCACGACTCGATGACGTTACAGACCACATTTCACAGGAAGCCCTCGAAAGCGGAAGCAAACTCGCTCCCGCTGGTTCCGTCTTCGTAGTCGTGCGCGGAATGATTTTGGCAAAGACCGTTCCCGTCGCGCTCGCAGAAGTTCCCATGGCCATCAATCAAGACATGCGGGCGATCGTTCCGGGTCCAAAGCTCCGCTCCGACTTCCTGCTGTATGCCCTGGAGACGTTCCGGGGTGCCTTGTTCAAGAAGGTTGGCCGCTCTGGTCATGGAACGTGCACTCTGATGAGCCACGAGATTGCTGGTTTTAAGATACCGCTACCTGAACCTGAAACGCAGGAACTGGTCGCCACCGCGATTCAGAATCTTGAAACCAAGAAGGAGCTTCACGGATTGAAGCGCGACCGACTCCAAGACCTCTTCCGCACCCTCCTTCACGAACTGATGACCGCGAAGACCCGGGTCGGAGAGATCCAAATGAAAGCCAGCTGAAGATGAGTGTATTCGACGACAAACCAGCTCCCTTTTTCGATCTCGTAGTTCACGATGTAGCGAGGTCACCTGGCTTAACGGCTGGTTCAACAGGCTACGAGAAAGGGGAATGGAGGAACGAAGCACTTGCGGAATACCTATTCGATTGGCTACCCGAATTTGCTCTTCAATACTCTGATCTGGAAGATCTAAATTCGACAACGGCCCGTAAACTGCTCAAGAAGGCAGCGACCACTGTCTACACCACTGAAAAGTATCAACGCAGGGGAGAGTTTGGTGAGTTGCTTCTTCATGCCATCCTCCGGGAGGTCTTTGATTCACAGCCGGCAATCAGCAAACTGTATTTCAAAACCTCGACGAATGAGACGGTCAAGGGCTTTGACGCCGTCCACGTTGTTGAAAATGGCGAGGATCTTGAGCTTTGGTTGGGCGAGGTGAAGTTTCAGAAAGACGCCACCGATGCCATACGGAAGGTAACCAAAGAACTCGAAGAACATACCGATGGGGATTGGCTTCGAAGAGAGTTCATTCTGATCGACTCCAAAATTGATCCGAGGTGGAAGCACGCTTCGGCACTTCGCACTTTAATCAGCGAGCGAACTTCTCTTGATGTTATCTTTAAGCGCGCCTGCATTCCCGTGCTTCTGACCTACGAAAGTGAGACGGTTGAAGCCCATGCCGAAGTTTGTGATGAGTTTAGGTCGGCACTACAAACTGAGCTAGAAGATGTGTATTCGCGATTTGCATCCAAAGATCTCCCACCCTTACGAATCCACCTGTTTTTGATTCCGCTTCACAAGAAGGAGGCATTGATTGACATCCTGCAAAACAAACTGGAGGGGCAACAGCGATGAGTTCTATCACTCCAGAAATGTTTTCAGATCGAGACTGGATCGAAAAAAACAGGTTTAAAGCGCTTTCCGAAGTTTCGTGGCTCTTAGCTGAAAAGGAGAATGCTGGACGTGATGCCTTGATTCGTCTCTTGGAGCATCTAGACCTGCTCGACGAATGTAAATCGGTGATCGAAGCTTTGGTTCAACGTGCGGGGCTTTTTCCGTATCAGGGAGAGCGCTCGACCCTTTCAACAAGCGAACTTCTAAATCTTGAATTTCACTCGGTGCAAGGAATGGACGATATTGTTCTTCATTCCGCTCAGGGCCAAGTTTATCGGGCGCTCGTCGACGGAGCCAATGTCATTCTCAGTGCGCCGACAAGCTTCGGAAAGAGTCTCTTAATGGACGCGATGATCGCATCCCGCCGATACAATAACATTGTCGTCATCGTGCCAACAATTGCGCTCATCGACGAAACCAGACGAAGGCTAGCGAAGAGGTTTTCAAAAGAATTCAAAATCGTCACGCATCCATCACAGCATACTGAAGAGAAGAACATTTTCGTCCTAACCCAAGAGCGATTTCTTGAATTCGAAGAAATGCCTTTGCCTGAGTTTTTCGTGTTAGACGAATTTTATAAGCTTAGCCCCAACCGGGGAGACGATCGCACTTTTGTCCTCAATGAGGCATTCTACAAACTCTTCACATCGGGAGCGAAGTTTTTTCTTATCGGACCTAATATTCAGGATATCACCATCGATGAGAAGGCTCTGAAATTTCGGTTTTTCAAAACCGATTTTGCCACGGTAGCGACGGAAGTTCGCCTCATTACCGAAGGTGACGAAACTGAGAATGCCATCGCGATTTGCAAGGAGGTTAGTGACCCGACGCTGATCTATTGTAAGTCGCCAAAAAGCGCATACACACTCGCGCAAGCGCTTCTTGATGCGGGTATCAGTGCCCCCTCTGAGACTGCTTCGCAGTTTGCTGATTGGCTTCGGTCGAACTACCACCCTAAGTGGTTTCTCGCCGATCTTCTAGATGCCGGTATAGCCGTCCACCATGGATCACTGCCTCGATCAGTCGCCTACCACCTGCTACGAAAGTTTAACGAGAGGGGCGTGAAGTTTCTTCTCTGCACATCGACAATCATTGAGGGAGTCAATACTTCAGCTAAAAACGTCATTATCTACGATAAAAAGATCGGGAATCAGAAGCCCATTGACCTTTTTACCTTCAATAATATCAAGGGGCGTGCAGGGCGGATGAAGCAACATTTTGTTGGGCATGTCTTTGTTCTGAACCACGAACCCCAACCTGAACTCCCCTTGGTGGACGTGCCTGCATTTACGCAGCCTGACGATGCGCCTGAGTCGCTGTTGATTCAGATCGAGCAGAAGGACTTGTCTGAGCACTCTCTTGAGAAGCTGAAATACCTTTACGGCCAAGACATTCTCCCGATGGAGGTTATGCGTTCCAATTCTGGAATGGATCCGGGGCAGCAATTAAATTTGGCGTCTGAGATCACGTCCAATATTGCGAAGTATCACGCCGAGCTTTGCTGGTCCGGATTCCCGAGTTTACAGCAATTACACACGGTTTGCTCCCTGATTTTCGACTACCTAATGGGTGGGAAGGGGAAAGATGGAATTGGGAATACGAATCACCTCTACATGAAAATGAAGACCTTGGTTCAGAAGAAGACCGTGTCAGCATTGGTTGCAGCCGAACTTGCATACAACAAGAATGCTACGCCTTCAGAAGCGCTGGAAACCGTGCTCAAATTTGTTCGTCAATGGGGTGAGTTTCACTTTCCAAGGTATTTGACGAGTCTCGATAAAATTCAAAAAAGCGTTTTCGAAAGAGCCGGGAAGAAGCCGGGAGACTATTCGGTATTTGGCTCCTCAGTGAAGCGTCTTTTCATGCCACTGAGCGCTACTGTTCTAGAAGAATACGGGCTTCCATTTCAGGTGACCCTACAAATTGAGAAGGCGAATCCTCTAGGCGATGAAGTCGATGAGATCCTTAAGAGCCTCCACGAAATCGACATCACGACAATTGGATTGGAACCCATTGAGGTCGAAATGGCTGCCGACACAATAAACAATCTGTAGACCTCTAGGATGCCCACACCCGGAGAACACAAAACCGTCCAAGCCCGGATCCTCGAATACGCCGAGGCCATCGGATGGACCATTGTGTCCCGCGAGGAAGCCGAGCAGCGGCGCGGGTTTGATTCGGACGTGCCGCCCGCCGACCGCGCCAGGAACCATTCGCTCTTCTTCGATGACCTGCTCGACGCCAAGGTGAGGGAATTCAACCCGCGCTATGCCGAGGCCGGGGGCGCCTTGTTTGGGCAGTTTCGACATCTCCACACCGACATCCACGGCAATCGCGAATTCCTCGAACACCTCCGCAACCGGGGCAAATTCTTCGACCACGAGGAGAAGCGCGAGCGCGACCTGATCCTGATCGATTACGACGACCTGACGCGCAATGTTTACGAAGTGACGGAGGAGTGGGCCTTTCACAATGGCCACTACGACACGCGGGAGGATGTCGTCTTTCTCATCAACGGCATCCCGGTGCTGGTGATCGAGTGCAAGAACGCCAACAAGGACGAGGCGATTGCCCTGGGGGTGGACCAGATCCGCCGTTACCACCGCGAGACGCCCGAGCTGTTCGTGTCGCAGCAGCTCTTCACTGCCACCGACGCCATCGGCTTTTCCTACGGGGTGACCTGGAACACGGTGCGGCGGAATATTTTCAACTGGAAGGACGAGGAGGTCGGCAAGCTGGAGGCCAAGGTGAAGAGCTTCTGCGCCATCCCGCAGGTGCTCGCCTTCCTGAAGGACTACATCGTCTTTGCCGAGAAGGACGAGGAGTTGAACAAATACATCCTGCGCCAGCACCAAACCGGCGCGGTCGATTCCGCCGTCGGGCGGGCCCTGCAGCCGGAGCGCACACGCGGCCTTGTCTGGCACACCCAGGGCAGCGGCAAGACCTTCACCATGATCAAGACGGCGGAGCGGCTCTTCCGCGCGCCCGAGGCCGACAAGCCAACCGTCCTCCTCATGATCGACCGCAACGAGCTGGAGGACCAGATGCTCAAGAACCTCGCCGCGCTCGGCCTCGGCAATCTAGAGCACGCCGGCAGCATCGCCCGGCTCAACCAGCTCCTGCAGGACGACTACCGGGGCATCATCGTGACGATGATCCACAAATTCCGCGACATGCCGGCGGATCTGAACACGCGCTCGAACATCTATGTCCTCATCGACGAAGCCCACCGCACCACCGGCGGCGACCTCGGCAACTTCCTCATGGCAGGCCTGCCGAACGCCACCTACCTCGGCTTCACCGGCACCCCGGTGGACAAGACCGTCTACGGCAAGGGCACCTTCAAGACCTTCGGCTGCGAGGACGACCAGGGCTACCTGCACAAGTATTCCATCGCCGACAGCATCGAGGACGGCACCACGCTGCCGCTCTACTACCAGCTCGCTCCCAACGAAATGCTCGTCCCGCACGAGACGCTGGACAAAGAGTTCCTCTCCCTCGCCGAAGCCGAGGGCGTGGCCGACATCGAGGAGCTCAACAAGATCCTCGAGCGGGCGGTGAACCTGAAGAACTTCCTCAAGGGCAAGGAACGCATCCAGAAGGTCGCGCAGTTCGTCGCCGAGCACTACCGCGAGAACGTCGAGCCGCTCGGCTACAAGGCCTTCCTCGTCGGCGTCGACCGCGAAGCCTGCGCCCACTACAAGAAGGCGCTGGATCAGTTCCTGCCGCCCGAGTATTCCGAGGTGGTCTACACCGGCAGCAACAACGACTCCGCCCTGCTCAAGGCATTTCATCTCGACCCGAAAAAGGAGCGGCAGATCCGCAAGAGCTTCGGCAAGCTCGACCAGCAACCGAAGATTCTTATTGTCACCGAGAAACTGCTCACCGGCTTCGACGCGCCCGTGCTGTACGCCATGTATCTCGACAAGCCGATGCGCGACCACACCCTGCTACAGGCGATCGCCCGGGTGAACCGGCCGTACGAAAACGAGGCCCAGGAGATGGTGAAGCCCCACGGCTTCGTCCTCGATTTCGTCGGTATCTTCGACAACCTGGAGAAGGCGCTCGCCTTCGATAGCGACGAAATCAACGCCATCGTCAAGGACCTGGCGCTGCTGAAGGGCCTTTTCCGCAACAAGATGGAGGAGCAGGCTCCGGCGTACCTGGGCCTGCTGCAACATGACTTCACCGATCGTGATGTCGACATTCTGATCGAACATTTCCGCGACCCGGAGCGGCGCAAGGCATTTTTCAGGGAATACAAAGAAATCGAGATGCTCTACGAGATCATCTCGCCGGACGCCGTCCTGCGCCCATTCATCAAGGATTACGGCACGCTGTCGGGCATCTACCAGGTGGTCCGCAAGGCCTACACGCGCACCGTGCAGGTCGACCGGGAATTCCAGGCCAAGACCAACGCGCTTGTCCAGGAGCACATCGGGACCTACGGTGTGACCCGGCTGGATGATTACGTCGCCATCGACGCCGATACGATCGAGCTGATCAAGAGGAGGAGCGAAGGCGACGGCACCAAGGTCATCAACCTGGTCAAGAGCATCGAAAAGATCGCCGACGAGAACAGCGACGACCCCTTCCTGATTGCCATGGCCGAGCGTGCCCGACTGGTGCAGGAGAAATTCGAGAATCGCCAGACCAGCACCTCCGACGCGCTGGCTGAACTACTGCGAGAAGTCGAAGGCAATGAGCAGCGCAAGAAGGACCAGGCCGAGAAATCCTTCGACGGCCTGACCTACTTCGTCTATCGAACCCTGCTGGATGCTGGAATCTCCAATGCCGAGGACGTCAGCAAGAAAGTCCGCCAGGCCTTTTCCGATTTCCCCAACTGGCAAAGAAGCGAGGCCGCCATGCGGGAATTGCGCAAGAAAGTCACATTCGCGATCTACGCGGAAACCGACGACCTGGACGATGTGAGCCGCATCGTCGATGAATTGTTCTCCCTGCTGGCCCGCGCGAACCGGATATGAGCGCCACTCGCAGCGTTGCTCAGCAAAGCACCAGAACGGCATTCAAGAACCGCGTACGTCACTGGGCCGACAAGCTCGACGTCAAGATCGTCTGGCTGGGCGTGCGCCCGATGCGCAACAAATGGGCCTCATGCTCGACCAACTGCCACCTGAACTTCAACGACGACCTGCTCGACCTCGACGAAGCCCTCTGGGACTACGTCATCGTCCACGAACTCCTGCACTTCTTCGTCCCGAATCACGGCAAACTCTGGAAAAGCCTGATGCGAGCCCACCTTGGAGAGTGGGAAAAACTGGAAACCCGACTCATAAAGGATGCTCGAAAATGACCATACCCACCTGGGAAGACCTTGTTCGTCCTGTTCTGGAATACGCCTGCGAGCAACCAATCACTCGCCGATCTGCGGCAGCTCGGATGTTTGAAGTCATTCCGCTGACCGACGAAGAAAGAGGGGTTTCTGGACACCCCGAATACCTTGACATACCCATAAAAGGGTTTATCATACCCTAAATGGGAATATCAGTTGAAGAATCTGCACAGAATGACTCGACTTCGGCGGTTGCCCTGGCCGATGCGCTTTTCACCAAGGTCCAGCAACGGGTCCTCGGGCTGCTGTTCGGCAATCCGGAGCGCAGTTTCTACGCCAATGAGATCATCGCCCTGGCGCAATCGGGAACCGGCGCGGTGCAGCGGGAACTGGCGCGTCTGCAGTCGTCCGGGCTGGTGACGGTGCAGCAGATCGGGCGGCAGAAGCATTACCAGGCCAATCGCGCCTCGCCGGTGTTCGAGGAGCTTCGCGGGCTGGTCATGAAAACCGTCGGCCTTGCGGACGTCCTGCGCGCTGCATTAGCACCGCTCCGTGACCGGATCGTGGCGGCTTTCGTTTTCGGCTCGGTCGCCAAGGGCCAGGATTCAGCGGCCAGCGATATTGATCTGATGGTGGTCAGCGATGCGCTGAGCTACGCCGACCTGTTTGCAGCGCTGGAGCCGGCTGTGGAATCATTGGGGCGTCCGGTCAATCCAACGGTATACACGCGCGCGGAGCTGAAACGCCGAATTGACGAGGACAATGCCTTTATCGGCCGTGTGTTGGCACAGAACAAAATCTGGGTGATTGGCAGCATCGATGACATCGAGTCTGGATAATCTGGCCGGCCCGGGCAAACCGTTGGCAGCGGAACCGCCGGACCAGCGCGAGTTCGAGGGCCTCAAGCGCTCCGGGCTGGCTCGCCTGAACGATGTCGACATTGAGGGTCTGTCGCTGGAAGGCCGATTCGATCTGGCCTATAACGCCTCCCATGCGTTGTGCCTGGCTGCCCTACGCTGGCATGGATTCCGTGCCAATCATCGCTACATCGTATTTCAGGTGCTGCCGCAAACGCTTGGTCAGGGCCCCGAAGTCTGGCGGATTCTGGCCAAATGCCATGATGTGCGCAACCTCGGGGAATACGAGGGCAATCTGAATATCGACGAGCGGCTGGTTACGGATCTGATTTCGGCTTGTCAGGCGGTTGCTGATAAGGTGAGGCGTCTTGGAGACATTCCAGAACCAGGGTGAGGCATGAGCCAACCGGGGAACACAGAACTGTCCATGTCTGCCTTCTCGCCTGTGCCGAGTCATCGGCTGGTATGCTGCAACCAGAAGGAAAAGGTTGCATGGATGCCCACTCCAGGTGCCCGTGGATCGCGATGAGGTGTACAAGGAGATCTTCGAGCAGGCCGAGAATTTCAAGAAGTATCAGGCAAGTTGACCCAAGAGACAACAATCATGCAAAACAATCCAGACCAGTGCCCCACTTGGGACGAGTTTCTCCGACCACTGCTCGAATTGGCAGTTGAAAAGCCTATCATGCGGCGTACAGCCGTCCAGACGATTGCTGACAAATACAATTTCTCGGAAGAGATCCGCAGTTCCAGTGTCAAAAGCGGGCAAACACGCATTCAAAACCGTGCAGGTTGGGCGATGAGTGCTTTGGTTAAAGCTAGGTTTATCGAGAAGCATCCCACTGAAAAATACACATATCTGATCACAAGCAAAGGGCTGGACTATCTGAACAGGCATCAAGGACCGATCACTGATCAAGACTTGAAAAATGTAGAAGGTTATGAAGAAGCGTGGAGACGCGCCAGCGAACGCAAGCAGGAAGCTCGGGCATCGCAGGATGTCAACACCCCGATGAGCTCAGATGGCACGCCCGAAGAAACCATCGATGCAGCGATTGATGCGGTCGAGTCGAACCTGCAATCTGAGCTGCTTGAGCAACTCGCTTCGGTCGACCCTTATCGATTTGAACAAATTGTGATCGACCTGCTGTTTGCCATGGGCTATGGCGGCTCCCGCGAGGAGGCCGCGAAAGTGACCAAGAAGTCCAACGACGAGGGCATCGACGGCATCATCAACGAAGACCGCCTCGGACTTGATGTGATCTACGTGCAGGCCAAGCGCTGGCAGGGCAACATCGGCCGCAAGGAAATTCAGAGTTTTGTTGGCGCGCTGGCCGGCAAACAGGCGAACAAGGGCGTGTTCATCACCACCAGCGATTTTGCGCAAAATGCATGGGATTACGCCCAGTCGGTCAGCCAGAAAGTCATACTGATCAACGGCCCACGTCTGGCCAATCTGATGATAGAACACAACATCGGCGTTTCCATTGTCCGCACCATCGCGCTCAAACGGCTGGATTCGGATTACTTTGGTGAATAGCCTTGCCAGAATTTCTGGCCAGGGTACTGCATGCTACGCTGGCTTGGCCGGGATGCGATCCAGGCCTGGTGGCAGCTAAATCGATGGCAACGTGCTGATCGCACTCAACAAGCCCTACGGCGTGCTCTCACAGTTCAGTGGCGACGCCAGCACACTGGCTGAATATATTGATGTGCCGGGGGTGTATCCGGCCGGGCGTCTGGACAGGGATTCCGAAGGTCTGCTGCTGCTCACCGATGACGGCGCGTTGCAGGCTCGCATCTCCTCACCCAGGTTCAAGCTGCCGAAAACCTATCTGGTGCTGGTCGAGCGTGTGCCGGACGAGGCTGCGCTGCAGCAACTGCGTGCCGGCGTGAAGCTGAACGACGGCATCACCCGAGCGGCGCAGGTGTCACGCAGCGATGCGCCGCACTGGCTGTGGCCGCGCGAGCCGCCGGTGCGCCTGCGCAAATCGGTGCAGGATGTCTGGCTGACGCTGACCATCCGTGAGGGACGCAATCGGCAGGTGCGACGCATGACTGCAGCCATCGGGCATCCCACGCTGCGGTTGATCCGGGTGCAGATCGGCGACTGGACACTGGACGATTTGCAGCCCGGTCAGTGGCGCGAGATCAAGCCCTGACCTGGCTCACAGCCATGCCGTGACGCCGTGACGGAGTTGATCCGGCTTTGCTGTTACTATCTACTTCTACCAGCCAATCAATGGTCTTCTCACTCAACATGGAATTCACAGGCATGTCTACACAAAACAACGGCATCAAGGACAAGGTCATTGTCATCACCGGCGCCAGCAGCGGCATCGGCGAGGCGGCGGCCAGGCGACTCGCTGCGGGTGGCGCGAAGCTGGTGCTGGCAGCGCGTCGCGAGGACCGCCTCAAGCAGTTGCGCGACGAACTCACCGGACAGGGCGCCACCGTGATTTATCACATCACCGACATCAGCGATCGCGATCAGGTCGAGGCGCTGGCGAAGGCTGCCCTGGATGCGTTCGGGCGCATTGATGTGCTGATCAACAATGCCGGTCTGATGCCCTTGTCACCGCTGCACGAGATCAAGGTCGACGAATGGGAGCGCATGATCGACGTCAACATCAAGGGCGTAATGTACGGGATCGCAGCGGTGCTGCCGGTGATGCGCAAGCAACACAGCGGTCATGTCATCAACATTTCCTCGGTGGCCGGGCACAAGGTGTTTCCGGGGGGTGCGATTTACTGTGCCACCAAGTATGCCGTGCGTGCGCTGTCGGAAGGGCTGCGCATGGAGGGCGGTGCCGAGATTCGCTGCAGCAACATTTCACCCGGTGCGATCGCCACGGAACTGGCCAGCACGATCAGCTCGCCGGAAGTTGCCGAACGCATCAACGAGATGTATGACAAGGCCGCCATCGATGCCGACGCGGTGGCCAGGGCGATTGCGTACGTGATCGAGCAGCCTGACGATGTGGACATCAATGAGATCATTTTGCGACCGACCGCGCAGGAGCTGTGATGCGCACGGTTTGTCCGTCAGATCGACATTGGTGCTATATTGAAGCTGTCTGATCGATCCGGTCAGCCGGGCCAGGTCCTCGGCCCTGCAATGATCCACTGCTTGTATCGCCCCTGAGTTTCCGACAGCAGCGGTCGCTGACTGAATCGAACATATGACCGGCCTGGCAATGGCCATGTCGAAACTTGGTTTTTTTACCGTGATCTACCAGGATCAGGAGTGATTGTCATGACCAAGGAACGCAAAAGCAACAAGGAAAGCAAGAAAAAAGCATTGTTGACGCCCAAGGAAAAGAAAGCCGCCAAGCACGCGCGTCAAGAGGCCAAGGGCTTCATGGGCGATCTGAAAAAGCATTAACCAGCCCGGCCTGCGCAATCAATCGACGCGGGCAGTGAGGCTTCGCTGACAGCTTAACCCGGCACATCTCCAACAGCCATGCTGTTGGTGGTGGAGTACAATGATGCCCTCATGATTTGATCGGGAACCACCATGCGTACTGTCGTGTTCAAGCTGGCCTTGTCGAAGTTGTTGTGCTTGATGTTGTTGTGGCAGCCTTTGGCTGTGCTCGCCGATGCCGATGTGCACAGTGCAGTCGACGATGATTATTTTCCGTCACGACACGAATGGCAGTCCCGACCGCCGTCTCAGCTGGGTTTTGATGCTGCACGACTGCAGCAGGCTGTGAGTGCAGTGCAGGCGATGGCCGTCACCGAGCCAAAAGACATCGAGCAGATGCTCACCGATCGCTACGTCGGGGTGGAGCCGGGCTATCAGATACTCGGTCCGACCACGCCGCGCGAGGCCAGCAGCGGCATGATCATCCGGCACGGTTACATCGCGGCACAATGGGGTGACATTGATCGTGTGGACATGACTTTCAGCGCGGTAAAAAGCTATCTGTCCACGCTGGCCGGGCTGGCCGTGCACGAGCGCCTGATCGCCTCGCTGCAGCAGCCGGTGGCGGAGCTGGTGCGCGATGGCAAATTCGACAGTAAACACAATGCGCCAATCACCTGGCAGCACCTGTTGCAGCAGACTTCGGACTGGCAGGGCACCTTGTGGGATACCCCGGACTGGGCCGATCGCCCGGTTGGCGAAACGCTGGAACAGCAGCGCAACCGCGAGTTGCATGCGCCGGGCAGTTTTTTCAAATACAACGATGTGCGTGTGAACCTGCTTGCTTATGCATTGTTGCAGGTTTGGCGTGAGCCCTTGCCGGTGGTGCTGCGTGAACGGGTGATGGATCCGATTGGCGCCTCGCCGACCTGGCGCTGGCACGGCTACCGCAATTCCTGGGTCGAACTGGATGGGCAGAAAATGCAGTCGGTTTCCGGCGGCGGCCATTTTGGCGGCGGCCTGTTCATCAGCGCCCGCGATCATGCCCGCTATGGTCTGCTGTTTCTGCGTGATGGTGTCTGGGCCGGACAGCAGGTGCTGCCACCGGGCTGGACCAAGGCCGTGCGCAGCGCCAGCGAGGCAAAACCCGACTACGGCTACATGTGGTGGCTGAACACCGGACAGCAGGCCGTTCCGGCGGCTCCGGCCTCGGCGTACTATGCCGCCGGAGCCGGTGGCAATTACATTTACGTGGACGAGACACATGATCTGGTGGTGGTGCTGCGCTGGATCCCGTCGTTTGCCGAGGCCATGGCCGAGATTCTCGCTGCACTGCCATGAGTGAATCTGGACAGCAGCCGGCGCCGACTGCTGAAGCCTGGGTTGGCTTGAGTCTGGACGATCAGCGACAGATGCTGATCTCGCTGATCGGTTACGAATTCGGTGAGCAGCCGGAGCAGCATGTGGATGCCATTCGCGCCAGCCGCAGGCGCTACGCAGCGCGGTTTGTGCGCCAGGCTGGCATCAAAAAAAACCACCGGGTGCTGGAAATCGGCAGCGGCTGCGGGTTCGGCACCGGGCTGCTGGCAGAGCGCTCGGCTGCGGTCACTGCCTGTGACATCAGTCCGGCCTATCTCAGTTATGCCCGGCTGCAGTGCCAGCAGTATGACAACGTCCGCTTCTTGCAGATCGACAATCGCTCACTGCAGGCCATCGACGCCAACAGCATCGATGTGGTGATCTCGATATCGGTATTCATCCATCTCAACCTTTACGACATCTACTGGTATCTGCAGGAATGCCAGCGTGTGCTCCGCAGCGGTGGTCGTGTGTGTTTTGATTTTTCCGATGAGCACATGCTGTTTCAGTTCAGACCATGGCGGCGGCGGCGTCAGATGCTGCATGACCAGGCGTTTCTGGATCACAGCAAGGACTATCGACGCGATCACCGGCAGCTGTTCGCGCTGTTACAGTGGAACAGCGAGCAGGGCATCTGTCAGGTGGCCAGACAGTGTGGTTTCCGGCGTGTCAATCGCTACAGCACACGGCTGTTGTTCAGCAGGCTTTGAGCCTGCGTGTCGGCAATGCCACAGACAAAAAAAACCGGAGCAGAGCTCCGGTTTTTTTGTCCACATTTGCGGCTGGCGCTCAGAGCTCCGGTGTCTCAAAGCCGTCGGTAAAGAACACCTCCGGCAGACTCAGGTCTGGGCAAACGTTGTCGAAGAACGCCTGCAACAGCTCCTCACGCTCGGCGGCACTGCCGATGGCTGCCAGCGGAAAGCTGGTGAACAAGGTGTTGAAACCGGCATTGCCGGAGGCGGCATCGTTGCCGTTGTCGCCATCCAGCAGCAACTGACCGTCACCGGCAATGGTCAGGATATCGCTGAAGTCACTGAGCCCGGTGGCAGCATAGTTCAGTGTGTACGGGCCCAGTCCGGCTAGCGGGCCGGTACCGGTCACACTGGCATAATCGCCGCTGTCGCTGTCACCGTTGCTGAAGCCAAGATAGGTGGACATGAACGCGGTCTGGCCACGGTCAAACAGGTAATCCTGGCTGCTCATCAGCAGGCATTTGTTACCGCCGTTGAGGAAACTCGCCAGCGTGGCTTCAGCGGCAGCGCCGGGCCCGGCGGCACCTCCGAATTCATCACCGGTGAACCAGATCACGGCATCGTAGGCCAGCATTTCCGCGCCGGGCTCGTTGTCGGAATTGCCGGTGTCGAACAGGTCGAACTGGATACCCAGGGCATTCAGGGCATCCACATAAATCTGCTGCACATCCGGAGCGTTGTCGTCGTCATCGACCAGCAGTACCGGCGGCAGATCGGCGGTGGTGAAAGTAAATGCCGCCGAGGCGCTGCCGATGCCACACGGATTGTTTGTGCTGACGCGCCAGTAGTGCTCGGTGAGCAGGTCCAGCGCTGTCGCGACCTGATGCGAGGTGTTGGTTTCGGTGGCCTGATAGACGACGTTGGCAAAGGCCGGGTCGGTGGCGATTTCCACCAGATAATCGGCAGCCTGGGGTACCGGATTCCAGCCCAGCAGCGGTGCCGGTGCCACGCCCACCTCGCCATCTGCAGGCAAACTCAGGCCGGGGGCATCCGCGACCATGTTGAACACTTCGGCAACGACCACGGTGGTGCGATCATCCGCAGCGGCTGCGGTGCCGAGGATGGTGATCAGGTTGTCGCCCAGGGCGGCACTGTTGTCGATGCTGAGGCTGGCCACCGAACTGTTGCCGGGGATCACCGGATTGACGCTGAAGCTGCCGCTGACGCCGGTGGGCGGGGCCTGCAGGCTCAGTGTCACCGGGTTGATGAAATCATTGTTGCTGCCGACGTTGATGGTGACGTCCTGCAGATCATCGGGCGCACAGATCTGCTGTTGGGCATTGCCCGCGCTGAGAGTAAAGCCTGGTTCGCCGCAGGCATCAAAGCGGAACGAGCCAATCTGTGTGGACCACTGGCCACTCTGGTTGTGCTGGGCGGTGAACCAGAACCTGCAGCCGTCCACCGGGTCGACATTCAGTGAGGTGTAATCGCCGTAGCGGATGCTGCCGTTGGCAGCCGTGCCTTCGATGATGCTGACCTCACCCTGCGGCATGGTGCCGGGCGGATCGGCAATCGAGCGGCCGTTGTAGCGCATGCCCGGGAACACGTCGTCGGCCGTGCCGGCTCCACCGACGCCTACCACGTTGTAGCCAGCGGCAATGTTGCCGGTCTCATCCTGGGCCACGCTGGCCATCCAGCGGCTGATGCCGTCGTCTGCCGACACCGTGCCGTCCTGAGCCAGACTCCAGCCGCTGCCGGTGTTGTTCAGTTCGAACCAGCGCACGCCGCCGATGTCGGTGCCGGTGACATCGGTGACCATGTTGGCGACGATGGACTGGCGGTCACCGAAGTTGCGGTATTGTGCGCGCCACATGATGGGCTGCAGCAGCGCGAACAGCGTGGTCCCGGAATTGGGCTGGGTCAGGCAACCGGAAAACACCAGATTGCAGAATTCCGAATCGAATTCGCTGACGCTGACATTGATCGGACCGGTAAAGCTGCTGTTACCGGGATTGTCAAAGTCGGTGACAAACTCGAACATCTCGATGATGTCGGAAGCCGGCAGATTGGCCGGGCCGTGAATTTCGGTATCGCGGTGGCGCATGAACAGTCCCGGGCTGCCCGCGGGCGGTGCGATGTCGCCGTCCCAGTCCACCGGCATGATGTGCTGGAAGCCGAAACCGGGCAGGCCGGTGCCCTGAAACACCTGTGCGGCACGCGCGGTGTTGCCGGCCAGCATGTTGACGCGATCCAGTGCATACTGGCGTGGACCTTCGTTGGCACCGATGTAATAGGCGTCCGGCCAGACGCCGTATTTCGGATAATCCGGCAGGCCGCCTGTGGCGGTGCCGAATTCGTACAGAAACCACTGACCGGTGGTCGGATCTGAAGTCTGTGACACATAGACACACAGAGAGCTACCGGTCATTTCACTGAGCACCCAGCGCCCTGGCGGATTGCCTGGGCCGTTGTCGGCGGTTTCGTCGAAATTGGCGATCGGGTCACCAATGCCGGTGCCACAGCCGGTGCCGGCACCTGCGGCCAGATCGGCCAGATTGAACGGTGGAATGGCCTGGGTGCCGTCGGTCTTGTCCAGAATCAGCACTTCAATGGAACCGGCACCGCTGCCGGTGTTGATCATCTGGATGTAGTAGTCGTTGCCGACGTCGCCAACGGTGTCAGATGGATTCACGCCGCTGAAGCCAAGCCCGGCCTGATTGATCAGCAGGTTGCCAAAGCCGGCATCACCACCTAGCAGATCACCCTGGGCATTGCGGCTGGCTTCCAGCTGCCGGTCCAGCAGTGGATCCTGTCCGAAACCGCGCGGCTCACGCGGTGGAGGATTGAGGATTTTCTCCTGCTGCATCGGGATTTCCCTGATCGGGTCACCCGGCTGCCAGCGCTTGACCGGCGGCAATGAAGCCGGATCGATGTTGATGATGACCGGATCGACCGCACCGCCCAGGGTTTCGGCGCCGAAAATGGTGGTTTGGGCAAAGCACTGACCAGCGGTCAGCGCCAGCAGCAAGACGGTTGCTCGGGTGCATAGAGGCATGATGATTCTCTCTGACTTGTTGTTGTTTTATGCTGGGTTGGTATGGTTTGCAGGTAGTATGGACTGAATACTAGCAGATTTTCTGCTCACTTATTGCGGCTCGCCGAGGCGATCGCTGTTGTTGCTGATGACCATCTGGCCGGTGTCGCTTTGCAGCGCAAGCATGGGTGCAACATCGCTGGTGCGCATCAGCACATGACGCTGCCGGTACTGGCGGTTTTGCAGCAGGCGTGGGTCGTCGGTGGTCTTGCTGCTGCCGGAGACCATGTCAAAACCGATTTCCACGCTCGGATAGTAGCTGATCAGTATGTCACCGGCGATGGTCTGGATACGGCCCCAGTCCGAGGCTGACTGTTTGCTGCGTGGCTTGAACTGGATCGCCACTTCGCCGTTGCGGGTCTGCACATCAATGCTGCCAGTACTGCTGAACCCGACCGGCTGATCCACTGCCTGCACCCGCAAGGGGTTGTCCAGCGTCTTGCCTGAGACTGCGCCGCGCTCGGCGACGATGGTTACGGCAAGTCCGGCCGGGATCATCAGCGCCACATCCACGCGGCCCTGCTGCACGCTGTCCGGTTGTTGCCCGTCCGGATAAACGATGCGCAGGCTGATCTGATCGTCGCTTTCATCCACCTGCAGATCAGCCACTTTGGGTGCGCTGCCGATCTTCTGCATGACCGCATGCAGCAGCACGCCTTTGCCGCCACTCTGGCGCAGGTTGATGTTGCCCCAGCGATTCTCCAGCAGCAGCCTGGTGCCTGGTTTTGGTTCGCCTTCCCAGTCGAAGCGTTGCAGCTCATAGGGCGGCGCGGCGTCGGTCGCGGCCAGGTCATCGCCGGCGCACACCGCGCTGCTGCACAGCAGTGCCAGCAGCAGGCTGGTCAGCTGCAGGCGGGCAGAGCGGGTGTCTGTGCGGGAACAGTGGTCTGGCCGTGGATGCATGGTGCTGAATTGAGACATGTAGGTAAAGTCGGGCAATTGGACTGGCGCAAAGCTTAACATGTGCTGAGCAGGTCTTGCCCAGGCCATCGTGTCCTGCAGGGCAAACCCTGAATCTGTTTCGGGGCAGACGATATAATGACATGTTGAACACGGCCACCAAGAACTTGGTCGTGATGACACACCGCAAAAGCACAAGGTAGCAACATGGAAACCGCAGGCATCAAAAGCACCATCAACGATTTGCAGCAGCGCATCGACAAGCTACGGAGGTATCTTTGACTACGCTGGCAAATCCGAACAACTGGAAGAGATCAACCTGCAGCTGGAAAATCCGGATGTCTGGAACGATCCCGAGCGCGCGCAGAAACTCAACAAGGATCGCGCAGCACTGGCCAGGGTGATCGAAACCATCGACCATACCAGTCAGCAGCTCGCTGATGCCGAAGGTCTGATTGAGCTGGCAGCAGAAGAAGACGACGCCGAAACCCTGGCTACGGTTGTCGACGATGTGGCTGTGGTTGGCCGTGCCATCGAGCAACTGGAGTTTCAGCGCATGTTTTCCGGCGAGGTGGATGCCAACCCCTGTTTTGTTGAAATCCAGGCCGGTTCCGGTGGCACCGAAGCGCAGGACTGGGCAGAAATGCTGTTGCGCATGTATCTGCGCTGGTTTGAGTCGCGCGGCTGGAAGCATGAGCTGATCGAAGCCTCGGCCGGCGACGTGGCCGGCATCAAGAGCGCCACCGTGCGTGTGGAAGGCGATTATGCCTATGGCTGGTGCCGCACCGAAAACGGCGTGCACCGGCTGGTGCGCAAGTCACCGTTTGATTCGGGCAACCGCCGCCACACCTCTTTTGCCGCCGTGTCGGTGTCACCGGAAATCGATGACGACATCGACATCGACATCAACCCGGCCGATCTGCGCATTGATGTTTATCGTGCCTCCGGCGCCGGTGGCCAGCACGTCAACCGCACCGAATCGGCGGTGCGCATCACGCACAATCCCACCGGCATTGTGGTGCAGTGCCAGAACGATCGCTCACAGCACAAGAACAAGGATTTTGCCATGAAGCAGCTGCGTGCCAAACTGTACGAGCGCGAGCTGGAAATGCGCCGCGCCGATGCGCAACTGCTGGAGGACGCCAAGTCCGACATCGGCTGGGGCAGCCAGATTCGTTCCTATGTGCTGGATCAGTCTCGAATCAAGGATCTGCGCACCGGCGTGGAGACCGGCAACACTCAGGCCGTGCTGGATGGCGATCTGGATCCCTTTGTTACCGCCGCGCTGAAGCAGGGCGTGGAAGGCCCGGCCACAACGGCCGCCGGCTAAACCGACACCGAGAAAGCCATGAGCAAGCACGAGCAGAACGAACGAGACGCTGGCGCAACATCCGCGCATGCCGATGACAACCACATCATCGCCGAGCGCCGTGCCAAGCTGCAGGCCCTGCGAGACCAGGGCGTGGCCTGGCCGAACGATTTTCGTCCCGATACCACGGCGCAGGCACTGCAGCAGCGCTTCGCCGAGCACGACAACGAGCAGTTGGAACAGCTCGGTGAGCGCTTCTCTGTGGCCGGACGCATGCTGGCCAAACGGGTCATGGGCAAGGCCTCGTTTGTGCAACTGCAGGATCGCAGTGGCCGCATCCAGCTGTTTCTGCAGCGTGATGCGCTGGGTGAACAGCTGTACCAGGATTTCAAGCACTGGGATGTCGGTGACATCATCGGTGCCTCCGGCGAGGTATTCCGTACCCGCACCGGCGAGCTCTCGCTGCGCTGTGACCAGCTGCGCCTGCTGAGCAAGTCGCTGCGGCCGCTACCGGAAAAATTCCATGGTCTGACCGACACCGAAACCCGCTACCGTCAGCGCTATGTGGATCTGATCGTCAACAGTGAGGTGCGCGATACCTTCATCACCCGCGCCCGCGTGATCAGCTACATCCGCGATTTCATGGAAGCACCGGGACACGATTTTCTGGAAGTGGAAACGCCGATGATGCACCCGATTCCCGGCGGTGCCGTGGCGCGTCCTTTCATCACCCATCACAATGCGCTGGACTGCGAGCTGTACCTGCGCGTGGCCCCCGAGTTGTATCTGAAGCGGCTGGTGGTCGGCGGGCTGGAGCGGGTCTACGAGATCAACCGCAATTTCCGCAACGAGGGTGTGTCCACCCGGCACAATCCCGAGTTCACCATGCTGGAATTCTACTGGGCGTATGCCGATTTCCACGATCTGATGGATTTTACCGAGCAGATGCTGCGTGGTCTCAGCCAGCATGTGCTGGGCACCACCGCCATTGAGTATCAGGGCATGGCGATCGATTTCGCGCAGCCGTTCCAGCGCCTGGATCTGCTCGATGCGGTGCTGCAGGCGATCCCGCAGCTGACGCGAGAGCAGCATCGTGATCCGGCCCGGTTGCGGCAGATTGCCGATGAACTGGACATCAGGCACGCGCCGGAATGGGGCTGGGGCAAGCTGCTGCTTGAGCTGTTCGAGGCGAAAATCGAGCACACGCTGATCCAGCCTGCCTTCATCACCGGCTACCCGGCGGAAGTGTCGCCGCTGTCACGTGCCAGCGATGCCGATGCCGGGATCACCGACCGCTTCGAGCTGTTTATTGGCGGTCGCGAAATCGCCAATGGCTTCTCCGAGCTGAACGACCCGGAAGACCAGGAGCGCCGCTTCCGTGCCCAGGTCAGCGCCCGGGATGCCGGCGACAGCGAGGCCATGCACTTCGATGCCGACTACATTCGTGCACTGGAATACGGCATGCCGCCCACCGCCGGCGAGGGCATTGGCATTGACCGTCTGGTCATGCTGCTGACCAACAGTGCTTCAATCCGTGATGTGCTGCTGTTCCCCTATCTGCGGCAGGAGACCTGAGCAGCTTTCATGCAGAGATACCGTGCCATGGCCGCCATGTTTGCAGGCATTGCCATCACAGGTGTTGCCATCACAGATATTGTGCGTGCCGGCAGTCTGGTGCAGACCGCAGCACTTGCCGCTGCTGCGCCGATACAGTTTGCCGATGTGACCGTCAGTGCCGGCATCGCGCAGCCGCACACCGGCACTTATTTTATTACCGGACAGGCCTGGGGCGATGTCGACAACGATGGCTGGATTGACCTGTATCTGACCACTGCTCAGGGTGCCAACACTTTGTATCGCAATCGTGGCGATGGCACTTTCGCTGTTTCTGCCTACGCAGACCAGGTTGCCCTGGCAGACCGCGACAGTGGTGGCGTCACCTTTGTTGATTTTGATAATGATGGCTGGCTGGATTTGCTGGTGCTCAATGATGGGCATGATGTGCTGCTCCGCAACACCGGATCAGGTTTTATCGATGTCACTGCCAGCGTTGGGCTGGATGCACACCAGGGGCGTGGGGAATCCGCAGCCTGGGCCGATTTCAATCGTGATGGCTATCTTGATCTGTACATCGTCAACTGGTTTGATGAAGATGAGAGCAATCCAAACCGCCAGGACAGACTGTATCTGAATCAGCAGGGTAAATCCTTTATTGACGTGTCCACTGTGCTGGACCCTGTCATCATGTCTCGGCCGGGGTTTGCCGCAGTGTTCGTGGACTTTGATCGTGACAGTGATCAGGATCTGTATGTGGTGAATGACAAGCTGTTCGGCAATGTACTCTGGCGCAATGATGGGCCCGGTTGCGGAGTCTGGTGCTTTACCGACGTATCTGCCATAACGGGAGCCCAGCGGCCCGCTTACGCCATGGGTGTCGCTGTCGCCGACTACGATCTCGACAGCGATTATGATCTGTATTTCTCCAGCATCGGTGAATCGATTCTGCTGCAGAATCAGCTCGATCAGGGACAGCCAGCATTCATTGACGTGGCAGCCGATACCGGTGTGTTCACCACCGCGGTGAGCTGGGGCACATTCTTTGCCGATTTTGACAACGACGGTCACGAAGATCTTTATCTCGCCACTGCAAATGCTGATCCGGCACAGTCGGACCGCCTCTATCACAATCTGGGTCAGGGACAGTTTGCGGATGTTTCGGTTGCATCGGGCGCTTCCAATCCGTCCACCACCATCGGCGCTGCCTATGCCGATTATGACGGCGATGGCAGAATGGATTTTGTGGCGGGCAACTTCAATCAGGGTTACCGTTTGTATCGCAACATCAGCGAGTCAGCAGACCAGCACTGGCTGAGTGTGGACGTGGAGGCAGCGGGACGGTTTGATGCCGCCGCAGTGGGCACTGAAGTCGTGCTGTACCTGGACGATGGCGCCAACATCAGGCGCCATCGTCATCTGGGCTCCAGCATTGGTGGCAACCATCAGCCAGCATTACATTTCGGCCTTGGGCAGCGGCTCGTGACGCAACTGGAAGTCATCTGGCCAGATGGCAGCAAACAAACCCATGAAGTGACCGCGAACAATACCAGTCTGACGTATCGCTACAGTCCGGAACAGGCCATTTTCAGTGATGGTTTTGAAGCGGCCACAATGCAGTGATTGTCAACAGATCGTTAACTGTGCTAGTCTAATGATGGTTGCTGCAAGCAAATGGATTGCGCTGGCAACATTGGTTACAGTGTTTTTCAACGTATGCGCATATGCGACGGGGTAATCTCATGAATGATCTGACAAAACTTCTGCTGGCGCTGGCCATGTTTGCCGGCGTTGTGCAGGCACAAGAGCCCAAGGACCCGGCATCGTCTGGCCAGTCTGTGGCACCTTTGTTTGGCGTTGGCGGTGGGCCTGACGCTTTCGGCTACACCTTTACCGACTCATCGGCTGGCAACTGCGCCTTCCAGTTTATCGACATCAGCGCCACCGGCACCCAGGTGGTCAGTGGCGATGACGCCGGATCGGCACCAATAGCGCTGCAGGGGCCGTTCAATTTCTATGGAGATGACCTGACCGACATCGTCATGACCTCCAACGGAGCTCTGTCGACCGATCTGACCGACACCGGCGGTGATCTGTCCAATGACTGTCCATTACCTGTTATACCTAGCACCAGCGGTGGTGCCAGAATCTATCCATTGCATGATGATCTGATTACCAACAATGGCCTGTTTGAATACTTTCCGGTATGTCCGCGACCGTCGGATCAGTTCCCCGCTGCCGATCTGGGCTGCCATGTATTCCATTATGACGAATCCACACATTTTGGCGACACCGTGGCTTTTGACACACAGGTCATCCTGTATGACAACAGCTTTGAAATTGTCTTTCAGCATGATGACCGCAATCCGGAAGCGGGCAGTGGTTCCACCACCGGTATCCAGAACGCGGCCGCTGACATCGGCCTGACTTTTGCCTGTGATGCGGCTGCCAGCATTCCGGCAAACTCGGCCCAGTGTTTCAGGCACCCGACACCGGATGTTGCAGTGCTGCCACCACCACCGGCCGTGCCGACCATGACGACCTGGGGCATGATTGCCATGGCGCTGGCACTGATGGTGCTGGGCTCGCTGATCATGCGTCGCCGCGCCAACTGATTCCGAGTCATTCCGGTAACATCGAAGCCCCGCTGCTGGCGGGGCTTTTTTGTTGGTGAACCATGCTGTCCACAGATGGTATGATGCCGGTTTTCTGCTGTGATGAATCTTTCATGAGCTGGATCAAGTCCATTCAACCGGCGCAGGCCGATGCGGCACTGGGCAAAACCTATCAGCGCGTGGTTGGTTCGCGCCAGCAGGTGGACAACGTGCTCGCCGTGCACGCGCTGCGACCTCAGACCCTGCAGGCGCACATGGGCCTGTACCAGGCGGTCATGCACCATGCTGATCTGCAACTGCCGTTGTGGATGCGTGAGGCGATCGGGGTGCTGGTCAGCCGGCTGAACCGCTGTGACTACTGTGTCGCCCATCATCGTTGCGGATTGAGCGCCGCAGTGGCCGATGCGCAGCATTTTGCCGCGCTGGATCAGGCCCTGGCGACACCGCGTCCTGGATTGCCGTTTTCGCCACCGCAACAGCTGGCACTGGAGTACGCGCGCAAGCTCACTGTAACGCCATCTGATGTCAGCGCAAAGGATGTCCAGATGCTGCGCGAAGCCGGCTTCAGCGACGGCGAAATTCTTGAGGTCAACCAGGTGGTGGCCTATTTCTGTTATGTCAATCGGGTGGTGCTGGGGCTTGGGGTTGAGCTGGAACCGCCAGCGGCAGCCACATCTCCGGCGCAAGCCTGATCCCAGCGAGCATGAACATGAGCAAATCCCTGCGTGACAAACTGATGTTGCTGTTCTTCGTCGTACTGGCGCTGGGGGTGGGCAGTGCTTCCGGTCGCTACTTCAGCGCCGGCGACTGGTACGATCACATCAACAAACCTTTCTTCAATCCGCCGGACTGGATTTTTGCACCGGTCTGGACACTGCTGTTTCTGCTCATGGGCATTGCCGCCTGGCTGGTCTGGCGCGGTGCGGTGAGCCTGTTCCGTGACCGTGCACTGCTCTGGTGGGGAATACAGCTGGCGCTGAACGTGACCTGGAGCGCACTGTTTTTCGGACTGCACCGCACCGGTTGGGCAATGGCCGAACTGGCGCTGCTGTGGCTGGCCATTCTGATGACGCTGTTGTACAGCTGGCGCGTCAACCGTGTGGCCGGCATGCTGTATGTGCCTTATCTGGCCTGGGTCAGCTTCGCCTGGGTTCTCAATGTGGCCATCTGGCGTCTCAATGGCGGCTGGTTTTGACTGTTGGCTTGCCCGCTTACTTGACTTTGACAAGACCGAGCTGGATTCTGAGCGCACGCTCTATCTCAGTCAGTTCATGACGGTCGATGCTTCCCAGGCGCGTGCCCAGACGCTGTTTGGAGACGGTTGCGATCTGATCAGCCATGGCCTTGGCCAGTTTGCCATGGATGTGAACATAGGCTTCGCATGGATACAGCCGATCAACATTGGAAGTCAACGGAACCATCTGAATGCGGTTCAGTGCTTTGTTCGCAGCGTTGTTGCTGGCGATGACAACAGGTCGGGTTTTTCTGATTTCCCCACCGATGGCTGGATCAAAACCAATACAGCACACTTCACCACAGCGCATGGTCTGGGGCAGTGAGGGTTTGTTCTGACCAGGCCAATGCTGCAGATTCTCGTTCGGAATCCTCGGCCATGGCTGTATAGGCGCTGAGCAATTCCTGCTCCAGCACATGCGGGCGAGCCAGATCTTCAAGAAATCTGCTTATGCGGCGTGGCCCTACATATTGTTAGAGACCAGCGTAGACTTTTTCAGAAATGGAAATGGTGAGCTTTTTCTGCATTATACGTACAATGCACGTGAAACAATTGCCTGTCAAATTTGGCAGTGAAGATCAGCGTCCCAGTATGCTTTTCGCCGCCTTGATGGCGCTGGCATCGTCCGGCCGCTCGGGCACTGCCACACCACGCTGCACGGCTGGTCGCTGACCGACCCGCTGCAGCCAGCTGGACAGATACTGCAGCCCGTCCAGGCTCACGCCGCTCCAGTTGTGAATGCGTACCCAGGGCCAGGTGGCGATGTCGGCAATGCTGTAATCTCCGGCCAGGTAGTCGTGCTGGCGCAGATGTGAGTCCATCACTTCGTACAGACGGCGGGTCTCACGCTGATAGCGCTGAATCGCTGCCGGAATGTGTTGGGGAAAATAACGCGTAAACACATTGGCCTGGCCCTGCATGGGCCCGACGCCACCCATCTGGAACATCAGCCACTGCATGACACGCGAACGCGCCTTGCGCTCGCCGGGCAGCAGGCGGCCGGTTTTTTCGGCCAGATAGATGAGGATCGCCCCGGACTCGAACACGGCGAAATCGTCCGCATCGCGATCAACGATGGCGGGGATGCGGCCGTTCGGGTTGATCGCCAGAAAGGCTGCCGACTTCTGTTCCAGAGTGCCCAGATTGAGCGCATGCACACGGTAATCCAGCCCCAGTTCCTCCAGCATGATGGAGACTTTGTGACCATTGGGTGTGGCGGCGGTAAATAAATCAATCATGTCGATCAATCATGTTGGCGTTGTTCCTGGCTGAATACTGTGGGGCAAAGCTCAGTCGAGCATCTTGCCACCGACCATGACAAATTCTGGCTGTTGCAGCAGGCTCACATCCAGCAGCGGGTTGCCGTTGACGGCGATGATGTCGGCGGCAAAACCGGGCGCGATCTGACCCAGCGTTTCGCTTTGACTCAGCACGCTGGCGGCATGGACGGTGGCGGTCTGCAGTGCCTCGGCGGCGGGCATGCCGGCCTCGACCATGTACACGAACTCCTGCGCATTGTTGCCGTGGGCGGACACACCGGTGTCGGTGCCAAAGGCGATTTTGACACCGCTGCGGTAGGCCTTGGCAAAGGTCTCGGCAATCACCGGGCCAATGCGTGCTGCCTTGTCGCGCACCACTGGTGGAAAATAGCCTTCCTCCTTTGCCTTGGCGCCGACAAACATGCCGGCACTGATGGTGGGGACATACCAGGTGCCGCGCTGCTTCATCTCGGCGATGATCTCATCGGTCATGAAGGTGCCGTGCTCGACCGTGGTGATGCCGGCGCGTACCGCGCGCAGCATGCCGTCGGCACCATGCGCATGCGCGGCCACGTGCATGCCATAGTCATTGGCGGTGGCGACGATGGCGGCCAGTTCCTCGTCGGTGAACTGAGCGTTCTGGCCACTGCTGGCCAGGCTCAGCACGCCGCCGGTGGCGGTGATCTTGATCAGGTCCGAGCCATCCTTGTAGCGCTGGCGCACGGCTTCACGGGCATCGGCTGCGCTGTTGACCACGCCGTCGCGCGGCCCGGGGGTCTTGTAGTCATTCCATGGCATGCCATTGCTGTCGTCACCATGACCACCAGTGCTGGCGATGGTGTTGCCAGCGGCAAAGATTCGCGGCCCGGTGAGTTTGCCGCTGCGGATGGCATTGCGCAGGGCGATGGTGACGCGGCGGTTGTCGCCCAGGTCACGTACTGTGGTGAAGCCGGCAGCCAGGGTTTTGCGCGCGTTGCTGGCGGCATTGTAGGCGTAGTCGGCTTCGCTCCAGGTGAAGCGGTGAATGTAGGAACTGGGGCTGAGTTCATCGGACAGATGCACATGCAGATCGATCAGTCCGGGCAGGCAGGTTTGTGCGCTCAGGTCGATGAGCTCGGTACCATCCGGGCGCTGTCTGGAGACGCTGCCGATGCGACCGTCCTCGATGTGCACAAAGCGTTCGCCCAGCAGTTTGCCGCTGGCGGCATCGAACAACTGGCCGCAATGCAACACGCTGGCATGCTGCTCGGCGTGTGTGGTCAGCGACAGCAGCAGGCAGAAGGCACCGCTGACGGTGGACAGCAATGATGGGGATGTGTGCATGTTTGATCGCTCCATGTAAGGCCTGCAGTGTGACCAGCAACGTTGTCTATCCGGCACCGATCAGTTGACACAGGCGACCGGTGAGTATGGCCAGATAGTTGCCCACAGCATAACCGATCAGTGCCATCAGAATCGAGGCCGGCACCAGTGACTGGCGATGATGTGCCGCGACCACCGGTGCCGAGGCCGCGCCACCGATGTTGGCGGCCGAGGCGATGGCCAGCGTATGCACATCGACCCGGAACAGTTTCGCTCCAGCCAGAATGAATGCGCCATGGATGAAAATCCAGACGTAGGCCGCAGCCACGAACCAGCCGATTGCCCCGAGGTCGCTGTCGGCCAGGTTGGCATGCGCGCCAACGCTGGCAACAAACACGTAGATGATGGCCATGGCAATCGGTTGTGCGCCTGGCAGTCTGCTGGCGCGCGTGGTGGACAGCAGCAGGGTGATGCTGGTCACCAGCAGGATGACCCAGGTGCTTTCAGTGATCACGCGCTGGCCACCGAGACTGATTTCCGGCAATGCTGCGGCCAGCAATACACTGACCCAGGTGGTGCTCAGCGCAATCACCGCCAGGTACAAAAGCTGCTGCATGCTGGGCGCATGATCGGTTTCGGCCACGGCCAGAGCGGCCTGCTCCATCTGTTCGACCCGACCTGCCGGCACCCTGGCCCAGCGGTTGAAGCGATCGGCAAAGGCGCGCGACCCCAGCAGCAGCGGCAGCCAGATGATGTACACCATGTTGTCGGCAATTGCTGCCATGGTCATGTGTTCGGGCTGACCTTCCAGAGCTGCCCAGGCGGCATTCATGTTGCCGGTGCCGCCGATCCAGCTGCCGCTGAGGGTGCCGAAGGCCGGCCACACCGAGGGATCCAGCACACCGATGCTGATGCCCAGGCTGTAAGCCGCCACGGCACCGACCATGACACCGACGCTGCCGATGAGCATGACGAACACACCTTTGCCCATGATGCGCACGGCACCGGCCACATCGACCTTGAGCAGCATCAGCGCAATGAACAAAGGCAGGCCGTAGGCGCGCAGGCCATCATAGGCCGGGCTGCTGAACGGGATCACGCCGGTATTGCTGAGGATGATCGGTGTGGCATAGATCCACAACAACGGCGGCAAATAGGCGAAGATGCGCCAGCCGCTGGCCTGTTCCAGCCAGAAATAAAACGCCGCGATCATCACCAGCGCGGTCATCACGCCCAGCGGGCTGACAATCTGCAGCGGTTGGCTGCCCTGACTGATGCGCATGACTATGACGCCGAGCAGAAACACGGCCAGGGCAATGGCAGCGGTGCTGCTGATCAGTGTTTGTTTGGACTTGGGCATGGCTTGGCTATTTCCAGTGGGGCGATCAGACTCTACCTGATCCGAACCGGCAATGCCAGCGCCGGACGGTCAGATCTCGGCCACAATATCGCCCAGATTTCTACCGGTGTGTTCGTGATACCAGTCACTGATCAGGGCAAAGGCGATGGACTGCGGTATCGACAATAGCAATTGTCCCGATTGCAGCGACTGCTCAAACTCGTGCAGGTGCCACCAGCGTGCATCCGCCAGTTCTGCGCCCAGCCGAATCTGAGTGCTGCTGGCGGTGGTGCGAAAGCCGAGCATCAGCGAACCAGGAAACGGCCACGGCTGGGAAGAGTGGTAATGAATCGTGTCCAGCACCACGCCGGCTTCTTCCATCACCTCACGACGCACGGCATCCTCGATGCTTTCTCCGGGTTCGACAAACCCTGCCAGCGTCGAGTAACGCCGCTGCGGCCAATTTTCCTGGCGTCCAAGCAGGATGGCGTCGTCATGCTCGATCAGCGTGATCATGGCCGGATCAATGCGCGGAAAGGTGATTTGCGCACAGGCGGGATTGCTGCAGTGCATGCGATGACCGCCATCCAGCTGTGTGTTGGGGCTGCCGCAGCTGCCGCAGAAACGGTGCCGCTGCTGCCAGTTGAACACGGCGATGGCATAGGCGATGATGCCGGCCTCATCGGCGCTGACGGTGCCTGCTGCGGTGCGCAGATCGACCCATTGGCCAGCCATGGCTGCCGCCAATCGTGCAGCCTCGCTGGCCTGTTGCAGCTGCACGGCAAACAGTGGCTGTTGCTGGCGCAGTCCCAGATAGCATGTGGTGCTGTCGGCGGGGGGCTGAGGCAGCAGCAGCATGGCGTGATCGGTTTTGCGCAACAGACAGCAGCGCTCGTGGATGAGCAGGAATCTGGCGTCGGCAGCCGCTGCCAGTGCGCTGATGCTGCCGGCGTCAGCACGCATCTCGGTCTGGCGGTCGATGATACAGGCGCTAAAGGCATTGCGCGCGGAGCGCTGGTAGTGATCCATGCGCAAGATCAGCTGGCGGTTGGCAATGCTGCTTGCTGGCGGATCAGATCGAGAATGACGAGCCGCAACCGCAGGTGGTGGTGGCGTTGGGGTTGTTGATGACAAACTGGGCACCCTGCAGGCTTTCGCTGTAATCGACCACCGCGCCTTCCAGATAATGAATGCTCAGCGGATCGACCAGCAGGGTCACCCCATCGCGCTGGATGCGGATGTCGTCGTCGCTGACCTGATCGTCGAAGCTGAAGCCGTACTGGAACCCCGAGCAGCCACCGCCACTGATGTAGACGCGCAGTTTGAGGTCCGGGTTGCCTTCACCCAGCACCAGTTCCTGCACCTTGCGGGCAGCTGCTGAAGTCAATTCCATCGGTGGTGTGATCTCGGTTTGCATGCGGATTCCTGCTGGATGACTGCATTCAGATTATAACGCCTGCTGGCGCAGCATGAGACAAAAAAAAGCGGCACAAGTGCCGCTAAGTAATGCTGATCCCGAAATGTTGTGGTTATAGGCCAATCCCCAGTGATGTGAAACGAATTTCACACATGTTATGACGCTATCACGTCGGTGTCAATACTTCGCGCAAAAAAAACCCGATGCAAGGCATCGGGTCCGGATGTTCATCGGTGACGATGAGCAATCAGCGACGCGGGCGGTCCTCACGCGGCCTGGCTTCGTTGACGGTCAATGGGCGACCATCCATGTCCTTGCCGTTGAGATCAGCGATGGCCGACTGGGCTTCACCGTTGTCACTCATTTCGACAAATCCGAAGCCTTTGCTGCGGCCGGTGAACTTGTCCTGGATGACATTGGCAGAAGTGACGTTGCCGAACGGGGCAAACATTGCCTGCAAATCATCGTTGGTGGTACTGTATGGCAGATTGCCAACATAAATATTCATAGTCTAAAGTCTCTATTAAAGGTCGGGTTGGGTGGAAAGCACCGAGGCAGGCCTTGGACTGTACGCCGGAATGAGGCTTGGAAGCCATAAAGACAGGGGACAGACTGTGAAGCATATAGCATGCTCAAGCACAACAGCACAACATGTGTGCTCTACACCAGAGCACATTATAATCCAAACAGGCGCAAAACGCATTCACCCGCGAGACGGGTGATCACTGGAGCTGCAACAAGATGGAAAATGCCTACCCGCTGCTGATCAATTTCAATCCGGTGGCGCTGGAACTCGGTCCGCTCAGGATTCACTGGTATGGCCTGATGTACCTGGCTGCGTTTGCCTCATTCTGGGTGCTGGCCAGCCTGCGTGCCGATCGCCGTGACACGCCGGTGCGGCGTGAACAACTCAGCGATCTGCTGTTTTACGGCATGCTTGGTGTCATCATCGGTGGCCGGGTGGGTTACATGCTGGTCTACGGCACCCAGCAGTTGCTGGCCAACCCGCTCAGTCTGTTCAGGATCTGGGAAGGCGGCATGTCTTTTCATGGCGGCCTGATCGGGGTGATGATTGCCATCGCCTGGTACGCCAGCCGCCAGCGCCGTGGCTTTTTCGAGATCACCGATTTTGTCGTCCCGATGATCCCGCTGGGACTGATGTTCGGGCGCATCGGCAATTTTATCGGCGGGGAACTGTGGGGGCGATTCACCGATGTCAGCTGGGGCATGCTGTTTCCCAAATCCATACCCGGGGTGGATGCATCCAGCCAGGCCTTCATGCAGGCTTACCTGGCCGGCGATTACAATGGGCTCGCGCGGCACCCATCGCAGTTGTACCAGGCGCTGCTGGAGGGGCTGCTGTTGTTTCTGCTGCTGTGGTTTTATTCCCGCAAGCCCAGGCCACGCATGGCGGTTTCAGGCTGGTTCCTGATCGGCTACGGTGTGTTCCGCATTATCGCCGAGTTCTTCCGTGAGCCGGACGCGCACCTTGGCTTTGTCGGCGGCAACTGGTTGACCATGGGCATGCTGCTGAGCCTGCCGATGATTGTGATCGGTGTCGTGCTGGTGGTGCTGGCGTATGTGCGTCATCGCGATGTGGAAAAAATATCTGCCGCCGCGCGCCAGGGTCTGAACCGCTGAACCACCTGTGTTTGCGGTGCCGGGCTGCGCTTGCCGATGGCATGGCTCATGAGCTGAAACAGGACACAAATGCTGAAATGAATAACTATCTGCACATGCTGCGCGACATCCGCGAGCGCGGAACGTGCAAGTCAGATCGCACCGGCGTGGGCACGCAAAGTCTGTTCGGTCATCAGCTGCGCTTTCCACTCGATGCCGGCTTCCCGCTGGTCACGACCAAGCGGCTGCACTGGAAATCCATTGTCATGGAGCTGCTGTGGTTTCTGCGTGGCGACACCAATGTGCGCTGGCTCAACGAGCAGGGCGTGAGCATCTGGGATGAATGGGCCGACGAGCAGGGTGATCTCGGACCCATGTATGGTCAGCAGTGGCGCAGCTGGCCAACGCGCGATGGCGGCAGTCTGGATCAGCTGCAACGCTGTCTGCAGGGTCTGCGCGAGCGCCCCGACTCCCGCCGCCACATCGTCACAGCCTGGAATCCCGAACTGCTGCCGGATGAGTCGATATCACCGCAGGCCAACGTCGCTGCCGGTCGCATGGCGCTGGCACCCTGCCATGCCATGTTCCAGTTCTATGTGGCCGACGGCCGGCTCAGCTGCCAGTTGTATCAGCGCAGCGCCGATGCCTTTCTCGGCGTGCCCTTCAACATTGCCTCGTATGCACTGCTCACCCACATGGTGGCGCAGCATCTGGGCTTGCAGCCGGGTGACTACATTCACACTTTCGGTGATGTTCACATCTACCGCAACCACCTTGAACAGGTGGATACGCAATTGCAGCGGCAGCCCTATCCTCTGCCCACCCTGCAGCTGAACCCGCAGGTTAATTCGCTGTTTGCATTTACCGCTGCTGACATCGGCATACACAATTACCAGTGTCATCCTCCGCTGCGCGGCAAGGTAGCTGTGTGACACCGCCGCAGTTGGATTTTGCGCTGTTGCCCGGGCAGACGTTGTGTCTGGTGGCGGCCATGGACCGGCAGCGGGCGATCGGCTGGCGTGGCGGCATGCCCTGGCACCTGCCGGCCGATCTGCAGCACTTCAAATCGGTCACCCATGGCCATGCTGTGCTGATGGGGCGACGCACCTGGGAATCGCTGCCGGGTGCCTTGCCCGGACGACACAACATTGTGCTGAGCAGCAGACTGGATTATGCTGCGCCCGGCGCCGATGTGTGCGCCTCGCTGGGGTCAGCGCTGGCGCTGGCCGGTGCCGGCACCATCATGATCATTGGCGGGGCACAGTTGTACCGTCGCTGCCTGCCGCAGGCACAGCGGATGGAGCTGACCCTGCTGGATACCACGCTGGAGCGGGCCGATACCTGGTTTCCGGCCTGGACCGAGTCGAATTGGGATATTCTGAGTCAGCAGCAGCGGCCGGCCGATGCGGGCAATGCTTATGCGATGACCTTTGTCAGCCTGCAGCGTCAAAACGCTCGGGCGTAACGCCAACACGGCGCAAGCAGCTATGGATCTGAAACAGTTTAGACAATTTGCCGAGCAGGGCTATAACCGCATTCCGGTGTGGCGCTCGGTGCTGGCGGATCTGGACACGCCACTGAGCGTGTACCTGAAGCTGGCCGATGGCAAGAACAATTTTCTGCTGGAGTCGGTGGAAGGTGGCGAAATGTGGGGGCGCTATTCCATCATCGGACTGCCCTGCAGCCGCCGTTTCGAATACAAGCATGGCCGCTGGCGCGTGTTCGAGCTGGACGAACTGATCTGTGATGACGAGACCGACGACCCGTTGACCATGATCGAGATGGTCATGCATCAGATCAACGCCGCGCCGGTGCCGGAGCTGCCGCGCCTGCATGGTGGATTGGTCGGCTATTTCGGTTATGAAACCATGGCCACCATTGAACCCTGTCTGCAACACATGCTGCAGTTGCCCGACACCCTCGGTGTGCCGGACATCTGTCTGCTGTGTGCCGATGAGCTGGCGGTGTTCGACAATCTGCAGGGGCGGCTGTATCTGATCGTCAACGTCGAGCCGCGCGCCGCTGACCCGGTCACCACCAGCGAGGATTACCGGCAGGCGCAGCGCCGTCTGGATCAGCTGCAGCATCGTCTGCGCTGCGGCTCACCCGGCTATGCACACAATGCCCGCAGTTATCATCTGGGCGATGTCAGCTACGGTTTTGCTGAGGCCGATTTCAAGCAGGCGGTGTCTTGTTGTCAGGACTACATCGCCGCCGGTGACTGCATGCAGGTGGTGCTGTCACAACGCATGTCCATGCCGGTTGGGATGCCGGCGCTGGACATCTACCGTGCGCTGCGGGCGTTGAATCCGTCGCCTTACATGTACCACATGGATTTCGGTGATTTTCAGGTCATTGGCTCATCCCCGGAAGTGCTGGTGCGGGTGCACGACGGGCAGGCCATGGTGCGGCCGTTGGCCGGTACCCGGCAGCGCGGTCGCGATCAGGCCGAGGACCAGCGTCTGGCGGATGAGTTGCTGGCAGACGAGAAAGAGCGTGCGGAACACCTGATGCTGATTGATCTTGGCCGCAATGATCTGGGGCGGGTGGCCACCACCGGCAGCGTGCGCGTTACCGAGCAGATGTCCATCGAGCGCTATTCCCATGTCATGCACATTGTCTCGGCGGTCGAGTGCGACGTGGATGAAGAACACAGCACGCTGGATGTGCTGCGCGCCTGTTTTCCGGCCGGTACCCTGTCCGGTGCGCCCAAGCTGCGGGCCATGGAAATCATTGCCGAGCTGGAACCGGTGCAGCGCAACATCTATGCCGGTACGGTGGGTTGGCTGAACTGGCATGGCGATTGCGATCTGGCCATTGCCATACGCACCGGTGTGCTGCAGGATCACACCCTGCATCTGCAGGCCGGGGCCGGCATTGTGGCCGATTCCGATGCTGAACTGGAATGGCAGGAAACCATGAACAAGGGGCGCGCCATGATCAGCGCCATCCGCCAGGCAGCGAAGGGCTTGTAATGATTTTGATGATCGACAACTACGACTCCTTCACCTACAACCTGGTGCAGTATCTGGGCGAGCTGGGCGCGGAGGTGAAAACCGTGCGCAATGATGCGCTGGATGTGGCCGCCATTGAGGCCCTGCAGCCGAATGCCATCGTTTTGTCACCGGGGCCATGCACACCCAACGAAGCCGGCATCAGCATGGCGGTGATCCGTCACTTTGCCGGGCAGCTGCCGATCCTGGGGGTGTGTCTGGGGCATCAGGCGATAGGTCAGGTGTTCGGTGGCGACGTGGTGCGTGCCGGTCAACTCATGCACGGCAAGACCTCGGCCATCCACCACGATGGTCAGGGTGTGTTCAGCGGTTTGCCCAGCCCCTACACCGCCACCCGTTACCATTCCCTGGTGGTGGCCAGAGACACACTGCCGGACTGTCTGCAGATCAGCGCCTGGACGCAAACGGCAGATGGCGAGATGGAGGAGATCATGGGTTTCCGCCATCGCCAGCTGGATGTGGAAGGGGTGCAGTTTCATCCGGAGTCGATCCTCACCGAACACGGCCATAAGTTGTTGCAGAACTTTCTGGAGCGCAGCCGATGAGCGTGCAGACTGCGCTGGGGCATCTGGCGCGACGTGAAGACATCCCGGCTGCATGCATGCGCGCGGCAATGCAGCAGATCATGAACGCTGAAGTCAGGCCAGAACAGGCAGCGGCCATGCTGATGGGGCTGGTGGTCAAGGGCGAAACCAGTGCTGAACTGACCGCCGCCGCAGAAGTCATGCGCGAGCATGCCGTACCGGTAAGTATTCCACTGACCGGCGATGCCGATTTTGTGCTTGATACCTGTGGCACCGGCGGCGATGGCAGCCGCATTTTCAATGTCTCCACCGCTGCCGCATTCGTTTGTGCCGAAGCCGGCATCAAGGTGGCCAAGCACGGTAATCGCTCGGTCTCCAGCACCTCCGGCAGCGCCGATGTGCTGGAGGCGGCCGGCCTGCGGCTGGATCTGCAGCCGCAGCAGGTCGCCAGTTGTGTGCAGCAGCTCAACATCGGATTTCTCTATGCCCGCGCGCACCATCCGGCGGTGGCGCGCGTGGCCGAGGTGCGCCAGGCGCTGGGCCTGCGTACCATGTTCAACCTGCTGGGGCCGCTGACCAATCCGGCCGCAGCACCGTGTCAGCTGCTGGGCGTCTACGCGGCGCGCTGGCTGCAGCCGGTGGCGCAGACACTGCAGCGGCTGGGCAGTCGGCATGTCATGGTGGTGCACGCCGAGGATGGCCTGGACGAAATCAGTTGCGCCAGCAACACGCTGGTCACGGAATTGCGCGACGGCAGTCTGCACAATCTGGTCATCGAACCGGAACAGTATCTCGGCCAGCGCCGCAGCCTGGATGCACTGCAGGTCGCCGATGCCCACCAGAGTCTGGCGCTGATCGAGCAGGCGCTGCGCGGCAGCGAGGGTGCCGCCGCCGACATCGTGGCGCTGAACGCCGGGGCCGGCATTTATGTCGCCGATCGGGCCGATTCGCTGCAATCAGGCTATCGACTGGCGCGAGAAATACTGGCCAGTGGCAAAGCCTGGCAGCGTCTGCAGCAATTGGTGGAACTGAGCCAGGCGCTGGCCGCGACGGCGGCAGACGGCCCGCATCACGCAGAGGCAGGGAGTGATTCATGAGCAGCATGCCGACCATTCTGGAAACCATTCTCCAGCGCAAGCGGGAAGAGCTGGAGGCGCGTCGCAGCCGCCGCAGCGTGGCTGCACTGCAGGAAGTCGCCGATGTGCAGCCGGCCGTGCGCGGCTTCATGGCGGCACTGCAACAGCGCCAGGCTGACGACGGGCTGGCAGTGATCGCTGAAATCAAGAAGGCCTCACCCAGTGCCGGCGTCATCCGTGCCGAGTTTCATCCGGCCAGAATCGCCGCGCAATATCAGCGCGGTGGCGCCACCTGTCTGTCGGTGCTGACCGACGAGCACTTTTTTCATGGCCACGACCGTTATCTTGGTCTGGCCCGGGAAGCCTGCGATCTGCCGGTGTTGCGCAAGGATTTCATCATCGATCATTACCAGATCGTCGAGGCGCGTGCCATCGGTGCCGATGCCGTGCTGCTGATTGCTGCGGCGCTCAGTGCGCAACAGCTGCAGGCGCTGTACATGCATGCCCGGGAGCTGGAAATGGATGTGCTGCTGGAAGTGCACAACGAAGCCGAACTGGAGCAGGTGCTTGCATTACAGCAATCTGCCAACACTTTGCTGATTGGTATCAACAACCGCGACCTGCATCGTTTTGTCACCGATCTGGACACCAGCCGCCGGCTGGCGGCCATGGTTCCCGATCACCATGTGCTGGTCAGCGAAAGTGGTATTCATGCACAGGCGGATATTGCTACACTGCACAGTTACGGCATCCGCTCTTTTTTGATCGGCGAGGCCTTTATGCGTGCCGAAAACCCCGGGCTGGCGTTGCAACAGCTGCTCGGACACTGATTGATTGAACGGGTTGCACCCACAGGAAAACACATTGTCACCATCGCGCATCAAACTGCACGGCTTCAACAACCTGACCAAGTCGTTGAGCTTCAACATCTATGACATCTGCTACACCGCCAGTGAAGACAAGCGGCATGAGTATCTGGAATACATCGACGAAAGCTACAATGCCGAGCGTCTGACCCAGATCCTGGAAAACGTTGCCGAAATCATTGGTGCCAACGTGCTCAACATTGCGCGCCAGGATTACGACCCGCAAGGTGCCAGCGTGACCATGCTGATCGCCGAGGGCCCGGTGGACGAACGCTTTGAGGACAGCGACCAGGCCAGCCCCGGTCCACTGCCGGAAACCGTGCTCGGCCATCTGGACAAGAGCCACATTACCGTGCACACTTATCCGGAAAGCCACCCGCAGGGCGGCATTTCCACCTTTCGCGCCGACATTGATGTATCCACCTGCGGCATCATCTCGCCATTGAAGGTGCTCAATTATCTGATTCATAGTTTCGAGTCAGACATCGTCACCGTGGATTACCGCGTGCGCGGTTTCACCCGCGATGTCAACGGGCGCAAGCATTTCATTGACCACAAGATCCGCTCGATTCAGGATTTCTTCGAACCGGCCACGCTGGAACGCTACCAGATGATCGACGTCAACGTGTATCAGGAAAACATGTTCCACACCAAGATGCTGTTGCGCGAATTCAAGCTCAACGATTATCTGTTCGGGGTGGAGGAAAAGGACCTGCGGCCGCGCCAGCGCCAGCGCATCATTCGGCGCCTGAAAAAAGAGATGCAGGAACTGTTTTATGGCCGCAATCTGGGCCAGCCGGGCAGCCCTGCCTGACGCCCGCCATTATGCCGCCGGCGGTGGCAGCATCGGGTGCTGATCGACAACACTGGAGGTGATGAGATGGACAAACAGGCTTTGCAGCAAAAACGCGATGAATTGACTCAGCGCTTGCAGGCGATCCGCCGCGATCTGCAGGGGGGGCTGGACCGTGACATGTCGGATCAGGCGATCCAGCTGGAAAACCGCGATACCCTGCTGGAAATTGCGCGTGTTACCGAGCAGGAGCTGGCTGAAATTGAGCGACAGCTGGCGGCACACTGAGCCCTGCAGCAATGACCTGCGCATGTCGGCACACGCCTGGTTAGCGCATTGCCGCTGGTAAAGCACAAGCAGCTTGATCGGACCGCCGTGCGGGAAGCGCTGGCGGATCTGTGGCGGGACTACCACTGGCCGGTCAAGCTGGTGTTCAGTCTGATCATTCTGTCCAGTCTATGGGCCACTGCACTGGTAGGCTGGCCGGAACTGGATGCCGGCACACCGCGCTGGCTGAGAATGCTGGCCAGTGATCCGCTGCGCTATCTGTTGAGTGTACTGATTGCGTTTCTCATCGCCATCAATTTCTACATGCGCGCACGCCGCGGTATTCTTGATGGCGATGAACACTACAACGTGGCGCGGGCACTGGCCTTTGGTTATTTCAAGAATTTTCTTGTGCCTGCCCTGCAACTGGCCCGGCGTGATGGGTGCAAGCTGCAGATTTTCAGACCGTCGAGCATGAATGACATGCGGCATTACATCCGCCAGTTGCAGCCGCGGATTCTGGCCGCTTTGCGACCTTCATGGTTGCCGCTGGTGGAACAGCCCGCTCCGGACGGCCCACCGCGACGCACCGTGCTTGCTCTGCAGGAACCTTCCGCCAAGGCGAATACCGCCCAATTTTTCTTTGATGCGCCCACCGCACTGTTCACCATTGTGGATTTCTATGCCGCACTCAACCGACGTCGCTGTGAGAGTGAGAAAGCGCCGCTGGACGAGGCCACCATACAGCGGTATCAGAACGGTCAGATTGACTCCTTTTTCAACCACCTGGATTATCTGTTCAATCACAGCGCAGGATTTCATGCGGTGGCGGACATCGTCACCGATGCTGGCGAGTTGAGCGAGCTGCGCGCCCATCTGGAAACCATCGATAGCGCGGCACTGGAACAGCGCTACCCTGCCTGAACCGGTCTGAGTCAGATTGCCCTGGTTTGGCGCGAAATGTTCTGCGTTGCCGTTTAAGCATGCAGTTCAGTCAAACGGAGCACCGCCATGAAAATCTTGTCCTGTCTGTTTCTTACCGCCGTGTTTTTTTCCGCAGCCGCGTCCGCGCAGGTGAGTTGCGGCAGTGTGTTGAGTAGCAATGCTGCACTCACCGCTGACCTCAATTGCAGCAGTGGTTTTACTGCGCTGGAAATCACTGCCGACGATGTCACCCTGGATCTCAACGGATTTACGCTGTCCGGCAGCATCCTGCAGGGCATCAGCGTGTCCGGCAACCGCGTCACCATCCAGGGTCCGGGCAGCATCAGTGGCTTTGATCTTGGTATACAGTCGCTGGGCACCACTCGCCTGCAGGTCAATGATGTCGACTTTGTGGCGGTTGCACAACCGCTCATCCTGACCGGTACCCGCAATGCGCTGATCCGCAGAAACCGCTTTGTTGATGCCATCATCGGGGTCGAGATAAGGGCTTTTCCTGATCCAGCCGGCAGCCTTGCTGCCAGCGGCAATCGGGTGCTTGGCAACCGTTTCAATCGCGTCGATGTGGGCGTCAATGTCTGTGGCTACACGGCAACAGATCAACGCATCGAGCGCAACCGGTTTCGGAATGTGAGCGGTTTCGCTGTACAACTGGAAACGGGTGCCCGTGATAACAGTGTGATCAGCAACCGGTTTTTCAGCATCACCGGTACCGGTGTGCGCCTGTCCAATGCCAGCAACAATCTGGTGCAGGACAACGATTTTGACAGCGGCAGGCTGGCGCTGACACTGCTGGACAACAATGGCAACGTCAGTCCGCTGTGTGTGCCGCCACCCGTGATCGGCGTGGTCACCGGAAATCGTATTGAAAACAACAATATCAACGGCTTTGATGGTGGTGTCACGGCAGGCCTCGGTGTGCTTGCGGATCCGCGTGTGATCGCCAACCGCATCGGTGGCAATGTCATCAGCAATACGGCCACCGGCCTGTTCCTGCAGACCGATGCCTGGGTCAATGATGCTACCGGCAACACCTTTTCCGGGGTGGCCGATCCGGTGATCGATCAAGGCAACGGCAACAGCTTCTGAAGCTGCTGAGCAGCATCGTCCTTGCCGTCAGTCGTCCGTGGTCAGGCGCTGCACGCTCAGCGCCTGCATCAGTTCGGTGTCTGCCGCTGGCAACAGGCCACTAAGCTGATCTGCCAGCAGTTCGGCACAAAGCGGGGTGCTGCTGATGCCGCGACTGCCGTGCGCGGTGTTGAGCCAGATGCCTGGCTGCTGCGGCAGTGGGCCGAGCACGGGCAGGTAATCGGCGGCACGGCAGCGCAGGCCGCTGCGCGACGGCAGCAGGCGGATCCGGTCGCCACCCAGCGCCTGCCATTGGCTGGGCAGATGCTGTCGCAGGGTGTCCAGATTGTACTGGTCGTCGGCGTGGTTGCTGGTCAGTGAGGCAGAGCTGCCCGGTGCCGCCGATGTCAGCAGAGCGACCAGTTCATCGGCATCGGCGACGGGCTGGTAGCTGGCACCGACGCTGTGCACACCGTCAATCGCTGGGGTCAGATAACCGGCCTGGCACTGCACCTGCTGCCATTGGCAGCTGGCCTCGGTGGCCGCCACCTCGCTGACCTGCCCGCGTACCACCTGTAATGGCAGTTGCTGCAGGCCCGGTAGCGCCAGCGTGCTGGCACCGGTGCAAAAAACCACCGCATCGGCAGCGCAAACTTTGCCATCGGCCAGTTGCAGTTGCGGACGCTTGCCGCTCAGCTGCCACCCGGTCACTGCCTGTCGCTGCAGTGTGATCGCCGGGTGATCCAGCAGCAGTCGGCACCAGGCCTGAGGTTTCACCCAGCCGGCATGCGGCAGCAGAAACGATTGCTCATCCAGCCGCTGCAACAGCTGCGGTGGCCAGACGCCGGACTTCAGCGCTCCGCTCAGTTTGTGTTGCTGGCGCTCGTGCGCGACATGCTGCACCACGCCATCAAGTGCGGCGATGCCCAGCGCCTCGGCGCGATATTGCCGCAGCCAGCGCAGTGCGACCAGATAGCTGTGCAGGTAAAACCGGCTTTGTGGAGACCAGGTCGATGCCGGTGTGGCGTGCACGACACCGACGCGATTGCCGGAAGCGGCACTGGCTATGCCGGTGGGGTCCAGCACGGTCACCTGCCAGCCACGCTCGGCCAGTGCACGCGCCGTGCTGGCACCGGCCAGTCCGGCACCGATGACCGCAGCCAGTCCGCATTGCCGCAGCCGCTGTTGAGGCACTGCTGCAGCTGCAGCATCCCGATAGCCACGCAGGCATTCGCGTTTGCGACCGAATCCAGCTGCCTTGTCGATGACAAAGCCGGCCTGCTGCAGGGACCGTCGTACTGATCCGGCCACCGTGTAGCTGGCCAGTGTGGTGCTGCTGCCGGAAAGGCTGACCAGCTGCTGGCACAAACGTGCTGACCACATGGCCGGGTTGCGATCCGGGGCAAAGCCGTCCAGAAACCAGGCGTCGACCCGGCAGCGCGCATCGACCCCTTCCAGCATGTCTGCGGCATCGCCCAGAGCAAGCGTCAGCTGGACATTTTCGGCCAGTTGCAGGCGGTGCAAGCCGGCTGCGGGTGGCGGATACTGCTGCAGCAATGCGCTGCTCAGATCAGGGTCCAGTGCCGCCTGCCAGTGATGCAGCGCACGCTGCAGATCGGCGGGGCTGAGCGGGTGCAGTTCGGTGGAAAGCAGCTGCAGCCAGGCAGATGCCGGTGCCAGTGCGCGGAACAGGGCTGCGGCCAGCAACAGGTTCAGGCCAGTGCCAAAGCCGGTTTCGCCGATGCAGAACGCCTGACCGGGCTGCATTGCGGCAAACCGCTGTGCCAGCCGGTTGCCGTCGATGAAGACGTGGCGGCTTTCGTCCGCGCCCTGCTGCAGTGAACAGTAGTGGTCGGCAAATGTCGGTGCATAAGGAGTGTCGTCATGCCACTCGATGCGGGCAGGCGTGATGGCTTGCCAGTGGTCGGCCAGCGCGCCGCTCATCGCTGCGACACTATGGCAAAGTTGTTCACAGTCTATAGGCCAGCCACTTCATCACCCCGGCTGAGGCCGACATCATGCTGCGCACCGGTTCGGGCAGGCTGGCCGCGCCCGCTTCGCGCGCCATGTCGGCATGTTCGGCCTCATCGATTTTCATCTGCGCAACGATTTCCCGACTGCGCTGGTCGCCTTCCGGGAGGCGCTCCAGATGCCCCTGCAGATGGGCCTCTACCTGGCGCTCGGTTTCTTCCAGAAAACCCAGATTCCAGCGCTCACCAGCCAGTGATGCGACGGCGCCCAGCAGCCAGGAACCGCCATACCAGAGCACGTTAAGCCGGGAAGGCTGGCTGCCCAGTTCCTGCAGTCGCTCGGCGCACCAGGCCAGGTGATCCAGCTCCTCTTCGGCCGCATGCGCCAGTTTCTGCTGCAGCTCGGGATTCCTGCTGGCGAATGCCTGCCCGGAATACAGCGCCTGCGCGCAGACCTCGCCGCTGTGGTTGACGCGCATCAGCCCGGCGGCGTGGCGTCGATCCGGTTGCCCATGCACATTCTCTTCACTGTGCGCAGGGTTCTGTCGCGCATGCGCTGGCGCTGGCCCCAGCGTGATGTGCAGGGTGGTGTTGAGACGGCTAAGGAGCTGATCCAGTCTGTTCATGGCGATGTGTCTGCAAAATATGGCAACGGGCAGTTGATTTTAGCGAATGACGGTGCTGTCTGTTACTATCGTTGCAGATCAGGTCGTGGTTGCAACACTGTCAGGCCGGATCGTTCCTTTGGTATTTCGATACCTGTCAATCCTCGTCACCCATTGCATGCAGTGATGTTGACGAAGGGCTGGGTTGCAGCCGCCGCAGTGTGCATGCGGCTGTCACCGCATCAATACACCGTCGCTGACGGTGGTCAGCCACATCCGGGAGTGCGCAAATTGAGCGAAGACAATCTGATTGAAACGCTGGAACAGGTGTATGACACCGACTATGAGGTCGGTCAGGACAATGTCGAGGCGCTGGGGCTGGAGATGCACAACCCGGTGTTCTTCGCCAGCGCGGCACTGATTGTGCTGTTCGTCAGCCTGACCCTGCTGTTTCCGGAATCATCCCGGGCCATGCTGGAAGCCACCCGCGGCTGGATTATCAACACCTTCGATTGGCTGTTTCTGTCGGCCGGCAATCTGATTGTGCTGTTTTGTCTGGCGCTGATCGTGCTGCCCTATGGCAGCATCCGCATCGGTGGCGATGCGGCCACCCCCGATTACAGCCGCGCCTCGTGGTTTGCCATGCTGTTTGCGGCTGGCATGGGCATCGGGCTGGTGTTCTGGTCGGTGGCAGAGCCAGTCGGCTATTTTACCGAATGGGCCGGCAGTCCATTGAACATCGCCGGGCACACTGCGCAGGCGCGCAGCGCAGCGCTGGGCGCGACCATGTATCACTGGGGCCTGCATCCCTGGGCCATCTATGCGCTGGTGGCTCTGTCGCTGGCGTTTTTTGCCTACAACAAGGGCTTGCCGCTGACCCTGCGCTCGACCTTTTATTCCCTGCTCGGGGATCGGGTATGGGGGCGCAGTGGTGATGTCATCGACATCGTCGCGGTGTTGGCGACGGTGTTCGGGCTGGCCACCTCGCTGGGCTTTGGTGCCATGCAGGCAGCCAGTGGCATGCATTTTCTGTTTGCTGCTCCGGCTGGACTGCAGACCCAGGTCGCGATCATCGTCGCGGTCACCGCTGTGGCGCTGATTTCGGTGGTGCGCGGCATTGATGGCGGCGTCAAGCTGCTCAGCAACATCAACATGCTGCTGGCTCTGCTGTTGCTGCTGTTTGTCATACTGGTTGGGTCGGGTGGCAACTTCCTGGCCAACCTGGGCACCACGTTCAGCGCTTATCTGAGCTACATTCTGCCGTTAAGCAATCCGCTGGGCCGTGCCGACTCCGCGTTCTATCACAACTGGACGATCTTTTTCTGGGCCTGGTGGATTTCCTGGTCGCCGTTTGTCGGCATGTTCATCGCCAGGGTTTCGCGTGGTCGCACCGTGCGCGAATTTCTCATCGCCGTGCTGCTGGTGCCAACGCTGGTCACCGGTGTCTGGATGAGCACCTTCGGCGGCAACGGCATCGAGCAGGTGCAGGCTGGTGTGGGGCAGCTCAGTGCCGGCATCAGCGATTCCTCGCTGGCGATGTTCCAGATGCTGCAGAACCTGCCGCTGGCCGGCATCACCTCGCTGCTGGCGATCGTGCTGGTGCTGGTGTTCTTCATCACCTCATCGGATTCCGGCTCGCTGGTGATTGACACCATCACCGCTGGCGGCAGCACATCGGCACCGGTGACCCAGCGCGTGTTCTGGGCCATTACCCAGGGCGTGATCGCCGCCGTGCTGTTGTCGCTGGGCGGCAGTGCGGCTCTGGGTGGGCTGCAGGCCGGCGCGGTGAGCACCGGATTGCCGTTCACGCTGGTACTGCTGGCGATGGCGGTGAGTCTGCTGATGGGCTTGCGGCATGAACGCACATTGCTCGCTGCCATCGAACTGGAGCCAGGTGCGCCGGTCCCAGGTGACAATCCTCTGCACCCGTCCGGTCAAACTGCGGTCAGCGGCAAGCAAATTCCGAGAGGATGATGATACCAATGCGTGGGCAGGAATGAGTATGTTCAGCAAGATGATGGTGCCGGTGGATATGGAACACCTTGAGGCACAGCACAAGGCACTGCAGGTGGCGGCGGATCTGGCCCGTCGCCACAACATCGAGGTGGTGTATGTCGGCATCACCGGCATCGCCGCCAGCAGTGCAGCGAAAACACCGGAAGAGTACGCCAAGGACCTGGCGCTGTTTGCCCGCCAGCAGGCCGAACAGCATGACATTGCCACCAGTTCCGAGGCGCTGGCCTGTGTTGACGTTGCCGCCGACAAGGATGCCCGCCTGCTGCAGGCAGCGCTGGACTGTGCAGCGGATCTGATTGTCATGGCCTCGCATGTGCCGGACGTTGCCGATCGCCTGCACCTGATCGGCTCCAACGCAGCCTGGCTGGTACGCCACAGCGAGGTGTCGGTGTTTGTGGTGCGATGATGCCGGCAAAACCGGTCAGCCATCGCGGTTTCTGCGATAATGCCGCACTGGTCTGAGCACGAACACGCAGCAATGAGTTACTACCAGCGTCACCTGTTTTTCTGCTGTAACCAGCGCGCAGCCGATGCCGAGCGGCCATGCTGCGCGGCGGTCGGCGCGCAGACTGCGCGTGATTACGCCAAGCAGCGCATCAAGCAGCTGGATCTGGCCGGGGCCGGCAAGGTGCGCATCAACCAGGCTGGCTGTCTGGATCGTTGTGAACAGGGGCCGGTGCTGGTGGTGTATCCGGACGCGGTCTGGTACACCTATGTGGACAGCGAAGACATCGACGAGATCATCGACGAGCATGTTCTGCATGGTCGCCCGGTTGAGCGATTAATGATCTAAATCCAACACAGTCTGTCGGCAGTCACTGAACTGCAAACAAAGCGTCATCGCAGTGTCAAGCTGCGGCGCTAACCTCTGGCCCCTGATCCATCAGCCAGAGGACCACCACTGTGACCCATGCCCATCGATTGAGCGCGTATATCTGCCGGTGGCTGCCCACGCTGCTGTTCACATGTCTGTTGCTTTGCGGGCAGTCAGTGAGCGCGCAGCAAGCGGAGGCTGATGCAGCACGACTGACCGACAGCGATCCCGAAGACAATACCCAGCTGGAATCGATGACGGTCACGGCACAGTTTCGCGAACAGACTTCGGTGGAGGTGCCGATTGCGGTCACCGCATATGACCAGCAGTTTCTGGATGACATCGGCGTCAATCAGCTGGACACGCTGTCCAGTTTTGTTCCCGGGCTGCTGGTGCAGGAACAAAGTGTCAACAATCCTGGCTTCGTCATTCGCGGCATCACCTCCGACAATGGTGCTGCCAACATCGAGCCACGCGTCTCGGTATACCAGAATGGCGTCTCCATCGCCCGCTCGCGGGGCTCGTTTGTGGAGCTGTACGACCTGGAACGGGTGGAAATACTCAAAGGCCCGCAAGGCACCTTGTTTGGTCGCAGCGCCCAGATCGGTGCGGTGCACATCATCAGCGCCCGGCCGGAATACCTGTTGGATAGCCGTGCCAGTGCCAGCGTGGGCAATTTCAGCCAGCGTCAGGCCGATGCCATGGTCAATGTTCCGCTGGTGCAGGATCAACTCGCTGTGCGGGTGGCGGCAACTTATCGCGAACGCGACGGATTCATCGACAATCTGCTGGGCGGTGATCTGAATGGTGTAGACACGATCGCCGTGCGCGGCAGTCTGCGGGCAGATTTCAGTGATACCGCAAGACTCGATCTGATCGCCAATTATTCCGATGACTCACCGCCGGGTACCTCGTTCAAGTCCGGTGTGCTGCCAGCCCTGGGCGGTGACACCGATCCGTTCTCGGCAGCGGCGCTGAACACATTCGGCGGCTTGATCGATGGCCGGCCGCTGGGCGTGGACAGGGAGATTTTCGATATCACGGCGATCCTCAATCTTGAGCTGAATCCGCAATGGAGTCTGGTCAGCACCAGCGCCTACCGTGAGTTTGATTCGCTGGAAGTGTTTGATGCCGACGGTTCCGCATTTGACTTGTTCCTCTTTGCCGAAGATGCCGAATCCGAGCAGTTCAGCTCCGATCTGCGGCTGACTTTCGATGACGGTGATCGCCTGACCGCTTTTGTCGGTGGTGGCGTGTTTGTCGAAGAAGGCAGTCAGCGAGTACCGCTGGGACTGGATGCCAGCCTGGTGGGTGGCCTGTTCAACTCGCTGGCAGCGCAGGGGCCGGTGGTCAATGGCGAGGCTTCGCTGTTGGGCAGTGTGCCATTGACACAGGCCTTTTTGACCGGTGATCCTGCCATTGTCAATCAGGCGCTGGCGGCAGCACAAACGCCAGTTGGACTGTTTCAGCAGGAGCAGTTCACCAACTTCTCCGACAATTTCTCCTGGGACGTGTTTGCCGACATCAGTTATCGCCTGACCGATCGCTGGACGGTATCCGCGGGCGGACGGTTTACCCGCGATGACAAGGAAACGCTGTTTTCCTCCGGTGTTGAGGTCGACAACCCGTTCGTGCCGGCCTTGCTGGTGCCAGAGATCGATGGCATTGTGTCATCGGACGATGATCCGGACATCGGTGACAGTTTTGACGGGTTTTCCTGGCGTTTTGTCAATCAGTTCGCGCTCACCGATCAGCACAACCTTTATGCCAGCTATGCCCGTGGCCGCCGCCCGGAGGTGATTCAGGATGTCGCCGGTGAAGTGGATCCGACCCTGGGCGTGCCGGTGAATTTTGTCGTCGTGCCGGAAGAGACGGTGGACAGCTTCGAGTTGGGCTTCAAAGGTCTGTTTATGGATCAGCGGCTGCAGTTCGATATCGCCGCGTTCTACTATGACTACGAAAATTTCCAGACCAACATCAACGTGGATGCCGGACCCGGTCAGCCGCCGCTGTTCCAGCTGGTCAATGCCGGTTCGGCCGACACCACTGGCATCGAGACGCAGCTGATGCTGCAGCTGGGCGGAGGCCTCAGTGCATTTGCCAACTATGCCTACAATCGCAGTCGTTTTGATCAGACCGATGGCGACGGCAATGCCCAGGTGTTCGCCGGTAACCGCTTCCGGCTGTCACCCGACCACACCGCATCTGCTGGCCTGCGTCTGGAGCGATCCTTTGCCGGCGGCACCTGGTTTATCGCTCCCAACATCACCTACCAGTCCAAGGTGTTTTTTGAAGATGAGAATCAGGGCGCATTCCGTGTGTTTGACCCGGCCACCGGCGCCACCGTGTTCAGCGTGCCTGAGATCAGTGAAAACGACTATGCGCTGGTCAACATCCGTGGTGGTGTGAGCCTGTGGCGTGGCCGTTTGCTGATCGAGGGTTTTGCCAGCAACCTGTTTGACAAGGATTATTTGATCGACGCCGGCAACACCGGTGGCAGTTTCGGGATTCCCACTTTCATCGCTGGTGCGCCTCGATTTTATGGTGCAGGCGTCACCTTCGTTTATTGAGGACTCAGCGTATGGATCGTCGCGAATTCATCCAGGGTGCCGGCAGCCTGCCGCTGCTGGCAGCAGGTGGAGTCCGTACCGCCAATGCGGACGATATGATTGTCGTTGATGAGGCCGGACAATTGTTCGCCCATGGTGTGGCCAGTGGCGACCCACTGGCGGATGCGGTGATTTTGTGGACGCGCATCAACGTTGCGCGCGGACATGATGATGTGCCGGTACGCTGGCTGGTGGCCAGCGACGAAGGCCTGCAGCAGGTGGTCGCCAGTGGTGAGACGCGTGCGCTGCACAGCAACGATTTTTGTGTCAAGGTTGACGCCACTGGCCTGCAGCCTGGGCACCAGTACCATTATGCCTTTGAAGCCATGGGGCTGCGCTCGCCGGTGGGGCGCACTCGCACGCTGCCGGTGGGCAAAGTCGAGCATCTGGCCTTTGCTGTGGCATCGTGTTCGAATTTCCCGGCCGGTTACTTCAACGCCTATCGAGACATCGCCCTTTGCGATGACCTGCAGGCGGTGATACATCTCGGCGATTACATTTATGAACAGGCCCGTGATGGCTATGCCACTGCAGGGTCTGCCGAACTGGGTCGCCAGTTGCTGCCGACCACGGAGCTGCTGACGCTGGATGATTACCGCCTGCGTCATGCCCAGTACAAGACCGATGCCGATCTGCAGATGCTGCATGCCAGCCATGCAATGATCGCCGTGTGGGACGATCATGAAGTGGCCAATGACGCCTGGAAGGATGGCGCGCAGAATCATCAGGACGACGAGGGCGACTGGCGACAGCGCCGCCGTGCCGCCTGGCGTGCCTATCTGGAGTGGATGCCGGTGCGCAACCATGACCATCCTGACAAGGTGCGCCTGTACCGTCAGTTCCGTTTTGGCGACCTGGCCACACTGATCATGCTGGACACGCGCTATATCGGTCGTGACCGGCAGATCGACGCCATGGCGCTGGCCGATCAGCCGGAGGCCTTGCAGGCCGCGCTGACCGACCCAGCGCGCAGCCTGCTCGGTGCCGAGCAGGAGGAATGGTTTGTTCGCACCCTGCAACAGGCCAGCCAGACACGCTGGCAACTGATCGGCCAGCAGGTGATGCTGGCACCACTGTTGATTCCGGACCTGTCCGGCGTGCTGGATCAGCAGCGCGCGCGACAGGCGCTGGGTGATGGTGTGGTTGATGCCCTGCTCAGCAGCGGCGGCGGCAGCATGCCGTTGCTGCTGGATACCTGGGATGGCTATCCGGCAGCACGTCGCAGGTTCCTGCAGGCGCTGCAGCAGCATGCGGTCAGTCCGGTGGTCCTGACCGGTGACATCCACACCGCCATCGCCGCCGATGTGCAGGCGCAGCCTGATGCCGCGCCAGTGGCGGTGGAGCTGATCACCACCTCAATCAGCTCACCGGGTTTCGACAATTACCTGCCCACCCAACAGCCGGGACAGCTGGCCGAGCAGTTTCTGGCCCACAACCCTCATCTCAAGCTGTTCGAGACCAGCCAGCGCGGCTGGCTGCGAATCGATCTGGAAGCCGATGCCTGTGATGCCCAATGGCGCATTGTTGATCGCATCGACCAGCGCGATTATGCAGCCGGCGTCGTGCAGTCGCTGCGCACCGTGCACAAATCCATCCCCGGTTTCGGTTTGCAGCAAGCCTGAGCAATCTGAGCACGTCTGTTCAGCTCGGGCAGGCGGGTCAGGATTGTCAGCTTGACCAGTGGTTCATGTTTGAGGCTTGCTCTCGCTGTCGAAGTCCTGTAAAATTCTCGCTCTTTAGTCGAGCAATCGTAAACCGGATTATCAACATGAAGACTTTCACTGCCAGCACGCCCAGTACGCGGCCGCAGGATGTCCAGCACGACTGGTACGTCATCGATGCAGAAAACAAGACCCTGGGTCGTCTGGCCACGGAAGTTGCGCGTCGGCTGCGCGGCAAGCACAAGCCGGAATACACACCGCATGTGGACACCGGTGATTACATCGTCATCGTCAATGCCGAGAAAGTGGCGGTCACCGGCAACAAGCTTGCCGACAAGATGTATTACCGCCACACCGGTTACATCGGCAACCTGAAATCGACCAATCTGGCGGATCTGCTGGCCAAACATCCCGAGCGCGTGATCGAAATCGCGGTCAAGGGCATGCTGCCAAAAAATCCGCTGGGACGTGCCATGTACCGCAAGCTCAAGGTTTATGCCGGTGCCGAGCACCCGCACACCGCGCAGCAGCCGGTGGCACTGGAACTGAACTAATCGACGGACAAGACAAAACTTATGGCAACTGAACAATATTACGGCACCGGTCGACGCAAAAGCTCCAGCGCACGGGTTTATCTGCGCCCAGGTAAAGGCGACATCACCGTCAACAAGCGCACTCTGGATGAGTTTTTTGGTCGCGACACCGCGCGCATGATTGTGCGCCAGCCGCTGGAATCCACGGAACTGACCGATCGCTTCGACATCACAGTCACTGTGGAAGGCGGCGGTATTTCCGGTCAGGCCGGCGCCATCCGTCTGGGCATCAGCCGGGCGCTGCTGGAATATGACGAGAACCTGCGCAAGGATCTGCGTCAGCATGGCTATCTGACCCGCGATGCGCGTGAAGTCGAGCGCAAGAAGGTTGGCCTGCACAAAGCCCGCCGCGCCACCCAGTACTCGAAGCGCTGAGCAAACTTCAGCGGCGACGATCAACTGGGGGATCGTCTAGTGGTAGGACTACGGACTCTGACTCCGTCAGCGGGGGTTCGAATCCCTCTCCCCCAGCCAATAAAACAGGCCCGCAAATGCGGGCCTTTTTTTATGTCACAACATAGCGATCAGATCTGCTGTCACTGCTCTGATGATGCACGCTATGCGGCGGGGTATGGTAGCCGGCAATGCTTTTGCGCTGCCAGGTCACGATCAGGCCAGCACCGTCACGCTGCTGCCCGCAAAAAGGCGCATGACTTCTCCCGCCGGGTGATTGCTGCGGACAGGTCATGTGCGTGCTGGCCTGAGTTCGTTGTTGGGCCAGGCATGATGTGTGAGCCGGTGCAGCTTTTCATGGGCAACAAAAAAGGCGCCTAGAGAGCGCCTTTTCTGTCTTGCCGGACGGCATCTGTGTTACCAGATGTTGACCCGCTCATCCGGAGCCAGGTACAGCGCCTGCTCGGGCTGTACGTTGAACGCCTCATACCAGGCATCGACGTTGCGCACGATGCCGTTGATGCGGTATTTGGCCGGGCTGTGCGGATCGGTCAGCAACTGCTGGCGCAGGGCATCTTCGCGTGCCTTGGCGCGCCAGACCTGGGCCCAGGCCATGAAAAAGCGCTGCGCACCGGTGTAACCGTCCAGCACCGGTGGCTCTCCGTTGTCAGCGACAAACTTCTGGTATGCCGACCAGGCCATTTCCACGCCGCCCAGATCGCCGATGTTTTCGCCCATGGTGAGTTGGCCGTTGATGTGCATGCCCGGCAGTGGTTCATAGCTGTCATATTGGGCACCAAGACGCTCGGCACGCTCGGCGAAGGCGGCATCGGCGGCCTCGGTCCACCAGTCACGAATCTTGCCGGATTCGTCAAAGCGGCGGCCTTGATCATCGAATCCATGCCCCATCTCATGACCGATCACGGCACCGATGGCACCATAATTGACGGCCGGATCGGCCAGCGGATCAAAAAATGGTGGCTGCAGGATGCCGGCCGGGAAAGTCAGCTGGTTCAGCAGCGGGTTGTAGGAGGCGTTGACGGTCTGCGGCGGATAGCCCCATTCGTCGCGTTCCACCGGCCCATCCAGGCGCTCGACATCCCGCTGCCACTGGAATTCGGTGATGGCCTGGTTGTTGCCGACCATGTCGCCGGCCTTGATCTGCAGCTTGCTGTAATCGATCCACTTGCTGGGATAGCCAATGCGTGGCTCAAACGTGGCCAGTTTTGCCAGCGCGGCTTCGCGGGTGGCGTCGTCCATCCAGTCGTTGGCCATGATGCGCTGTTGCAGCGCCGCGCGCAGATTGACCACCAGCGCGTCCATCTGCTGCTTGGCCGCAGGCGGGAAATGCCGCTCGACGTAAATCTGACCAACCGCCTCGCCAAGGTTGCGGTTGACCAGATCGGAGCCGCGCTTCCAGCGCTCGCGCTGTTCCTCGATGCCGTTCAGGGTTTTGCTGAAGAACACGAAGTGGGCCTGGTCGAAGTCTTCGGAAAGCTGGGTGGCGTGGTCGCTGATGTAGTGGAATGCGAGGTAGTCTTTCCAGGTATCCAGTCCGGTCGCGGCGATGATGTCACCGCTTGCGGTCATCACATCGGGTTGTGCCACCATGATGCTTTTTGCACTGCTCAGGCCCAACTCGGAGAGAATCAGCGACCAGTCAATTTTCGGGGCCAGTTCGGCCAGCTGCGCGGGTGGCATTGGGTTATAGATTTTCTGGATGTCGCGGGTCATCTCGCGTGGCCAGTGGGCCTGTGCCAGCTCGGTTTCCAATGCCATGATGGCATCGGCGCGGGTCTCGGCATCGGCAATGCCGGCCAGCTGCTGCACGCGGATGATGTAGTCGCGGTAGGCGGCGCGGAATTCTACAAAGCGAGGCTCTTCGCTGAGGTAATACTCGCGATCCGGCATGCCCAATCCGGCCTGACCTGCATACAAGGTATAGCGTGTGGTGTCGGCCGGATCCGGCAGGATGCCAATGCCGAATGGCGCGCTCAGATGCAGGCTGGAGAAGGCCTGCATCAATGCCTGCATGCTGTCGATGGCGGCGATGCTCTGCAGGGTATCCTGCAGCGGTTGCGCGCCCTGTCGGTTGAGTTTTTCGACATCCATCCAGGTGCGGTAATAATCGGCCACTTTCTGTTCGATGCTGCCAGCGGCAGGAGCGCTGCTGCTGAGGTCGTCGATGATGTCGCGCACCTGCTCGGTGGAGCGTTCGCGCAGACTGGTGAAGATGCCATAACTGGCGCGGTCGGCGGGTATTTCGAACTGCTCATACCAGTTGCCGTTGACATATTCGGCAAAATCATCGCCAGCGGCGACGCTGGCATTCATCTGTGCCAGATCAATGCCCCAGTCGCCGAGTTCGGCCGCCGCCGCGCTGGCACTGGTGTCGTCCATGCTGGCGGTTTCACTGGCGGTGTCTGCAGCAGTGGTTGGCTGCGAGCTTTCGCTGTCGGGTGACTGGGGTTGGCAGGCGCTAAGCGCCAGCAGCAGGGCGGTGGTCAGTGGTATTAGTGCTTTCATGATGGGGTCTCGCAGGATGGTCAATGGGTAGTCGTTACGCAATCCTTCCATGTTAGCGCATCAGCAGGGCCAGCGAATAGGCTGAAAGGCATATAGAGCGGATACACTGGAAGCACTGCGCCGCAGCAGCGGTGATTCCCGGCATTGAGCAGGATTATGTGGACATGGCCGCATTAGCCCGCATTATTCATGAATCTGACTACTACGATGCCTCCAGCCCGCGCATCTGCGGCGTTTTGCTCGGTCACGAATCCTCAACGTACTGTCAAGTACGCCTGCGGCTCGTTCGGTCGCGAAACACCACAGCTACACGTTCTGGCAGCATCTCGCTACGTCAATTCATGAATAATGCGGGCTAGAGGTATGAGAGGTACAAAAAAGCCACCTGTTGAAGGTGGCTTTGATGCTTGGACTTGATGCTTGAATCAAAGAATGGCGCGCCCGGAGAGATTCGAACTCCCGACCGCCTGGTTCGTAGCCAGGTACTCTATCCAGCTGAGCTACGGGCGCGTAGCCGGATATTATGGTCGGCTTGCCGGGTGCTGTCAACTGCAATCATTGCGGCGATCGAAGTGGCCGCAGCATCTCAATATTCCTGTGCGCGCCAGGCTTGACAGGACAAGCAAGCACGGGCAGGGGCTGGCAAAGCATGGCTGTTGCCGCTGCACTGGAAATACTCATTGACCTGAAATGGGGCAAAGGTTAATATGGTCGGCTACGTCGGGGTGTAGCGCAGCCTGGTAGCGCAACTGCTTTGGGAGCAGTGGGTCGGGGGTTCAAATCCCTCCACCCCGACCATATTTTTTCGACGCTTCTGCACAGTGAGCTGCAGCGGCGTCAATGCAGTAAGCGGCCGGACGCAGACCACGCCGGACGATCTGGTCATCGGCTGACAGCTTTGCTGATGATTCGCGTGCTGATGCATGGCATACTGCAGCGAGACAATGGTGGGCGTAGCTCAGTGGTAGAGCACCGCGTTGTGGCCGCGGCGGTCGTGGGTTCAATCCCCATCGTCCACCCCATTTACATCATCAGGCCTGGGCTTTTAGCCATGCCTGGATTGCCGGTGGCGGATCTGTTGCCAGTGTTTTGACACTCACGTCAGTCGACAGGCAGCGGTTGGTCATTGACACCACCGCACCCGGGTGTGCACTGGCAAGTGGCATGATCCAGGTCTGGCTAACTGGCCTGTCCACCTGATTTGGCGAACGGGCAACCTGAATCATTGATGACAGACTAACCATCGACTATGGGCCATTAGCTCAATTGGTAGAGCAGCTGACTCTTAATCAGTAGGTTCAAGGTTCGAGTCCTTGATGGCCCACCATTACCGCAACCCATTGGATACAGCTAACAGATTCGTGGTTCGCCTCGCAACCGGCTCGCCACATCAGGATTTTCAATCTCATGCAAGTCAACATTGAACAACTTGAAGGTCTCAAGCGGCGTCTGGAAATTACCGTGCCTGCCGCCGACATCGACAGCAAGATGCAGAGTCGCCTGCAGGAACTGGGCAAAACCATTCGCCTGAAGGGTTTTCGTCCGGGCAAGGTACCGGCGCAGGTGGTCAAACAGCGCTACGGCAAGCAGGTGCGCGAGGAAATCCTGCAGGACGTCATGCGCGATGGCCTGAACAGCGCCATTTCGGAACATGAGCTGCGGGTTGCCGCGCTGCGCCAGATCACCCCGGCCGCCGCCGGCGATGTGCAATCGGATCTGTCGTTCACTGCCGAACTGGAACTGTATCCGGAACTGCAGGCGCTGGATTTTGCCGAGCTGAACCTGCGTAAGCCGGAGGTGGCGATCGCCGACAGCGATGTCGACGACATGCTGGTCACGCTGCAGGAACAGCGTCGCGAATGGCTGCCTGTGGATGAGCCGGCCGAAGCCGGCAATCGGGTTGCCATAGCCTTTGTCGCTCACATCGGCGAACAGCGCATCCCCGAACACGGCCACGAGCGCATGACCGTGCTGCTGGGCAGCGGTATGCTGTTCGAAGCCTTCGATCAGGCCATTGCGGGCATGACCAAGGGGGAAAAGAAAACCCTGTCGCTGAACTTTCCCGAGTCTTTCCGCCACCAGCAACTGGCAGGCAAAACCGCCGAGGTGGCGTTCACCGTCGATCAGGTGGATGTTGGCCAGCTGCCACAGGTCGACGATGAATTTGCCCGCGCCTTTGGCATCACCGACGGTGTCGCACAGTTGCGCGAGGAGGTTCGTGCCAACCTGGATCGTGAGCGTCGCGGCGCCATCAATCGTCTTGAGCGCATGCGTCTGAGTGATGAGCTGGCGCGCATTTATGCCGACATTGCATTGCCGGAAAGCCTGATCGAACAGGAAATTGCGCAACTGCAGCAACGCATGCGTCAGGAAATCAAACAGGCCGGCGGCGATGAATCCATGCTTCCGCCGCGCGAGCAGATGCAGCAGGCGGCTGAGCGCCGGGTGCGCGACAGCGTGATTCTGGCGGAACTGGCGGCACAGAACAGCATCCAGCTTGATCCGCAGCGGGTGCAGGCGGCCATCATGGACATTGCCTCCACCTATGAGCAGCCGGAACAGGTGGTGGAGTTGTACACATCCAATCAGCAGTTGATGGAGAACCTCTCCCGCAGTGTGCTGGAGGATCAGGTGATTGACTGGATCATCGAACAGGCCGACAGCGAGACCGAGTCCATGACACTGAAGCAACTGATGGAACGCGCCAATCAACAGGCTGGACAATAGTATGAGCATGATCCCGGAAACTGCACTCAATCTGGTGCCGATGGTGGTCGAACAGACCTCGCGTGGCGAGCGCGCCTACGACATCTACTCGCGACTGCTGAAAGAACGCGTGGTGTTCATCGTTGGCGGCATCGATGATCACATGGCCAACCTGGTGGTGGCGCAGCTTTTGTACCTGGAGTCGGAGAATCCGGAAAAGGACATCAGCATCTACATCAACAGCCCCGGTGGCGTGGTCACCTCCGGGCTGGCCATTTACGACACCATGCAGTTCCTGCAGCCAGATGTCAGCACCATCTGTGTCGGTCAGGCGGCGAGCATGGGTTCACTGCTGCTGGCCGCCGGTGCCGCCGGCAAGCGCTACTGCCTGCCCAACTCGCGGGTGATGATTCACCAGCCGCTGGGCGGCTTTCAGGGGCAGGCTTCGGACATCGACATTCATGCCCGCGAGATCCTCTCCATGCGCGAGCGGCTGAACGAGATCCTTGCCTTCCACACGGGTCAGGATCTGGACACGATTGCCAAGGACACCGATCGTGACAAGTTCATGAGCGCGCCGGAAGCCAAGGCCTACCACATTGTCGATGAGGTCATCGAAAGACGGCAGCAGACCGACAAACTCAGCACTGACTGATGCGCATCAGGCAGCAGTCCTGCCGGCTGCAGGGCTTGAATGCTATACTGGTTCCGCCTATATTGACCTGAGATGCCCGATCCGCAGCGTTGTGACCCAAACCGATGACCGATAAGACCTCCACCAAATCATCAGCCGGCAAGATTCTGTATTGCTCCTTCTGTGGCAAAAGCCAGTCAGAAGTGCGCAAGCTGATCGCCGGTCCCAGCGTCTACATCTGCGATGAATGTGTCGAGCTGTGCAACGACATCATCCGCGAAGAACTGGAAGAAAAACATCAGGAGCACAGTGAAACGCTGCCCTCCCCGCACAAGATCCACGCCTTTCTGGATGAATATGTCATCGGCCAGGAGCGCGCCAAGAAAGTGCTGTCGGTGGCGGTCTACAACCACTACAAGCGCATGCGTGCGGCGGGCAACAAGGACGATGTCGAATTGTCCAAATCGAACATTCTGCTGATCGGCCCGACCGGTTCCGGCAAGACGCTGCTGGCGGAAACGCTGGCGCGCATGCTCAATGTGCCTTTCACCATCGCCGATGCCACCACGCTGACGGAAGCCGGTTATGTCGGCGAAGACGTCGAGAACATCATCCAGAAGCTGCTGCAAAAATGCGATTACGACGTCGACAAGGCGCAGACCGGCATTGTCTACATCGATGAGATCGACAAGGTCTCGCGCAAGGCGGAAAACCCCTCCATCACCCGTGATGTGTCAGGTGAGGGCGTGCAGCAGGCATTGCTGAAGCTGATCGAGGGCACCATTGCCTCGGTACCGCCGCAGGGTGGTCGCAAGCATCCGCAGCAGGAGTTTCTGCAGGTCGATACCAGCAACATGCTGTTCATCTGCGGCGGAGCCTTCAATGGCCTGGAAAAGGTCGTACAACACCGTTCTGCCGCCACCGGCATCGGCTTCAAGGCCGAGGTGCGCGGCAAGCAACAGGCGGGTGAGGAAATCAGCCGTCTGCTGGCCCAGGTGGAGCCCGAAGACCTGATCAAATATGGTCTGATCCCCGAATTCATCGGCCGTTTGCCGGTGGTGGCCTCGCTGGAGGAACTGGACGAGCAGGCGCTGGTACAAATCCTCACCGAGCCGAAAAACGCGCTGATCAAGCAGTTCCGACGCTTGTTCGAAATGGAAGACTGCGAACTGGACATTCGTGAAGACGCCCTGCACGCCATTGCCAAGCTGGCCATGGAGCGCAAAACCGGTGCCCGGGGCCTGCGCACGATTCTGGAAAATGTCATGCTGGATTCGATGTACGAATTGCCCAGCATGTCGGACGTGGCCAAGATCGTGGTGGATGAGGCCGTGGTCAAAGGCGAAGCGCAGCCATACATCATTTACTCCGGCAAGGAGCAGCAGGCCGCAGAGAGCGCCTGATCGCTCAACGCCAGCCGAGTCAGGTCTCGCCACTGCAGCCGCTGCAGCTGAATCAATCGCCCTCAACAAGTGCCCGACACCGGGCTGACATGTCATCGCATTCCTGCCGCCATGTAGCCTCACACAGTGCCTGGCCTTCCGGCGCTGCAAGCTGCATTGCCACCTGGCGCTGATGTGAATGTTAATGCGAGGCTTAGGGTTTACACTGACAGTGCATAGTCAGCATGCCGAAGACCAGCGATTGGCGTTGCTTTCAGGCCCATCCGCTTGAATGCCCTGATGCTGCCTCCATCTTAACCGCACTTGTAACCAGACGATCCATTGCCATGACCGAACAATCCAGTAAGCAGACCACAACGCGCGACCACGATCCACACAAGACCACACCGGTATTGTCCCTTCGTGATGTGGTGGTGTATCCGCACATGGTCATTCCGCTGTTCATCGGCAGGGAACGTTCCATGGCCGCTTTGCAGCAGGCGATGGATGTGGACAAGAAGATTCTGCTTATCACCCAGCGCAGTCCCGATGTTGACGACCCCGAGGAAAAAGACCTGTATGAGGTCGGCACTCTAGCCAACATTCTGCAGTTGCTGCGGCTTCCGGACGGCACCACCAAGGTGCTGGTGGAAGGTACCGACCGGGTCGCCATCGATCACTTTCTGGATACCGGCGAGTACCTCACGGCGGGCTGGCACCAGCTGCCGGAGGACGCCACCGACGACGAACTGACGGTGGAGGTCACCGCACGTTCGCTGGTGACCCTGTTTGAGCGCTACATCAAGCTGAACCGCAAGATTCCGGCCGAGCTGCTGACCACGCTGGTGGGCATTGAGGACAATTCCAGGCTGGCAGACACCATTGCTGCGCATCTTGGCGTGCGCCTGGAAGAGAAACAGAAAATCCTGGAAACCGCAGACATTCAGAAGCGCATGGAGAAGCTGCTGGCGCTGATTGAAGAAGAGCTGGACATGCTGCAGCTGGAAAAGCGTATTCGCGGCCGGGTCAAGGGGCAGATGGAGAAAAGTCAGCGCGAATACTATCTCAACGAGCAGATGAAGGCGATCCAGAAAGAGCTCAACGAGATCGAAGACACGCCGGATGATCTGGATGAGCTGGAACAGAAGATCGAGAAGGCCGGCCTGCCCAAGCAGGCGCTGGAAAAAGTCCAGAATGAACTGCGCAAGCTGCGCATGATGTCGCCGATGTCAGCCGAAGCGACCGTGGTACGCAACTATCTCGACATGGTGCTGGGGCTGCCGTGGAAAAAGCGCAGCAAGGTAAACAAGGACATCCAGAGTGCGGAAACGGTGCTGGATGAGGATCACTACGCGCTGGAGAAGGTGAAGGAGCGCATCGTCGAATACCTGGCCGTGCAGCAGCGGGTGAAAAGCATGAAGGGGCCGATTCTCTGTCTGGTCGGTCCGCCTGGTGTGGGCAAGACATCGCTGGGCAAATCCATCGCCAAGGCCACCGGACGCGAGTTTGTGCGCATGTCTCTGGGTGGCGTGCGCGACGAAGCCGAAATCCGTGGTCATCGCCGCACCTACATCGGCTCCATGCCTGGTCGCATCCTGCAGTCCATGGCCAAGGCCGGTAAAAAGAATCCTCTGTTCATGCTCGATGAACTGGACAAGATGTCGATGGATTTTCGCGGTGATCCATCCTCGGCCTTGCTGGAGGTGCTGGATCCGGAACAGAACGACAAGTTCAGCGACCATTATCTTGAGGTCGACTACGACCTGTCTGAGGTCATGTTCATCGCCACCGCCAACTCGCTGAACATTCCGGCACCGCTGCTGGATCGCATGGAAGTGATTCGCATCCCCGGCTACACCGAGGATGAGAAAGAGCACATCGCCCGCGATCACCTGCTGCCCAAGCAGATGCGTCAGCATGGTCTCAATGATGATGAGATGAAAGTCAGTGATGGCGTTATCCGCAACATCATCCGCTACTACACCCAGGAAGCCGGTGTGCGCAATCTTGAGCGGCAGCTGGCCAAGCTGTGCCGCAAGGTGGTGAAGGAGTTGAGTACCGACAAGCAGCGCAATCACCGGCAGATCACGGTGCGCAACCTGGACAATTATCTGGGCGTGCAGCAGTACCGTTACGACAATGCCGATCAGGATCCCGAGATCGGGCAGGTCAACGGTCTGGCGTGGACATCGGTGGGCGGGGTATTGCTGAAAATCGAGGCGACCCTGGTGCCGGGCAAAGGCAAGCTGACCCAGACCGGGCAACTCGGTGAGGTGATGCAGGAATCGGTGCAGGCCGCGCTCACCGTGGTCAGATCACGCTCGGAGATACTCGGGCTGCCCAAGGATTTTCATCAGAACAACGATTTCCACATCCATGTTCCGGAAGGCGCCACGCCCAAGGATGGCCCCAGCGCGGGCATCGCCATGTGCACCGCTCTGGTGTCGGCGGTGGCCAGGATACCGGTGCGTGCAGATGTGGCCATGACCGGTGAGATCACACTGCGCGGTAAAGTGCTGCCGATCGGCGGTCTCAAGGAAAAGCTGCTGGCTGCCCATCGCAGTGGCATCAAGACCGTGCTGATCCCGGATGAAAATGCCAAGGATCTGGTCGAGATCCCGCAGAACATCCTCTCCGGGCTGCGCATCCACCCGGTCAAATGGATCGATGAAGTGCTGGAAAAGGCGCTGGTTCGCATGCCGCGACCAGCCGATGCTGCCGCTGAGAAAGCGCCAATCCGGCCGGATGTTGATGAAAAGTGTGACAGAATTGTTTCGCATTGAATCATTTCATGTCCGCCACTGTTGCTGGCAGCAAACTTAACTAATCAGGCTAAGCCCATGATTTGGTTTGGCTTGCTGCTGTGAAAATTCATTGACAGATCAAGTGTATAGCGCCTGCAATGGTGCTCGCGTTAAAAAATCATTGGCGATCATGTTGATGCCCATGACGTGCTGGGATAAGATCGTCCCTCTGCACAATACGGTTATGGATTTGTGCTTAAGCCTTGCACGTGTGCTGGTTTTTCCCAGGAAGGGGCTTCGTCACAGCAACGATTGTGACCCGTTACGATAACCCGAAATCTGAAAACATCCAAAAGGAGTCGAAAACTATGAACAAAGGTGACCTCATTAGCAAAATTGCTGAAGACACCGGTATGTCCAAGGCGGACTCAGGTCGCGCTCTGGAAGCCGTCATTGACGCTGTGACCAAGTGCCTGAAGAAAGGCGAGCCGGTACAGATCGTCGGCTTCGGGACCTTCGATGTGCGCAAGCGCGGTGCCCGCACCGGCCGCAACCCGCAGACCGGCGAAACCATCAAGATCAAGGCATCCAAAAACGTTGGCTTCAAGGCTGGTAAAGCGCTCAAGGATGCATTAAACTAATCTGCTTTCCGGGTGCTTAGCTCAGCTGGTAGAGCATCGCCCTTACAAGGCGAGGGTCGGCGGTTCGATCCCGTCAGCACCCACCAAGTTCAGGAGTGGTAGTTCAGTTGGTTAGAATACCGGCCTGTCACGCCGGGGGTCGCGGGTTCGAGTCCCGTCCACTCCGCCATTATTCGGGCGTCCTTGCGGACGCCTTTGTTTTCTGGAGATCCTGAACCAGGCCCATGTGAAGGCACAGGCGCGGGGCATGTCACAGCGACCGCCACGGCTGGAAACGTCGGTGGCAGTGCTGTGTTCCGGGGCATGGTGGCTGCAAGCTGCCGCACATGTCATCGGGCATGCGGTCTGGCCAGCATTGTCGTCAGGGGCTGCAGAAAACAGTAATCCAGAACTCAAGCAACAAGACGAAACCTAAACAAGAATTCCCCAGAGAGATTTGCAATGCTGCAGGCAATTCGTGATCGCATCAGTGGTGTCATGGCCATCATCGTCCTGGGCCTGCTGGCCATTCCCTTTGCCTTTTTCGGCGTCGGGAATTACTTTCAGCCCGACCTCAACAACAACGTGGCCATGGTGGGTGACCTCGAGATCAGCCAGCGTGAGTTCCAGAACAGCTTCAACAGCTATCGAAGTCAGATGCGCCGGATGCTGGGGGACAGCTTCGATGAGATGCAATATGCCACGCCGCTGGCTCGACGCGAGCATCTGGAAGACCTGATCGATCAGCGTCTGCTGCAGCAGTTTGCCGTGGCCGGCGGCATGGACATTCCCCAGCGTCAGCTTGCCGAGCGCATCCAGGCCATTGAGGCCTTTCAGGTCGCCGGCACGTTCAACAACGAGATTTATACCCAGGCATTGGCTTTTCAGGGCCTGAGCCCGGCCGAGTTTGAAGCCGGTCTGCGCGAAGACCTGGTGACACAGAACCTGATCAGCGCACTGTCTGCAACCGGACAGCCGCCACCGGCCGAGATCAACGCCGTGCTGGCGTTGGAGAACCAGACCCGCAATGTCGATTACGTGTTTGTCGCCGCTGCACCGTATCGTGACAGCATTGCCATCAGCGATGAGCAGATCGAGGCTTACTACAACGACAACCAGCAGCAGTTCATGCAGCCGGAGCAGCTCAGCGTCGACTATCTGGACCTGAATCCACAGCAGAACGCGGCCGACATTGAGGTCGATGAAACGGAACTGAGAGACCTCTACGAAAGCCAGAAGCAGCGCTTCATGACCGAGGAGCGGCGACGTGCACAACACATTCTGCTGACCACCAGCGACGATGCCGGAACCGATGACGCCGAGGCCCGCATCAGGGCATTGCGCGAGCGCATCGAGGCGGGTGAGGATTTTGCCGAACTGGCACGCGAACATTCGCAGGATCCCGGTTCGGCAGAGCAGGGCGGAGACCTTGGCTGGGTGGAGTCCGGCGTGATGCCTGATGCCTTTGAAGACGCCCTCTATGCGCTTGCGCCAGGTAGCGTATCTGAGCCGGTCAAAACAGGTTTCGGCTGGCATCTGATCAAGCTCAACGAAATCGATCCATCGGTGGGCAAGACCTTTGAACAGGCGCGCGACGAGTTGGCAGAAGAATGGACTGCCGACCGCATCGACCGGCAGTATCGGGATCTTGCCGACGAGATGGTCAATCTCAGCTTCGAGCATCCTGATGCACTGCAGCCGATTGCCGATCAGTTGGGACTGGAAATTCAGCACTCGGAGCTGTTTACCCGTGAATCGGGAACCGGCATTGCCGGCAATGCCGAAGTCCGAGAGGCAGCGTTTTCAGATCTGGTGCTGGTTGAGCAGAACAACAGTGACCCGATCGAACTGGGTGATCAGCGCATGCTGATCGTGCGGCTCAACGAGCACATTCCCGCCAGCCCCAGGCCGCTGGCGGAAGTGCGCGATCAGATCACCCTGCTGCTGCAGCGCGAACTGGCAAGCAGTCGTGCGCGCGAAGTGGCGGAACAGATTGCCACCGCTGCACGTGAGGCAGACACTGCCGAGGGTCAGACCCGTCTGGCTGCGTCGTTGCGTGAACTGGCTGGCTTGACTGCGTCGCCAGCTGCCGCTGCAGCCGATGCGCAAGAAAGCAGTGACGCAGACGAGCTTGCCGCTGCCACCACCGAGGCATTCCAGCAGCCTTTGCAGGTGGTCAGCAAAACCGACCTGAGCCGCACCGATTATCAGTTGGGGCAGGTGTTCCTGCAGGGTGTTTTCAGCATGAACACCTCAGCTGAAGAGAGCGTGATCATGGCGCTGCCGCGCAACGGTCAGGACTGGGCAGTGGTCGAACTGCTTGGTGTCAACGAGGCGGCTGAGACCGGCTCGGAACAGATGCAGAACCGCTTCAAAACCCAGCTGCAACGACAGATTGCCAATCAGGAGCTGGAGGCGCTGCTGGCACAGTTGCGTGCCAACACTGAAATACAGGTGTTTGAAGACCGCCTGTGATGTGGTCACGCCGAGCGCGGCGCGCAGAGCCCTACTGTTCCAGTTCAGGCATGCCGAGAATGTTGTAACCGGCATCGACATTGACGACTTCGCCGGTGATGGCCGAGGCATAATCCGAACACAGAAAGCAGGCCACATTGCCGACTTCGTCGGCGGTGATGGTGCGGCGTAGTGGTGCCACCCGGCTGACATTTTCCAACATGCTGCGAAAGCGCGCGATGCCGGATGCTGCCAGGGTTTTGATCGGGCCGGCGGAGATGGCATTGGCGCGGATGTTTTCCGGTCCCAGTGACTGCGCCAGATAGCGCGTGCAGGCTTCCAGACTGGCCTTTGCCAGACCCATCACATTGTAACTGGGCATGGCCCGTACCGAACCCAGATAGGACAGTGTCAACAGCGCGCCATTGCGCCCCTGCATCAGCGGTCTGGCAGCCTTGGCCAGAGCGGCAAAACTGTACGCGCTGATGTCGTGGGCGATGGCGAAACCTTCGCGCGTCACGGCATCGGCAAAGTTGCCTTCCAGCTGCTCACGCGGGGCGAAGCCAACCGCATGCACAACCACGTCCAGTGCGCCCCAGTGATCCCTGATGGCGGCAAACACATCGTCGATCTGCGTATCCGAGGCCACATCACAGGGCAGCACGAGTTCCGAGCCGCACTCTTCGGCTATTTTCTCCACCCGACTGCGCAGCTTTTCATTCTGATAGGTGAATGCCAGTTCGGCACCCTCCCTATGCATGGCCTTGGCAATGCCCCAGGCAATGGAGCGTGGGCTGGCCACGCCTACAATCAAAACCTTTTTGCCATGCATCATTCCAGACATGTCTCACCATTGTGTAGTAGTTCGGTTGCTGGCTGTGATTATAGCAAGTTGTGCCAGAAAACCATGCGGACTAGTCCGGCTGCTGGCTGGGCTGGCGCTTCGGCTCGGGCACCGGGTCATGACCACCGGCGCACAAGGGCTGGCAACGCAGCAGTCGCCGCAGCGTCAGCCAGCTGCCACGCCAGGGGCCATGCAGGGTAATCGCCTGCATGGCATAGTCGGAACAGCGTGGGGTAAACCGGCACTGATTGCCCAGCAGCGGGCGCAGCAGATACTGGTATGCGCGAATCAGTCGCAGCAGCATATTGGAGAGCATGATGACGGTCAAATCTGTACAGAGTCCACAGCATAGCCCAATTTTGATTTATTGCATTGCCCGATGACTGATTTGCCGGGTTGCAACTTCATTTGCCGTGGTAGTGCTGGATTTCGCACAAACCGCCTCCATATCATGCCAGCCATTGATTGGCTGGCCCGGGGAAGTCATTGACACTTGCCCGTGACCGGACTTCGGGTTATAAAGCTCTGTTAACGATCGATTTTGCGCTTAAGGAGACACAGCATGACTGAGCAAATCAAGTTGCCAGCAGGTTACACACCTTCGGAGAAGGAGGAATACATGTGCCCCATGCACCTTGAATATTTCCGGCAACAACTGCTTAACTGGCGTCAGGAGTTGATCGAGGAGTCGCAGGAAACGATCAGCAACCTGCGGGAAGAGGTGCGTGATGTTGGTGATGAAGCCGAGCGCGCCACGCGGGAGACGGACAACTCACTGGAGTTGCGAACCCGTGACCGCTATCGCAAGCTGCTGGCCAAAATCGACCAGGCCCTGCGCCGTGTTGATGATGGCAGCTATGGTTACTGCGAAGAAACCGGTGAGGAAATCGGTCTGGCCAGATTGCAGGCGCGCCCAATAGCCACCTTGTGTCTGGATGCGCAGGAACGCTGGGAGCTGAAGCGCAAGCAGTTGGGCGAATTTCGCAATCGATGAATGCAGCCGGCCGGATCACACAGTGACATTGTCAACTCTCTGTCACATTTTGATGCGATGCTGACGCGGTGCTCTTGTTAAGATATAATTATCCTGTTTCATTGCTCACAAATCAGGAGGAAGCATGAAAACCTTTAGAGTCAGAATGTTGGCAGCGGTTACCGCCGCAGCACTTGCCGGTTCTTTCAGCATGTCGGCTGCAGCGCAGTATGATTACGATGACCGCTGGTATGTCAGCGCCTTCGGTGGTTTGGCTGCAATGGACAGCGACCGCTTTGATGTAGACGACGCCGGCATTTTCGGTGTCGGCATCGGTAAGTTCCTGAGCGATGATTTTTCGCTGGAACTGGAATTCGATCGCATTGATTCCGACCTGACCCCGCCAGCCGGCTTTGGCAGTGGCTTCAATGCCAAGTCGTTTGGCCTGTTCGGGCGCTACCACCTGATGTCGCCGGACGACCAGGTGCGTCCATACTTCGGCTTTGGCATCGGCGGCAGTTACCGCCAGAGTTTCGATACCGACAGCATTGCGTTTGACAAGGACACCAACATCTACATCTCTCCGGTGGTGGGCCTGGCCATGGAGCTGACCGACAATTTCGGTGCCCGCATCCAGGCTGCAATGCGTCGTGATGTTGGTGGCGACTCATCCAACCCGATCGGTGGCAGTTATACCGATTACCTGTTCACCGCAGGCATCACCTACAAATTCGGTGATCCACCGGCACCGCCGCCACCGCCAGCGCAGCCGGCACCGCCACCACCACCACCAGAGCCGGTCGATGGCGACGATGATCGCGATGGCGTGAAGAACTCACGCGACAAATGCCCGAACACGCGCGCAGGCGCCGTGGTCGATGCTGACGGCTGCGAAGTTCAGGTGATCATAGATCTGCCGAATGTCAACTTTGCCTTTGACAAGGCCGAGCTGACACCGGAATCCTTCCGCATCCTTGACGGTGCTGTGGCCACGCTCAATCGCCACAAGAACGTCAACATCGAAGTGGCAGGGCACACTGACAGCGTCGGCACCGAGAAGTACAATCTCGATCTGTCCGACCGTCGTGCCGCCGTGGTGCGCGATTATCTGATCAGCAAGGGCATCGATGCCGATCGCATGACATCTGCCGGTTACGGTGAATCTCGTCCGATCGCCAGCAACGATACCGATGCCGGTCGTGCGCAGAACCGTCGTACCGAACTGGTGATCACCAGCAAGTAGGCAAGCCGGCAGCATGCCGGCCAGCCATGGGCATGAACATGTCCTTGGTCACGGCCAGGCAGCAGCCAACCTGAGAGCAAAAAGCCGCAGTCACTGACTGCGGCTTTTTTTTCTTGAAATCGCATGCAGTGATTCCCATCTTATGCAATGCAGTCGCCAGACGGGGCTGCGCAGTGTGTCCATATGGAGCACTGCTTAACTTTCCACTTATTGCTTGATGAGGATAAGACCATGACGACATTTGATTTTACCCCTTTGTATCGTACCGCCATCGGTTTTGACCGGCTTGCCAATGCGCTCAGCAACAGCGCACGCATTGAAAGCGGTGGCTACCCCCCTTACAACATTCTGTCTGTGGACGAAAACCAGTACCGCATTACCATGGCCGTGGCCGGGTTCTCGGAACAGGATCTGTCCATTGTCAGTGAACAGAACACCCTGGTGGTGTCTGGCCGTCTGGCTGACAGCGATCAGAACAGCGACCATGAATACCTTTACCAGGGCATTGCCAACCGGGCCTTTGAGCGGCGCTTCCAGCTCGCTGACCATGTCAAGGTGACCAAGGCCAGGCTGGAAAATGGACTGCTGCACATTGATCTGGCCAGAGAATTGCCGGAAGCCATGAAGCCAAGGCAGATTCAGATCAACAGTTCCACAGGTTCGCGTCTGATCGACAACGAGAACGCGGCGGCATCCGCCACCGACAGCGACAGCAGCACGCAGAGCAAAGCTGCCTGATCGGCTGGCTGTTGCAACACCCATCAAGCAGGGCACCACGGGTGCCCTGTTTTTTTATAAACCCGGCAATAAAATGCCCACGCAATTCGTTGCATGGCATTTGCAGTGGTCAGCCCATGTCGCTTGCCGCATAATGGTGGCATGCTGTTAGTTCGTCGCCCCGCGTTTTTATGAGCCTGCTGCTGTCTGTGCTGCACAAGCTGTGGCTGTTGCTGGTGTTTGCGCCGTTGCTGCTGTTGTGGACGCTGCTGGCGCTGGTGGCTGCCTTCCTGCTGCGAGTACTGCTCGGTGAGCGGCGTGCCGGGGCCTGGGTGGCACCGGTCTGGACGCGGGTGCTGACCACCATGCTGCCGCTGCGGGTGCGCATTCGCGGCCGTGAGCACATCGATCGGGATCGCGCCTACGTGGTGGTCTGCAATCACGAGTCGCAACTGGACATTCTTGCGCTGTATGGCAGACTGGGACTTGATCTGCGCTGGATCGTGAAACAGGAGATCCGCAGCATGCCGCTGATCGGCTGGGGTTGTCGCCTCGTTGGTCATGTTTTCGTTGATCGCCAGGATCGCGATGCCGCCATCGCCAGCATCAATCAGGCGGTGCTGCGGCTGGAGCCCGGTGAAGGCATGCTGTTCTTCCCGGAAGGCACGCGCAGCAAGAGCGGCGAGTTGATGCCGTTCAAGAGCGGAGCATTTCGCACTGCACTGATGCTGAACATGCCGATTCTGCCAGTGTCCATTGAAGGTGCCTGGGAGCTGATGCGACCGGGGCAGTTGCTGCCCGCCTACGGCAGCGTGCGGCTGCAGATTCATCCTGCCATCGAAACAGCCGGCCTGCAAGACAGCGCCGAACAGGTGCGCGAACTGATGCAGCTGGCACGCTCGCGCATTGCCAATGGCATCCAACAGCTGCAGCGCAAAAGCCTGCAGCAGCGAAGTGGCTTGCATGAAAATTGACCAACCTGATCCGGGTTACACCACATCACTGCGCAGCCGACGCAATTTCGTCACCGCGCTGCGTTTCAGCGTGCTGTTCACCACGCTGATCTGGCTGGTGTTCATCAGCAACTGGCTGCTCGGACTGAACATGCAGCAGTATGGATTGCTGCCGCAGCAGCAGTCCGGTCTGTGGGGGATTCTTTATACGCCCCTGCTGCACGGCAGCTGGCAGCATCTGATTGCCAATACCATGCCCTTGCTGGTGGTGCTTACGACCATGCTGTTCATCTACCCGAATGCCAGCCTGCGGGTGGCACCGGTGATCTATTTCGGTACCTCGGTGGTGGTGTGGGTGTTCGGTCGTCCTGACATCCACATCGGCATCAGCGGCGTGGTGTACGGTCTGTTGTCGTTCATCTTTGTCTCTGGCCTGCTGCGCCGGGACATCCGCTCCATTTCGGTGTCCCTGCTGATCTGGTTCATGTTCAGTCCATTGCTGGCCGGCCTGGTGCCGACCGCAGGGCCTGTGTCCTGGGAGATGCATCTGGCCGGCTTTGTGCTTGGCATTGTGCTGGCAGTGATCTACCGGGACTGGGATCGTCCACCGGTAAAACGCTATGCCTGGGAGGATGAAGCGGATGCTGCAGCGGAAGATCTGCTGCCACAGCGTGAGGCTGAGCAGCGTGATCCGCTGCACTGAGTACAACAGCACGCCTGGAGCGATGCGAGCGCAGGGGCGATGACTGACATCTGCCTGCACATCATTGGTGCCGGGCGCGCGGCGGGCACATTGGCTGCGGCCTGGCGCAGTGCCGGTGTCATGTCTGTGGGCATGCTGCTGAACCGTTCACGCCAGAGCGCCAGGGCTGCGGCCGAACTGATTGGCGGCGGCCAACCCTGTGCGGATCTGCAGCAGTTCTGTCAGGGGTTGCAGCAGCAGCGAGGATCGGCCGCACAGCACTGGCTGCTGCTGGGTCCCCCGGATTCGGCGGTGGCGGACACGGCACAGGCGCTGCAGCAGAGCTGGCGTGGCTTGACGCAAGCTGATCTGCCGTTGCAGCTGGCCTTTCACCTCAGTGGCCAGCTTGATGCAGCGGCGCTGGGCAGGGCTGATGCGTGGCCGGGGGCGGTGGCGGTCGCTGCCGCCCATCCGGTGCTTTCGTTTGCCGAGCCGCAACGCGCACTGCAGCAACTCAGCGGCAGTTACTGTGTGCTGGAAGCCGCACCCGAATCCATCACTGCGCTTGCGGCTGCGTTTGACCGTCTCGGCATGCATACTCTGCAGGCTGCCCGGGACATGGATCGAGCCAGCTACCATGCCGCACTGGTCATGGTCAGCAATTATCAGTGCGCGCTGCATCACATGGCCGAGCGCTTGCTGCAGCGGGCCGGTTTCGATGAGCAGCAAAGCCGCTTGCTGCTGGCCAGCCTGAGCAGCACAGTGGCGTCGAATCTGGCCGCCAGCGGTGGCCTGGCGGCGCTCACCGGGCCGCTGGAGCGAGGTGACGCAGCAGCCAGCGCCAGACTGCTGCAGGCCGGCGCTGGCCTGCGCGACAGTCAGCAACTGGCGATCCGGGCCCTGGCCGGCGTGGTGCTGGACATGGCCGCAGACAAGGGCAGCCTCAACACGCAGCAACTGCAGCAGATGCGCGCGCTGTTGAATAATGCCAGCGCCGAACCAAGTTGATGAGAGTCATGGCATAAATCAGCAATCCCGTATCTGTCAAACGACAGCCAATCAGTATCAGTCAATCAAAGTCAATCAAAGTCAATCAGGACACCCTCACATCATGCAGCACGATCACACCCACAGCTCAGCCACAGCGCAGATCACCCGGCGCGGAGATTATCGACCTTCTGCCTATCTGGTGGATGCACTGGAGCTTGAGTTTGCTCTCGACCAGGCGCAGACGCTGGTGCGCAGTGAGTTTGTCGTCTACCCGAATCCGCAGCACTCAGGCGAGCTGCCGCCACTGCAGCTCGATGGCGAGCAGCTCACGCTGCGCAGCGTGCGGGTCAACGGCGAACTGCTGCAGCCGGCGCAATATGAGCAGACAGATCGGGTGCTGCGGCTGGGCGTGTTGCCTGAATCTGCGCGGATTCAGATCGAAGTGGCGATCCAGCCGGAGACCAACACCGCGCTGGAGGGTCTGTATGTGTCCGGTGACTTTCTGCTCACCCAGTGCGAGGCGGAGGGGTTTCGCCGCATCACCTACTTTCTTGACCGCCCCGACGTCATGTGTCGTTACCGGGTGGTCATGCTGGCCGATGGCAAGCGCTTCCCGGTGCTGCTGAGCAATGGCAATCAGGTCGCTGCAGAACAGCTGGCCGACGGTCGTCTGCGGGTGGTGTGGGACGACCCGTTTCCCAAGCCCAGTTATCTGTTCGCCCTGGTGGCTGGTGATCTGGCCTGCGTGGAGCGCGTCTATAGCATTGCCGAAGGCAGCGGCGATGAGCGCCGGGTGGCATTGAAGTTTTATGTCGAGCACGGCAGCGAGGATCAGTGCGAGCACGCCATGGCCTCCCTGCAACGGGCAATGCGCTGGGATGAACAGCGCTTTGGCCTGCACTACGATCTCGACGTTTATCACGTTGTGGTCACGCACGATTTCAACATGGGGGCGATGGAAAACAAGTCACTGAACATCTTCAATTCGCGCTATGTGCTGGCCGATCGGGAAACTGCCACCGATGCCGACTTCAGCGCTGTTGAGGCCGTGATCGGACATGAATATTTCCATAACTGGACCGGCAACCGGGTCACCTGCCGGGACTGGTTCCAGCTCACACTGAAGGAGGGGCTGACAGTATTCCGAGATCAGGAGTTCTCTGCCGACATGCAGTCGCGCGCTGTCAAGCGCATCCAGGATGTGCGCGCGCTGCGCGAATACCAGTTTGCCGAGGACGCCGGGCCTATGGCGCATCCGATCCGGCCGGATGCCTATCAGGAGATCAACAATTTTTACACCGCCACGGTCTATCAGAAAGGGGCCGAGGTCATTCGCATGCTGCACAGCATGCTGGGCGAGCAGGGCTTTCAGCAGGGCATGCGGCTGTACTTTCAGCGCCACGACGGTCAGGCGGTCACCTGCGATGATTTTGTCGCTGCCATGGCCGATGCCAACGACGTTGATCTGCAGAGCTTCTTCCGCTGGTACAGCACCGCAGGCACGCCGCAGCTGCAGGTGACCCTGAGCCATGACCGGCAGCAGCGCAGCTGCCGGCTGCAGCTGCGTCAGCAACTGCCGCAGGTGGCCGGCCAGCAGGCGGCACCGCTGCCGATTCCAATCAGATTGGCGCTGTTTGACCGTGCCGGAGCAAAAATCCCGGCACAGGTGCCTGCGGCGGACAACGTGTCCCGGGATGACCAGGGCGATCTGCTTATCATGTTCGACCGTGCGCAGCAGGAGCTCGTGCTGGAACAGGTCGACAGCCCTCCGGTGCCGTCCATCCTGCGCGGACTGTCGGCACCGGTACGCCTGCAGTACGACTATGCGCGCGAAGATCTGGCCTGTCTCATGCAGCACGACGATGATGCGGTGAATCGCTATGACGCCGCCGAGCGACTGCAGCTGACCGTGCTCGATGATCTCTACCAGGCACTGGCCGACAGGCCGGATGACGGGGTGGTCGACACCGCACAGCCACAGCTTGATCCGCAGTATCTGCAGGCGATGGCGGCGGTGATCAATGACCGTGACAGCGACCCGGCGCTGCTGGCGCAACTGCTCAGCCTGGTCAGTGAGGATTACTTCAGTCGTCGCTACGAGCAGGTGGACATTGATCGCATCCATCAGGCGCGCAGCCTGCTCGGTCAACAGGTGGCCCATGCCCTGGGCGGCCAGATGCTGGCACGCATGCAGCAGTTGCAGACCCCGGCAGCATGGTCGCTCAGCGCCACAGCCATGGCCACGCGCAGCCTGCGCAACACGCTGCAATCGTGGTTGATGTTCAGCCAGGACGAGGCCATGGCCGAGCGGGTTTACGCCAGCTACAACGATGCCGACAACATGACTGATCGCATGGCAGCGCTGGCCCAACTGGTGTGGCACCGCAGTGTGCATGCGCATGCGGCGCTGCAGGATTTTGCCACACGCTACCAGAACTACCCGCTGGTCATGGACAAGTGGTTTGCGGTACAGGCGATGAGCACAGGGCTCAGCATTGCCGAGCTGGAGCAATTGCTGCAGCACCCGGCCTACAACGAGCGCAACCCGAACAAGGTAAGGGCTGTACTGGGCAGCTTCAGCGCGGCCAATCTGACCTCATTCCATGCTGCCGATGGCAGTGGCTACGCTTTCGTGGCCGATCAGCTGGCGGCACAGGACCGGCTCAACCCGCAGCTGGCAGCACGGCTGGCCAACTGCTTCAGTCGCTGGCGTGCGTTTGATCCGCAGCGGCGTGAGTTGATGCAGGCGCAGCTGGAAAAGCTGCAGCAGCGGCCGGATGGTTCCACCGCGCTGGGCGAAATGCTGGAACGACTGTTGGCTTGATCAAGCCCCGACGACTCAGCCTGCCTGGGCCTCATTGATTGCCTTGACCAGCAGCTCGCGCTGCATGGTGGCATCCTGCCGGGTGGGAAACTTGAACGACAGTTTCAGATCCAGCAGGCGCACATTGAACTGAAAGCCCTCATCGTCCTTGGCAGTAAATATTGGGGTCAGCATCAGCACATGATGCAGATTGATGGTGTAGCCCTGCAGGTCATAAGTGGTTTTTGGCATGCTGGTTATCCGCTTGGTTAAAAGGTTGCTGATGGCATTGCTGATGGGTTCATGATGGCAGTGTCATCAGTGATGATCGTCTGCGCGGTCCGCTTCGTCGCCGTCGTGCAGCGGGCTCTCGATGGCTGCCGGCTGGCCGATGGCTGCGCGCCGACGTTTGCCCGCCAGGCTGGTCAGCATGGAGCCGCAGACGACGATGGCTGCAGCACCCAGGCTCAGCCAGCTCAGGCTTTCCGCCTCGACCAGGCCTGGCTTGAACATCGCGGTCAGCGTTAAGACCGCGATGGTGCCCAATGGTGTCACAGAAATGATGGCCGACACCCGGGACGCTTCCCAGTGGTGCATGGCTTCGCCAAACGAGCCGTAAGCCACCAGCGTGTTCAGTCCACAGAACACCAGCCACATCCAGGCCGTCAGCGACAGCCCGCGGAAGCTGGAAAAGTCCACCGCCGGCAACAGCAACAGGCTGCTGCAGATATAAATGAACAGCATGATCTGCATGGCTTTCAGCCCGCGCATCAGCCGTTTTTGCAGCAATGCGTAACTGGCCCAGGAAATGGCTGCGATCAGCATGAAGCCAATGCCGCGCACATAGTTCGATGTGGTGCCCAGACTGAGCAGCTGATCACGAAAAAACAGTCCCAGTCCGCCCAGCAGAATGACAAACCCCAGCCACTGCCAGCGGTTATAGCGTTCGCGAAAGAACAGCATGCCGCCAATGGCCATCAGCACCGGTGCCATTTGAATCAATACCTGGGCATTGGCCGGGGTGGTGTCGCGCAGACCGAGCAGAAAGAACACGTAATTGCCGGTTAGCAGGGCGGCTGCCAGCGTCAACAGTACGAAGTTACCCACCGACTGCTGTCGCAGCGGCTGTGGCGCAGGCCGGCCCACGCTGCTGCGCCAGATGCCCAGCAGCAGCGCAGCCAGTAGCATGCGAAACCAGGTCAGCGACCAGGCGTCGGTGTACTTCAGCGACACTTCCAGCGCCAGTGGCAGCGATGCCCAGCTGAACATGGTGATCAGCGAGAACATCAGGCCGAGTTGCCAGTTGTGGGAAACCTCGTCTGGATGCTTGCTCAATGTTGACCTGGCCTGCTGGGGTTGATGGCAGCATGCATTATCTGCCATGCCACCGGCAGATGAAAGTAGCGTGCGCGTGAGCGCTTGCGCCAGCTGCTGCTGCTGGCAGGATAAAGCAATGTTTTTGCTACAATAGATGCCTGCTTAAGAGAACCAACGCGGTACAAGGTATTGCTGTCATGACGGATTATCCAAAAACATTCGATGTGATCGTCATTGGCGGTGGCCATGCCGGCACCGAAGCGGCGCTGGCGTCGGCACGCACCGGTGCCAGCACCTTGTTGCTGACGCACAACATCGAGA
>JAHJQV010000006.1 GCA_018819105.1 Gammaproteobacteria bacterium
GGCTTAATTTCAGTGTTTGCTGCTGAAGCCCCCACCCCAACCCTCCCCCGTGCACGGGGGAGGGGGTTATCAGCTTCACCTTGAGGAGCAGACGATGAACCTCTCGGAGGCTGGTTGCCGGCTTTAATCTTGGATCAGGCCATGAACTTCTCCAGGGCTCGAACTTCTCCGGGGCTGGCTGCAAACTTCACCGTGCGGAATTCAGGGCCATCAAGAATGGAGCAGAACGCTACCTTCATGGCTTGGAAGCCACAACCTGCCACGGAACCCGGTCGCCATGACTCAAATCATCGATTGCCAGCGGGACGCTGGCGCTCCTGAGCTTTGTTTCGAACTGATCAGCTGTCTCGGAACCACTCCTTCCCCCGCAGGCGGGGGAAGGTTGGGATGGGGGGTAAGTACTACGGTCTCGCTCCCTCGCGGCTGCCCGGGAACGTCTGGCCGCTGTATCATGGTGATGGCTCAGACCTGGGTCAGTTAGCAGTACCCGTGTCCGGGTGGCCTAGCGCTTTTGCGTCTTGTTAAACGTTGCCATGTTTCCGCCGGGAGTAGATCAGCATGCAGCAAAATCCAACCATGGAACGCGTCCTGATGGGCTGGCTGTTGCTGCTGTGGCTGGTCACTGCCGTTGCACCCAGTTACCGGCACGACTGGCTGCTGGAAAACCTGCTGGTGTTTGTGGCCGTCATCGCGCTGGCTGCCACGCGCAGTCGTTTTGCGTTCAGCACGCTGGCGTATGCCCTGATCACCGTTTTTCTGAGTCTGCATCTGATCGGCGCACACTACACCTACTCGGAAACGCCGCTGGGCTACTGGATGCAGGACTGGTTTGGCTGGCAGCGCAATCATTATGATCGCCTGGTGCATTTTGCCTTTGGTCTGCTGATCGTCATTCCAGTTCGGGAACTGTTGTGCCGGGCGGCCCGCCTTCACGGGCACTGGCTGTGGTTGCTGAGCCTGAGTGTGATCATGGCTTTCAGTGCGCTGTATGAGGCGATTGAAGCCATCGCGGCCATGCTTATCAGCCCGGAACTGGGCGCTGCCTACCTGGGCACCCAGGGCGATGAGTTTGATGCGCAGAAGGACAGCCTGCTGGCCTTGCTGGGTGCGATTCTGACCCTGCTGCTGTGGGCGCAGTGTGGTCGCCGTGAGCAGCGGCCGTGATGGCCAATGATCATGAGCGCATGCGCGTGTTCTTTGCCCTGTGGCCAGGCACATCATTGCGGGCACAGATTGCCACTGCCAGCGAGCAGTTGCCGGCATTGAACGGCCAGCCCGTGCCGGCGATCACCACATCGCAGCGTACTGTTGCGCAGCGGTCGTGGCGTGCCGTGCCGGTGCACAATCTGCATCTGACCCTGTTGTTTCTCGGCAATCAGACCAGACCGGACATCACTGAGTTGTGTCGTCGGGTTGATGACCTGTCAGCGCAGCGCTTCGCACTGCTGCTGGACCGGTTCGGCTGGTTTGCCCGGCCCAGGGTGCTGTGGCTGGGGGGCGCAGCAACGCTGCCGGGTGTTGCGCTGGTGCAGATGCTCAGAGACTGCAGCGACGCCGTTGGCTTGTCCTACCGCAGCCAGCGTGAATGGGTGCCGCACATGACGCTGTATCGTCACGTCGGACAGCCGCCGCGACTGCCGGGCATGACACCGCTGCAATGGCCAGTGCATGAGTTTGTGCTGCTGCAATCGCAGCCGTCGCAGCCGTATGGCGTGCTGCGGCGCTGGCCGCTGCGGGACTGATGTTGCCAGCCTGATGCTGGTTGATGTCCAGGTTACGTACCGGCCAGACGGCAGCCGTCCTGTGCAGACGTTCATCCGATGGCACCGACCACCGGTCGCATAGCCATGGCGGTGAGCGTTGTCGCTGCGCGGCATTTGTTATCATGGTGTGTTATTTGTTAACCGAGAGATGATTGTGAACATGAACCGAATTCTGAACCGATCCCTGATCATGGCCATGACGCTGGCGCTGCTCAGCGCCTGTGGCAATGACCAGGCCGAGCCTGCGGTCGACAGCGCTGCTGACGGGCAGGCCACTGACACAGCCAGCGAGCAGGCCGACACTGCTGCAGAGCAGACCGCCACCGAGGTCGACAACCCGTTTTACCAGGTCTCCACGCTGCCATTCCAGTATCCGCATTTTGATCGCATCAAGGACGAGCATTTCGTGCCGGCCATGGAGCGAGGCATGCGCGAGCATCTGCAGGAAGTGGAGCAGATTGCCAGCAATCCGGAAGCGGCCACATTCGACAACACCATCATCGCCATGGAACGCAGTGGCCCGCTGCTGGATCGTGTCACCAGCGTTTTCTTCAGCCTTGCCGGTGCCGACACCAACGACACCCGTCAGGCCATTCAGCGTGAAATGTCGCCGAAACTGTCGGCCCACCGCGATGCCATTCAGCTCAACCCGCAGCTGTTCGCCCGTGTCAATGACCTGTATCAGCGTCGTGATCAGCTGGGCCTGGATACCGAGCAGCTGCGGCTGTTGGAAGAATACCAGCGCAATTTTGTGCGCGCCGGCGCGCAACTGGATGAAGCCCAAAAAGACCGCCTGCGTGAAATCAACGGCGAACTGGCACGTCTGGGCACACAGTTTTCGCAGAACGTGCTGAAGGAAGTCAACGCTTCTGCGATCGTGGTGGACACGGTCGAGGAATTGGCCGGTCTCACTGACGCGCAGATCGAAGCCGCAGCAGAAGAAGCGAAAAACCGCGATCTGGAAGGCAAATATGTGCTCACACTGATGAATTATTCCAGCCAGCCACAGCTGGCGGTGCTGGAAAATCGCGCTGTGCGTGAAAAGCTGATGCGTGCCTCACTGGTGCGTGGCGGACGCGGCAACGAGTACGACAATCGCGAAATCGTCTCCACCGTGTTCAAGCTGCGTGCGGAAAAGGCCAACATGCTGGGTTACGCCACCCACGCCGACTACGTGCTGGAAGAGACCACCGCCAAGACCATCAGCGCGGTGCAGGAGCTGCTCGGCAAGCTGGCGCCGGTGGCCGCTGCCAACGCGCGCAAGGAAGGCGCAGTGCTGCAGGCCAAGATCAACGAGGTCGAGGCCGAGCCGTTCGAACTGCAGTCGTGGGACTGGCCGTACTACACCGAAATGGTGCGCCAGGAACAGTACGATTTTGACGAAAGCCAGATCAAGCCGTATTTCGAGCTGGACAGCGTGCTGAAAAACGGCGTGTTCTATGCTGCCGAAAAAGTCTATGGCATCACTTTCAAGGAGCGTCCGGATCTGCCGGTTTACCACCCGGATGTGCGTGCTTTTGAAGTGTTCGATCACGATGGCGAAACGCTGGCCTTTTTCATTGCTGATTTCTATGCCCGGCCGTCCAAGCGCGGTGGTGCATGGATGAATGCCTACGTGTCGCAGTCAGACCTGCTCGGCACCAGCCCGGTGGTGGCCAATCACCAGAACATCCAGAAGCCGCCTGCCGGCGAGCCGACGCTGATGACCATGGATGAAGTCACCACCATGTTCCACGAGTTCGGTCACGCCCTGCATGGCATGTTCTCCGCTGTGACCTATCCCAGCTTCTCCGGTACCTCGGTGCCGCGTGACTTTGTCGAATACCCGTCGCAGGTCAATGAGATGTGGGCCACCTGGCCGGACATTCTGGAAAACTATGCGCTGCATCACGAAACCGGCGAGCGCATTCCGCAGGCCTTGCTGGACCGCGTGATCGAAGCGGAAAAATTCAACGAGGGCTATCGCACCACGGAATACCTGGCTGCCTCCATTCTGGACATGTGCTACCACACCCTGGGTGTGGACGAGATTCCGGCGCCAGATGCAGTGCTGGATTTTGAAGCCAACTGCCTGCAGCAGGCCGGCATCGCTTACGATCCGGTGCCCAGCCGCTACCGCACGCTGTACTTCTCGCACATCCTGGGCGGCTACTCGGCCGGCTACTACTCCTACATCTGGAGTGAGGTGCTGGATGCCGAGAGCGTCAAGTGGTTCAAGGAAAACGGCGGCATGTTGCGTGAGAACGGTGACCATTTCCGCGCCACCCTGCTGTCACAGGGCGGCAGCAAGGATGCCATGCAGTTGTTCCGCGATTTTGCCGGCAAGGATCCGGACATCCAGCCACTGCTGGAACGCCGTGGTCTGCTTATCGAGGAATGATCCAGGTCATTAGCTGAAAATAAAAAATGCCCGGTCAGACCGGGCATTTTTTTGCCTGTCCGGCAGTTGCACCGACGATCAGAACACCTTGTATTCCAGATTGATGCCCATGAAAGGCTGGTTGGGATTGCCGCGTATGCTCACGATCGGGCTGTCCGAGGCCGTGCCGACCAGACGCCGCAGCTGAAAAATCACCGAAGAGCGCCAGCGCTCGTTGAATTTGTAGCGCCCGGCCAGGGAAACCGCAATGTCCTTGAGCCCGGCATTGGCCTGGAATTCCGGCAAGCCACTGCGCAGGGCATCTTCCGGTGTCACCGAGAAAAACGCCCGCTGGTAATCGCTGGATGCCCAGGTCAGCGAGACACTGCTGACCATGGTGAATCGGTTGGACAGTGGCCGCACGAAACGGAACGCGCCTTCCACCGTGGTGCCGCCATGGCCGCTGTTGAGGCCGTGGATGACTTCGATACGGGTGGCGATGATGCCAGGATCATCAATGCCGATGATGTCCACCGGTACGCCGCCACTGAAGGCAAAGCCGAACTCCATGGCGTCATCCACCTTTTCCAGCAGGCTGACCACCGGGTCATCGACCCGGCGGCGGTCATTGCGACCGGAGCCGTAGCGCACGATCGGCCCCAGATCAAACTTTGCCCCCGGAAACAGATCCGCCTCCAGGCCCAGCTGGCTGGGCTTGATTTCAATCCAGTCGGTCTTGTATTTGAAGCTGGGCAGCGGGATGGTACGGAAATCGTTGGAGCCTTCAAACTCGGGCAGCCAGCCCACGCCCAGTCCCAGCGTCAGCTCATCGGCAGCGGCACCGGGTGCAAACACGCTGCCCAGCAGCAGACCGGCGGCGAGGAGGTGATCGGCAATGGCGATGCGATGGCGTGCTTTCACGTGCCCTCTGGAATCTGATCGGTGTGGCTGGGACGGTTTACACTATATCAAGGTCGCTGAATGCGCAATGAACAATCATTGACGACTGCGATTGACCGGGCCAGGGCGCATGACCACGCCACCGAGCAGCGGGGCGGCCAGCAGTGCATAGCCGCCCATGGTTGCCGCCAGTGCGCGCATGTCCACACCGCTGTCCATCAGCACACCCAGCAACAACGGCGAGGCCGCCGTGCTGAGCACCATCAGTGCATGCTGCATGGCACGGATGGCACCAATGTGCCGGGTGCCATACATTTCCGCCCACAACGCACCGGAGACCGTGCTGTTGGCGCCGGCCGATAAACCCAGCAGACCCATATAGACAAAGGCCAGCCAGTGGCTGCTCTGCAGCCACAGCAGCAGGCAGGCACTGCCCATGGGAAACAGATAAAAGCGCATTAGCCGGCGCGCCGTGAAACGGTCAATCAGCCAGCCGGTGAGCAGGCCACTGCCGACCTGGCAGATGGCGAACACGACAAAAGCCGAAGCCAGCAGTGCCAATGGCCATTGCATCGCCGCCGCCACCGCCGCCTGATGAAAGAACAGCCCGGTAATGATGAACGGGGCGGCCAGAATCACCGGCAGAATCAGATAGAAGCGCTGATCGCGCAAGACATGCCGACGGCTGGCATCGGACTGGTCTGCCGCCATCTGGGTTTCCGGCGGTGGTACGCTGCGTGACAGCAGCAGCAAAAGCGGCAACAGCAGCAGCAGCAGCAAAGCGGCCAGCCACCAGAGGCTGCGCCAGTGCATGCTGCCCAGCGCCGCCACAACCAGCAGCGGAAAGCTGGCTTCGCCGAGGGGAAAGCCCAGCTGTGCGATGGACAGGGCACGCCCACGTCCGCTGCTGAAATAGCGCGCAATCGTGCTCATGGCGATGTGGCCCATCAGGCCCTGTCCGCATAGCCGCAACAGCAGGATGCCCGGCAGCAGCACCCAGGCTGCCGGTGCCAGCGCGATCAGCACACAGCCGCAGGCGAACGCCACCACCACCACGGCGGTGTAGCGATGCAGCGGGATGTCATCCAGCCAGCCGCCGAGCTTGATGATCAGGCCGCCACTGATCAGGGTGGCCGCACTGTAGAGCAGGCTGATGCGGGCATTGCTGAGGCCGAATTCGTCCCGCCACAGACCGCTGAACAGGCCGATGAAAAAGGTCTGACCGAAGGCCGAAAACAAAGTGGCCAGCAGCCCGAACAGCAGCAGCCGTCGGGACGTGGGGTGCGTAAACAATGAAATTTTCCGGGTTTATGCTGTGCTCAATCCAGCGCCTTTGTCTGCGTATGCAGGCAAAGGGTAAGCGCTGACTGCGGTGTTGCTGCTTGCGACTTAATCCTTCCTGCTGTCGCCATACAGGTCACGCAGATCCTTGCGCAGAATCTTGCCAACGTTGGACTTGGGCAATTCCTCGACAAAATGAAAGTGCTTGGGCACTTTGTAGCCGGTCAGTTCGCGTTTTGCCCATTCGCGCAGTTCGCTGGGGTTGAGACTGTCGGATTTGCGCACCACCACAGCCTTCACCGCCTCACCGGCTTTGGCGTCGTAGACACCGATGACGCCAACCTCCAGCACGTCCGGGTGACTTGCCAGCACATCCTCGACCTCGTTCGGATAGACATTGAAACCGGACACCAGAATCATGTCTTTCTTGCGGTCGACGATGTAGAAAAAGCCGTCCTCATCCATGCGCGCGACATCACCGGTGCGCAGCCAGCCGTCTGCGGTCATGGTCTTGGCGGTTTCTTCCGGGCGTTGCCAGTAGCCTTTCATCACCTGTGGTCCACGCACGCACAACTCGCCGATCTCACCGGCCGGCAACAGCTTGCCGTCGGCGTCCTGGATGCTGCATTCGGTGGATGCAATCGGCAGCCCGATGGAACCGTTGAACTCCTTGATGGTGACCGGATTGATGCAGGCTGCCGGTGAGGTTTCGGTCAGGCCGTAGGCTTCCATCAGCGGCTTGCCGGTGACCTGGCGCCATTTTTCCGCCACCACACGCTGCACCGCCATGCCACCGCCCAGGGTGAATTTGAGCTTGCTGAAATCGGTTTCAGCAAACCCCGGGGTGTTGAGCAGGCCGTTGAACAAGGTGTTGACGCCGGTGATGCCGGTGAAACGTGCGCGCTGCAGTTCGGAGACAAACTTCTTCATGTCGCGCGGGTTGGCGATGAGCCGGTTAAGGCCGCCGATCTTGAAAAACAGCAGACAGTTTGCGGTCAATGCAAACACATGATAGAGCGGCAGTGCGGTGATGATGACCTCTTCATCGTCCAGGCCGATCGACTGCAGCCACAAATCCGACTGCTCGGCATTGGACAGCATGTTGCTGTGGGTCAGCATGGCACCTTTGGCCACGCCGGTGGTGCCGCCGGTGTACTGCAGGAAAGCGATGTCATCAAGGCTGCGCGTGACCGGCCGGAACTGATAGCCCTGACCCTGCTTGAGCACGGTGCCAAAGCGTGTTGCCTCCGGCAGCTGGTAGCCAGGCACCTGTTTCTTCACGTATTTGAGCACGAAATCGATGATCGCGCCCTTGGGAAAACCAAGCAGTTCGCCTACGCTGGTGGTGATCACCTGCTGCACATCGGTGTCCGCGAGCACCTGTTGCACGACATGGGCGAAGTTGTCCAGCACGACAATCGCCTTGGCCCCGGAATCGGTCAGCTGGTGTTTCAACTCGCGTGCGGTGTACATGGGGTTGGTGTTGACCGCAACCATGCCGGCGCGCAGGATGCCGAACAGCGCGATGGGATACTGCAGCAGATTGGGCATCATGATCGCCACGCGGTCACCCGGTTCCAGGCCATGCTGTTGCAGCCAGGCGGCAAACGACCTGCTGTGGCGGTCGATCTCGGCATAGCTCATGACCTTGCCGAGGCTGTCGTAAGCGGGTTTGTCGGCAAACTTCTGGCAGCTTTCGTCAATCAGTTCGATCAGCGACTGGCGCGTGCCGAGATCAATCTCGGTGGCCATGCCTTGCGGGTAGCTTTTCAGCCAGGGTTTATCCATGTTTGCGTTCTCGCTGTGCATGCCGGTTATCGCCGCAACTATCGCACAAGGCAAGTATCGTTGGCAAGTTGCTGCCGATCAGGGTCTGCGCGTGCCGATCAGCTGCACCAATCTGATCATGTCGCGACCGGTCGGGCGATTTGTGCTGCCAGCGATTGCTGCTATGATCAACGTCTGTGACCATGGCCAGCGCGCCGACAGCATCAGGGCAGACGCAATATGGGTGACCAGAACATCAATTCGCATCCCGAAGAAATGAGCCGCCGCGCATTCATGCGGGCATTGCTGGATGAAGTGCGGGCGATGGCCTACATGCTGGACAACGACATGTTCGAAACCGGCATGCGGCGCATTGGGGCTGAACAGGAGATGTTTCTGGTCAACCGCTCCTATCTGCCGTCCTGGCGTGCCACCGAGATTCTGGAATCGATCCAGCGCGATGACTTCACCCATGAACTGGGCAAGTTCAACATGGAGGCCAATCTGTCACCGCAGGAATTCGGTGGCCACTGTCTCAGTGACATGCAGGCAGAGCTGGAGGATGTGCTTTCGGTGGCGCGCAGGCACGCGGCCAAGTTCAATGATCACATTGCTCTGGTTGGTATCCTGCCCACCATCGGTCCGAAGGAGTTGACGCTGGATGCCATGCTGCCCATGCCGCGCTATTACGCGCTCAATGAGGCCTTTCTGAAGCTGCGCGGCAGCGATTTTCTGGTCAACATCAAAGGCATCGACCAGCTGCGTCTGCGCGTTGACTCACTGATGCTGGAAGCCTGCAACACCAGCTTTCAGGTACATTTTCAGGTTGATCCACAGAACTTCAGCCGGCTCTATAATTTTTCCCAGGCAGTCACCGGGCCGTTGCTGGCGGCCTGTGTCAACTCGCCCATTCTGCTTGGCAAAAGGCTGTGGCATGAGAGCCGCATCGCCGTGTTCGAGCATTCCGTCGATGCCCGCTCCGATACCCATGCCCAGCGCGGGCTGCAACCGCGCGTGCACTTCGGCGATCACTGGGTGGAAGAATCGGTGGTGGAAATCTTCAAGGAAGACATCGCACGGTTTCGTGTCATCCTCACCCGCGACACCGAGGACGATCCGATCGGCATGGTCCGGCGCGGTGAGATTCCCAAGCTGCGCGCGTTGTGCCTGCACAATGGCACCGTGTATCGCTGGAATCGCCCCTGCTATGGCATTTCCAGCAACGGTAAACCGCATCTGCGTATCGAGAACCGGGTCATACCGTCGGGCCCGACGGCGGTGGATGCCATCGCCAATGCGGCGTTTTATTTCGGCATGATGGCGGGTTTAAGCGAGGAGGTCGGCGACATCCGTGACCACATCCGCTTCGCCGACGTCAAATCCAATTTCATGGCCGCTGCCCGCGACGGCATTCGCGCGCAGCAGGTCTGGTTTGATGAAGAGCAGTTGCCGGCACACCAGTTGATTCTGGAACAGATGCTGCCGCTGGCACAGCGTGGCCTGGAATCGGCCGGCATCAACGCTGCAGACATCAGCAAGTATCTGGGCATCATCGAGCAGCGCGTGGCCAGTCGCCGCACCGGTGCCCGCTGGCTGCTGGAATCACTGGCACAGATGGATGGTGCCTGCTCGCGTGACGAAGCGCTGCGCACGGTCACCTCATCGATGATTGCACAGCAGTCCAGTGGCGAGCCGGTGCACACCTGGCAGCTGGCCGAGTTCTGTCACAGCCAGGACTGGCGCGACAGCTACCGTACCGTGGAGCAGTTCATGACCACTGACCTGTTCACCGTGCGCCCGGATGACATTGTCGATTTTGCCGCCAGCCTGATGGAGTGGCGGCATATCCGCCATGTGCCGGTGGAGGACGACAGCGGCAAGCTGCTCGGCATGCTGTCGCACCGGGCACTGCTGAAAATTCTGGCCGAGGGCCACGACAGCAGCGATGACACCGAGGTCAGCGTGCGCGACATCATGACCGCCGATCCAGTCACCATCAGTCCGGACACGCCCACTGTCGATGCCATCCGGCTGATGCGCGAGAACAAGCTCAGCAACCTGCCGGTCACCGATCGCAACCAGCAGTTGCTGGGCATCGTCACCGAACACGATCTGCTCAAAGTCGCTGCACGCGCGCTGGAGCATTATTTGAATGAGGCTTAGTGGATTGTAGGGTTTATCGATTTGTAGAAGGGGTTTTTGGAAGTGTTTGAAGTCTGGGATTTGCAATCATTGCGAGACAAGATACCTCGTTCCTGTCGTGCTAGAGATGATCTGATCAATCAGATCCGATCTATTGACAGAACCAAAAAAATTGTCGTTTTTCAAGTTTTGAAAGCGCAAGAAGCGAATGATTTGTGTGATCTGTTTTCTGCTAATGATCTTGTGTCTAATCAAGCTATGAGACTTCTGATGGGAGTTAGTTCAAATCAGAATGAATTTGAAATAAGGCGTATTGCTGCAGAAAGCTATATGCTAGTGTAGTGTCCTAAACTTAATCAAGAAATGTTATACTATCGGCATACTCAATGACCAACCGAGCCCAGTATGCCAGCACCTATAAAGATCAATTTAAGTAAAGATGAAATTAAACTGCTGAAAAAAATCATATCCA